>NZ_JASCIR010000019.1 GCF_029968095.1 Streptomyces solicavernae | reverse complement strand
GTGTGCCGCTCTCGCGGCGAGAGATGCCGCCGCAGAACCGTTACGGCTCCGTGGCAACCCGAAGAACTTTACGGATCCACACAGGGACTGTCAACCCCCGACTGCGTCACTGATCACCGCCGGATCACTCCAGGTCGGTGAGCCGCCCGCCGGCGTCCGGCTGGGCGTCCTCGACCCGGCGAAGCAGCCTGGTCAGCAGCTCGCCGAGCAAGCCGCGCTCGTCACCGGAGAGGTCCTGCATCAGGTCCTCCTCGAAGACCGTCGCGAGGCGCATGGCCTCCAGCCACTTCTCGCGGCCCGGATCCGTGAGCTCAATGATCACTCGTACGCGATTGTTCTCGTCGCGGTCGCGGGTCACCAGGCCCTCCGCGACCATGCGGTCGATCCGGTGGGTCATGGCCGCCGGGGTGAGGCCGAGGCGCTTGGCGATCTCGCCCGGGCCAAGGCGGTACGGGGCACCGGACAGGACGAGGGCCTTCAGGACCTCCCACTCCGCATTGCTGATGCCGAGCGTGGCCGTCTGGCGGCCGTACGCCACGTTCATGCGGCGGTTGAGGCGGCCGAGCGCAGAGACCACCTGCTCGACCTGCGGATCAAGGTCGCTGAACTCGCGCTGGTACGCGGCGATCTGCTCCTCAAGGGTCGGCTCGGTCGGTGCGGCATCGGCGGTGTCACCCATGCCCGGCAGTGTCGCACACTGCGACTTTGCACTAAAGACCTTCAGGCCGTACTCTTTAGGTCTGAACTTTAGCTTCTAAGTCTTCAGGTCTAACTCCTAGCTCCTGACTCCTAGGTCCTGGGTCCTGGGTCCTGAAGCGACTCCCCTAAGGCAGGTGAAAGTGACCAGGGCGATGGGCGCTGCGATGCGCCGGATCCACGTGGGCAACGCGCTGAGTGCGTTCGGTCTCGGCTTCACGGTCCCGTTCCTCTACGTCTACGTGGCGCAGGTGCGGGAACTCGGTCCTACGACGGCGGGCCTCGTGCTCGCCGTCTTCGCCGTGGCCGCGCTCGTCGTACTGCCGTTCACCGGTCGTGCCGTCGACCGGCGCGGTCCGCTGCCCGTGCTGCTCGCCGCCCTGGTGACCGCCGCGATCGGCGCGATGAGCCTCGGGCTCGCCGCCGATTCCCGGCTGGTCCTGGCCTCGGCCGCGCTGCTCGGCGCCGGGCAGGCCGTGATGCAGCCGGCGCTCGCCACGATGATCGTGGAGTGCTCGACGCCCGAGACCCGCACGCGGGCCTTCGCCATGCAGTTCTTCCTGCAGAACCTGGGCCTCGGCGTCGGCGGTCTGATCGGCGGGCAGATCGTGAAGCGGGAGCGCCCCGGTGACTTCACGCTGCTGTTCGGCATCGAGGCCGCCATGTTCCTGCTGCTCGTCGTGATCATGGCGACGGTGAAGCTGCCGGCGCAGCCGCGGATCGGCGACGCGACGCCACAGGCCAAGGGCGGCTGGAAGCGGCTCTTCGGGAATCGGGCCATGGTGCAGCTGTGCGTGCTGGGCTTTGTGCTGTTCTTCGCCTGCTACGGGCAGTTCGAGTCCGGTCTGTCCGCGTACGGCGTCGAGGCGGCGGGGATCTCGCCGTCCACGCTCGGGATCGCCCTCGCCGCCAATACGGGCGCGATCGTGGTCGCGCAGTTCGTGGTGCTGAAGTTCGTGGAGCGGCGCAAGCGGTCGCGGGTGATCGCGTCGGTCGGGCTGATCTGGGCCGTGGCCTGGATCTTCGCCGGGTACGCGGGTCTGGGGCAGGGCAGCCAGGCCATGGCGACGGCCGCGTTCATCTCCACGTACGCGCTGTTCGGGATCGGAGAGGCCATGCTGTCGCCGACCGTCGCGCCGCTCGTGGCGGATCTGGCGCCGGACGGGATGGTCGGGCAGTACAACTCGGCCTTCGCGCTGGTGAAGCAGCTCGCGCTCGCGGTCGGGCCCGCGGTGGGCGGACCGATGGGGGCCTCGCTGCACGGTCCCTACATCGTGGTGTTCGTGCTCTTCTCGCTCGCCATCACGGTGCTCGCCGTGAAGCTCGGCCGGTCGCTCAGCCCGGCGCAGAACCACCCGTGGGCCGAGAAGAAGAGTCTCGTCGTACGGGAGAGCTCGCCCGCGCCGGCCGAGGTGCCGGTGGCCGGAAGCGCCTGACGACGGACGCAGGGACGCACGGACGGGCGGACGGGCGGACGGGCGGACGGGCGGACGGGCGCATGGGCGCACGGGCTACTCGCGCGGCAGGGCGAACTCGCACCAGACCGCCTTGCCGCCGCCCGGGGTACGGCGGGAGCCCCACGAGGAGGCGATCGTCGCGACGATCGCGATGCCCCGGCCCGCTTCGTCGGCCGGTTCCGCTCTGCGGCGGCGGGGCAGGTGGTCGTCGCCGTCGGTGACCTCGACGATCAGGCGGCGGTCCGTACGGCGGAGTCTGAGGCGCATCGGCGGGGTGCCGTGCTGCAGGGAGTTCGCGACGAGTTCGCTGGCGGCCAGGACGCCCAGGTCGTGCAGCTCCGTCGGGAAGCGCCAGCTGGAGAGGACGCCGGAGGCGAACGCACGCGCGCGTGGTGCCGCTTCCACGCCGCCGAGCAGTTCGAGTGCGGCGCCCCGGAATCGCTCCGCGTCGGCGCCGGTGCGCTTGGGGTGCTGCAGGACCAGGACCGCCACGTCGTCGTCGTGCTCGGCGGTGACGCCCAGGGCGCGGATGAGGCGGTCGCAGACGACCTGCGGGGTGCCCGTGGCGCCGGCGAGGGCCTGCTCCAGGGCGGCGACTCCCTGGTCGATGTCCTCGTCCCGCCGCTCCACCAGGCCGTCGGTGTAGAGCACGGCGGTGGCGCCGGGCGGGAACGGCAGGGAGCCCGAGGTGTGCATCCAGCCGCCGGTGCCGAGCGGGGGGCCGGTCGGCTCGTCCGCGCGGTGCAGGCCGCCCTCGTCGTCGCGTACGAGGACCGGCAGGTGACCGGCGGACGCGTACGTGAGGCGGCCTTCGTTCGGGTCGTGGACGGCGTAGACGCAGGTGGCGATCTGGCTGGCGTCGATCTCCGCGGCGAGGCCGTCCAGCAGTTGCAGCACTTCGTGCGGGGGCAGGTCCAGGCGCGCGTACGCCCGGACCGCCGTGCGGAGCTGGCCCATGACCGCGGCGGCGCGCACCCCGCGGCCCATGACGTCCCCGATGACGAGGGCGGTGCGGCCGCCGCCGAGGGTGATCACGTCGTACCAGTCGCCGCCGACCGCGGCGTCCGTGCCGCCCGGCTGGTACGTGGCGGCGACGCGCAGGTCGTCCGGGCCCTCCAACTCCTGCGGGAGGAGTGAGCGTTGGAGGGTGACGGCGGCCTCGCGGTGCCGGCGTTCGCTCGCGCGGAGGCGTTCGGCGGCCTCGGCCTGGTCGGTGACGTCGGCCGCGAAGACGAGCACGCCGCCGCCGTCGGGGGTGTCGAGCGGGGTGCAGGTGAACGTGTAGGACCGGCCGCCGGGGACCTTGCGGGACTTGACCGTGCGCGGCTTGGCGCTGCGCAGGACCTGGTCGAGCAGGGGCAGCAGGCCGAGCTCCGCCAGCTCGGGCAGCGCTTCGTGCGCGGGGGCGCCCACGGGGCGGGGACCGAAGGCTTCGGCGTACGCGTCGTTGACGTACGCGATGCGGTGCTCGGGGCCGTGGACCAGGGCGACGAGGGCGGGGACGCGGTCGAGGATCCCGCGCACGGCGAAGTCCTCGACGGCGGGCGTGGGAGCGGCGTCGTCCGGTTCGCCGGCCGGGTGCTCGGCCCGGGCGGCGGGCACGGCACCGCGGTCGGCGCCTCTGTCGGCACCGCGGTCGGAGCCGCGACCGGCTGCACGGTCGGCATCTCGTTCGGATGCGCGACCGGCTGCGCGGTCGGCTGCGCGACCGGCTGCGCCGTCGGATGCGCGGTCGGATCGTGCTGCGGCGCGGCGCTGCGTTCCGGGGAATCGGGCGCTCCAGCGCGTGAAGTTCACTGCGTTAGGCCTCGTGTGTTCGCTTCTGGGTCGAGACACGGCACTGGGGATGCCTCGTGCAAGGTCGTGGGGCGGTTCGCCCGTGGTCGGGTCCAGTCTGTCCGACCGGACTGACATCCGTCAGACGCCGGTGCTGTACGCGGAGTTCCTGGCTCCGGTCAGGAGGACTCCTTCGGGCGCTCCCCTCCGGCCGCGAGTTCGAACTCCGCACGCGGGTGCTCCAGGGAGCCCAGCGAGACGACCTCGCGCTTGAAGAGGCCGGCGAGGGTCCACTCGGCCAGCACGCGCGCCTTGCGGTTGAAGGTGGGCACCCGGCTGAGGTGGTACACGCGGTGCATGAACCAAGCAGGGTAGCCCTTCAACTTCCGCCCGTAGACGTGCGCGACGCCCTTGTGGAGGCCGAGCGAGGCGACTGATCCGGCGTAGGAGTGCGCGTAGTCCGTCAGGGGCTGCCCGCGCAGGGCGGCGACCACGTTGTCGGCGAGGACCTTGGCCTGGCGGACGGCGTGCTGGGCGTTGGGGGCGCACTCCCTGCCGGGTTCGCCGGCGGTGATGTCGGGCACCGCGGCCGCGTCACCCGCCGCCCACGCGTGCGTGGTGTCGTCCAGGGCGAGTTTGGCGGTGCACTTCAGGCGCCCGCGTTCGTCGCGAGGCAGGTCGGTCGCGGCGAGCACGGGGTGGGGTTTGACGCCTGCGGTCCACACGACGGTTCTGGTGGGGAAGCGCGAGCCGTCGTCGAGCACGGCGACCCGGTCCTGGCAGGAGTCGAGGCGGGTCTCCAGGCGTACGTCGATGTTGCGGCGGCGCAGTTCGCGCACCGTATAGCGGCCCATTTCCTCGCCGACCTCGGGCAGGATCCGGTCGGA
Source organism: Streptomyces solicavernae (assembly GCF_029968095.1). GTDB lineage: Bacteria > Actinomycetota > Actinomycetes > Streptomycetales > Streptomycetaceae > Streptomyces > Streptomyces solicavernae. The sequence continues at coordinate 120,135 of NZ_JASCIR010000019.1, read as the reverse complement.
CGCCTCCACGAGGATCCACTTCATGTCGTCGGGTTTGACGTTGTGGTAGTAGCGCGAGGCGTAGCGGGCCATGTCCTCCAGCTCGCCGAGCGCCTCCACGCCCGCGTACCCGCCGCCGACGAAGACGAAGGTGAGGGCCGCGTCGCGGACGGCGGGGTCGCGGGTGGAGGAGGCGATGTCCATCTGCTCGATGACGTGGTTGCGCAGCCCGATGGCCTCCTCGACGGTCTTGAAGCCGATGCCGTGGTCGGCCAGCCCGGGCACGGGCAGGGTGCGCGAGATGGAGCCGGGGGCGAGCACGAGTTCGTCGTACGTGATCTCCACGGCGCCGGTGCCCTCCTCCTCGGTGGCGAGGGTGGTGACGGTCGCGGTCCGCTTGGCGTGGTCGATGGACTGCGCCTCGCCGATGACGACCTTGCAGTCGGCCAGGACGCGGCGCAGCGGTACGACGACGTGGCGGGGCGAGATGGATCCGGCGGCGGCCTCGGGCAGGAACGGCTGGTATGTCATGTACGGGTCGGGGGTGATCACCACGATCTCCAGGGACCCCTGCCTGAGCTCGGGTTTGAGCCTCTTCTGCAGCCGCAGCGCGGTGTACAGGCCGACGTAGCCGCCGCCTACGACGAGAATGCGAGCCCGGGGGGATCCGGGGGCCCTCCCCCGGGAGTTTGCAGCCATCACCTGTCCATGACGCACCGCGGCCGCGCGTTTGTCCACAGGCCCGGCAATTTGTGTGACCGGAAGTCCGCGCGGGCCCGGCTCGCGCGCCGCTCTGTGGGTTCGGAGAAATACGCAGGTCAGGCTGTGACTTCGACGGCACGGACGGGGGTGCAATCGGGGTGGAACCGGTGCGTACTCCGATCGGGGGGCGCTCCGGGCGGAACTGGCCCCTTCTGAATTGACTCCGCCTCAACTATGTTCGTGTGACGACGGGGTGCGGGGGAAGTACCACAGATGATCACGGTCAGACCCCCTCCGCGCACCGGTCAGTCAGGCGGGGAAGTCTCCGGGGGGAGACGTCATTACCGGGGGAACGGTTATGCACATTCAAGATTCTCATTGGGGTTCCGCGTCGGCTCTGGCGGCGGCGGACGAGCATCAGCGGCACGGGTCGGAGGACGGTGCGCGCAGCACGCCGCTGCGGGTGGACGCCCAGCGCAATCTGGAGCACGTGCTGCGCGCGGCGCGCGAGGTCTTCGGCGAGCTGGGGTACGGCGCGCCGATGGAGGACGTGGCGCGCCGGGCGCGGGTCGGGGTGGGCACGGTCTACCGACGCTTCCCGAGCAAGGACGTCCTCGTACGGCGGATCGCCGAGGAGGAGACCGCGCGGCTGACCGAGCAGGCGCAGACGGCGCTCGGACAGGAGGACGAGCCGTGGTCGGCGCTCGCCCGCTTCCTGCGGACGTCGGTGGCGTCCGGGGCGGGCCGGCTGCTGCCGCCGCAGGTGCTGCGGGTCGGCGTGGCCGACGAGGGTTCGGCGGAGGCGGGTCCGGAGGAGGCGCGGGTGCCGCAGCAGCGGGCGGCGCAGCCCGATCTGCGGCTCGTGGAGCAGCGGCAGGCCCCGCAGCAGGAGGCGGTGGACCCGGATTCGGGTACGGCGGCGCTGCTAGACGTGGTCGGGCGGCTCGTGGAGCGGGCGCGTGCGGCGCGGGCGCTGCGGGCGGACGTGACCGTCGCGGACGTGCTGCTCGTGATAGCCACGGCTGCGCCTTCGCTGCCCGATCCGGCGCAGCAGGCGGCGGCCTCGGGGCGGCTCCTCGACATCCTTCTGGAAGGGCTGCGGTCCCGGCCTGCCTGATCTCTTTCAGGGCTTCGGGCCTGCCTCCTGATCTCTTTCAGGGCTTCGGGGGCGCCTTGCGGAAAGGCGGAGAAGGCCGGAAGCTCCGGAAGGTCGGAAAGGCCGGAAGAGTCGGGCGAGTGTCGGTCTCGGGTCCGTCGTTTACCGGTCAACCCGTGTTCTTGGCATACCCGTTCAGTGTGCCTCGAATGAGTGAACGGCCGTGCCGTGTTTCCGGAACTCGCCCCGGATGAGTGGTTGCCCGCATTCGGGGCTGCCTTGCCGTTGACGCATGCGACACTCTTTCCCGGTGTTCGGTCGGAGTGTTTGTGCGGGGGCTACGCGCTATGGGCGTTGACGGGCGGGACGGGCCACTCTCCGGCGGAGGTGTCGACTCCGGCGGGCTGCCCTCTCGGCAGGTGCCGAGCCAGGGCGGCCCCGCCGACGCCTCGGGTCCCGCGGCCGGCGCCTCGGGTCCCGCGGCCGGCGCCTCGGGTCCCGCGGTCGGCGCGCAGGACGACGGCTCGCTCGCCGACGAACTCCTCTCCGCGGCCGAGGAACCGCTGTCGGACCCGGAGTTGATCGGCCGGATGCGCTCGGGCGACGACTCGGCGTACGAGGAGCTGTACCGCCGCCATGCAGTAGCGGTTCGGCGCTACGCGCGCACGTGCTGCCGGGACGGGCACACCGCGGACGACCTGACGTCCGAGGTGTTCGCCCGCATGCTGCAGGCAGTGCGCGGGGGGTCGGGCCCGGAGCACGCGGTACGCGCGTATCTGCTGACGTCGGTGCGGCGGGTGGCGGCGAGCTGGGCGAAGGCCGGGAAGCGGGAGCAACTCGTCGAGGACTTCGCGGTGTTCGCGGCGCAGGCGTCGCGTTCCGCGGAGGTGTCCGACGACGACACGCTGGACCTCGGCGCCGATGTGATGGCCATGCACGAGGCCGAGCGGTCCATGGTGATGCAGGCCTTCCGCAGCCTCTCCGAGGAGTGGCAGGCCGTCCTGTGGCACACGGAGGTCGAGGACGACCCGCTGAGCGAGGTGGCGCCGCTGTTCGGGCACGCCTCGCCCAACGCGACGGCGCAGCTGGCGAGTCGGGCCCGCGAAGGGCTGAAGCAGGCGTATCTGCAGGCGCATGTGAGCACCGCGCTGGCCTCGGACGACGAGTGCGCGCGCTATGCCGACCGGCTCGGTGCGTACGCGCGGGGGCGGCTGCGCACGCGCGCCGAGCGCGGGCTGCGCAGACACCTGGACGCGTGCGCCAAGTGTCGGCTTGCGGCGGGCCAGATCAAGGAGTTGGCGGGCGGTATCCCGGCGCTCGTGCCGGTCGCGGTCATCGGCTGGTTCGGCGCCGCCGGGTACTCGGTCAAGGCGGGGCTCCTGCTCGGTGGCGGTGCCGCGGGTGCCGCCGGAGCGGGCGCGGCAGCGGCCGCGGGCGGCGCGTCCGGCGGTGCGGCGGGGGGTGCGGCCGGGGGTGCGGTGGCCGAGGGGGTCGGCGCCCCGGCGAAGGCCGGTATCGCGGCGGGTGTCTTCGTGGCGGCCGGGGTCGCGGTGGCGCTCGCCCTCACCGGCAGCGAACCGCAGCCGGAGGCGAAGCCCAAGCCCGCCCCCACCCAGTCCGCCGAGCCGCAGCAGCCCGAGCCCGAACCGGAGCCGGAGTCCCCGGAGCCGCAGCCACCGGCCCCGAAGCCCTCGCCGGAGCCGACCCCCACCCCCACCCCGACGCCGACGCCGACCCCCACCCCGACGCCCACCCCGCCTCCGCCGCCGAAGCCCAGCCCGACAAAGCCCTCCCCGCCCCCGCCGGCGGAGCCGAAGGTGTACCCGGTCAACGAGCTGCAGTACAGCGTCGTCGGCGACGGCACCGAGCCGGAGGTGCGGATGGGCGAGTCCAGCTGGTTCTGGCAGCGCCGCAACCTGAGCATCGGCGGCACGCGGTACGCCCACGGCGTGACCGTGCACGCCCGCTCCTCGGTGACCATCGACCTGAACCGCACCTGCAGCTCGTACGACGCGCTCGTGGGCGTGGACGACATGACGTTCGGGCTCGGCGCGGTGCGGTTCAAGGTGCTGGCCGACGGGGAGCAGCTGTGGAGCTCGCCGGTGCTGCGCGGCGGGGACCCGGCGGTGCCGGTCCATGTCGACCTGGCCGGGCGCAGGACGATGCAGCTGGTCGTCGAGCCGCACACGGAGTTCGGCGCGGTGGCGCTCGCGGACTGGGCGCAGTCACGGATCGCCTGCGAGTGACGGGCACCTGCGGGTAGCCCCCACGGCCTTCTTTCCTCCGCCCCTCACGGCCAAGCGATCCCCAACTCCCGCTCCCCCGCGGAGACTTCCCCCAGCACGTCCTTTGCAGTCAGGGCAGCCCCCGCCGTGCGTTCCCTCGCGTACCGCTGCTCGCCGAGTGCCGTGCGCAGGCCGTCCTCGACGCTGTCCGCCTCGGCCCGCTCGGGCTGTGAGCGGGGCCGGCCGGAGCGCCGGGCCGTGGCGGCCCAGTGGAGGCGGGCCGCGCGGGCCGGGTCGTCGGGGGCGAGGAGGAGGACGGCGACGCTCTCCGTGAGCGTGGCCAGGACGAGCTCGGCGCAGCGCGCCGGCACCGCGCGCCGCAGGCCTTCCGCGAGCAGCGGCAGCCCCGCGCGCGGCGTCGACTCGGCGGCGGTGACGCGGCCGTCCGGATGGGCGATCGCGGCGTCGAACTGCGGGGGCGGCGTGGTGCGTTCGCCCTGGTCGCGGGCGGCCTCGCACTCCTCGCGGGCGCGCACCGCGTCCCCCTCGCCGAGGGCGATCGTCGAGGACAGGGCGCGGACGAAGGCGCGGGCGTCCACCGCGCCGTACCGGTCGGCCTCCGCATCGGCCTCGGCCAGGGCGCCCTCGGCGAGGGGCGTGTCGCCCGAGCGGTACGCGATCTCGCCGAGCCGGGCGATCAGGAACGGCGCCTCGGCGTGCGCCCCCACCTCGTACGCGAGGTGCAGCGCCTCCTCGTACTCGCTCTGCGCCTGCTCGTACCGGCCGCGGGCCATGGCGGCCTCGCCGGCGGCGCTGCACACCTGGGCGCGCATCCAGCGGTCGCCGACCTGGCGGGAGAGGGCGCGCAGTTCGGCGAGGCCGTCGTCGACGGAGCGGGTGGTCCACTTCCCGGACGAGCTCCAGGAAGCGGTTCGTCGTACGGGTGGGCCTCGGTGAGCTCCCGCAGTTCCGGTACGAGGTCGTGGGCGCGGCCCTGGCCCAGTTCGGCCTCGACGCGGGTGCGGGTTGCGTCGAGCCTGCGGGACTCGGGGCGGGCGGCGGCCGTGCGGTCCGGGAGGTCGGCGAGGGCCGGGCCGCGCCACAGGGCGAGGGATTCGCGCAGGAGACGGGAAGCGGTGGCCGGGTCGCCGGCGTGCAGTGCCTCCGTGCCGCGGCGGGCCAGGTGCTCAAAGCGGTGCAGGTCGGCCTCGTCCGGGTCTGCGGTGAGCCGGTAGCCGCCCGGGGACGAGGCGAGGGCCTCCTTGCCGAGGGCGCGGCGCAGGCGGCCCACCAGGGCCAAGGATCCGGGAGACCTCCACTGATCCGGCAGACGTCCCCTGAAGCGCCCGTGCGTAAGAGCTCAGACCCCGCTAGGACTCGAAGCGCTCCCCAACGCCCCCCGCTGCTGCCCGAGCACGCCCTTGTGCGGGGTGATCCCGGAGGGCACCGCACGCGCGCGTGCCGGTGTGCCCGTCCAGCAGGTGCCCCGGCGGGCGAGGAGGCGGCGCAGCCACAGTTCGGTCGAGACGAGTTCGGCGAGGCCGTCGAGGCCGCCCTGTTCCCCGCCGGCCGCCTCCCGCAGGGCCCGTTGCACCACGCGGCCCTCGACCAGACCGGCCTGGGCGAGCAGCGGAGCGGCGAACAGGTCGACCAACTCCTCGACGGCGACCCGCAGTCCGGTGCCGACGGCGGCCGTGGACGAGGCGAGCGTGGGTTCGCCCCAGCCGGTCGGCAGTTCGGTGACTCCGGCGCCCTCCAGGACCGTGCGCAGGATGTCCGCGCGTGCGCCGGGCTGCACCCGGAGTGCTTCGGGGAGCGCCCGGCACGCGCGTACGACCTGGTTGTCGAGGAACGGGGCGTGCAGGCGCTGGAAGCGGACCTCGGCGGCCTGTTCCAGGACGCGCAGGTCGGCGGCGTGCCGGGTGAGGGCGGCCCGCGCGCGCAGTTCGCCGGGGTGCTGGCCGGGGGCGGGTCCTGGGCGGGTCGCCGCCTGCTCCAGGCGAACCGATACTTCAGCGAGCGCTTCGCCGGTCAGCCAGCGCGCGGCGGGACCGGGCCGGGCCCAGGCGAGTGCCGCGAGGGAGGCGCCGACCGCGCCGTCGGGCTCCGCGAACCGGCCCTCCCTGAGGCGCACGGCGGCGTCCTCGATGCCGGAGCGGTACGACGTACGGGCGAGGCGGCGCGCGGCCGCGTACACGCGCGCGGGGACGAGAACCGAGCCCTCCGCCTTGGCCAGCGCCGCGACGGGGCGCACGAGATGGCGTCTGCGCCGGTCCATCAGGAGGTCCGCCAGGCGCGCGGGGTGGGCGTCGAGCACCTGGCGTGCGCCGTGCCCGGTGAAGTGGTCGGCGCTGCCCGAGGAGAGGCGGGCGCGGTGGCGGGCGGCGGTCACCAGGGAGGGGCCCGGCTCGTCGGTGAGCGGCCCGTCCAAGTCGGCGTAGGGCAGGGCTTCTTCGCCGGCCGCGACCACGACGTGATGCAGGCGCGGGTTGGCGGCGATGGCGCCCGCGCGGTGCAGTTCGGCCTCGCTGCCGCCGGTCGTCAGGTCGTTGAAGGTGACGGCGAGGAGCCGCTCGCCCGCGCCGGTGCCGTGTCCGAGTACGGTGCCGGGCAGCCCCGGCAGGCCGGCGGCGAGCAGCGCGAGCGTGCCGGAGGCGGGCCCTCCGGAGAGGTCGGCGCCGATGCCGGGCACGGGCATCCGGGCGCCGCGCCGTTCGGCGGGCCCCATGCCGGGGACGGGCCCCGGGTCGATGTCCGGTACGTGCCGTGGCGCGGCGAGCCGGGTGCGTACGGCCTCGACCAGGGCGTCGCGGACGCCGTCCACCGCACGCGCGCCGTCCATCTGCGGGGCGGCCACGGCGAGCGAGGCGACCGGTTCGTACCCGGCGATCTCGCGGGCGCCGTCGCGCAGGATCAGGGCGTGGCCGGGCGGGATGCGGCTCACGCCGAGGTAGGGCGTGGAGTCGTGCAGGGCCTCGGGGACGTCGGGGCAGGCGAGCAGGGCGGCGAGGTGGCCGATGTCGAGGTGGGCCTCGATGAGGTCGGCGAGCGGCAGGGCGGCGGTGGCGTAGGCCGTGCCGCCCGCCCAGGGGGTGTGGAAGACGGGGCGTGCGCCCGCGAGGTCGCCGGCGACGGTGATGCGGCGGCCGACCTGGACGACGGCGGTGTAGCTGCCGGGCCAGGCCGTGAGGTGGCGCAGGGCGCCGCCGCGGGCCGCGAACAGGCCGACGCGCAGCTGTTCGTCGCTGGCGCCGCAGGTGCCGAGCACGGCGATCCTGGTGCGGTCGTCGGCCTTGACCACGCGGACCTCGTCGGGGCGCCAGTCGCCGACCGCCCACAGCGGGTCCGGGTCGCCCCACAGGAGCTGGGAGCCCACGGGGTGCACGGTCTCGCCGCCGGCGGCGCCGTCGTGGGCATCCGGGGCCATGGCCGGGCCCGTCCTCGCGGTGGTACTGCTCCACCCCACCAACCACCGCATCGCCGCCTCCACAGGCTGTGAACAACCGAGACCGAAGAACGGCAGGAGAACTGCCGGGAACTCGGGTCCATGCTGCCACGAAGACGGCGTACGAGAGGGGGAACGGGAGCGTACGGGCATGCCTCAATGCGCCCCCGGATTCGGACACTTGAGACATCTCAGGGACGTACGGCGGGCATCGATATTTGGCCAATTCGGTGACCGTGCGGACGGCACCACGACGGGACGGGGGCTCGGGCACGCGCGCGTGGGGCACGGAATCACGCAGTCCGGGAGGTGCTCTCACCTCCCGGACCGTTCCGCCGCCCGCGGGGATGAAGGCGGCGGCTTCCCCCAGCCCACTGGATCGTGTGCGCAGCGGGCCGACCCACGCACCGCCCATGAAAGCGCTCCCCGCGCGTGTCCGAGAAGAGCGCACGCGCAGGCGCACGGCCACACACCCGGAGCACGGCACCCACGACCCGTACTCCTGTACAGACAACAATCTCGCCATCCGGAACCGTGCCCCTTAACGCTTGGAATGCGGGGAACTACGCTGGGTTTACGAATGCCGCGTGGTTATGCCAAAGCCGGTCATGCCACAGCCGCGGCAGCCGTCTGTGTCGAGGGGTGGCGCATGTCCAGGGAGCAACGCGGGCCGAACGAAAAGCTCGGCGCGGTTCTCGCCCTCGCGGGAATCAGCAACGCCGGCCTCGCGCGCCGGGTCAACGACCTCGGCGCACAACGGGGGTTGACGCTTCGCTACGACAAGACCTCGGTGGCCCGCTGGGTCTCCAAGGGCATGGTGCCGCAGGGCGCAGCACCGCATCTGATCGCCGCGGCCATCGGCCAGAAGCTCGGCCGCCCGGTGCCGCTGCACGAGATCGGCCTCGCCGACGCGGACCCCGCGCCCGAAGTGGGCCTCGCCTTCCCGCGCGACGTCGGCGCGGCGGTGAAGTCCGCGACGGAGCTGTACCGCCTGGACCTCGCGGGCCGCCGGGCCGGCGGTGGCGGGATCTGGCAGTCCCTGGCGGGCTCCTTCGCGGTGAGCGCGTACGCGACCCCGGCGTCCCGCTGGCTGATAACCCCCGCCGACAGCTCCGTGGAGCGCTCCCCGGAGAGCGCCGCCGCGGCCGTCACGGCCGCGGCCGCGGGCGAGACGCTGCAGCGCGTCGGCCACAGCGACGTGCACAAGCTGCGCGAGGCCGCCGAGGACGCGCGCCGCTGGGACTCCAAGTACGGCGGCGGTGACTGGCGTTCGTCGATGGTCCCGGAGTGCCTGCGGGTCGAGGCGGCCCCGCTCCTTCTCGGCTCGTACTCCGACGAAGTCGGCCGCGCCCTGTTCGGCGCGACGGCCGAACTCACCCGTCTCGCCGGGTGGATGGCCTTCGACACGGGCCAGCAGGAGGCCGCCCAGCGGTACTACATCCAGGCGTTACGCCTCGCCCGCGCGGCGGCCGACGTCCCCCTCGGGGGGTACGTCCTGGCGTCGATGTCCCTCCAGGCCACCTACCGCGGCTTCGGCGACGAGGGCGTGGACCTCGCCCAGGCCGCCATCGAGCGCAACCGCGGCCTCGCCACCGCCCGCACCATGAGCTTCTTCCGCCTCATCGAGGCGCGGGCACACGCGCGTGCGGGCGACGCGCACGCCGCCGGGGCCGCCCTGAAGGCCGCGGAGGGCTGGCTGGAGCGCGCGCGGGACGGCGACAACGACCCGCAGTGGCTCGGCTTCTACTCGTACGACCGCTTCGCCGCCGACGCCGCCGAGTGCTACCGCGACCTGAAGGCGCCGCGCCAGGTGCGCCGCTTCACCGAGCAGGCGCTGTCCCGGCCGACCGAGGAGTTCGTCCGCTCGCACGGGCTGCGGCTGGTGGTGAGCGCGGTCGCCGAGCTGGAGTCGGGCAACCTGGACGCGGCGTGCGCCCAGGGCCTGCGCGCCGTCGAAGTGGCCGGACGCATCTCCTCCGCCCGCACCACGGAGTACGTACGCGACCTGCTGCACCGCCTGGAGGCGCACGGCGACGAGCCACGCGTCGCGGAGCTGCGGGAACGGGCGCGGCCGCTGCTCGTCGCCCCGGCGTGAACCCTTGAGCCCCGCGCACCCCCTTGTCACCCCGGCGGCTTGTCACTCCGGCGGCAGTCCATGATCCTTTCGGGTTTGAAGGCATTGTCAGTGGCGCAGTGCACTATCGGACCTGGGAGGTGGAGCGCATGACGTACGACTGCGACGTGCTGGTGATCGGCGGCGGGATCGTCGGCCTGTCCACGGCGTACGCACTGACGCGCACCCGTCCGGGCACCCGCGTCACGGTCCTGGAGAAGGAGCCGGGCCCGGCACGGCACCAGACGGGCCGCAACAGCGGAGTGATCCACAGCGGGATCTACTACGCCCCGGGCTCGCTCAAGGCGCGGTACGCGGTCCGCGGCGCCGCGGAAATGGTCAAATTCTGCACGGAGTACGACATTCCGCATGCCGTCACCGGCAAGCTGATCGTCGCCACCGACCGCGCGGAGCTGCCCCGCCTGCACGCGCTCGTGCAGCGCGGCCGGGAGAACGGCATCCCGGTCAGGGAGCTGGGCCCGGCCCAGATAGCGGAGTTCGAGCCGCAGGTCAGCGGCATCGCGGGCATCCACGTCGGCACGACGGGCGTGTGCGACTTCACGGCCGTCGCCGCCCGGCTCGCCCAGGCCTCGGGCGCCGAGGTGCGGTACGGCGCGGAGGTCACCGTGATCGACCGCCGCCCGGAGCGAGGCGTCGCGGTGCGCACGGCGGACGGTGCGGTGCTGCGCGCCCGTGCCCTGGTCAACTGCGCGGGCCTGCACTGCGACCGAGTGGCCCGGCTCGCGGGCGACGACCCGGGCATGCGGATCGTGCCGTTCCGCGGTGAGTACTACGACCTGGCCAGACCCGAGCTGGTCCGCGGCCTGGTCTATCCGGTGCCCTACCCGGCCTTCCCGTTCCTCGGCGTGCACCTCACGCGCGGGGTCGACGGCGGCGTGCACATCGGCCCCAACGCCGTCCCGGCCCTCGCCCGCGAGGGGTACGACTGGTCGGTGCTGAGCCCCCGCGACCTCGCCGAGACCCTGGCCTGGCCCGGCAGCCGCCACATTGCCCGCAGACACTGGCGGTACGGAGCGGGCGAGCTGCAGCGCTCCCTGTCCAGGCGCGCCTTCACGGAGGCGGTGCGCAGGCTCCTTCCCGCCGTCACGGAGGACGACCTGCGCCCCGCGAAGGCCGGGGTGCGCGCGCAGGCGGTGCTGCGCGACGGCACGCTGGTCGACGACTTCCTGATCCGCGAGGCCCCGCGCACGGTCCACGTACTGAACGCCCCGTCCCCGGCGGCGACGGCGTCCCTGCCGATCGGGCGGGAGGTGGCCCGGCGGGTGCTGGCTGCGCTGGACGCGGCGTAGGACCCGCCCTCCCCTCCCGCGTCTCCCCGTAAAATTGCCCTTACTGTGTCTGATTTCCACGCGCCCGAAGCCCCCGAAGCTTCCGAAGCCCCCGCCGCTCCCGCCGCTCCCGACGCTCCCGACGCTCCCGAAGCCGAACCCATGACGTCCGACATCGCGGCCGCCGCCGCCCCGACGACGCCCGCCGCCGAGCAGCAGCAGCCCGTCGACGCGTACCGCCGCACCCGGCCGAAGGGCGAGCCCCGCTTCCCGGACGGGCCCGCGCCCGACCCGGCGGGCTCGCACCACGAGCGCCGGATCCGCAGCTTCCAGCCGCGCCGCAGCCGGGTCACCACCAGCCAGGCCGAGTATCTGCAGCGGCTGTGGCCCCAGTGGGGCCTGGACATCGACGGGCGCGGCAAGCTCGACCTGGACGCGATGTTCGGCGGCCTGCCCGTCGTCCTGGAGATCGGCTTCGGCATGGGCGAGGCCACCGCGCAGATGGCCGGCGAGGACCCGGACACCGGCATCCTCGCGGTCGACGTGCACACCCCCGGCATGGGCAACCTCCTCGGCCTCGCCGAGCGCGGCGGCATGACCAACGTCCGCGTGGCCAACGGCGACGCGATCATCCTGCTCCGCGAGATGCTGCCCCCGGCCTCGCTCGACGGGCTGCGCGTCTACTTCCCCGACCCCTGGCCGAAGAAGCGCCACCACAAGCGCCGCCTGATCCAGCCGGAGTTCCTCACGCTGGCCGCGGACGCCCTGAAGCCGGGTGCGCTGGTGCACTGCGCGACGGACTGGGAGGAGTACGCGGAGCAGATGCTGGACGTGCTCACCGCGCACCCCGCATACACCAACACCCAGGCCGACGGCGGCTACGCCCCGCGCCCCGCCTACCGCCCCCTGACCCGCTTCGAGGGCCAGGGCCTGAACAAGGGGCATGTGGTCCACGACCTGCTGTTCCGCCGTACGGCGGGGTGAGCGGTCGTACGGGGCCGTTCCTGCACCGTCGGCCGCGGCGCCGTCGATCGCCCTGCGGGCTCGTCCTCAGGCGCCGGAGAGGCTGATTTTCCTTCCCCACCCCCTTCTTGTTTCTCTTCCCACCCCGCCGCTTCCCAGTTGGCGCCCGAAAGACCGCCGTCGGCTGCGGGGCTCCGCCCCCAACCCCCTGATCGTTGTTCGGCCGGCGCGCCGTCGTGGCTGGGCGCGCAGTTCCCCGCGCCCACCAGCGGGGCCCCGGCTTCACCGGCACCGTCGCGCCCGCCGCATCCCCTCGTTATCGTCAACCGCGTGACCCTCGCACCCCCGCCCCAAGACCCGCCCCCCGTACCTCCCTGGTGGCGGCGGCGTCCGGTCAGGGCGTGGGCGCTCGGCACGCTGCTCGCGCTCTCCGGCCTGGTGATCCTCGGCCTGGTCAGGGAACAGACCGGAACCGAGGGCTTTCTGGTCGGCCTCGGCCTGGCCACGCTGCCCGTGCCGCTGCTGACCGCCGCGTTCCGCTGGCTGGACCGGGTCGAACCGGGCCCCTGGCGGAACCTGATATTCGCCTTCGCCTGGGGCGCCTGCGCGGCCGCGCTGATAGCGATCGTGGCGAACTCCTTCGCGACCCGCTGGATAGCCACGGCCACCGCCGACCCCGCGAGCGCCGACACCCTCGGCGCGACCGTCATAGCGCCCGTCGTCGAGGAGTGCGCCAAGGCCGCCGCCGTACTGCTCGTCTTCCTGTTCCGCAGACGGGAGTTCACCGGCATCGTGGACGGGGTGGTGATAGCCGGGGTCACCGCGACCGGCTTCGCGTTCACCGAGAACGTCCTCTATCTGGGCAACGCCTACGGCACCGACGAGGACAGCGGCATCACCGGCCTCGCCCTCGACTCGGTCACCGCCGCGACCTTCTTCGTCCGCATCGTGATGTCGCCCTTCGCGCACCCGCTGTTCACGGTGCTGACCGGCATCGGCTTCGGCGTCGCCGCCCGCGCCGCGCACCGCCAGCGCGTCCGCCGCGTGCTGCTCCCCGTTCTGGGCCTCGGCCTCGCGATGGGCATGCACGCCCTGTGGAACAGCTCGGCGGTCTTCGGCCCGTTCGGCTTCCTCGCCGTGTACGCCGGGTTCATGGTCCCCGCGTTCGCGCTCCTGACCTGGCTCACCGTCTGGACCCGCCAGCGCGAGCTGCGCACCGTCCGCACCGAACTCCCGGTCTACGCCGCGGCCGGTTGGATCGGCCCGTACGAGGCGTACGCACTCTCCTCGATGCGGGCCCGCCGCATCGCCCGCGACCGCGCCGCGCACCTCGGCGGCCCGCCCGCAGCCCGGACCGTCGCGCAGTACGAGGCGTACGCGACGTCCCTGGCGTTCCTGCGGCACCGCGGGCGGGGCGGCCGGGCGGGAGCGGAGTACGTCGCCCGGGAGCGGGAGCTGCTCGACGCGCTCTGGCGGCGCCGCGAGACCGCCCGCCCGGCCCTGGAGTACGCGGCCCGCGTCACCGCCCCGCCGGCCCCGGCACCCCGCCCGTACCCGTACCCCTACCCATACCCGTACGCGTACGGGCCCCCGCGGGGACCGCACCTCACCTACGTCCCGCGCCAGGCCCCCGGGCCGTACGCACCCCAACCCGTCTACGCACCCCAACCCGTCTACGCACCCCAACCCGTCTACGCACCCCAACCGGTCCACGCACCCCAACCGGCCGGCAACCCGTACCGCTCAGGCTGAGGCGGCCGTCAGCTCGGCCACCTCCGCGTCCGTGAGCCGGAGTTCGGCGACCGCGAGCAGGGCGGGCAGCTGCTCGACCGTACGGGCCGAGGCGATCGGCGCGACCACGGTCGGCCGGGCGGCGAGCCAGGCGAGGGCGACGGTGGCGAGCTCGGCGCCGTGCGCGGCCGCCACCCGGTCCAGGGCGTCGAGGACCCGGACGCCGCGCTCGGTGTCCAGGTGCCCGCCCGCGCTCTGCGCCCGCACGCTGTCCACCGTGGCGCCGGGCCGGTACTTGCCGGTGAGGAAGCCGGAGGCCAGCGCGTAGTACGGCACGGCGGCGAGGCCGGTGCGGGAGGCGACCTCCTGGAGCGGGCCCTCGTACGTGTCGCGGGAGACGAGGTTGTAGTGCGGCTGCAGCGCGACGTACCGCGTGAGGCCCTCGCGCTCGGCGAAGTCGAGGGACTCGGTCAGGCGCTCGGGCGAGATGTTGGAGGCGGCGACGGCGCGCACGGTGCCGGCGCGGACCAGCTCGTCGAGGGCGGTGACGATGTCCTCGACCGGGACGGCCGGGTCGTCGAAGTGCGTGTAGTACAGGTCGATGTAGTCCGTGCGGAGGCGGCGCAGGGAGTCCTCGACGCCCCGCTTGACGGTGTTCGGCGCGAGGCCCTTGGCGCTGTCGAGGGCGCCGACCTTGGTGGCGACGACGACGTCCTCGCGGTTGCCGCGGGCCGCGAGCCAGTTGCCGATGATGGTCTCGGACTCGCCGCCGCTGTTGCCCGGGACCCAGGCCGAGTACACGTCGGCGGTGTCGATGAAGTTGCCGCCCGCCTCGGTGTAGGCGTCGAGAACGGCGAAGGACTGGTCCGTGTCGGCGCTCCAGCCGAAGACGTTGCCGCCGAGGGCGAGCGGGAAGACCGAGAGGCCGGACGAGCCGAGGTGGCGCAGAGAAGTCATGGGAACGTCAACAGCCGCCGCCGACGGGCGTATTCCGGTACGGACGTACGGACGTACTGACGTACTGACGTACCCGGAAGAACCCGTGCGGCGACGGCTGTGGAGTGGGGTGGGGTGGGGTGGCTCAGAGGCTGACGCCCTTGTCGCGCAGCCACGCCGCCGGGTCCATCAGGTCGCCGCCCGGCGTCTTCACCTCGAAGTGCAGGTGCGGACCGGTGGAGTTTCCGGTGGAGCCGACCCGTCCGATGACGTCGCCGGTGGTGACCTTCTGGCCGACGCTGACGCTCATCGACGACTGGTGGTTGTACGCGAGCTCCGTGCCGTCCTCCAGCTCGATGACCGTGCGGTAGCCGTAACTGCCGGACCAGCCGGCCTCCTTGACGGTGCCGGAGTGGATCGACTTGATCGGCGTGCCGGTGGGCGCGGCGAAGTCCAGGCCCGTGTGGTAGCCGGAGGCCCACATCGAACCGGCCTGCCCGTACGTGGTGCTGATCGTGTACGAGGCCAGCGGGTTGACGAAGCTGCGGGCGAGCTTGGCGAGGCGCTCGGCCTCGGCCTTCCGCTTCGCCTCCTCCTCGGCCTTGCGCTTGGCCTCGGCGGCCTGCCGCTCGGCCTCGGTCTGCTGCCTCTCGGCCTCTTCGGCGGCGGCCTTCGCGGCGGCGTCGGCGGCGGCGGCCTGCTCGGCGGCCGCGGCCTCGTCCTGCTTGGACGCGGCCTGCTGCATGATGCGCGAGCGCAGCGCCTCACCGGCTCCGGCGGAGGCGGCCTGCTGCTCGCCGTCGAGCTGGGCGACGGGCGCGCCGCCCGCGGCGGTGGCCTGGGTGACGCCGGAGAAGTCGTCCCCGGAATCGTCCGAGCCGGAGTCGTCGGAGATCAGCGAGCCGATGCCGGGCAGGGACTCGGCGTCCGGCAGGGAATCGGTGACGCCGGAGAGGTCGGGCAGCGATATCGGTACCGGCGGACGGTCCTTGGCGGTCGCGATGCCACCGGCGCCGACCGCGGCGATGACGCCGACGCCGAGCACGGTGGAGCTGCGCGCGAATCCGCCGCGCTGCTTGCCGACACGGTGCCGGCCGCGGACGGGACGAACGGACTCCTCGGTGGGATTCCACTCTTCCCAGGGCCCGTCGTCGTGCCCGAACGCCTGGTCGCCGTCCGGGAAGTACGCGGGCTCATGGCCGGTCGCGCCTCGGCTAGTCGGGGTCGCCACTGGGGCGCACTCCTTTCCTTCCTTCTCGCCTACCGGGTTAGCTGACGGGTTCGGAACAGGAAGGTTTCCTACGGACGAAGAACGTCCGATTCACCCCAATTTGGTGGTTCCCCGGCTCCCTTGCGGGATTAAGCGTGTGAGCACGGAGCCGACTCTTGTGACGGCTGGGACGACCGCGCTGCGTTATCGAACGTTAATAGACGGCGGCACCGGATTCCAAGCCGTTCCGACGGATCGTTCATGACCATGGCCAAGGCTTTTCCGGACACGAGGGGGCGGAACCGGGCGAGTTGACTCCTCGTCGTACACCTCTCACGGCCCTTCGTTTTCTGACGTTGCGTCATTTGTTATGCGGAGGGCGGTGCTTCACTCACGGAGGGTGAGGGCAGGGTGAGGATCTTCTCCCCTCCTCCGGCTCCCCCGCGGCGGGCCGCCGTACGGCGAGCAGCGCCATGTCGTCCGTCATGGCGCCGCCGGTGTGCGCCCGCACCTCCTCGGCCACCGTGGCGAGCAGCGCGTCCGGCGCCGCGAACACCCGGCCGCTGAGCCGGGCCGCGGGATCGTAGAACTCCCCCGCCTCGTCCCGCGCCTCGGAGAGCCCGTCGGTGTAGAACAGCAGCGTCGCACCGCCCGGAAACAGGCACTCGCCCGCGCGGTCCGGCCACATCCCCAGGTCGCCCATGCCGAGCGGCAGCGCGGGCTCCTCCGCGGCGAGCATGCTCAGCCGCCCGCCGACGGACAGCAGCAGCGGCTCCGGATGGCCCCGGTTGATGAACCGTACGACCTCGCCCCCGTGCGGCATCTCGGCCAGAACCGCCGTCGTGAACCCCTCGAAGGCGTCGAGCCCCGTGCGCCGGGTGCCCTCACGCGCGAGTGCCCGCTCCAGGCGCTGCGCGACCGCCTCCAGGGTCGTCTC
The DNA here is from genome assembly GCF_029968095.1 of Streptomyces solicavernae. Lineage (GTDB taxonomy): Bacteria > Actinomycetota > Actinomycetes > Streptomycetales > Streptomycetaceae > Streptomyces > Streptomyces solicavernae. The sequence continues at coordinate 103,509 of NZ_JASCIR010000019.1, read as the reverse complement.
GTGCTCGGCCGCCTCGCGGAACGCGCCGATCACCACCGCCACGGCCTCCACCGCCCCGAGCCCCTTGCCGCGCACGTCGCCCACGATCAGCCGTACGCCGTGCGGAGTGTCCTGCACCGCGTACAGGTCGCCGCCGATGAACGCGTCCGCCTGCGCCGCCTCGTACCGCGCCGCCACCTGCAGCCCGCCGATCCGCGAGGCCGGTTCGGGCAGCACGGCGCGCTGGGCGGCCTCGGCGATCTCACGCGCGGAGGCGAGTTTCTCGCCGCGCTGGCGTACGACGACGTTGATGAGCACGGCGAGCGCGGACACCGTGATCACGTTGATCAGTTCGGTCAGCTCCTGCGGCCGGCCCATCGTCCCGTAGTACAGCTGCATCATCACCACGGAGGCGGACGCGGCGAGCCCCGTGAGCACCGTGCCGAGCAGCCCGAAGAACGGCGCGGCCACCAGCGGCGCCGCCGAGAACAGCGGGGCGGCGGTGAACCTCGGCGGCGTGAGCAGGGCGGAGACAAGACCGATCAGGATGAGCAGCGTCGGCAGGCTGCGGACGAACGCGTGGGCGTGCGCGTGCGTGACCGGCCGATCCGGCCCCGGCCCCGGCCCCGGCCCTTCGAGGGGAGGCTTGCGGCGACCGCCCCGCCGCGCCCCGCGCGCCCCGCGTGCCCCTCGGGCTCCTCGCACTCCTCGCTGCCCCACCGGTCGTCTCCTGCCCCGTCCGCAGTGTCGGCGGACACTGCCGCTTCCCGTCCAGGGTTTCCGCCCCGGCCCCGGCGGGCGACTCCTTGTCGACCGTACGAGTTACCGGGCCGACGGAAACCGGGTGGCACGAGAGGTCACCGGGATGGCGTACACTTGTGTTCACCGACGCGGGGTGGAGCAGCTCGGTAGCTCGCTGGGCTCATAACCCAGAGGTCGCAGGTTCAAATCCTGTCCCCGCTACTGAAACATCAGGCCCGGCACATTCCGATGTGCCGGGCCTGATGCATGTGCGCTGCGCGTTACGGGTCTGCGTACGGGCGCCCCACGTGCTGCTCATCGCCTACGGTGCCGCCGCCGTCATCGTGGAGGCAAGCGCCGAGCGGTTGGACCTGCCGCCCGGTGATGCCGGGTGATCAACTCTCCCGTTCGCGCAGGTCAGCGGCCACGTGCTCCCCCACCCCGTGTTGGTCTCTGTGCGTATGACGGGCCCAAGCGTCGCGCATGAAGTGTGTCGGACATCGCTCCCTGCACAAGGGCGCGGCCGAACCTGCGGCGGGTCCCCGCCTTATGCCACTCTGTGGCCGAGCCGGGGGCCGGCTTCCGTTCTGCACGAGGAGAGATCGCGGGTGGATCGCACCGCATGGACCGAACTCCCGCCCGCAGCCCGAGAGTCCGTCGAGAAGCACACCGGGCCAGTGGATCACGCGGATACCGCAGACAAGGGCGTCATGTCCCGGCTCGCCTGCACCCTGCACTCGCACTCAGGGCGCGTGTTCCTCAAGGGAACGCGCCTCAACGACGCGGAGGCATGGATGTACGACTACGAAGCGCGGGTCACGCGGTGTGCGCCACGTGCTCCCCGCGTGCTCTGGCAGGTAGAGGCGGGCGGGTGGCTGCTCGTCGGATACGAGTTCCTCAGCGCCCGGCACCCCGGCCTCGCCCCCGGATCAGCCGATCTCGCCTCGCTCGTCGACACGCTCACCGCGATGTCGGCTGCCCCGTGGCCCGGAGATGTCCGTAAGAAGCCGCTGCACGTGCGGTGGGCCGGGTTCTTCCCAGACGGCCACACGCACCACCTCGAAGGCGCGGCTCTTGCGCATACGGACGTGTCGTCCCTGAACATGATCGCCGCCACTGACGGAATTCGCCTGTTGGATTGGGCGCTTGCCTGTCCCGCCCCGGATTGGACCGACACGGCTTTCGCGGTCGTACGGCTCGTCGCTGCCGGTCACACCCTGGAGCAGGCCGAAGAGATCGCCCGCCGGGTTCCTGCCTACCGAGCCGCGACGCCCGCGGCCCTGACCACGTTCGCCGACACGGTGTGCGCCGTGTGGGAAAGCCGAGCGAAGGTGGACCCGCTGCCGCACCGTGCGCCGCTGATCGCTGCCGCTCGCGATTGGGCCGCATATCGAGCCTTCGCCACAGCATGACCACGGCCCCGCCGGTGGGCGGGGCCGTGGGCTGCTCGGGTCTTGGCGCTCTGCTGCGGGGAGCGCGCCCGCCTGCTGGTCGGCGAGGCGTGCGGCAATGGCTGTACGGAATCCGTTACTGCTGTCGGACCGACAGAGACTGCGGCGGGTACGGCTGCACGACCTGCGCCACGGCCAGGCATCACTCATGCTCGCGGCCGGTGTCGAAATGGCCACCGTGTCCAAGCGGCTCGGCCACTCCGGAATCGCGATCACATCCGACACGTACTCACATCTGCTGGGCGGGGTCGGCCGGGACGCCGCAGACAGGGCCTCGTCGCTCGTGCCCCGGCGGCGCAACGGGCAGGCGCAGCCCGCGCCCAACGAGAGCGAGATCGAAGACCAAGGTTCCCAATCCGTTCCCCGCGAGGTTAACTCGGCGCCGACCGTGGCGAGTCCGGAAAACACAGAACCCCCGTCTGACCAGGTCAGCGGGGGTTCCGCCCCCGAAGGGGTCGGTAGGCCGTGTGGGACTCGAACCCACAACCAATGGATCTTAAAAAGTCGTGGAGGGGGTCGTCCGGGGGTTCCGGGCTGTCTTTCGCTGTCCGGGAGCACCAGGTCAGAGAGGGTGCCGCATGCCCCGTGATCCGGACGGTGACGCGCTCTGGTGGCACGTCCGCTCACGCATCGCTCACGCAGAGAGCCCGCCCGACCAGGCGTCTGGCGTGTACGCGGCGCAGATCTGGCTACGCCTGCTCTGCCAAATCTCTACGACTCGTCACCTCGGTGAGCCTGCTCCCACGCCCTGAGAACGGCGGCAGGGATGCGTCCGCGCTGCGGGACCTCGTAGCCGTTCGCACGGCCCCACTCCCGGATCTCGTTGGTATCGACAGACGTTCGGGCAGGAGGCGGCAGCGGAGGTGAGTTCCCCGCACTAGGCGGGGACGGCACGAAACGCGGCGCCGGTTCAAGGAGTCCACGAGGGAACTGGGGTACCGCAGTCTCGCCACTCAGTACGGACACGAGGAACCCGGTGACGGTTCCGTCGTAGGTGAACCATCGGGGACCACGGGCTTCGTTGACCGCGATGCGCCAGTTGTCGGGGGCATCTTGCGGTTCGGTGATCCAGAAGAGGTATTCACCGTTGTCAGTAACACCCATGGTGAACAGGTGCCGAGGGTCATACGGAACAGGGTAGGTGCCCTGGTCGTAGTCGCTCTGCAACTGGGAACGGATCCTAGCGGGCATCGGGCCGGCGAGGTCGACGTACTGGGTGTTGCCGTGGGGGTGGTACAGCTGGAGGTAGTCGGCGAAGCGTCCCGGTCCGTAGGCGCTTGCGAGTTCCTTGTAGTCATCGGGAAGCTGCATGCCAAGTTGCGCCTCGACTGTCGGCCAGTCGACCGATCGAGGCGCAATGGTTGGCGGAGGGCAGAGTCGGGCCAGAGCGTCAAAGACAGTCACGAGATTCCTAGGCGGCGTCGTTCCTGTTGTGCAGCGTGATCAAGGTTAGGGAAATGCTTTTCGAGTTCGAATCCTTTATTGCCGACCGCTTCCATTTGGACCCAGGAGGGGACCGAGTCCTTCCGGTCGTCGGCATATTCTAGATAGACGCTGTATTGAACAATTTCCCCCTTTGGGTCAGCCACAGCCTTGTATATTTCATCCTCATAGCCTCGCATTACTGGGCTGTTCGTGGGGTTCTGCGTAAGGGTTACCAAGTTGTCGAGCGTGTCGCCCGAGCCTCCCAGCCTGTTAGCCAACAGGTGTCCGCGTGCCTGATTGTGGTCGGTGCCGTGGACGAAGCCGGGTGGCCGCAGATTCTTGTCCGCGTCGGTGCCCTCGTCGAGCATGTCGCGGGTGATGGTGGCATGCATTTCGTACGGTCGGCCGTGCTCGTCCCGGACGAAGACGACACGGCCACCCCAGGTGGGGTCGTCCTCGCAGCCCGCGAGCCCGAGCGGGTCGGCCAGGGTGAATGGGTTGGGGACGTAGGAGTAATGGTTGACGGCGGGGGCCAGCCCCAAGGGGTCGGGCGAGGTATAGCGGCCGAGGTCAGGGTCGTAGTAACGGTTGAAGTTGTAGTGGAGGCCGGTTTCGGGATCGAAGTACTGTCCCGGGTAACGCAGCGGGGTGTATGCGGTCGAATCACGGTGTGACTGCATCGCGCCCCAGACGGTGTTGCGACCGCGCCAGGCAGTTGTGCCGTCTGGGCTGATGAGGTTGCTGGGGGCTCCGGAGAGATCGCTGACGATGGCGAAAAACCGCCGGTCGATCTCTTCCTGAGCTGCGTCGGTCTTGGTCTCACGCTGGGCCAGGGGCTGTAGGCCCATGTAGTCCCATACAAGGCTGACGCCGTTGCTCTGCTGCTCAGCCAGTTGTCCGCCGTCCCAGCAGTACGTGGTGGATTCCTGGACGATGCCGTCTGAATCCAGGCGCTGCTTGGCGATCCGACGGCCGAGGGCGTCGTATAGGTAGCGCCAGTGCCCGTCGCCGGGAGTGTGGACATAGGTGAGGCGGTCTTCGGCGTCCCACATGAAGGTCCATATGAGTGTCTTGCCACTGAGTGTCGTGGTGCGGCGCTCGATGAGGCGGCCCTGCGCGTCGTACTGGTAACCCGTGCGGCCTGCCCGTGTGATGCGGCTACCGATGTAGTTGCGCTCTCCGGCGGTGTCCTGGCCAGGAGCCCCAAGGGGAAGGGTGGTGTGAGTCTGATCGCCGCCGGCGCTGTAGGCGTAGCGCTCGTTCCAGTTGTTCGCGGTGACAGCAGTGATCCGGCTCCCTTCGTCGACGGTGTAGGTACTCCGGCCAGCGCGGCTGTCGTCTACGGTGTGCGGCGTGCCATCAGGGTGGTAGGAGAACGAGCGCTCCAGCAGGGTCTCGCTCGGACTGGCGACAGACTGGTGGACGAGTCGGCCGACGGGATCCCAGCCTTGGTGCAGGGCGAGGCTGTCATCGAGGCTACGGCTGGTTTCGCGGCCCAGCGCGTCGAATTCGAAGTGGAAGGTGTGCTCGCCGACTGCGTAGGCACTCAGACCGACCTCGTCGTAGGTGAGCGTGCTGGTCGCACCCGAGGGGGTACGGCGGTATGTACGGCGCCCCAGCGCGTCGTAGGCGCGGGTCAGAGTGCGGCCGTTGACGCTCTCGGCGACGACGCGCCCCATCCGGTCACGTTCCAGGTCGATGCGGGCGTGAGCGTTGGCGATATGGACGGCGCGGCCAGCGGCATCGTAGGTGAACGTGGAGGCAGCGCCGTCGTCGTGACGCAGGCGCACAACCCGGCCCAGGACGTCGCGTTCGTATGTCAAAGTCTGCCCGGCAGCGTTGGTGCGGCGGGTCAAGCGTCCGAGCGCATCGTGTTTGTAGGCCAAGGTGCGCCCGTCGAAGTCCGTCTCGGATATCAAGCGGCCGGCCGCGTCGTAGTGGTACTGCCACTCCAGTCCCTGAGCGTTGGTGACCTTGGTCAGGCGCAGTTCGGTGTCGTGTGTGAAGCGGTATTCACCGCCGTCGCTGGTGTGGGTGGCGGCGCGCCGGTCGAAGTGGGTGGCGGTGTGCATGCTCGTGAGCCCGGTGCGGTCCGTGTGACTGAGCAGGTTGCCTTCGCCGTCCCACGTCCATTCCTCGCGGGTACCGTCGGGAAGTTCACGCCAGGCGGGCTTGCCTTCAACGGTCCAGCTCTGGCGAACCGTTTCGCCCAGGGCGTCGGTGGCCACAGCCATGCGCCCGAAAGCGTCGCGAGTGAAGGTGGTGCAGGCTCCGTCGGGTGCCGTGATCTGCAGAGGCAGCCCAGCGCCATTGTTCCGGATGTGTGTCACGGCACCAGCAGCGTTGATGATGGCGGTCACGTGACCGTACTCGTCGAACTCGTACTGCGTGCGTGTGCCGTCGGGACCGGTGGTGGAGGTCTGGTTTCCTCTGTCGTCGTAATCGAAGCGGAGCTGAAGGCCATCCCGTTCGGTGATGACCACAGGCAGATTGAAGTCGTTGAACTCCGCGGTGGTGCGCACACCGTCGACGGCGATCAGGCCAGTCAGATTGCCGTGTTCATCGCGCTCGAAGCGGGTGACGTTGCCCAACGCGTCCGTCTGTTCAAGGAGCCGCCCTCGGTCGTCGTACGCGAAGTGGGTGGTGTGCCCGACCGGATCGGTCTCGGCGACCGTTTGTAGCCGCTGGTCCAAGTGATAGGTGGTGGTGGCACCAGTGGAGTCGGTGTAGCGGGTGACCCGACGCTCTGTGTCGTAGGCGAATGTCGATGACAGGTAACCATCGGGTCCAATGGTCTGAACTGTCCGGCCCGAACTGTCATATACGTAACGGAAGGTGGAGTCGTTACGGTCAGTCCAGGAGACAAGCTGTCCCTCTGCGTCGTAGGCGAACGTCAGGGCCTCTCCGGAGGAGTTAGTCACCCCGGAGAGGTTTCCTCCTGCGTCGTAGGAGTAGGCCATCACACGCACCGCGTCCTGGTCCTCTTCTGGCGTACGCAGTGCCACCTCTCGGATGCGACCGAGATGCCTATCGCCCGCTATGGAGATGTCGTAGCCGCCGCTGTGGGTGATTGAGAGCGGCATGCCGGATGCATCGCGGTGGAAGTCGATCTGGTTTCCGTTGCGGTCCTCAATCGCAGTGAGCCACAGTTTCCACCCGTCGGCAGATGGCCGCGAGAAGTAGCGGGTCAGGCCAGACTGCGGCTCCGTGACCGCCAACTCGATTTCCTGCGCTCCGTGTGGACTGATCCGGCGCAGCGGTATGCGAGGGCCTTCGAGCGGCAGGACCTCAGGCTGTTGAAGGGTCGGAAGCTGGTCGTAAACCAGGAGGGAGCCGTCCTCGCGGGCCCATACGGCCTTGTTGCGGATGTCGACCTCAACCCGCTCGTCCAGCGTCGAGGCCCAGGATCGGCCGAACCACGTGCCGAAGGTGTAATCCGAGAGATGGGTGCGCTTGAGGAGCAGCGGCAGGACTCCGGGCAGGCTGAGATCGGTGTGGGGAAGCACCATCTGCCCGGTGGCCACGTCGACCGGGTCGTTCTTGCATTTACGCATGTTGAGCGGGATGCCGTGCCTGCGCGGATCGTTCAGAGCCTTGTTCAGCAGGTCTGGCTTGGTTCCAGCCGCTCCGTCATTCCCACGGGTCGACGGCGAGTTCGGCCCGCCCTTACCGTCTTGGTCGCCCATGATCTTGCGGAGGGCGTCGTCGTTGGCCTTCTCGTTCTCCTTGTGCCTCTGGGAGGTGTCGCGCATGTTCTTCGGCATGAGTTCGCTGTTGTGCCGGATGACCGCGACCAGAGTCTTCCTCATGCCCTTCACGCCACCGTCGACCAAGGGGTCGATGCCTTGGGTGAAGGCGTCCTTGCCCTTGGTGCGGCTGTTGGCACCGTCAGCACGGTCCAGGGAACCGTTGAGGCGGGTCAGCGAGGTCTCACTGATGCGGCCCAGGTCGCCGGCAGCCTTCTCGTATTCGACGTGGTCGATGCGCATCCGGCCTGCACCGCCCCCGCCGCCAGGGCCCCCTCCGGCGGGGCCGTTGGCGGAGTTGAGGTTCATCCCCGATGCGCCCTTGCCGTCACCGCCGTCGCCGGTGCCGGGGCTGAAAGCCTCGGTGGTCAGCTCCAGGACCGCGTCAGCGACCATGTCCTCCAGCTTCGCGGCGACCGGCTCGGTCACCATCGCGATGACCTGCTCGACGATCTGCTCCGCAGCCTCCTTGACGATCCGCCGTATCGCCTCACGCATCGCCGTGATCTGCGCAGCACCCAGAAACGCGGACAAGCCACCGGTAGCGACGATCAGGCTGATCGCAAGACCCGCGGACGCCGCCATGGCAGCAAGTTCGAGCTCGGCCTTGACCTTCATGCCATAGATCAGGTCCGCGACGACATCCATCGCGTCCGCGAACATCCGGGCAACTTCAGGCAGTTGCTCCAGATGCGAGGACTTCACCTTGCCCCAGTGCTCCTGCATGGCATCCACCGCCCAGCCCTCGCTGGACGACAGCAGACGACTCACCGCACCGTGCGCCTCACCCGCGTGGTCGTCGAAGGCATCCGCGAGCTCACGCATCGCGTCGGCCATCTCGCGGTAGTCGTCCTCATCCACGTTCGGCCAGTTGATCCCGACGAAGTCGAGAAGCGTGTCCACCCAGCCGGGCAGGACGTAGCCCATCCCCGTATCCCCTTCCCCCGTACGCCAGTTACAGCTTCGCGCCTGCGTACCCAACAACACTTGTGCGAATCTGCACCGTAACCGACGGGACTGACTGCGCCTCAGGGGCCAGGCCCCGCTCCTGCAGATATGGCGTGAACCTGCCGACCCTTGGGGCGTCGCGGCAAGCCTGCCCAGGATGGATGCGGCTCTATGACCGGGGCGAGGCAGTGAGATTCGAGCCTGGAGCTGCCGTGCTCGTATATGGCCCGTCGCGGGACTGACGCGACCATGGCGCATCGGACTGCAGTCCAGCGACCGCCAAGGGACAGCCTCATCTGATCGAGCACATGATGAGCCGGGACCCGGCCGATCGACCGAGCGCAGCGGAGGTCTGCCGAGCGGCGCGCGACATTCACTGATCGTTTCCGCGCGGATGCGATCAACGCCGTCGCGCTGGGGACCGCTGCTGAAGCGGAGCAGTCGCCGCAGGTGAGGAGCCCCCGCGTTGGGTGGCGCTGCGGACACGTGCTGCCTGGGCTTGGGGGCTGGGGACGTGGCGCTCGCTGAGCCGGCGGACACGCCAGATCAGGGCGCGTGCGGGGCTGCGGGCATCGTCGAGGGTGCGTTGGCCGAGTGCCTGGTCGAGGACGGCTGCTGTGTTGTGTCCAGCTGCCTCCGTTTAGGCGAGGACGGTGGCGAGTGCGTCCCAGGCAGGGTCGTTGAGGATGCGTTCTGCGTGCTCCGGTCCCGCACGCCCTGCCGGCATTGCGAACGGGGGCGCCGCATGGGTTCGGCGCCTGGAAGAGGAACCACAGGAAGCTGAGTTCGAAGAGTGCCGCTGTTCCCCCGGGACCGATGTCGGAGGTCAGCCACCCGGCTATCGCGATGACTGATGCGATCAGGCCCCAGTAGGGGAGGATCTTCTTCAACGTGGTCGGGGACGGTATGGCCGCCAAATTCGCTTCACAAGGGCGCAACTGAGACACCGGGCGCTCTCCGCTGACGTTCCGTCCGCTCACGCATCGCTCACGCATCACCCGCGCCAGCGCCGCGAAACGAAGAAGCGCCCCGCCCCACCGAAGTGGAACCGGGCGCTTCTCAGCAGGTCAGACGGGGTTCCCCGTAGACCCTCGCGTCGTAGGCCGTGTGGGACTCGAACCCACAACCAATGGATTAAAAGTCCACTGCTCTGCCAATTGAGCTAACGGCCCGCGTCAACGCACCCCCCGAGCATAGCCGCAGGAGCGGACAGAGCCGATCGGGTATCGGTATGGCGGTGCGCGAGGCGGCACGAAAGCGGGCCCGCTCCGAGGAGCGGGCCCGCTTTCTGGTCAGTCGGCGGTGCCGTACCGGTCAGCCGTTGCGCTTCCAGCGCGGCTTGTCGTCGCGGCGGCCGAAGGAGCCGGCGCCGCGGTCGTCACGGCGGTTGAACGGCCGGTCGCCGCCGCCGCGGTGGTCGCGGCGGTCGCGGTTGTGGGGACGGTCGTCGCGGTTGAACGGACGGTCGCTGCCGCCACGGTGGTCGCGGCGGTCGCGGTTGAAGCCGCCGTTGCCGCCCCGCTCGTCCCGGCGGAAGCCGCCCCGCTCGTCGCGACGGTCACGGTTGAACGGACGGTCGCCGGCGCCACGGTGGTCGCGGCGGTCGCGGTTGAAGCCGCCGTTGCCGCCCCGGTCGTCCCGGCGGAAACCCCGGTCGCCCCGGTCGCCCCGGTCGTCACGGCGGAAGCCGCCCCGGTCGTTGTCGCGACGGTCGTCCCGGCGGAAGCCGCCCCGGTCGTCGCGACGGTCACGGTTGAACGGACGGTCGCCGCCCCGGTCGTCCCGGCGGAAGCCGCCCCGGTCGTCGCGACGGTCGCGGTTGAACGGACGGTCGCCGGCGCCACGGTCGTCCCGACGCTCCCGGCGCTCGAAGTTGCCCCGGTCGTCCCGGCGTTCACGACGCTCGTACGACGGACGCTCCTCGCGGAACTCACGCTGCTCGCGCTGCTCGCGCTGGACCGGCACCTCGGCCTGCGCGGCCTCCGCGACGGCCGCCTCGGCGGCGGCGGCGACGGCCTCGGCCGGGTCGTCGCCCCGCTCACGCGCGGCGCGGGCGGTGAGCCGGTCGGCCTCCTCGCGCAGCTCGGTCGCGCGGCGCTGCGCGCGCTCCAACTGCTTGGTGAGGTCGGACACATCACGCTCGGCCTGCTTCGCCGCGTTGTCCGCGGAGTCGGCCTGGACCTCGGTCAGGGACCGGGCGCCGGTGATCTCGGCGACCTCCGGGTCGAAGGCGCCGCCCTGGCCGATGATGTGGCGCGAGGCGTCGACGCCCGCGTCCTCCATCAGGCGGAAGATCTGGCGGCGCTGGTGCGGCAGCGAGAGGGACACGACCGTGCCGGAGCGCCCGGCGCGGGCGGTACGGCCGGAGCGGTGCAGGTAGTCCTTGTGGTCACCGGCCGGGTCCACGTTGAGGACCAGGTCGATGCCGTCGACGTGGATGCCGCGCGCGGCGACATCGGTCGCGACGAGCGCGTTGACGTACCCGTCCTTGAAGTCGGCGAGGGTGCGCGTACGGGCGCCCTGCGTCATGCCGCCGTGCAGCGCGTCGGCCTTCACACCGGCGTCGCGCAGCTGCTCCGCGATGCGGTCGGCGCCGAGCTGGGTGCGGACGAAGATGATGGTGCGGCCCTTGCGTGCGGCGATCGCGGCGGTCACCGGCGCCTTGTCGCGGGGCTTCACGATCAGGATGTGGTGCGTCATGGTCGTGACGGCGCCCTGGGCGGCGTCGACCTCGTGCGTGACCGGGTCGGTCAGGTAGCGCTTGACCAGCGTGGAGATCTCGTTCTCCATCGTGGCCGAGAACAGCATCCGCTGGCCGCCGGACGGCACCTGGTCGAGCAGCTCGGTGACCTCGGGCAGGAAGCCCAGGTCGGACATCTGGTCGGCCTCGTCGAGGACGGCGACCTGGATGTTCTCAAGGGAGCAGGCGCCGCGGTTGATGATGTCGCGCAGGCGGCCCGGGGTGGCGACGAGGATGTCGACGCCGCGCTCCAGGGCGTAGATCTGGTTGCCCATGGACGTACCGCCGCAGACGACCTTCATCTTCAGGCCGAGGACGTCGCCGTACGGCTGGAGGGCGTCGGCGACCTGCATCGCCAGCTCGCGGGTCGGGGTGAGGATGACCGCGCGGGGCTTCTTCTTCTCCGTACGGCCTTCGGCGAGCGCGGCCATGGTCGGCAGACCGAAGGAGAGGGTCTTGCCGGAGCCGGTGCGACCGCGGCCGAGGATGTCCTTGCCGGCCAGGGCGTCCGGGATGGTCGCGGCCTGGATCGGGAAGGGCGTGGTCACGCCGTTCTGCGCGAGCTTGCGGACGACGCCCTCGGGCAGGCCCAGGTCGCCGAAGGTGACCTCGGGAGCCTCGGGAGCGGCGTCGGCGGCGGGGGCGTCGGTCACGACAGCCTCGTCCGCGGCGTTCTCGGGCAGGACGGAGTGCTCAGTACTGAATGTGGACATGCGAAATGCGAAACCTTCCGGAGTCTCGGCACGCGCCCAAACTCCGTGAATCGCAATTCGACCGCCTCAATGCGGTCAGCCACGGCTAGGGAGAGTACGCGCCACACGGCGCTCTTCGATGCTGGCGCCGGGCAAATGGGATCAAACGATCTACCACTGTACGCACCCCCTCCCCCGCCTGGCAAACCGGCCGCCTGACCTGCGTCAATGCCGAAACGGCGACCGGAGCCCGGAACCTGGAGCTGGAGCCCCGGAGCCCCGGACCCGGCACCTGGAACCGGAACCCGGCCCGCCACGCCTCAGCTCGGCCCGGCCTGCGGCGACGGCTCCCGCGCCTCGAAGCTCGCCCCGCGCACCCCGCCCGCACCCCCGCCCGCACCTCCGGCCCCACCGCCGTCCGCCCCGGAGGCCGACGGCCGCTCGCTCCCCGGCGGCGGGGGCGTCGTCCCCGGCGTTCCCTGCGAGGACGAGGACGAGGACGAGGACGAGGGCGAGGACGGGGACGAGGGGCCGGGCCCCGGCCCGGAGCCGGGGCCGGGCGACGACGGGCCCGGCGTGGAGGTGGGCGTGGGCTTCGTCACGGACGGCCGCGGCTTCGGCGTCGTCCGCGTCGGGTCCGGCCGGGACGGCGAGGACGAGCCCGGCGTACGGGTCGGGGCCGTGGCGTCCGGGGACGACTCGGCGCCGGAGGGCGCGGCGGAGCCGTCCCGCGCCCCCTTGCCGCCCTCGGGGCGCGGGCCGCCCGGCTGCGCGCCCCCGCGCCCCGAGGTACCGCTCACCGCGGGCCCGCCGTCCGGCCCCGCCTCCCCGGCACGCTCGCCCGCGGACCGCGAGGGCTCGGCGGGCCCGGGCTCCTGGGCGTCGCCGCCGACGCTCACACACCCGGCGCCCGCACCGAGGGCGACCACGACCGCGGCCAGACGAACGGGTACGTACAACTGGCGCACGGTGGGCCACCTCCGGAGCGCGGCGAATGGGTTGCCCTGCCCAACTCCCGCCGCCCGCAAGAGGACACGCCGCGCACCCGACCCCCCAGACCGCGCGATCCACCGACCGCACGCCCCACACGCCCCGAACGCCCCGAACGCCGCCGCCCCGCCGTTCCCCGTACCGGAGTTCACGCCCCCGTACGGGAGTTCACCGACGCCCCCGCACAACGCCCGCCCGTCCCCGACAATGGGCCGTGTGCTGGAGATGACCCGTGAGGCGTTCGAAGAGCTGGTGAGCCAGGCCCTGGACCAGATCCCCCCGGAACTGACCAGGGTGATGGACAACGTGGCCGTGTTCGTGGAGGACGAACCGTCCGCCGACGACCCCGAACTGCTCGGCCTGTACGAGGGCACGCCGCTCACCGACCGCGGCGAGTGGTACGCCGGGGTGCTCCCGGACCGCATCACGATCTACATGGGCCCGACCCTGCGCTACTGCGAGACCCGGGAGGACGTGGTCGACGAGGTCGCCGTCACCGTCGTCCACGAGATCGCCCACCACTTCGGCATCGACGACGAGCGCCTGCACGAACTCGGCTGGGGCTGATCCCCGCCGGGGCGCCCACCCGAGCGCCTGCCGGGGCGCCCACCCGAGCACCCCGCCGGGGCGCCCGCGCGAAGGCCCGCCCGAGCGCCTGCCAGGGAGCCCGCGCGAGCTCCCGCCCGAGCGCCCGCCCCGGTACCGGCATAGACGCCCGCAGACTTGGGCATAGGCGCCCAATGGCCAGCGCCCGCGCCGCCACCCGAAGCATCCTGCATCGCGCAGGGACCGCCCTACATCGCGCAGGGAGCGCCCTGCACCGCGCAGGGACCGCCCTGCACCGCGTACGGACCGCCCCGGCCGCCCTCGTACGCCACTACCGCGCGCGCCACCCGCACCCCGTCAGCGAACTCGTCCGGCCGCCGCACCCCTACGGCCGCGCCCTCGGACGCGTCGCCGTGGTCCTGATCGGCGCCTGGCTCGGCCTGCTTGCCGTCGGCAGCGTGCACGTCCCGGTCGGCCCGATGGACACCCGGATGACGCTGCGGCCCTCCCTCACCGGCGGCACGAAGATCAACGTCTCCCCGCTCGGCGCCCTCGAACTCGACTCCCACACCGCGCCGCTCCGCCTCGACGTCACCCTGGACCGCCTCGACCCGGACCGCGCCCGCGCCCTCGTCGACCACCCCGAACGCATCGCCGGGCTGCAGGACGAGGTCACCCGCGACGTCCAGGCCGGCGCCCTCGACCTCGCACTGCGCTCCTGCGTCGCCGTCGTCCTCGGCGCCGCCGCGCTCGGCCTCGTCGTCCACCGCAGACCCCGCCGCGCCCTCGCCGCCGGCGGCACCGCGCTCGCCCTGCTGGTGGTCTGCGGCGCCACCGCCTACGCCACCTGGAACCCCAAGTCGGTCCTCGAACCCCGCTTCTCCGGACTGCTCTCCTCCGCCCCGTCCGTGGTCGGCAGCGCCCGCAGCATCGTCACCGAATTCGACGCGTACCAGAAGGAGTTGGCCCGCCTGGTCACCAACGTCACCAAGCTCTACGACGCCACCTCCACGCTCCCCACGTACGCCCCCGACCCCTCCACGGTCCGCGTCCTGCACGTCTCCGACATCCACCTCAACCCGGCGAGCTGGCACATCATCGCCTCGCTCGTCGAGCAGTACGAGATCGACGTGATCGTCGACTCCGGCGACACCATGGACCACGGCACCGCAGCCGAGAACCGCTTCCTCGACCCGATCGAGGACCTGGGCGCCCCCTACGTCTGGGTGCGCGGCAACCACGACTCCATGACGACGCAGCGCTACCTGGAACGCCTGAAGAACGTGCACGTCCTGGACAACGGCCGCGGCGTGCGCGTGGGCGGCCTGCGCATCGTGGGCATCGGCGACCCGCAGTTCACCCCGGACCGCTCGGTCGTCGCCCGCGGCGACCCCGCCGAACGCGCCGCGGGCGACCGCCTCGCCGCCGCCCTGCGCGAACAGCGGGACAAGGGCGCGCCGGTGGACATCGCCGTGGCGCACAACCCGGTCGCGGCCCGGCGGACCGACGGCCTGGTCCCGCTGGTCCTCGCGGGCCACGTCCACCACCCGGAGATGGAACGGCTGCCCGGCGGCACCCGGCTGCGCATCGAGGGCTCCACCGGCGGCAGCGGCCTGCGCGCCGTCGAGGACGACGAGCCGGACCCGGTCTCCGCGTCGGTCCTGTACCTCGACCGGACCACCAAGCGCCTGCAGGCCTGGGACGAGATCCGTCTGGGCGGCCTCGGCCTCACCACGGCCGAGGTCAGCCGCCACGTACCGGAGGAGAACGAACCGGGCGCGACCCCGTCGCCGCCGCTCACCCCAGGCCCTTCGCCCGCCTCACCGGAACGGTCTCCGGCAAGGTCACCGCGGTCGTCGCCGTAAACCGTTTTGGCGTTAGCTCCCTGCATCCCATATGCTTCTGAAGTCCCCGACGCGCTGACGAGGCGCCCAGGCGGGCCGATAGCCCTCATCGTCTAGCGGCCTAGGACGCCGCCCTTTCAAGGCGGTAGCACGGGTTCGAATCCCGTTGGGGGCACGCAACACTTCTGTACGGTGCGTACTTTTGCACCGCGCTTGGTCCTGTGGAGCAGTTTGGAGTGCTCGCCACCCTGTCAAGGTGGAG
This sequence comes from Streptomyces solicavernae, assembly GCF_029968095.1. Classification (GTDB taxonomy): domain Bacteria; phylum Actinomycetota; class Actinomycetes; order Streptomycetales; family Streptomycetaceae; genus Streptomyces; species Streptomyces solicavernae. The sequence continues at coordinate 88,145 of NZ_JASCIR010000019.1, read as the reverse complement.
GCCGCGGGTTCAAATCCCGTCAGGACCGCTGAGATTCCCCGTGAATCTCGTGGCTGGGTAGCTCAGTTGGTACGAGCGTCCGCCTGAAAAGCGGAAGGTCGCCGGTTCGACCCCGGCCCCAGCCACCACTCTGAGAACGTCCCGGACGGCATGCCGTCCGGGACGTTCTTGTTGCATGCCCGGGCAAAGCTCCGCCCGTGGCGGCAGTCGGCCCCGAGGGTTGCCGACCGCAGGCTCGCCTGCCCTTTCTCCTGCGGATATTCGTCATACCCGCGTACCGCCACCGTACCCTGAGGGAATACGGGAAGGAGCAGCCGATGAGCGTCGATGCGATCATGCACACCGAGTTCCCCGCCGGATACACGGTCTTCTTCGGTGCCGACGGTAAGGTGATCATGACCCCGCAGAGCTTCGAGCACTCCAGCACGATCAAGTCGATGCAGATCGACTCTCTCGCTCTCGGCCGTCACGCGAAGACCGCCTCCGACGTCTACCTCGACTTCCCGGCTGACGAGAACTCCGCTCCGGACTTCGCGGTCCTGCGGGAGGATGCGCAGCGGCAGGGCAAGCGGTACAGCTTCGAGGACGTCCTGCTGATCGCGGAGGTGGTGTCGGTCTCCTCGGCACGCAAGGACTATGACGATTGCACCGCCAAGTACGGCCGCTACGGCATCCCCGTCTATATGGTCGTGGACCCGTACGCCGGGGAGGTCGTCGTCCACACCGAACCTGTCGGGACCGGCTACATCACGGCCCGCACCCACAAGTACGGCACGGGCAAACTCCCCATCGAGCTGGCCGACGGACGGACCTTCACCCTCGACCTGGACGAGCTGCCCCGGCCCGAACCGGAGTGCTGACACGTCGGCACGGGACCCGGATCAAGGTGGATCGAGCGGGACCAGGAAGGACGGAAACGGGGCCCATTTTCCAATTCTCCGGCGTTTCCGCAGTTCAGAGAGGTGACAGTTTCGGGTTCGAATCCCGTCAGGACCGCTGAGATTCCCCGTGAATCTCGTGGCTGGGTAGCTCAGTCGGTACGAGCGTCCGCCTGAAAAGCGAAGGGGCGCCGGTTTGACCCCGGCCCCAGCCACCACCTCGAAGAGCCCCGGACGGTCCGCCGCCCGGGGCTCTTTCGCGCGCCCCAGGACGCTTCCCTCTCCCGCGATGAATCCCGTGTGCCCGCGCACAGCACAGGTCACGTGGACGGCTGCTGTCCGTGACGCTGTTCACCCCGACCTCGCCGCCACCGCCGCCCGACTCGTCACACGAGGCCGCGAAGCCTACGACGGCGACGAGACGCTCCGGCTCTCCGGCGAGGCGGTCGCCCGGCTGGACAGCAAGCGGGGAGTCAATCCCGATGCGCGGTCCGCGATGTCGGGTTCGAATCCCGTTGGGGGCACGCGGCACCCTGTGCGACACTTGGTCGCGCAACAGCTTGGTCCTGTGGAGCAGTTTGGAGTGCTCGCCACCCTGTCAAGGTGGAGGCCGCGGGTTCAAATCCCGTCAGGACCGCTGAGATTCCCCGTGAATCTCGTGGCTGGGTAGCTCAGTTGGTACGAGCGTCCGCCTGAAAAGCGGAAGGTCGCCGGTTCGACCCCGGCCCCAGCCACCAAAGAAGCCCCCCGTCCTTGGACGGGGGGCTTCGGTGTTCTCCGGGCCCGCGGGCCGGTCCCGCTCAGCTCTCCGGTTCCGCTGCCCCCTTGCCCCGTACGTCCTCCGCCGCCCCCTTGCCCCGTACGTCCCGGCGGCGCCACGCGCGTACCGCGAAGAACGCCACCGCCGCCGCGGCCGCCACGAGGGCCAGCGCGCCGTCCGAGACCCGTTCGCCGAGGCCGCGGGCCCACTGCTCGACCGCGAACGAATCGTCCACGTCGAGGATTCCGGGCAGCGCGGTCGTCCCGTCGAAGGCCAGGAACAGCGTGCCGAGCGTGATGAAGAACAGGCCCGAGAGCGTCGACGTCGTATGCAGCTCGACGCGCCCGACCCGGAACGTGCGGCCGCGCAGCCAGCGGCGTCGGCCCAGGTCGAAGCGCTCCCAGAGCAGGGCGAGCAGGAACAGCGGGACGGCCATGCCGAGGGCGTACACCGCGAGCAGGGCGCCCCCGTACCCCGGATTGCCGCCCAGGGCCGCGACCGTGAGGACGGAGCCGAGGATCGGGCCCGCGCAGAAGCCCGCCAGGCCGTAGACCGCCCCCAGGGCGTACACCGACAGGGCGGTGGTGGGGCGGATGCGGCCGGAGAGCTCGGACATCTTGCGGGACGCGAAGCCCATGCCGAGGAGTTGCAGCAGCCCCAGCGCGATGATCAGCCAGCCGCCGACGAGGACGAGCAGATCGCGGTTGCCGTAGAAGAACCGTCCCGCGAACGAACCGGCCGCGCCCAGCGGGACCAGGGTGGTGGCCAGGCCCAGGTAGAAGATGCCGGTGCGGGCCAGAAGCCGGGACGGGCTGTTGATCGAGTACGCGAAGAAGGCCGGCAGGAGCAGCGCGCTGCACGGGCTGAGCAGGGCGAGCAGGCCGCCGAGGAACGCGGCGAGATAGCCGATGTCGCCGGTCACTTGTCCGAGCCGCCGTTCTTCTTCGCCGTGGCCGCCGCCTGCTCGATGGCCTGCTCGAAGGTCTCCGCGGGCTGGGCGCCCGCCAGCGGCCGGCCGTTGATCAGGAAGGACGGGGTGGAGGTGGCGCCCAGCTGGTACGCCTCCTCGGTGTCCCTGCCCACGGCCTTCCGCGCGGCCTCGCTGTCGCGGTCCTTCGCGAAGCGGTCCAGGTCGGCGACGCCGGCCTGCTTCGCGAGCGCGGTGAGGCGGTCGGCCTGGAAGCCCTGCTCCTTCACACCCTTCGCGTACGCCGCCTCGTGGAACTGCCAGAAGCGGCCCTGCTGTCCGGCCGCCCAGGCGGCGCGCGCGGCGGCCTCCGACTCGGCGCCGAAGATGGGGAAGTTGCGCCATTCGATGCGCAGGGTGCCGTTGTCGACGTACTTCTTCACCAGACCCGGCTCGGTGTCGCGGGCGAACTTGCCGCAGAAGCCGCACTTGAAGTCGGCGTACTCGACGAGGACGACGGGGGCGTCCGCGCGGCCCTGGGCGAACGGGTCCTTGGCGTCGCGCCGGGCCAGCTTCTCCAGCTCCGGGTAGACGCCCTCCTGCGGGTCGGCGGAGACGTCGGCGACGGGAGTGTCGCCCGCGGTGTCGCGCTTCGCGCCGGGGCTGGTCGCGGTGTACGAGAAGACGCCGAGGAGCAGCGCCGCCACGAGGACGGCCGCGCCGATCGCGATGCCGCGGCCCTTGCCGGGCGAGGTGTTCTTGGACGTGGAGGACGTAGGGGATGACGTAGGGGATGACGTAGGGGAGGACATAGGGGTGGGGTCTCCTGGTGGTGCGGGTCGGGAAGTTCGGGGGGTCAGCGCGCGGGCGTCGCCGGGCACGCCACCTCGCCGGCGAGGCGGCGGACGGTGGCCACGGCGAGCAGCGCGAGCGAGGCGACCGCGAGTACGGGCTGCAGCGGCGCCCAGACGGTGAGCGCGCCGGAGGTGCCGAGGGCGAGCAGCACGATCTTGTTGCAGACGGGGCAGCCGACGGCGAGGAACGAGAGCAGTGCTCCGGCGGAGCCGAGCCGCGAGACGCGCTCGCTCTCCGGGGTGCGCTCCGCGCCCGTGCGTACGTACGTGGCGAGCAGCAGCCCGGCGAGCAGCGCGGAGGCCACGAGCACCGGGTAGCTCCACCACTCGGGCGGGATCTCGCGGCCGAACAGCGGGTTCGGTACCAGGGCTGTGGGCAGGCCGAGCAGCAGTGCGCTGAGCAGGGCGCCGCCGAGCGCGACGAGCCGGCGCGCCGCCGGCCAGAGGGCGGGGGCGCGCAGTGCGAGCCGCAGGTTCATGCGGGTTTTCTCCTGTCCTGGGCGTGTGGGTGAGGGCCGGAGACGGGGCCTTCTACACGCGCAGGACGGAGAGTTCCACGGGGGACGGCGGGTCGCGGGGCGGTGGGCCGCGGTCGGGTGCGGCGCCGGCGAGGTGGCCGTCGGCCGTCCAGTCACCGGTGGCGTGCTCGTACGACAGCGTGGAGGCCAGCTGTTCTTGCGCGGAGCCGCGGGTCGGGGCGGCGGGCTGGCTGCCCTCGTCGGTCTGCTTCTTGCCGCAGCCGGTCTTGCCGTCCAGGGCGGCGGCCGAGGGCGCGGCGGCGCGTACGGACCCGGTCACCTGGCCGGCGCTCGCGCTCGCCGGGCCGCATGCGAGCCCCAGCGTGAGCAGCGCCAGGAGCGCGCCCAACAGCACCGTCACCGCGGGGCGGCGACGGTGGGCGGCGGCTGGCGACATGGCTCCATACTGCACCACCCGGACAGAGGGGGACAGAAATGCGTTCGCCAGTGCCGACGGGCGGGTGAGATCCTGGAGTCCGTATGTCTACTTCCTATGCCGACTATGCCGAACTCGCCCGGCTCCTCGACGAGGCCTCGCTCCGCGACGCGCACCGTCTGGGGCGCCGCCTCGAAGGCAGCCGCAAGATCCGCAGGCCCGAGGCGCGGCAGGCGGTCCTCGACGAGATCGCGGCGGAGGCGGAGAAGTCCGCCGCGCGGATACGCGAGCGGCGCGCGGCCCTGCCGCCGGTCACGTATCCCGAGCAGCTGCCGGTCAGCCAGAAGAAGGACGAGATCCTGGCCGCGATCCGGGACCACCAGGTCGTGATCGTCGCAGGTGAGACGGGTTCCGGGAAGACCACGCAGATCCCGAAGATCTGCATGGAGCTGGGCCGGGGCGCCCGCGGCATGATCGGCCATACGCAGCCCCGCCGCATCGCGGCCCGTACGGTCGCCGAGCGCGTGGCGGACGAGCTGGACACCCCGCTCGGCGAGACGGTCGGCTGGAAGGTCCGCTTCACCGACCAGGTCGGCGGCGACACGTTCGTAAAACTGATGACGGACGGCATCCTGCTCGCCGAGATCCAGACGGACCGCGAGCTGCGCGCGTACGACACGATCATCATCGACGAGGCGCACGAGCGGTCCCTGAACATCGACTTCCTGCTCGGCTACCTCGCCCAGCTGCTGCCGAAGCGCCCGGACCTGAAGGTCGTCATCACCTCGGCGACGATCGACCCGGAGCGCTTCTCCCGGCACTTCGGGGACGCCCCGATCGTCGAGGTCTCCGGGCGTACGTACCCGGTGGAGGTCCGTTACCGCCCCCTCCTCGAAGAGGACAGCGAAGAGTCCGACCGCGACCAGATCACCGCGATCTGCGACGCCGTCGAAGAGCTCCAGGCCGAGGGCAAGGGCGACATTCTGGTCTTCCTCTCCGGCGAGCGCGAGATCCGGGACACGGCGGACGCGCTGGAGAAGAAGAAGTACCCCCGCGCCGGAGGCGCTGATGGGCACAGCACGGAAGTCCTCCCCCTCTACGCCCGCCTGTCGCACGCCGAGCAGCACCGGGTCTTCCAGCAGCACACGGGCCGCCGCATCGTCCTGGCCACGAACGTCGCCGAGACCTCCCTCACCGTCCCCGGCATCAAGTACGTGATCGACCCGGGCACGGCCCGCATCTCCCGCTACAGCCACCGCACCAAGGTGCAGCGGCTGCCCATCGAGCCGGTCAGCCAGGCCAGCGCCAACCAGCGCAAGGGCCGCTGCGGCCGCACGTCGGACGGCATCTGCATCCGGCTGTACAGCGAGGACGACTTCGACGCGCGCCCGGAGTTCACGGACGCGGAGATCCTCCGTACGAACCTGGCGAGCGTCATCCTGCAGATGACGGCGGCCGGCCTCGGCGACATCGAGAAGTTCCCGTTCATCGACCCGCCGGACCACCGCAACATCCGCGACGGCGTCCAACTCCTGCAGGAGCTGGGCGCGTTGGACCCGAAGCAGAAGGACGTACGCAAGCGGCTCACGCAGTCCGGCCGCAAGCTGGCCCAGCTGCCCGTCGACCCGCGACTGGCCCGGATGGTCCTGGAGGCGGACAAGAACGGCTGCGTGCGCGAGGTCATGGTGATCGCGGCGGCGCTCTCCATCCAGGACCCGCGCGAGCGCCCGGCGGAGAAGCAGGCGCAGGCGGACCAGCAGCATGCCCGGTTCAAGGACGAGACCAGCGACTTCCTCGCGTATCTGAATCTCTGGCGCTATGTGCGCGAGCAGCAGAAGGAGCGCGGCTCCAGCTCGTTCCGGCGGATGTGCAAGCAGGAGTACCTGAACTTCCTGCGGATCCGCGAGTGGCAGGACATCTACCACCAGCTGCGCACGGTCGCGAAGCAGATGGGCATCCATCTGAATGAGGACGATGCGCCCGACCAGCAGATCCACATCTCCCTCCTCGCCGGTCTGCTGTCGCACATCGGCATGAAAGACGTGAAGGAGTCCAAGGAGAGCGACCCGAAGCAGCGCGGCGGGGGGCGGAACGAGTATCTGGGCGCCCGCAACGCCAAGTTCGCGGTGTTCCCGGGCTCGGCGCTGTTCAAGAAGCCGCCGCGGTTCCTCATGTCCGCCGAGCTGGTGGAGACCTCCCGGCTCTGGGCGCGGGTCAACGCCAGGATCGAGCCGGAGTGGGTCGAGCCGCTGGCCGAGCACCTGCTGAAGCGCACGTACTCCGAGCCGCACTGGGAGAAGGACCAGGCGGCGGTGATGGCGTACGAGAAGGTCACGCTGTACGGCGTGCCGATCGTGGCGCAGCGCAAGGTGAACTACGGCCGCATCGACCCGGAGGTCTCCCGCGAGCTGTTCATCCGCAACGCCCTGGTCGAGGGCGACTGGCGCACGCACCACAAGTTCTACGCGGACAACCGCAGACTCCTCACCGAGGTCGAGGAGTTGGAGCACCGGGCGCGCCGCCGCGACATCATGGTCGACGACGAGACGCTCTTCGACTTCTACGAGCAGCGCATCCCGGACCATGTCGTCTCGGGCGCCCACTTCGACTCCTGGTGGAAGCACAAGCAGCGCGAGGAGCCCGAACTCCTCGACTTCGAGCGGTCGATGCTCATCCGCGAGTCGGCCGAGGCGGTCACGAAGGACGACTATCCGGACGCGTGGCGTCAGGGCGGGCTGAAGTTCCGGGTGACGTACCAGTTCGAGCCGGGCGCGGACGCCGACGGTGTGACGGTCCACGTGCCGCTCCAGGTCCTCAACCAGGTCACGGACGAGGGCTTCGACTGGCAGATCCCGGGCCTGCGCGAGGACGTGGTCGTCGAGCTGATCCGCTCGCTGCCCAAGCCGATCCGCCGCAACTACGTCCCGGCGCCGAACTTCGCCAAGGCCTTCCTGGAGCGGGCGGTGCCCCTGCAGGAGCCGCTGCCGGTGACGTTGGCGCGCGAGCTGAAGGGCATGGTCGGCGTGCCGGTGACGGCGGACGACTTCGATCTGGCGCGCGTACCGGACCACTTGAAGATCACGTTCCGGATCGTCGACGAGCGGCGCCGCAAGCTCGCCGAGGACAAGGACCTGGAGGCGCTGAAGCTCAAGCTCAAGCCGAAGGCCCGCAAGGCGATCTCGCAGGCCGCGGCGGCGACCGCGGAGCGCTCGGGCGGCGAGTCCGTGGAGCGTACGGGCCTTCACGACTGGACGATCGGCACGCTGAAGCGGACCTTCGAGACCCGGCGGGCCGGCCAGCCGGTGAAGGCCTACCCGGCGCTCGTGGACGCGGGCGACTCCGTCTCCGTACGCCTCTTCGACACCGAGGCCGAGCAGCTGGAGTCGATGTGGCAGGGCACCCGGCGCCTGATCCTGCTCAACATCCCCGTGAACCCCGCCAAGTTCGCCACCGGCAAGCTCAGCAACCAGCAGAAGCTCACGCTCTCCTCGAACCCGCACGGCTCCATCCAGGCCCTGGTGGACGACTGCGCCACGGCCGCCGCGGACAAGCTGATCGCCGACTTCGGCGGCCCGGCCTGGGACGAGGCGTCGTACCGGGGGCTCTACGAGAAGGTCCGCGCCGACCTCGTCGACGCCACCGTGCACACGGTCGGCCAGGTGCAGCAGGTCCTCGCCGCCTGGCAGTCCTGTGAGCGCCGCCTGAAGTCCACGAACTCCCCGGCGCTGCTCGCCAACCTCCAGGACGTACGCGCGCAGCTGGACGCCCTGGTCAGGCCCGGCTTCGTCACGGCGACGGGGCTGCGTCGGCTGCCCGACCTGATGCGGTACCTGACGGCCGCGGACCGCCGGCTCCAGCAGATGCCGACGAACGTGCAGCGGGACACCACGCGCATGCAGAAGGTCCACGACATGCAGGACGAGTACGCCTGGCTGCTTGAGCAGTTGCCGCAGGGGCGTCCGGTGCCGCAGAACGTCCGGGACATCCGCTGGATGCTGGAGGAGCTGCGGGTCAGCTACTTCGCGCATGCCCTCGGAACCGCCTACCCGATCTCGGACAAGCGGATCGTGAAGGCCGTGGACGCGGCGGCGCCGTAGCGGAAAGAGCGCGAAAGGGCGTAAACGGGCACGAAAGGGCGCGACGGGGCGCGACGGGATGCTCACGGAGAGCGAGTTCGACCCTGGCCGGGCGCTGCTGTAGAGTCTCTTCTCGCAGCGCAACGCAGTGATCAAGCGCCGCAACTCCTGGTCCTGTGGAGCAGTTTGGAGTGCTCGCCACCCTGTCAAGGTGGAGGCCGCGGGTTCAAATCCCGTCAGGACCGCACAGATTCGAAGCCCGCATCCCTCGGATGCGGGCTTCGCTGCGTCTTGACTCCGCCACCCGCCACCCGCCACCGGCACTCCGGGCGGACACCCAGGACGAAAGTCCCGCCCCTTCCCGACCAATGCGCCCCTCATGGCGCCGGCCGCGATGGCACGCTGGGCACGGAGGGGATGGGGAGGGGATGGGGATACGGAGGGGGCACGGAGGGGGCGTACGGCCGACGGCCCGGTGCGCGTGATCTCCCTTAGCTCAGAAGCAACTTGAGTAACAAGCTGTGCCTCGTGTGACGGGTGTCACCGAACTGGTTTTGGAAACACCGGAACTTACAACCGCCCTACAAGGGGTCAATTTAATATGTGCAATTGCACTGACCCCCAGGAGTGCCGGGCGCTCTTCCGGCGGACTCCCACCGGACTCCCACAGACCCCCTCAGGCTCCAACACCACTCCCGCGACCAGGCGTTCAAGGGCCGCCCAGAAGGCACAAAAAAGATCGCGCCGGACCCGGCGGAGTCCAGCGCGATCGACGACGTACCCAAGATGCACGGGCGCGGAGCCTGTTGGGGCAGGCTCCCGTCATATGGAGCTGTTCGGGCGGCTTTCGGGTTGGGGGACCCTGAACTGCCCGGTCATGCAGTGCCAGGCTGTGTTTCAGGCCTCGCTGCGCTGCTGCGGGATCCCCGCAAGAAGCGCGCGGACCTCAGCCTCGCGGTAACGGCGGTGCCCACCCAGCGTGCGGATGGACGTGAGCTTGCCGGCCTTCGCCCAGCGCGTGACCGTCTTCGGGTCGACGCGGAACATCGTGGCGACCTCAGCCGGGGTCAGCAGCGGCTCGGCATCAGGGGTGCGAGCGGTCATGAGCGGCCTCCTCGGGTGAACCGAACCATCTCGGTTCATTCCTCTAAATTCTGCACCTTGACCCACGTTGCCCGAAATGGGAGACGCGGGTCGAGTCGGTTATAGGACGAACGGCTTGTCCTCGGCACTACAACTACACCATCCGTCCAGCCGCGTCGGCCAAACCGATGGAATTGCCCTCTCAGGTGTCCATCAGCGGCGGAAGCCAATGGACCGTGCCATAGCGGACAGTCACGCCACTGTGACGATCAGTCACAGGGTGATCAGCAGTCATCAGGCCCCCCATAGAGTGCAATGCCGAGCACTCCGACCATAATTGGACGGATGGAGTCCTCCCCGGACTCCTTGTCCTATTTTGGCACGAGGGTAGGGGAAGAGGGCAAGGGCGATGTAAGTGCGGTCCATCACGCTTGAGACAAACGCCCGGATCGGGACCTAGGTCCTCACGCTCCTCCGACGATAGGCCCACCCCGCGGACGCACCCGCCCGAGGCATTGGCCCCGAAGGGTCCGGTTCTTGAGGATAACTACTAGCTTGCGAACTGCCGCTCGCGGACCGCGCGCCACCGTTCCACGAGCCGCGCATAGGCCTCACCGGCCCGGACCCCGTCCCCGTCCCGCAACGCCTCGACGCCCTCCGCGACATCCGCCGCCGAGTGGTCCGCATCGAGGAGGTCGGCCGGAAGGGCGTGCACCAGACCGCCGTAGTCGAGCTCGACGAGCGAGCGCGGGTGGAACTCCTCCAGCCAACGCCCCACATCTACCAGGCCGTCGATCAGCGCCCCCTCGTCCAGGGCCTCCCGCAGCGTCCTGAGCGCCCGCGCGACCCGGCGCCGCGCCTCCACCATCGGCGTCCGGTAACGCAGGGACGGCGCCCCGGCCTCCGTGGCGGCGTCCCCCGCCCCCTTCTCGTAACTCCGCTCCCCGTCGGCGACGAGCGCGAACCAGTGCAGCGGTACGTGCCAGGTCGCCGTGCGGATCCACGGGCGGGCATCCGGGTTCCGCTCGCGCCACTCCTCGTAGTCCGCGCTCGCCTGCAGGCGCACCACGGGCGGCAGGACCGCGTCGAGCACCGGCAGCGGCAGCTCCTCGGCCAGATCGCCGAGTGCCTGCCAGCCGCGCAGCCGGGTGCGCCAGGGACAGACGCAGAGCACTCCGTCGGCGTACGCCACGAACGCGTCCGCGCTCTCGTGCGCCGGCACCGCCAGCGGCGGCGTCGGCAGCAAGTCACCCAGGGAACGGCGGAGTTCGACCTGGTACGTCGGACGCTCGGACCGCTCCGCGTAGCGCGCCCAGTGACCGCGCTCGGGCTCGGGAAAGGCGGCCAGGGGCTCGTACACGCGCAGGTAGGCGGCGTAGGGGACACAGAGCGATGCAGGCGGGGTCGCTTCGGGCACGACTTGCTCCCTCCCCTCACGGCAGCCGGGAAAACCCTGCCGATCGTCCCACGGTCCGGCGCACCATGGAGTGATCCACGACACTGCCTCCCGGGAGTGCCATGACAGGTCGTACTCTCTTGCTCACGCGGCCCACAGCCGCCCACCACAGCTCGCCCCACCCTCCGCCCGCCACAAGCGGGCGGCGAGCCAGAGCTGGTTCCATCCGCCGCTACCCACCTGGGAGTCACCACCGTGACCGAAGTGACCGGCGCACCTGCCGACGTACTGCACACCCTGTTCCACTCGGACCAGGGCGGCCATGAGCAGGTCGTGCTCTGTCAGGACCGCGCCAGCGGCCTCAAGGCCGTCATCGCGATCCACTCCACCGCCCTGGGCCCCGCCCTCGGCGGCACCCGCTTCTACCCGTACGCGAGCGAGGCCGAGGCGGTCGCCGACGCGCTCAACCTCGCGCGCGGGATGTCGTACAAGAACGCCATGGCCGGGCTCGATCACGGCGGTGGCAAGGCCGTGATCATCGGCGACCCGGAGAAGATCAAGAGCGAGGAGCTGCTGCTCGCCTACGGCCGGTTCGTGGCCTCTCTCGGCGGCCGTTACGTCACCGCCTGCGATGTCGGTACGTACGTGGCCGACATGGACGTCGTGGCCCGCGAGTGCCGCTGGACCACCGGCCGCTCCCCCGAGAACGGCGGCGCCGGCGACTCCTCCGTGCTCACCGCGTACGGCGTCTTCCAGGGCATGCGCGCCTCCGCGCAGCACCTGTGGGGCGACCCGTCGCTGCGCGGGCGCAAGGTCGGCATCGCCGGGGTCGGCAAGGTCGGCCACCACCTCGTCGAGCACCTGCTTGAGGACGGCGCCGAGGTCGTCATCACCGATGTGCGCGAGGAGTCGGTGCGCCGGATCCTCGAACGGCACCCGGAGGGCCGCGTCACCGCCGTCGCCGACACCGAGGCGCTCATCCGCGTGGAGGGGCTCGACGTGTACGCGCCGTGCGCGCTCGGCGGCGCCCTGAACGACGCGTCGGTCCCGGCGCTCACCGCCAAGGTGGTGTGCGGCGCGGCCAACAACCAGCTGGAGCACCCGGGCGTGGAGAAGGACCTCGCCGACCGCGGGATCCTCTACGCCCCGGACTACGTGGTGAACGCCGGTGGCGTGATCCAGGTCGCCGACGAGCTGCACGGCTTCGACTTCGACCGCTGCAAGGCCAAGGCGTCCAAGATCTTCGACACCACGCTCGCCATATTCGCACGTGCGAAGTCGGACGGGATTCCGCCCGCCGCGGCGGCCGACCGGATCGCCGAGCAGCGCATCGCGGAGGCCCGCCGGGCCCGCTGAGGCGATCACTCCGGGTGACCTTCCGGCGGGGGCTGTCTCATCACGTGGACATGACGAGACAAGGCTCACCCCCGTCGGCGGGTCGCTCGCCAAGAAGAGGTTAAAATCGCCTGTGACCAGCGAGGACGAAGCTCCTCCAGGGTCTGAGGGCAAGGCGCGTACCGTGGGCGGCGTACCGTATGGCCGCCGAAGCAGGTACCGTTGAAGCCCTACGGACCGGTCTCTCCGAGGAGAGCCCGTTCTGAATCATGAACGCGTGTCAAGACTCTGGGGCCGTCGAGCCCCGTATCCGAGGGGGTCGAGCCATGGGGCGCGGCCGGGCAAAGGCCAAGCAGACGAAGGTCGCCCGCCAGCTGAAGTACAGCAGCGGCGGGACTGACCTGTCGCGTCTGGCCAATGAGCTGGGCGCATCGACTTCGAGCCAGCCGCCGAACGGCGAGCCGTTCGAGGACGACGAGGACGAAGACGACCCGTACGCCCAGTACGCGGATCTCTATAACGACGACGATGAGGACGAGGACGACGAGTCCGGTCCTTCGTCGCAACAACGCCGCGGCGCGTAACCAGCTCGCCGCACCTTCGCACTTCACCCGGTCCCGGGTTCGCCGGACCGGGTTTCGTGCTGCCGTTTTACGGTACGAGCGGTCGTACGTTCAGGCCGTGCGTGCCGGGTGGGTACCTTCGGCGCGCACGGCCTGACGAGGAGTCTCAGGCGTCAGGCGTAGTCGCCCGTGAGCGTCGCACCCGTCTCGTGGTCGCCGCGCTCGGTGATCCGGCCCGCGACCCAGGCGTCCACGCCGCGGTCGGCGAGGGTGGCGAGGGCGACGTCGACGGACGTCTCGGGGACCACGGCGATCATGCCGACGCCCATGTTCAGCGTCTTCTCCAGCTCCAGGCGCTCGACCTGTCCGGCCTTGCCGACGAGGTCGAAGACCGGGCCCGGCGTCCAGGTGGAGCGGTCGACCGTGGCGTGCAGGTTGTCCGGGACGACCCGGGCGAGGTTGTTCGCGAGGCCGCCGCCGGTGACGTGGCTGAAGGCGTGCACCTCGGTCGTACGGGTCAGGGCCAGGCAGTCCAGGGAGTAGATCCGCGTGGGCTCCAGGAGCTCTTCGCCGAGGGTGCGGCCGAACTCGGCGACCTGCTCGTCGAGCGACATCTTCGCGCGGTCGAACAGCACGTGCCGGACCAGCGAGTAGCCGTTGGAGTGCAGGCCGGAGGAGGCCATGGCGAGGACCACGTCGCCGCTCCGGATGCGGTCGGCGCCGAGGACCCGGTCGGCCTCGACGACGCCGGTACCGGCGCCCGCCACGTCGAAGTCGTCCGCGCCGAGCAGGCCCGGGTGCTCCGCGGTCTCGCCGCCGACCAGGGCGCAGCCGGCCAGGACGCAGCCCTCGGCGATGCCCTTGACGATCGCGGCGACGCGCTCGGGGTGGACCTTGCCGACGCAGATGTAGTCGGTCATGAACAGCGGCTCGGCACCGCAGACCACCAGGTCGTCGACGACCATGCCGACGAGGTCGTGGCCGATGGTGTCGTACACGCCGAGCTTGCGGGCGAGGTCGACCTTCGTGCCGACGCCGTCGGTGGCGGAGGCGAGGAGCGGGCGCTCGTACCGCTTCAGGGCGGAGGCGTCGAAGAGGCCGGCGAAGCCGCCGAGGCCGCCGAGGCCGGTGGTCTCGGGGCGCTGGGTCTTCTTCACCCACTCCTTCATCAGCTCGACGGCGCGGTCGCCCGCTTCGATGTCGACGCCCGCGGCTGCGTAGCTGGCACCAGTGGTCTCGGACATGGCGGGGAGAACCTTCGTGTCGTTACTGCGGGTGTTACTGCGGGTGTCTGCGGCTGCCTGCTGCGGGTGTCCGCGGCAGGTGTCCGCGGCTGCTACGGGTGTCCGCGGCTGCTACGGGCGCCGGATCGCGTCGGTCGCGGCCGTGGTGGCGGCGCCCGCGGCGAGCTCGGTCTCAAGCAGCTGCTTGCCGAGCAGCTCGGGGTCGGGGAGCTCCATCGGGTACTCGCCGTCGAAGCAGGCCCGGCAGAGGTTCGGCTTCGCGATGGTGGTCGCCTCGATCATCCCGTCGATGGAGATGTACGAGAGGGAGTCGGCGCCCATGGACTTGCCGATCTCCTCGACCGAGAGGCCGTTGGCGATCAGCTCGGCGCGGGTCGCGAAGTCGATGCCGAAGAAGCAGGGCCACTTCACGGGCGGCGAGGAGATGCGCACGTGCACCTCGGCGGCGCCGGCCTCGCGGAGCATCCGGACGAGGGCACGCTGGGTGTTGCCGCGCACGATCGAGTCGTCGACGACGACCAGGCGCTTGCCCTTGATGACTTCCTTGAGCGGGTTCAGCTTCAGCCGGATGCCGAGCTGGCGGATCGTCTGCGAGGGCTGGATGAAGGTCCGGCCGACGTAGGCGTTCTTGACCAGGCCCACGCCGTACGGGATGCCGCTGGCTTCGGCGTATCCGACGGCGGCGGGGGTGCCGGACTCCGGCGTGGCTATCACCAGGTCGGCGTCGGCGGGGGCTTCCTCGGCGAGCTTGCGGCCCATCTCCACGCGGGAGAGGTAGACGTTCCGGCCGGCGATGTCGGTGTCGGGGCGGGCCAGGTAGACGTACTCGAAGACACAGCCCTTGGGCTTTGCTTCGGCGAATCGGGAGCTGCGCATCCCGTTCTCGTCGATGGCGATCATCTCGCCCGGTTCGACCTCGCGGACGTATGCGGCGCCGCAGATGTCCAGGGCCGCGGACTCCGACGCGATGACCCAGCCGCGCTCCAGGCGGCCGAGGACCAGCGGGCGGATGCCCTGCGGGTCGCGGGCCGCGTACAGCGTCTGCTCGTCCATGAAGACGAGGGAGAAGGCGCCCTTGACGTGCGGCAGCACCTGCGGAGCGGCTTCCTCCACGGTCAGCGGCTTGCCGTCGGCGTCCGTCTGGCCGGCGAGCAGGGCGGTGACCAGGTCGGTGTCGTTGGTCGCGGCGACCTGCGTCGAGCGGCCGTTCTCCTTGGGGAGGCCGGCGACCATCTCGGCGAGCTGGGCCGTGTTGACCAGGTTGCCGTTGTGGCCGAGCGCGATCGAGCCGTGCGCGGTCGCACGGAACGTCGGCTGCGCGTTCTCCCACACCGAGGCTCCGGTGGTGGAGTAGCGGGCATGACCGACCGCGATATGACCCTGGAGGGAACCCAGGGAGGTTTCGTCGAAGACCTGCGAGACCAGACCCATGTCCTTGAAGACCAGGATCTGGGACCCGTTGCTCACTGCGATGCCCGCGGACTCCTGTCCACGGTGCTGCAGGGCATACAGTCCGAAATAGGTGAGCTTGGCGACCTCTTCGCCGGGAGCCCAGACACCGAAGACGCCGCAAGCGTCCTGGGGGCCTTTCTCGCCGGGGAGCAGGTCGTGGTTGAGTCGTCCATCACCACGCACGCCACCGAGTGTAGGCGAGATCGACCACTGGTCCGAATTGGGGACCCCGGTCAACACGCGTAGGTGACACAGCTCGCACTTCAGGCGCCATGAACGGGTACGCGGCGTGGCCTGCGCCCTGTCGCGCCGCAGCCGTCGGCGTACCCGCAGTGAGGGCGGGCGGGTCCGAGGGCTCGGCCCCCGGACCCCCGCCGTCTACTTCTTCGCGTCGGCCGCGTCCGCCGCGTGCGCGTCGAGGCCGAGGCCGTCCTTGCCGGTGAGGTGCAGGGTGCGGTGCTCGATCTCGTACGTCACCGTCGAGTCGAACAGCTTGACCAGGTTCTGCTCGGCCTTCATGACGTCGTCGTCGCACATCTTGCGGGTGAGGCGCGGGGTGCCGAGCTCGATCTTGCCGTCGGTGACCTTCGCCTCGGCGTTGACCGTGTTGCAGCCGAGGTTGCCGCTGACCGTGCCGGCCTTCTCGTCGAAGACCAGGTGGGCCTTCCCGTCCTTGGCGGCGCTCTCGGGCAGGGAGGTCGCCACCTCCTTCTCGACGACCGCGGTCAGCAGCCACTTGGTGCCGGCCAGCTCGGCGGGCGGCTCCGAGGTGAGGGTGATCGAGTCGCCCTTGGCCGTGGTGAGGGTCAGCTTGTCGCCCTTCACGGTGGCCTTGAGCTTGCCGTTGAGCGCCTCGGTCAGCTTGGCCTCCAGGGCGTCGATCTCGTCGCCGCAGGACATCTCCGTCTTGGCGATCTTGTCTACGGTGATGGTGTCGCCCTTGATCTGCGCGACACCGCCGAATCCGTTGCAGCCGAAGTTGCCCGAGGCGCGGCCCTTCTTGTCGAAGGAGACGTACGCCTTGGTGCCCGGGGCGTCGATCTTCTTGCCGCCGGACGTGAAGCTGTCCACGGTCCAGTGCGTGCCGGTCACGGGCACGCTGGGTTCGGCCGGGGCGGCTCCGGCGTCGGTCTTGTCGGCTCCGCAGGCCGTGAGCAGCCCCAAGGCCGCTGCGGCACTGACGGCTCCGACGGTGCTGAGGGTCTTTCGCTGCGTGTGCATGCCGGTGTGACGGAGGAGGTGGGGCGATCGGTTCCGTTCTCTTTCCGGTCACTTCTCACCGGCGATCGCTCCTGGCCCGTCGCCCGCGCCCTGACCACGAGGCCCGTGTCCCCAACCTCACAGGGCAGTACACCTAGCCCATGACCGGCAGCACCGCCGACAGATCGGCCCGCTCGCCGCTCGCCGTGACCTTCGCCGCGTCGACTGCGGTGGCCCACTCCGTACGTCCCGTCGCGAGCCGGATCCACGTCAGCGGGTCCGTCTCCACCACGTTGGGCGGGGTGCCGCGGGTGTGGCGCGGGCCCTCGATGCACTGGACCACGGCGTACGGCGGAATCCGCACCTCCGTCGCACCGCCGGGCGCCTTCGCCGCGAGCGCGTCCGCGAGGAACCGGGTGCAGGCGGCGACGGCCTGGCGGTCCAGCGGGACGTCGATACCGGCCGCCCGGTTCAAGTCGTCGGTGTGGACGACGAGTTCGACGGTACGGGTCACCAGGAAGTCACCCAGGGCCATGGCGCCGAGCCGTGTCGCCAGCGTGCGGTGCGGCTCGGCCTTGGCGAGGCGGTCGTCGAAGTCCGCCAGGGTCCGCGCGAACAGCTCGTCCAGCTGCTCCGGGGCGCGCGCGGCGAGTTCGGGGACGACATCGGCCAACGCCCCGGCGAACTTGAAGGTGGCCGGCGGCCAGTCCAGGAGTCCCAGGCCGGGCTTGGCCGGCTCGGCGTCGTCGAGGTGCCGGACCACGGCGGACACCGCCATGTCGAGGTGCACCAGGAGGTCGCGCACCGTCCAGGGCTCCAGGTGCGTGGGCCGTGCGAGCTGCTCGGGCGTGAGGTGGTTCGCGGCCTCCCGTACGGCACCGAACTGGGCCCGGACGGCCGCGGCGGTCTTCTTCGGGTCGTATGTACGCGGGCGCTTCTTCGCAGGCGGCATGCCGGAAACCCTACGTCCGGGGTACGACACCCGTGGGTGAACGCACTTCGGCCCCGCCCGGAACCACCGGGCGGGGCCGAAACCGCGTACGTACGAGAGGAACCTCAGGCGAGCAGCCCGGGCACCGTCTCCTCGTGGGCCGTGCGCAGCTCGCTCAGCGGGATGCCGAACTCGCCCTGCACCTCGACCACCGCGTCCGCCCCGGAGCCGTCGACGACGCCGATCCGCGTGGCCGGAAGGCCGCGCGCCCCGCACATGTCCGTGAACCGGAGCTCCTCGCTGCGCGGCACCGCGACGACCGCGCGGCCCGCCGACTCGGAGAGCAGGAACGTGAACGCGTCCAGACCGTCGGGCACGACGAGCCGCGCACCGTGGCCGCCGCGCAGGCAGGACTCGACGACCGCCTGGACGACACCGCCGTCGGACAGGTCGTGCGCGGCGTCGATCATGCCGTCGCGCGAGCCGGAGATCAGGATCTCGGCGAGCAGCTTCTCCCGGTCCAGGTCGACCTGCGGCGGCAGCCCGCCCAGGTGCTCGTGGACCACCTGCGACCAGGCCGAACCGCCGAACTCCTCGCGGGTGTCGCCCAGGAGGTAGAGCAGCTGGCCCTCTTCGGCGAAGGCGATCGGCGTACGCCGGGTCACGTCGTCGATCACACCGAGCACCGCGACGACCGGCGTCGGGTGGATCGCCGTCTCCCCGGTCTGGTTGTAGAGGGAGACGTTGCCGCCGGTCACCGGGGTGCCGAGCGCCTGGCAGGCGTCCGCCAGACCACGGGTCGCCTCGGCGAACTGCCACATGACGCCCGGGTCCTCCGGCGAGCCGAAGTTCAGGCAGTCGGAGACGGCGAGCGGCTTGGCGCCGGAGGCGGCGACATTGCGGTACGACTCGGCGAGCGCCAGCTGCGCGCCCGTGTACGGGTCGAGCTTCGCGTACCGGCCGTTGCCGTCGGTCGACACGGCCACGCCGAGGTTGGTCTCCTCGTCGATCCGCACCATGCCGGAGTCCTCCGGCTGCGCGAGGATCGTGTTGCCCTGCACGAAACGGTCGTACTGGTCGGTGACCCACGCCTTGGAGGCCTGGTTCGGGGAGGCGACCAGCTTGAGGATCTGCTCGCGCAGCTCGTCCGCGTTCGCCGGACGGGCCAGCTTCCCCGCGTCGTCGGCCTGCAGTGCGTCCTGCCACTCCGGGCGGGCGTACGGCCGGTGGTACGTCGGGCCCTCGTGGGCCACGGACCGCGGCGGTACGTCGACGATCTGCTCGCCGTGCCAGAAGATCTCCAGGCGCTCGCCCTCGGTCACCTCACCGATGACGGTGGCGATGACGTCCCACTTCTCGCAGATCTCCAGGAAGCGGTCGACGTTGCCGGGCTCGACGACCGCGCACATGCGTTCCTGCGACTCGCTCATGAGGATCTCCTCAGGAGAGAGCGTCGCGTCCCGCAGCGGCACGGTGTCCAGCTCGACGCGCATTCCGCCGGACCCGGCCGAGGCCAGCTCGCTGGTGGCGCAGGAGAGTCCGGCGCCGCCGAGGTCCTGGATGCCCGCGACGAGGTCCTCGCGGAAGATCTCCAGGGTGCACTCGATGAGCAGCTTCTCCTGGAACGGGTCGCCGACCTGGACGGCCGGACGGCGCGAGGGACCGGTCGAGTCGAAGGTCTCGCTCGCCAGGACCGAGACGCCGCCGATGCCGTCGCCGCCCGTGCGGGCGCCGTACAGGATGACCTTGTTGCCGGTGCCGGAGGCCTTGGCGAGGTGGATGTCCTCGTGCTTCATGACGCCCACGCAGAGCGCGTTGACCAGCGGGTTGCCCTGGTAGCAGGGGTCGAAGACGACCTCGCCGCCGATGTTGGGCAGGCCCAGGCAGTTGCCGTAGCCGCCGATGCCCGCGACGACGCCCGGCAGGACGCGCTTGGTGTCGGGGTGGTCCGCCGCGCCGAAGCGCAGCGGGTCCATGACGGCGACCGGGCGCGCGCCCATCGCGAGGATGTCGCGCACGATGCCGCCGACGCCGGTCGCGGCGCCCTGGTACGGCTCGATGTACGAGGGGTGGTTGTGCGACTCCACCTTGAAGGTGACCGCGTAGCCCTGGCCGACGTCGACGACACCGGCGTTCTCGCCGATGCCGACGAGCAGCGCATCGTTCTCGGGCGCCTTCTCGCCGAACTGCTTGAGGTGCACCTTGGACGACTTGTACGAGCAGTGCTCGGACCACATCACCGAGTACATGGCGAGCTCGGCGCCGGTGGGACGGCGGTCGAGGATCTCGCGGATGCGCTCGTACTCGTCCTGCTTGAGGCCGAGTTCCTTCCAGGGCTGCTCGGACTCGGGGGTCTCGGCGGCGTGCTTGACCGTGTCGAGCGTCATGCGTGGGCCCCCTTGAGGAGGTTCTTCAGGATCGAGGTGAAGAAGCCGAGCCCGTCGGTGCGGCCGGTGCCGACCAGCGGCTCGACGGCGTGCTCGGGGTGCGGCATCAGACCGACGACGTTGCCCGCCGCGTTGCTGATGCCCGCGATGTCACGGAGCGAGCCGTTGGGATTCAGGTCGAGGTACCGGAAGGCGACGCGGCCCTCGGCCTCCAGCATGTCCAGGGTGCGCTCGTCGGCGACGTACCGGCCGTCGATGTTCTTCAGCGGTACGGAGATCTCCTGGCCGGCCGTGTAGTCGGAGGTCCAGGCGGTGTTGTCCGTCTCGACGCGCAGCTTCTGGTCGCGGCAGACGAAGTGCAGGTGGTTGTTCCGCAGCATCGCGCCGGGCAGCAAGTGCGTTTCCGTCAGCACCTGAAAGCCATTGCAGATGCCCAGAACCGGCATTCCGCCCTTGGCCTGCTCGATGACCGTCTCCATCAGCGGCGAGAACCGGGAGATCGCCCCGGCCCGCAGATAGTCGCCGTAGGAGAAACCGCCGGGAAGAACCACGGCGTCGACCTGCTTCAGGTCCTTGTCACGGTGCCACAGCGGCACCGCTTCGGCGCCGGCGACACGGACCGCGCGCTGGGTGTCACGGTCGTCGAGCGTGCCGGGAAAAGTGACGACTCCGATACGGGCAGTCACTTCGGCTCCCCGGCGGCTGCGTGATCGGGCTCTTCGACCTTGACCACGAAGTCCTCGATGACGGTGTTGGCGAGGAAGGTCTCGGCCATCTCGTGGATACGGGCGAGGGCGGCCTCGTCGACCGGCCCTTCGACCTCCAGCTCGAAGCGCTTCCCTTGACGTACGTCCGCGATGCCCTGGAATCCCAGGCGCGGCAGTGCACGCTGCACCGCCTGTCCCTGGGGGTCGAGGATCTCGGGCTTGAGCATGACGTCGACTACGACGCGTGCCACTGGCACTCCCGGTGTGTGGTGCGTGAGAACGGTTCCTTCAGCGTATCCGACGGAAATTTCTACGCGCATAGATTCGTAGAGTCCTACGTGATGGCCGTCACTTTAGGGAGACACCGGACGCCCACCGGGGAAAATCCAGGGAAAATTCCGTGCAGGCATTGCCACACCCATTGCACACGGACACGCGGAAGGTTTTAGTCGGACTTCCCCATGCATTGCCTCGCCCTGTACAAAGGAAATGGCAATACCTCGGGGCAGTCCGGCCCAACGCCCCGGAAAAACCCGGGGAAGAGCCGCAACACAGCCGAACAGTCGGCCATCACCGCATGTCAGCGCGGTGAGTCCGCATGAAGGGACCGATATTCGTGGCGCAGCGTGTCGTGGTCACTCTCTTTGACGACATCGACGGCGGAGAAGCGGCGGAAACGGTCGCCTTCGGTCTCGACGGCAAGTCGTACGAGATCGACCTCAATCAAGCCAATGCCAAGAAACTGCGCAAGGCACTCGCCCCCTACCTGCAGGCGGGCCGCAAGCAGTCGCGCACCGGCAAGGCCGGCAAGCCGGGCAAGGAGTACAAGCACACCGCGGTGACCGCCGACCCCGCGGCGGTCCGCGCCTGGGCCCGATCGCACAAGATGGAGGTACCGGCCCGCGGGCGCATCCCGAAGAAGGTCTACGAGGCGTTCGAGGCCGCCAACTGACCGTCGCCGTACGGGCGCTGCGGCGGCAGCCCAAGAGGCCGTCGCGGCAGCCGACTTGCACAACACCCCCGCAGGTCGGCTAAAGTCTGGAGCGCGCCGCGGGGCAGGGCCGAGAGGCCGGGCCCCACGGAGAACGCGCGGGTGTAGTTCAGTAGCAGAACACCCTCTTTCCAAGAGGGAGGCGCAGTGTGCAATTCCTGTCACCCGCTCTGCATCGGTTACCGACCACTCCGGTGGATCAGGTAGTCTGGTGCTCGCACCGGTCAGTGGCCCCTCTCTTTCGGGAAGCCGATGATCGGAAGCAATGCGAACGTAGCTCAGTTGGTAGAGCGCAACCTTGCCAAGGTTGAGGTCGCGAGTTCGAACCTCGTCGTTCGCTCAGAGAACGAAGGCCCCGGTCCGACGGACCGGGGCCTTCGTCGTATGCGCCCGGCCCTCTCTGACATTTGTCATGCACGCTCATGACAGCGCGCACTGCCGCCCGACGGCCGGCCGGGAAATCCTGGACCACATGAACACCGATGACCACGTGATCGAAGTCACCGATCTGCGGCGCGTGTACGGGGGCGGGTTCGAGGCCGTACGGGGAATCTCCTTCGCCGTCGGCCGCGGCGAACTCTTCGCCCTGCTCGGCACCAACGGCGCCGGAAAGACCTCCACCGTCGAACTGCTCGAAGGCCTGGCCCGGCCCACCGCGGGACGGGTGCGGGTGCTCGGGCACGACCCGTACGCCGAGCGCGGCCTCGTCCGGCCCCGGATCGGCGTGATGCTTCAGGAAGGCGGCTTCCCCTCCGAGCTGACCGTCGGCGAGGCCGTCCGCATGTGGGCCGGGTGCACCAGCGGCTCCAGGCCCACGGGAGAGGCGCTGGAGCTGGTGGGCCTCGGCCACCGTGCCCGCGTACGCATCAAGCAGCTGTCCGGCGGCGAGAAGCGGCGGCTCGACCTCGCACTCGCCCTGCTCGGCCGGCCCGACGTGCTGTTCCTCGACGAACCCACCACCGGGCTCGACGCCGAAGGGCGCGTCGAGACCTGGGAGCTGGTGCGGGCACTGCGCGCCTCCGGCACCACCGTGCTGCTCACCACCCACTACCTCGAAGAGGCCGAATCGCTCGCCGACCGGCTCGCGATCATGCACGCCGGGCAGCTCGCGGCGAGCGGCACGCCCGCCGAGGTCACCGCCGCCCAGCCCTCCCAGATCACCTTCCAGCTGCCCGAGGGCTACCACCTCGGCGACCTGCCGCCGCTCGGCGCGCTCGGCGTCACGGCGCACGAGACGGAGGGGCGGACCGTGAAACTCCGTACCGACGTGCTCCAACAGGCCGCCACACAGCTGCTGTTGTGGGCCCGGGACGCGGGTGTCGAACTGCGCGGGCTGGACGTGCGGTCGGCCTCGCTCGAAGAGGCGTTCCTGCGGATCGCGCGAGACGTCAAGCAGGAAGCACGGGACGCCCGTGAAGCCGGGGACAAGGAGAAGGTGGCATGAGCGCCGCGACCACGACCACGACCACGACCACAGGATCCGCCACGACGGCCGCCGGACGCCTCGCGGCCCTGGGGAAGGCCGAGTTGACGCTGCTCGGCCGCAGCAAGGGCATGCTCGTCACCGCGATCGTCATCCCGCTGGTGCTGCCGCTCAGTGTCCAGCAGACGCTGAAGGGCGACATGCTGGAGAAGGCGGGCCTCACCATGGGAACCGCCCTGCTGACCGCCGGCATCGGCTTCGCGATGCTGTTCGCGGTGTACTCGGCGCTCGTCAACATCTACGTCGCCCGCCGCGAGGAACTCGTCCTCAAGCGGCTGCGCACCGGCGAGCTGCGCGACCGGGAGATCCTCGCCGGGACCGCGCTGCCCGCCGCCCTCATCGGGCTCGCACAGTGCGTCGTCGTGGCCGTCGCGTGCACGGCGCTCGTCGGCCTGGAGGCCCCCCGGGCACCCCATCTGGCCGTCCTGGGCGTGCTGTTGGGGACGGTGCTCATGGTCGCGCTCGGGGCGGTGACCGCCGCGTTCAGCCGTACCGCGGAGAGCGCGCAGGTCAGCAGCCTGCCGCTGATGTTCGTCTCCATGATCGGCTCCGGCATGACCGTGCCCCTCGAAGTCTTCCCCGACCGCCTTGCCTCCGTACTGGAACTCCTTCCGCTGTCCCCCGCGATGCGGCTCGTGCGGGGCGGCTGGACCGGCGAGCTCTCCGCGTACGAAGCGCTCGGCGCCGCCGCCACGGCGGTGGCCTGGGTACTGCTCGCGGTGTTTGCTGTACAGCGGTGGTTCCGCTGGGAACCCCGGCGCTGAGCGGGAAGTGAGTGGGACGGTGGTCGTGCGGTTCGGCACATGGCGGCAGAGCAGTGCCCTGGAGCGGGTGGACCTCTATACGCGCGCGACCGTGTATGTGCTGGTCTGGGCCGCCGTCCCCGCCGTGATCGCCCTGTCCCTGACCCGGCCGGTCCGGGCGAACGCCCCGGCGGTGCTGATCGCCGCCGTGGTCCTGCTCGCCCTCGCCCTGGGCTGGCGGGCGATCGGGCTGATCCGGAAGGCGTTCCTGCACTACTTGGGCGTGGGCGACATGCCCCGCCGGGAGGTGCGGATGGGCGCCGCGCTCACCGGCGCGCTGCTCGTGGGCCTGCTGGCGCTCGGGGCGTTCACCGGCATGACCGAGTACCCGATGCTGACCACGGCCCTCGGCTGCGCCACCATGCCGTTCCTCTGCGGGTACGCCGTGCTCGTCCCCGTCCGCACGGGCGTACGGCGGATCCTCGCGCTGAACGCGGCGCTGTGCGCGGCCGTGTGGCTGATCAGCGGGAGCGTTCCACTGATGGTGGCCGCGCTGATCGCGCTCACCTTCGCGGGCGGCTGGATGGCGATGACGGTGCGCTGCTCGGCCTGGGTGCTCGGGGTGATGTACCAGCTGCGCGAGGCCCGCGACATCGAGACCCGCCTCGCCGTCGCCGAGGAGCGGCTGCGGTTCGGGCGCGATCTGCACGACGTGCTCGGCCGCAACCTCGCCGTGGTCGCCCTCAAGAGCGAGCTCGCCGTGCAGCTGGCCCGGCGCGGCCGGCCCGAGGCGGTGGAGCAGATGGTCGAGGTCCAGCGGATCGCCCAGGAGTCCCAGCGCGAGGTCCGCGAGGTCGTACGCGGCTACCGCGAGGCCGGACTCGGGGCCGAACTGGTCGGTGCGCAGGGCGTGTTGAAGGCCGCCGGGATCGACTGCCGGGTGCTCGGCGCGCAGGCCGCGGACGAGCTGCCGCCCGCCGTGCACGCGGCGCTCGGCTGGGTCGTCCGGGAGGCGGCCACGAACGTGCTGCGGCACGGCGACGCGGAGCGCTGCACGGTCGCCCTGCGCGTGACCTGCGGCGACTCCCGCACGGCGGTCCTGACGGTCGAGAACGACGGCGTACGGCCGCCGGCCGCCCCCTCCCCGGCGTCCGGCTCGGGCCTCGTCGGCCTGCGCGAGCGGCTCTCCGGCGTGGCCGGCGTCCTGGCGGCGGGCCCGACCGGGGACGGCCACTTCCGCCTGACGGCCCAGGTCCCCCTGACCACGGGCGCCGATGAGAGATCCGTACGAGAGGAAGCCCGGTGACCGCCGTACGCGTACTGCTCGCCGACGACGAGCATCTGATCCGGGGCGCGCTCGCCGCACTGCTCGCGCTTGAGGACGACCTGAGCGTGATCGCCGAGGCCGCCTCGGGGCCCGAGGCGCTCGCCATGGCGCGGGCGCACCGGCCGGACGTCGCGGTCCTCGATCTGCAGATGCCGGGCGCCGACGGTGTGAGTGTGGCCACATCCCTGCGGTCCGAACTCCCCGGCTGCCGGACCATGATCGTGACCAGCCACGGCCGCCCCGGGCACCTCAAACGGGCCCTCGCGGCGGGCGTGCGCGGCTTCGTGCCGAAGACCGTCAGCGCCCAGCGGCTCGCCGAGATCATCCGCACCGTGCACGCCGGAAACCGTTATGTGGACCCGGAGTTGGCGGCCGACGCGATCGCCTCCGGGGACTCCCCGCTGACCGCGCGGGAGGCCGAAGTGCTCGAATTCGCGGCCGACGGGGCGCCCGTCGCGGAGATCGCGGAGCGGGCCGCGCTCTCGCAGGGAACGGTCCGCAACTACCTCTCCTCGGCCGTCTCGAAGCTGTCCGCCGAAAACCGACATGCGGCAGTGCGCATCGCACGCGAGCGAGGTTGGCTATAGTGGAGGTGCACCGACGCGGTGCACGCCTTGCGGACGTAGCTCAGTTGGTAGAGCGCAACCTTGCCAAGGTTGAGGTCGCCAGTTCGAACCTGGTCGTCCGCTCCAGATCGAAGCCCCCGGCGCCATCGGCCCGGGGGCTTCGTCGTGTCCGCTCGTGGCGGCTCGTGTCCGCTCGTGGCGGCTCGTGTCCGCTCGTGGCGGCCCATGTCCGCTCGTGGCGGCTCGTGTCCGCTGCTGGTGGTGCCGGGCAGCTTCTCCGCTACCAGCTGGTGCCGGTCAGCTTCTCGTACGCCTCGATGTACTTGCCGCGGGTCCGCTCCACCACCTCGGCGGGCAGCGCGGGCGGCGGCTGCTCGCTCCTGCGGTCCCAGCCGGAGGCCGGGGAGGTCAGCCAGTCCCGGACGTACTGCTTGTCGTACGAGGGCTGCGCACGGCCCGGCTCCCAGGTCGCGGCCGGCCAGAAGCGGGAGGAGTCCGGCGTCAGCACCTCGTCGGCGATCACCAACTCCGCCCCGTCGAAGCCGAACTCGAACTTGGTGTCCGCGAGCAGGATGCCGCGGTCCCGGGCGATGTCGCGGGCCCTGCCGTACACGGCGAGGGTGGTCTGGCGCAGCTGGGCGGCGGTCTCGACGCCGACCTGGCGGGCCACCTCCTCGTAGCTGACGTTCTCGTCGTGCTCGCCGACCTCGGCCTTCGTGGCGGGCGTGAAGATCGGCGCGGGCAGCTCGGAGCCGTCGACCAGGCCCTCGGGCAGGGCGAGGCCGCACACGGTGCGGGACTGCTCGTACTCGACGAGTCCCGAACCCGTCAGATAGCCGCGCGCGACGCACTCCACCGGGACCATCTGCAACGACTTGCAGACCAGGGTGCGGCCCGCCCAGTCGGCCGGGGCGCCCTCGGGCAGCTCCGTGGAGAGCACGTGGTTCGGCACGAGGTCGGTGAGCTGGTCGAACCACCACAGCGACAGCTGCGTGAGCACACGCCCCTTGTCGGGGATCTCGCTGGGCAGCACCCAGTCGTACGCGGACAGGCGGTCGCTGGCGACCATCACGAGGTCGCCCGCCTCGTTCTGGTACAGCTCGCGCACCTTGCCGGTGTGCAGATGCACCAGACCCGGAACCTCGATCGGCTCGGGCTTTTCAACGAATCCGGACACGGTTCCTCCCCGTGGTTTTGGCCAAGTACTCCGCATTCTCCCGTACGCGGGGGCTGGTTTCGGCCAGGGGGCGGGGCGGGCTTGGGCGGGCTTGGGCGGGAGGTGGCGTGGGTGTGGGTTGTGGGTGGGCGTGGGGCGGGGTGTGGGGCCCCGGGCGTGGGGCCGGGCGTGGGGCCGGGCGTGGGGCCGGGCGTGGGGCCGGGCGTGGGTGGGCACGTGGGCCGGGTGTGGGTGGGCGCGGGCTTCAGTCGCGTTTGCAGATGCGGTCGAGGAGGTTGGCCGTGGCGCGCTGGATGCGCGGGTCGACATGGCCGGGGCGGTCCAGGGCCGGGGACCAGGCGAAGGTGCCGGAGGCGAAGACCAGGGCGCCGGAGGGGGCGCGGTAGAGCGAGGTCTCCTGGTGGCGCCGGGCGCCTTCGCCGTCCTCGTACGGGGAGTGGGCGAGGAGGATGCGGCCACGGTGCTCGGGGAGGCGGGTCCGTGGGAAGTAGCGGTCGGCCTCGCCCGCGACCAGGCCGTCCAGCTCGTCGCCCTCCTGCGCCCCGGTCGCCTCCCACAGCCAGTGCTCGGCGTTGCGCACGACCAGCGGGGACGGTTCGGGTACACGGCCCGCGTACTGGATGCCGAGCAGCTGCTGCTCGGCCCGGTCCACCTCGCGCCACCGGGCGGGCCGGCCGGGGCCTCTGCGTTTTCGGCAGGTCAGCAGGCGGTCGGGCACGCCGGACGGGGACGGGCTCAACTCCACCTGCCAGTACAGGGTGTTGGCGGAGAGGAAGACCAGCGAGGTGCCGCCGTCCCTGGCCTGCTCGGCGGTGCGGCGCATGGGCACCGACCAGTACTCGTCGTGCCCGGGGAACACCAGGCCGCGGTACCGGGCCGGGTCGATGCGGCCCGCGTGCAGGTCGCGGGTGTCGGCGTACGCCAGGTCGTATCCGTACCGCTCGGCCCAGCGGATGAAGTCGTACGCGTGGCCTACGTGCAGGGGCAAGCCCGCGCCCGCGTACGGCCGGTCGAAGGAGACCGTGACCGCCGCCTCGCTCTCGCCGAGCAGCCGCCCCTCCTCGTCCCAGGCGTGGTAGAGGCTGGCGCCGGTCCTGCCGTCCTCCGGGTAGAGGTTGTACGCCTGCCAGGTCACGTCCGGGAGCAGCAGGAGCAGGTCGGCGGCGCGGTCGTCGCGGACGGTGAAGGGGATGTGCGAGCGGTAACCGTCGGCGGTGGTGAGGACCGCCACGTACGCCCCGACGTTCCAGTAGCTCGGGATCTGCAGGCGCCAGGAGAGCCACCAGTGGTGGCAGGAGACCGTGCGGTCCGCGGCGAGCGGGGGCGGCTGGACGATGCCGGAGAGGCGCGGGCTGGTGGTGATCTTCGCGGCTCCGTCGCCCGCGTAGTGCCCGATGCGGTAGACGTCGACGCCGAACTCCTGCGGCGGGTCGACCGTCACATGGAAGTCGATCGCCTCCCCCGGCGCCACCGCTCCGGTCGAGGTGAAGCCCTTGATCTGGCGGTGCACGTCGTCGGCGGTGCGGGGGCCAGCGGGGGCGGCCGGGTCGGGGGCGGAGGGGTCGGAGGGGTCGGAGGGGTCGGAGGCGAGGTCCACGTACCAGGGGACGACCTTGCCGGTGTCGCCGAAGTAGTACTCACTGCCGCGCAGCCAGGGCACCGGCCCCTGGCCGAAGGGGTCGGAGACGCCGTGCGCGAGTGCGCCGGACTCCCAGCGCCGGATCGGCCGCGCCGCCATACGGCTCCCCTCCTTTGCTGCGTGCCTTGCTGCGCGCCTTGTTGGTTGCCCCGCTTGGTTCTTGTTGCTTGCCTTGTTGCTTGCCCGCTTTGTGCCTTGTTGCTTGCCTTGTTGCTTGCCTCTCGGCTGGTCTCGGTGCGGTTCCGTCGGCGTGCACAGCACATCACATCACGCATGCACGCCGTCACCCTTCGTCGCGGATTTCCGGGTTTCTCAGGGGTGTTGAGGGCTTGACCCTGACGTTTGTCGGGGGCGCGGGCGACTGCCGGGGGTCGGCTCCGGCCCCGCCCCGGCCCCGCCCCGGCTCCGGCTCCGGCTCCGGCTCCGGCTCCGGCTCCGGCTACGGCTACGGCTACGCCAGGCGTACGGGCTTCTCCGGGCGTACGCCCAGGGTCTTCAGCCAGCCGCGCAGGGGGTCCGGGTCGCCGTCCTCCACGAGGCTGCGGACGCGGGGCGCGAGGTCCGTTGCGCGCTCGCCGGAGACAAGCAGCGTGGGTCCGTCCAGCCAGTCGAGGCCGGGTGCGGCGCCCGCCGTGTCTACGGCGGCGCAGCAGATCATCGCCAGCACGTGGTCCGTGAGCAACTCTCGCCCTGAGCGCGGCGGTTGCAGCGGGAAGAGCGGCAACTGGCCATCGCCCCACAGCGCTTCGTCCGGTCCGCCCCCCGGCGCCGCGGGCACCGGAGCGGCGGCCTCCTCCCGCGCCAGTTCGGCGGTGAGCCGCGCGCCCAGGGCGGCGGTCTCGGCCGACTCGGCCGACTCGGTGGGGTCCGTGGGGTCCGTGGGGTCCGTGGGGTCCGTGGGGTCCGTGAAGTCTGTGGGCTCTGTGAGGTCCGTGGAGTCTGTGGGGTTCGCCGGGTCTGTGGGGTCCGCCGCGTCTGTGGGGTCTCTGTGCTGCGTGTGCTCCACGGGCGCCTGCGGCGCGGTCGTCATCGCCGAGACACTCGCCCTCGCGCGCGTGCCTACGGCTGCGGTGGCCGGGGCCGGCCTGTCGGCGCCGACGTCCGACGCGGGCGGTGCGGCGGGGCCGCCGGAGGGGCCGGTGCCGGAGGACGTGGTGCCGGAGGACGTGGTGCCGGGTCCGGGTGCGGGTGCGGGTGCTGCGGGGCCGCTGGGTCTCGCGGTCAGGTGGTCCATGACGCGGGCGAGCGTGGGCGGTTCCTTGTCGTCCTCGGCCGTGCCCGTGCTCCGTACGCCGAGTTCGTTCAGTACGCGGTGGAGGCGGGCGGCGTCCGTGCGCCACTTCCGGTCGACGACCTCCTCCGGGTACTCCTGCCAGCCGACCGGCGCCCAGTCCGGCCCCCGCTCGGCCGGGCCGCCGTGGAACAGGCGGGCGGCGAGCAGCGACGTCGCCTCGTCCACCACGCCCGGCTCCTCCAGGAGGTCGCAGGCGGGACGCTCGCCGAGCCGGGAGGCGAAGCCCTCCGCGAGCCGGTCGCGCCGGGACAGCTCGGTCAGGGCGGCGACCACTCCGGCGTCCAGGCGGTCCGGCCAGCGGCCCATCCGCCAGGCGGGCAGCGCGACCCTGGTCAGCAGCCGGTCCCAGCCCGCGTACGCCAGGCCGACCTGCTCCTGGGCGACGATCCGCAGGCCGTAGTCCACCGACTGGGCGCGCTCCGCGGCGGCCGCGGCGACACCGCGCTCCATCTCGGCGGCATGCCCGCGGCAGGCCCGCAGCAGCAGCCGGGAGGCCCAGCCGACCCCGGCCAGGACGGCCCGCGGCACCGAGCCCCGGCCCGGCTTCGCGGCCACCGCGACGGCCGCGTCCAGACCCCGCACGAAGCGCCGGGCCGCCGCTATGTCGGGGTGGGCGGAGGGGCCCGTACCGGCGACGACGGGGGCGAGGACCGCGCGCAGCTCGCCGACCCGCATCCACCACAGGAAGGGCGAGCCGATGACAAGGACCGGCGCGGGCGGCATGGCGTCCTGGGCGGCCCCGGGCGCCAGGGCGGAACGGGCGGCGCGGGCGGAGCGGGTGGGCGGCGGGCCCTCAGCGGCGCCGCGGGGCGGGCCGTGCGCCGGATGCGTACGGTCCTCCAGCCAGCTGTCGCAGTCGGGCGTGAGCGCTATCGCGGAGGGCGCCGGTACATCGAGCCGGTCCGCGAGGTCGCGCACCAGTCGGTAGAGATCCGGGGCGGACTCCTCGGCGATCGGGACCGTCGGACTGACGGCGGGCCGCGCCCGGGCGACCACGAGGCCGACGCCCGCCGCCGCGAGCAGCACGAGCAGCGCG
Organism: Streptomyces solicavernae; assembly: GCF_029968095.1. GTDB lineage: Bacteria > Actinomycetota > Actinomycetes > Streptomycetales > Streptomycetaceae > Streptomyces > Streptomyces solicavernae. The sequence goes on along the minus strand of NZ_JASCIR010000019.1, from coordinate 57,222 downwards.
GCGCCCGTCACGACCCAGCGCACGACGTCCCAACTCCCGCCGCCGATACGGCCGGTGACGCCTCCGACCAGGAGCACCACGGCGACCGCCGCGGGCAGCAGCGCCACCGCGATCGCGCGGCTGCGCACCCGCAGCACGGCCAGCGCACGGAAGCGCGCCGCCTGCGCGCCCATCTCACCCTCCACACCGGTTCCGGACACGGCCGGACGTCACCCCCTCTGCCCTGCGACGGCTTTGCTCACTCCCCCACTGTGGCACCCGCCACTGACATCGCAATGCCGATGGGCCAAGTGCCGGACTGCTTGCGCGGCACCCTAGTTGGGGCGTCGGAGCACGTCAGCCGGATAGGCCGGCGGTCACTCGATGGAATGGCTTTGGCTAAAGGTGGATGACGATCACGCCCCCGATCAGGCGTCAGATCCGGGCCGGTCCACGAAAAGGCGTACGCGGGGCACACAGGGCACACAGGGCACACAGGGCACACAAGGCACACAGGGCACACAGGGCACACAGGGCACACAGGGCACACAAGGCACACAGGGCACACAAGGCACACAGGGCACACAGGGCACACAGGGCACACAGGGCACACAGGGCACACAAGGCACACAAGGCACACGAGGCACACGGGGCCGCACGCGGCACACGGGAAGCGTGCGGAGCGCGAGGAGCACTCACGGGGCTCCGTGGGGGCGTACGAACGCAGACTGCGCGGGCCCGTGAAGATCACGGTCCCGCGCAGCCGGTGAGGTGGATGTGCCGGTCAGGTCAGCCGGCGGTCGGCGTCCCGGCGGCGGCCTTTGCCGCGATGTCGGTGCGGTGCTGCCCGCCGTCGAGGCGGATCCGGCCCACGGCCGCGTACGCGCGCTCCCGCGCCTGGGCGAGGTCGGTGCCGGTCGCGGTCACGGACAGCACGCGTCCGCCCGCGCTGACGACCGCGTCACCGTCGCGCTTGGTGCCGGCGTGCAGCACGTACGCATGCGGAGCGTCCTGTTCCGCCACCTCGTCGAGGCCGTCGACGGGGTCGCCGGTGCGCGGCGTGCCCGGGTAGTTGTGCGAAGCGACGACCACGGTGACCGCGGCGTCCTCGCTCCAGTTGAGCCGAGGCTCGTCGGCGAGGGTTCCCTCCGCGGCGTGCAGCAGGACTCCGGCCAGCGGGGTCTTGAGGCGGGCCAGGACGACCTGGGTCTCGGGGTCGCCGAAGCGGGCGTTGAACTCGATCACCCGCACACCGCGCGAGGTGATCGCGAGGCCCGCGTACAGCAGTCCGGAGAACGGCGTTCCGCGGCGCCGCAGCTCGTCGACCGTGGGCTGGAGAACGCTCTCCATGACCTCGTCGACCAGCTTCGGGTCGGCCCACGGCAGCGGCGAGTAGGCGCCCATGCCGCCGGTGTTGGGGCCTTCGTCGCCGTCGAGGGCGCGCTTGAAGTCCTGGGCGGGGGTGAGCGGAAGCACCGTCACACCGTCGGTGATCGCGAAGAGGGAGACCTCGGGGCCGTCCAGGAACTCCTCGATCACCACGCGCTCGCAGGCGTTGGCGTGCGCCCGCGCGGCCTCCAGGTCGTCGGTGACGACGACGCCCTTGCCGGCCGCCAGACCGTCGTCCTTCACCACGTACGGAGCGCCGAAGGCGTCGAGCGCCTCGTCGACCTCGGCCGGGGTGGTGCAGACGTACGAGCGGGCCGTGGGCACACCGGCGGCGGCCATGACGTCCTTGGCGAACGCCTTGGAGCCTTCCAGCTGGGCCGCCTCACCGGACGGGCCGAAGCAGGGGATGCCCGCCGCGCGCACGGCGTCGGCGACGCCCGCGACGAGGGGCGCCTCCGGGCCGACCACGACCAGACCGGCGCCGAGCTCAGTGGCGAGCGCGGCCACGGCGGCACCGTCGAGGGCATCGACCGCGTGCAGCTCGGCGACCTCCGCGATGCCGGCGTTGCCGGGCGCGCAGTGCAGGGCGGTGACCGCCGGGTCGAGGGACAGAGAGCGGCACAGGGCGTGTTCGCGGGCGCCGCTGCCGATGACGAGGACCTTCACACGTGCAGCCTAGCCCGAACACCGCGGTGGTTTTGTACGGGGCGACGGGCGTGAGACGCGCCGCTCTTCGTAGGTTCCTCCACGTGGACGACGGCTGTGGGTGGTCGTGTCCGCTACTCGTTGGTGAACTCCTCGACCACCGTCGCGCCCAACTCCCGCACGATCAGGTCGTGTCCGGAGAGCGCCGAGTCGTCCAGGTCCGGGTCGTCGTCCGCCGGGACGTCGTCCTCGATGGAGTACGGCGGGGGTTCCGGAGCGGAGGGCGCGGGCCGCGTGGCAGGGGCCGGCTGCGCGGGGGCCGAGGCCTGCGGCGGTGCGGGGCGCTGCGGAGCCGGGGGCTGCTGGGGTTGCGGGGGCTGAGCCGGAGCGTGGGCCTGGGACTGGGGCTGGGGCTGGGGCTGCGGCTGCGGCTGGGGCGCGGGCCGGCGGGGAGCCGGGGCGCCGCCGCCGAAGTTGGCCGCGGCGGGCGGCGGTGCGGCACCGCCCGAGGGGTCGACGATGGCCTCGATCTTCCAGTGCGCGTTGAACTGTTCGGCCAGGGCCTGGCGGAGCACGTCCTCGCTGCCGCTGCTCATGAAGTTGTCCCGGGCCCCGGCGTTGATGAAGCCGAGCTGCAGGGTCTGGCCGTCGAACCCGGCGACCGAGGCGTTCTGGCTGAGCAGGATCCAGGTGAAACGGCGACGGTTCTTGACCGCCTCCAGGATGTTCGGCCACAGGCTGCGCGCGTCGATTCCCCCGGCGGGCGGCCCCGCCTGCGCCGCACCGGCCGACGGCCCCTGCGGAGGCTGCGGCGGCTGCTGCATCTGCGGCGCCTGCGGAGACTGCTGCGGCTGCGGCGGCTGCGGCGGCTGCTGCGCCTGTGGAGCGGCCGACGGAGCCGGTGCGGCGCTCGGCGGGCTCGGACGGCCGCCGCCCGCGGGGGCGGTCGTGGGCCAGGCACCGGGCCGCGAGGCGGCGGGGGCGCCACCGGCAGGCCCACCACCCTGAACAGGGCCACCGCTGGAACCGGCACCAGAGACCGCGGCACCAGAGACCGTCGGCCACGCGCCCGGCGCGGTCGCGGGAGCGGCAGGCGGACCGCCGGCCTGCGCGGCCGGGGCCATCGGAGCAGCATCCGGAGCGGTCGGCTCTACGGGCGCCGGAGCGGGCTCGCCCGAAGCGGGAGCGGGAGCGGGAGCCGGAGCGGAAGCCGGAGCGGAAGCCGGAGCCGGAGCGGAAGCGGAAGCCGGAGCCGCGGCCGGAGCGGGAGGTGAGGTCGGGGCCTGAGCGGGAGGTGAGGTCGGGGCCGGAGGCACCGCTTCCGGCCCGGGTGCCGCAGCCGGAGCCGGAGCCGGAGCCGGGGTAGGCGCAGCACCACCCGGAGCCGCCCCGGCCACCCCCCGCACAGCGGCCCGCGCCGCAGCCGGACCGCCCCCCGGAGGTACCGCGGGAGCCGGGGCAGGTGGCACGGCGGGACCGGACGGCGGCACGGGCGCGTGGGCGTCGGGCCCCGGCACGTACCCCATGGCGGGCGCCTGGCCACCGGCGCCGAAGTTGCCGCCGCGCTCCAGGCGGTCGAGGCGGGCGAGCACGGCGCGCTCGTCGTCGTACGCGGCGGGCAGCAGCACGCGCGCGCAGATCAGCTCCAGCTGCAGCCGCGGCGAGGTGGCGCCGCGCATCTCCGTCAGGCCCTCGTTGACGAGGTCGGCGGCACGGCTCAGCTCGGCGGCGCCGAGGACCCCGGCCTGCGCCTGCATGCGCTCCACCACGTCGGCGGGGGCGTCGATCAGGCCCTTCTCCGCGGCGTCCGGCACGGCGGCGAGGATGACCAGGTCGCGCAGCCGCTCAAGGAGGTCGGCCACGAAGCGGCGCGGGTCGTTGCCGCCCTCGATGACGCGGTCCACCACCTCGAACGCGGCGGCGCCGTCACCGGCCGCGAAGGCGTCCACCACGGAGTCGAGCAGGGAGCCCTCGGTGTAACCGAGCAGGGCCGTCGCCATGGTGTACGTCACACCGTCCGCGCCCGCGCCCGCGAGGAGCTGGTCCATCACGGACATGGAGTCACGCACGGAACCGGCACCGGCCCGCACCACGAGAGGCAGCACCCCGTCCTCCACGGGGATGTCCTCCTTGCCGCAGACCTCACCGAGGTAGTCCCGCAGGGTGCCGGGCGGGACAAGGCGGAAGGGGTAGTGGTGCGTACGCGAGCGGATGGTGCCGATGACCTTCTCGGGCTCCGTCGTCGCGAAGATGAACTTGAGGTGCTCCGGCGGCTCCTCGACCACCTTCAGGAGGGCGTTGAAGCCCGCCGAGGTGACCATGTGGGCCTCGTCGATGATGTAGATCTTGTACCGGCTGCCGGCCGGGCCGAAGAAGGCCTTCTCGCGCAGATCACGGGCGTCGTCCACGCCACCGTGCGAAGCCGCGTCGATCTCGATGACGTCGATCGAACCCGGGCCGTTGCGCGCGAGGTCGCGGCAGGACTGGCACTCGCCGCAGGGGTTCGGAGTGGGACCTTGCTCACAGTTGAGGCAGCGCGCCAGGATGCGCGCGCTGGTCGTCTTGCCGCAGCCGCGCGGGCCACTGAACAGGTACGCGTGATTGACCCGGTTGTTCCGCAGCGCCTGCTGCAGCGGGTCGGTCACATGTTCCTGCCCGATGACCTCGGCGAACGACTCCGGGCGATAACGGCGGTACAGCGCAAGGGACGACACGCATACGAGGTTATCGGTGCCCACTGACAACCGGCCCCGCCCGCAGCCCGCGGCCCCCCGCCCGCAAACGCAAGCGCCCCCCACGCACCCGCCAGAGCCGACCTACCCTTGCTGCCTTCCGGCCCTGGGGGAGTTCAGTCAGATAGCGCCACGTGAGGGGCTGCGCCCAGAGTACATGCTCCGGGCCGGGGGGAACGAGTTCGCGAGCACTCCTCAACGTCTTGTATTGTTTGCCGCGGAGGATTCGCCTAGAGGCCTAGGGCGCACGCTTGGAAAGCGTGTTGGGGGCAACCCCTCACGAGTTCGAATCTCGTATCCTCCGCCAGTGCCTCACCGGGCACGAAGTCGAAGGGCCCCACCGTTCGCGGTGGGGCCCTTCGACGTGTGGGGGTTGAGTTGCCCGGCGCACGGCCGCTGTCGGGCCCGCGAGACGTGCCTGCTGCCGCTACGGCCGAGCCGGTCGGACGCGCCGCAGCCCGGCCTCCGCGACTACTGCACCGTCAGCCGATGCATTCCGGTGTATTCCGGTGAGCGGGTAGCAGGCTCTTCTGCCGCCGTCGGCCCGCCTCGTCGGGCAGGGCCTGCGGCGGGGAGGCGCCACAGGCCCTGCCCTCGTACGCCATCCGCGGATCATGGAACTGCGCCATGCTTGGCCCGGGCGCCGAAGCCGCTTCGGCCCGCCTGTGACGTTCCCTGTCTGTCGAGGTGCACTCTCATGAAGTCCCGATCATCGCTTACGACTTGGCTGGGCGAACTCGACGGTTCCCGCCTGACACGCGTACTCGCCACGCGGAAGGACGCAGCTTCCTCTCCGGAACCACGCTCGCTGGGGGAACTGGCGGACCGTCTCCAACGTCCGGGGTCCGTGGCACTCGTCCTGCCGCAACTCACCCTGCCGTGCTTGCAGGCCGCCGAGGCGCTGGCCGCCCTGGGAGCACGAGCGACCCGGGGCAGCCTCGCGGAGTTGCTCGGCTCGACGTCCCCTGCGGCGGTACAAGCGCTGGACGCGACCCTGGAAGCGCTGTCGGATCGGGCGCTCGTGTGGCACGACGGCAACGAGGCACTCCGCATGCCTACGCCCTTTCGACAGGCGTGGAGCACGCCCCTGGGACTTGACGCCCCGCTGGAAGACCTGCTGGCCGGCACCACCTCGGAAGAGCTGCGCGGCATGCTGGCGGTCCTGGGCATCAAGCCACCCGGCACCAAGCAGCAGCGACTCGCGGCTCTGGTGGACCATCACAGTGACGCAGAACGGGTCGCCGCGTTGGTGGCGGGGGCACCACCGGCCACACGGAAGTTGCTTGAGCAGAGCGCCCGGTCCACGCCGCGTCAGTCACTGTTCGTCGCGTTCGGGGCTCCTGGCCACGACCTCCGACCAGGCGCCCGATGGGCACTCGACCGCGCGCTTCTGCTCCAGGACCGTCACCGGTACGGGCCCGTCCGGATGCCGGTCGAGGTGGCCTTGGCTCTGCGGGGCCCCGATTGGCACGCTCCGTTCGAACCTCTGCCGCCCGTCACACAGTTGGTGCCCATCAGTTCCTCGGAGGTGGAGCGGGAGGCCGCGGTAGCCGCCACCGCGTTCGCGGCCCATGCCGCCTCCGTCCTTTCGGCGTGCACGACCGCTCCACCGACCCGGCTGAAGTCGGGCGGGATCGGCGCGCGTGAACTGGCCCGGCTCGGCAAGGCCGCCCAAGCGGACGACGCCGTGGTACGCATCGTCCTGGAGACCGCTTACGCCGCCGGACTGCTGGCCCGCGACGGCGATCGCGTACCTCCCACCGAGGCGTACGACTCCTGGGCCGAGCAGGAGCCCGCAGAACAACTCGCCGTACTGCTCCGGGCATGGCGGGACCTGCCGCTCACCCCCTCCCGGGCGCGCAACGAGGACAACAAGTCGCTTCCCGCGCTCGCCGGTGCGCCTGACTGCGGCGGCTGTCTGCAGGCCCGCCACGGGCTGCTCACCGCGGCCGCGGGGCTCCCGGCAGGCAAGGGTGCAAAGGTTCCGTCGGAGCTGGGGCCGCTCGTGGCCTGGCACCGTCCGCTCGCCGACGACGCCTCGCCCGAGGACACGGCACCGTTCAGCACCGTGATCCGCGAAGGTGAACTGCTGGGCGTACTGGCACGAGGCGCGCTGTCCCCGCTCGGTGCCCACCTGACGGCCCACGCCGACGAAAAGCTCGACATCACGGCCCGGCGGCTGGTGCCCCCCGCGACCACGACCGCCCGGATCGGCGCCGACCTCACCGCCGTCGTCACCGGCACCCCGTCCGCGCGACTCGCAGCGCTGCTGGATTCGATGGCCGACCGGGAGACCAGTGGCACGGCGTCGGTATGGCGTTTCAGGGCCGGCAGTATCCGCCGGGCCCTGGACGCCGGCCGCACCCCGGACGACATCACAGCGGACCTGGTCGCCGGCTCCGCCACGCCCCTGCCACAGCCGCTGACCTATCTCATCGCCGACACCGCACGAGGTCACGGACGGGTACGCATCGCCCCCGCCGCCTGCGTCCTCCACGGCGACGAGCCCGCGCTCCTGGCCGAACTCGCCGCCCATCGAGGACTCACCCGGCTCGGGCTGCGACAGCTGGCTCCGACGGTGCTGGTCAGCCGCAGCCCGCTCGACACGACCCTCGCCGCGCTCCGAGCCGAGGGATACGCCCCTGTCGCCGAAACGGCCGCGGGCACGGTACGCATCGACAGAACCCGGCCTCGGCGGGCCACCACTCCCGTTCCGGCCCCCCGCGGCACCCGCGGCACCCGCGGCACTCGCGGCACTCGCAGAAAGGGCAGCCTCCGGATCACAGCCACAGGCGCAGCGAAGGCACCGGCTGCCGTGGACCTGAACGCCTTGGCGACCCGGCTGCTGGCCGCCCCGCCGACCTCCCCGGAACCCGCGCCGTTCGACGGAGTCCCCTTCGACACGGACACCGAGGAGATCGTCGCAGGGTGGGCGAAGCGACTGCCGTACAGCGATGTCCGCCAGCTCGCCCATGCCATCGACGCCGGTCAGGCCATTGCCGTCGAATACGTTGCCGCCTCGGGTAGCCGAACCGTACGCACTCTCAGCCGGCTCGCACTCGACCCGCCCTGTCTCGAAGCCTGGTGCCACCTACGGGACGCCGAACGCGTCTTCACCCTCTCCCGCATCCACAGCGTCATGCCCGAGCAAGCTGGAAGACGGTAGCGACAGCGACAGTATCTCTGGCGAGACTGTCGCCCACAGCGAAGTGGCGGGCCGGGGCGGATGTCTGGGAGTGGGGCCTTCGACGTTGTGCGGTGTGAACGCGGCAGTGGTGGGCGTCAGTTGGTCTCCTTTGTCACTGCTTCGCGTACCGCTGTCACCGCTTCGCGTACCGCAGGGGCGATCTCGGCCGACCAGCGGGCGAGCGAGACGGTGTCCTGCGGGCCGTGGTCCGCCGCGAAGAGGGTGAAGCCGGCGGCTCCGTGGTCGAGGACGGCGGTGGTCAGTTCGTCGATCCACTGGTCCGGGGAGCCGCCGGTCCAGCGGCCGTCGGCGTCGCGCGTGCGGGTCAGCGGCTGGTCGGTGATGCGGCCGGGGAGGTTGAAGACCGTGCGGATCTCGCGGGGGTCGCGGCCCACGGACTCGGCCGCCTCGTCGACGAGCGGACGCGACGTCCGGTAGCGCTCGCTGAGCCAGTCCGCCGCGTGACCGGGGATCCAGCCGTCGGCCACCCGGCCGGTGGCGGCCAGCGACTTGCGGCCGACCGAACCCGTCCACACCGGGGGCGCGGCCACCGGCGACGGCTCGATCTCGCGCACCCGGTAGTGGCGCCCCTCGAAGGTGACCGGAGGGCCGCCGCCGGACAACTTCTTGACCAGCACGATCGCCTCCTCGAAGGCCTCCACCGCCTGGCCGGGCGAGAGCCGCTCCACGCCCATGTCGGCGATCCGGTCCCACAGCCCGCCCGCGCCCATGCCGAGTACGACGCGGCCGCCGGAGAGCGCCGACAGCGAGGTCACGGCCCGCGCCAGCAGGGGCGCCGGCCGGGTCGGCAGGTTGGTCACGTTGGCGAAGCCCGAGATCCGGCTCGTGCGCCCGAGGAGGAAGCCGAGCGATGCGTACGCGTCGAGGCGTTCGCCGAGGTACGGGTGGTCCGAGAGGGAGAAGTGGTCGAGTCCGTCGCGGTCGGCCTGCTGGACCATGCGCAGCAGCTCCGGGCCGTCCGGAACGTTGCTATGGGCGCCGAAGCCGAAAACGACCTCTTGTGTGGGCACTGCTTTTTGTACGGACACCGCGCTGCCTTCCGTCGGAGTGGGAGTCGCCTTGCCGAAACCCGGGTGTACGGGGGGAGGGTGCAGTTCGCATTACGAACCATATTTGTTCGTGGCACGAACTGCAATCCTCCCCTTTCGGTGATCGGCGACCGGCCGGGCAGCCTCAGGCTTTGCTACTGCCAGGGCCAGGGCGGCCAGGGCCGAGGCCAGGGCCGGGGCCGGAACCAGGTCCGGGGCCGAGGCCGGGGCCGGGCTCGCCGGGGGATCCAAAGACCACCGGGACCTCGTTGTCCTGCACGACGCGGGCGAGGAGGACCGTCAGCGTCTCGCGCTCGTCCGGCGTGAGGCTCGTGGGCAGTTCGTCGATGCGCCGGCAGGTCGCGTCGTAGAACTCCTTCGCGAGATCGGCGCCTTGGCGGGTGAGTGCGACGCGCACCGCGCGGGTGTCACGCGGGTCCGGTTCGCGCCGGACCAGGCCGTTGCGCTCGGTGCGGTCCACCAGGCCGGTCAGGCTCGACTTGGCGAGACGCAACGTCGCGCCCAACTCGCCCATACCGTACGGCCGCCCCATCAGGACGCACAGCAACTGCCCCTGCTGCGGGGTGACTCCGTACTCCCGGCCCGACTCCGCGTACACGGCATTCACCAGGAACGAGGAACGCACCAGGGCGGCCACGATTCCGATCCGGCCGTTCTCCTGCTTCTCCATTCGGCCAGCTTATCACCGGTAATGCGGGTAGTTCGGGTGGCGAACTATGCCGGATCGTGCGCCCGGAGGGAGCCCTGGGTGTGGGGGGTGCGGGAGGTGCGGGAGGTGTGGGGGGGCGGGAGGTGCGGGAGGTGCGGGTCAGGCGGGGCTGGGTCGGCGCAGCCCGCCGCGGCGGCGGAATCGGCCGCAAAGGTGTGCGGGAGGGCGGCGGTCGCCTCGCGCAGGCGGGCCAAGCGGCGCACCAGGACGAGCGGGACTCCCACCGACTCCCGGACCAGGCCGAGCCGCACAGCCGGGGCGGGGAGAGACCGACGTCCGCGGCGATCGCGTCCAGCGGCACGCGCGGGGCGGGGCGGACGGACGGGGCGGGCGGCCTCTCGCACAGCGTGCAGCACGCGCGCGTCCAGGGCGGGTTCGGCCCCCGTGTGCGCACGCGGCTGGGCGCGGCGTTCGCCGTGGGCCGCGGCCAGGTCGGTCGGTACGGGGGCTGCGGGAGCTGCGGGGCTGCGGGCGGCACGGGGGGCTGCGGGGCTGCGGGCTCAGCGGCGTCGGCGGCGGTGGCCGGACCGAGAGCTGCGAGCAGGCGTCTCACCACGTGCGGATCGAGGCGTACGGGGCCGGGCCGGGGTCGGAGCGTGGGCGGCGGCCGGCCGGGGTGGCGGCGCGGCTCGCGGTGAGCCTCGGCTACGTCGGCCGGGCGGTCGCCGTGGCGCTCGGGGCGGGCTGATCCGCCCGCACCGAGAGGCCGTTGTCAGTGGCCCCGACTAGCCTGAGGTCATCAGCTGGCTTGATCCCGATTTGGGAGGTTTTCATGGCTTCGCTCCTCAATCCGTACCTCAGCTACGACGGCGACGCCCGGCAGGCGATGGAGTTCTACAAAGAGGTCTTCGGCGGCACGCTCTCGCTGCACACCTTCGGTGAGCTGGGCGGCCAGGCCGAGGGCATCGACGGCGACAAGATCATGCACGGCATGCTGCAGACCCCGAGCGGCTTCACGCTCATGGGCGCGGACAACCCGCCCGGCATGGAGTACAAGGCGGGCACCAACTTCTCGGTGAGCCTCAGCGGCGAGGACGACGCCGAGCTCCGCGCGTACTGGGAGAAGCTCTCCGCCGACGGCAACGTGGCCGTGCCCCTGGACAAGCAGATGTGGGGTGACGTCTTCGGCATGTGCACGGACAAGTTCGGCGTGCCGTGGATGGTCAACATCAGCGAGCCGCAGGGCTGAGGCGGGTCGGGGGCGAGGCGGGGGCTTCGGAGGGGCTGCCGGGGGACCGTGAAGTGATCAGGGGGCAGCAGGGTGATCAGGGGACGCCGGGTGATCAGGGGATGCCGGGTGTTCGGGGCGCGACCGTCTCGCGGGCCAGGGCCACCAGGTCCTGGACCGCCGGATGGCCGCCCCGTTCACGCCAGGCGAGCAGGACCGGGACGTCGGGGGCGTCGACGAGGGGGCGATAGACGACCGCGGGGTGGGCGTTCGTACGGGGAGTGGATTCGGGGGTGACTCCGATGGCGCGGCCGGCGGCGATCGCGGCGTGCCAGTCGTCGGTGTTGGTCACCGACACGACCGATGTGGGACGTCGGGTGGCGGGCCACAGGTCGAGGTTGGTGATGCCGGAGACCGTGTTGATCGCGACGGGCTGGTCCGCGAGCTCCGCCAGGGTCAGCTCGGGGCGCCCGGCGAGCTCGCTGTCGGCGGCCACGACGGCGACCCGGCGCTCGGTGAGCAGCGGCTCGCTGACGAACCCGGGGGCGAGCAGCGGGGCGCGCAGCAGGGCGACGTCGGCCCTGCCCTGGGTGAGCCCGGCCGTGCGGTCGTCGATACGGAGCAGCTCCAGGGGCGTCTCGGGGTGCCGTCGGTCCCAGCGGCGCAGGAGCTCCGAGGTGTGCTCGCCGAGCGCGGGGCCGGTGTGGCCGAGGCGCAGCGGCCAGGGGGCCAGGGCGCCCGGGTCGAGGGCGGCATCCACGGCGGCGACGGCCGCGGCCGCCCGGTCGCGGAACACCCGCCCCTCCGGGGTGAGTTCGAGGTGGTGCGTGGAACGGTCGACGAGCCGGGCGCCGAGATGTTCTTCGAGAGCGCGCAGGGTGCGGGAGAGGGCGGGCTGGCTCATGTGCAGACGGGCAGCGGCGCGGGTGATCGTGCCGGCCTCGGCGATCGTGAGGAAGCAGCGCAGGTGTCGCAGTTCCACGGCCATGGGCTTGGCGACTCCCCTCGTACGGTCATGCGTGCCGAGCATAACCACGGGTCGTTGTGCATTTCACCTGGAAGGGGGCGCTCCGTAGCGTGGACGGCATGACGACGCCCGCCGCCTCACGCTCCACCCCCGCTGCCGCACCTGCCACCACACTTGCCTCCTCCGGCGCCGGGTCCGGAGCAGACGCCGACTCCGGAGCAGGCGCTGGCTCCGTGTCCGCATCCGTGGGTGTGGCCGGGGGGCATACGTCGCCGGTGGCCGGGCGGGAGCGGCTGGTCGGGGTGGGGCTGGTGGTGGCGGGGGCGCTGTCGACACAGTTCGGCTCGGCGGTCGCCGCGCTGCTGTTCCCGCGGGCCGGCGCCCTCGGGATCGTCACGCTGCGGCTGGTGCTCTCGGCGGTGCTGCTGCTCGTCGTGTGCCGGCCCCGGCTGCGCGGGCACAGCCGGTCGGACTGGGCCGTGGTGTGCGGCTTCGGGATTGCGCTCGGCGGGATGAACACGCTGTTCTACCAGGCCATCGAGCGGATGCCGCTCGGCCCGGCGGTGACGCTCGAAGTACTCGGCCCGCTCGCGCTGTCCGTGGTCACCTCGCGTCGGCTCGCCAGCCTGCTGTGGGCCGCGCTCGCCCTGGCCGGGGTGTTCCTGCTCGGCGAGGGCGGCTTCGGCCGGATGGACCTGACCGGTGCCGCGTTCGCGCTCGGCGCCGGCGCGATGTGGGCCGCGTACATCCTGATGAGCGCGCGGGCCGGGGCGAGGTTCCCTCGGGCGGACGGGCTGGCGCTCGCGATGAGTGTGGCGGCCCTGGTCAGCCTGCCGATCGGGGTGGCCAGCGCGGGCGCAGCCCTGATCGTGCCGTCGACGCTGGCGCTGGGGCTCGCGCTCGCCGCGATGTCCTCCGGGCTGCCGTACTCCCTGGAGCTGTTCGCGCTGCGCCGACTGCCCGCGTCGACGTTCGCCGTCCTGATGAGCCTCGCGCCCGCGGTCGCCGCGCTGGCCGGACTGCTCGTCCTCGGGCAGGAGTTGGCGGTCACGCAGTGGCTGGCCATCGCGCTGGTGGTCACGGCGAGCATTGGGGCGGTGCGGATGGGATCGGCGCGTTCGGGATCGGCGCGTTCGGGATCGGCCCGTACGGGATCGGCCCGTACGGGATGGGCGCGGCGTACGGATACCACACGGTGGGCCGGACCGGTACGGCGTACACGGACAAAGAGCGGGGCTTCGGGCTCGGTCGACCAGGGGTAGCGCGCGGCCGCGCCGACCCGGTGAACTGGCACTCCACCCCTCCGGCCGGGAGACGAAATGCCGCAACCACCGCAGGACGGGCAGGACAGGCAGCACGGGCAGCACGGGCAGCACGGGCAGCACGGGCAGCACGCCGACCGGATACACGGCAAGGTCGCGCCGAAGCCCGCGCCCGGTCCCGCAGCCGATGCGCCCGCCCCGGAACCCGAGCATGTCGACGTCCTCATCGTCGGCGCCGGGCTCTCCGGCGTCGGTGCGGCCTGTCATCTGCGGCGCAGCGCCCCGGGCAAGAGCTTCGCCGTGCTGGAGGGGCGGGAGGCGATCGGCGGGACCTGGGACCTGTTCAGGTACCCGGGCGTGCGCTCGGACTCGGACATGCACACGCTCGGCTACTCCTTCCGGCCGTGGACTGAGGCGCGGGCCATCGTCGACGGCGCCTCGATCCGCGCGTACATCGAGGAGACCGCGCGTGCGTACGGCGTGGACCGGGCGATCCGGTTCGGGCATCGCGTGACCCGGGCCGAGTGGTCATCGGTGGAGGGCCGGTGGACGGTGACCGCGAGCCACGCCGACGGCACCCCGGACACGCGGCTGACCTGCACGTTCCTCTTCGCCTGTGCCGGCTACTACCGCTACGACGAGGGGTACACGCCGGACTTCCCCGGCATCGGCTCGTACGGCGGGCAGGTTGTGCACCCGCAGCACTGGCCGGAGGGCCTGGACCACGCCGGGAAGCGGATCGTGGTGATCGGCAGCGGGGCGACGGCGGTGACGCTCGTGCCCGCGCTCGCCGGGACGGCGGCCCACGTGACGATGGTGCAGCGCTCGCCGAGCCATGTCCTCGCACTGCCGTCGAACGACGTGTTCGCGCGCCCGCTGAACCGGATCCTGCCGCGCCGCACCGCGGGCAGCGCGCTGCGCTGGAAGAACGCGCTGCTCGCCGTCGCCAACTTCCAGCTCAGCCGCCGTGCCCCGGGGTTCGTCGCGGGCGCGCTGCGCCGGGCCGCGCGCCGTCAACTGCCCAGCGGGTACGACGTGGACACGCACTTCCGGCCGAGTTACGGGCCCTGGGACCAGCGGCTGTGCATCGCGCCCGACGGGGATCTGTTCAAGGCGATCCGCAGGCGCCGCGCCTCCGTGGTGACGGACGCGGTCGCCGGTTTCACGCCGACCGGGGTGCGGCTCGGCTCGGGCGAGGAGCTGGACGCCGACGTGGTGGTGACGGCGACGGGCCTGAATCTGCTGGCGATAGGCGGGATGGGGCTGATCGTCGACGGCAAGGAGACGGAGGTCGCGGACACGGTCGCGTACAAGGGGATGATGCTGTCCGGCGTGCCCAACTTCGCGCTGACCATCGGCTACACCAACGCGTCCTGGACCTTGAAGGCCGATCTCGTCGCGACGTACGTCTGCCGTCTGCTCGCGCACATGGACCGGCACGGCTACCGCACCTGCACGCCCCTGCTGCCGGATGACGGCGGCGAGTTGCGGCCGCTGATCGATCTGGCCTCGGGGTACGTGCGGCGCTCCATCGACGCGCTGCCGAAGCAGGGGGCGACGGCGCCGTGGCGGCTCAACCAGAACTACCCGCGGGACGTACGGCTGCTGCGGCACAGGCCGGTGGCGGACCGGGGCGTCCGGTTCGAGCGCGGGTGACGCCACGTCGCACGCGCATGGCACAGGTGACGCGCATGGCGCGGGTGACGCGCATGGCGCAGGCGACGCGCATGGCGCGGGTACGGCGGGTGACGCGCGGGGCCCGGTCCCTGCGCGCTCTTAAGCCGCCACCTTCGCCGTGAGCCGGGCGAGGCGTTCACCCTGGTAGCGGGCGGCTTCCAGGGCGGCGTCGGACACCGGGCCGGCGCCGCCGGGGTGCACCGTGCCGTAGGGGTTGCCGCCGGCCGCGTACACCGAGGCGTCCGTGAAGCCGGGCGAGACGATCAGCGAGCCCCAGTGGTGCGCCGTGTTGTAGAGCGCGAGGAGCGTGGACTCGTTGCCGCCGTGCACGTTGTGCGCGCTGCTGAAGCCGGTGAACGGCTTGTCCTGGAAGGTGCCCTGCGCCCACAGGCCGCCGGTCGAGTCGATGAACTGCTTGAGCTGGGACGCGACGTTGCCGTACCGCGTCGGGGAGCCGAAGGCGTATCCGTCCGCCCAGGTCAGGTCGTCGAGGGTGGCCACCTCGACTTGGTCCTCGGTGGCGTCGACGTGCTCGCGCCAGGCGGGGTTGGCGTCGATCGCCGCGTCCGGGGCGAGCTCTGCCGCGCGGCGCAGCCGGACCTCGGCACCCGCCTTCTCCGCGCCCTGGGCCAGGGCCTGGGCGAGCTGGTGCACCGTACCGGTGGCGGAGTAGTAGATGACGGCGATCTTGGCGCTCATGGTGGATCCCTTTCGCTCGCAGCCCCTGAACGAGGCCCCCTCAAGAGAAACGGACTGCTATCCGCTTCCTGCGTGAGACCCAAGTGAACCGGATTCCTATCCGCTTTGCAAGGGGTTACGAAGGCGGAACCGGATAACTTTCCGCCGCACCCCACCGCGCGTACGCTCGGGCCATGAGCCCCACCCCCGACCAGCCGCGCCGCGCCCTCCCCCTCCTGAACCAGCCGCCGCCCGAGCGCGCGGACGCGGCCCGGAACCGGCGCAAGATCCTGGACGCCGCAGCCCGGCTGGTCGCGGAGCGCGGCGCGGAGGCGGTCACGATGAACGCGGTCGCACAGGCCAGCGGGATCGGCGTGGGCACGGTCTACCGCCGCTTCGGCACCGTCGCCCAGCTGCTCATCGCCCTCCTCAACGACCGCGAGGAGCGGCTCCAGGAGGCCTTCCTCAGCGGCCCGCCCCCGCTCGGCCCGGACGCCCCGCCCGCCGAACGGCTGCGCGCCTTCCTGCACGCGCTCGCCGACCACATCGAGGACCAGCAGGCCGTGAGCCTGGCCGCGGAGGCCGCCGACCCGGGCGCCCGCTACCGCAGCGATCCGTACGCGACCGTGCACACACACGTCGCAATGCTCGTCGGACAGGCCCGGCCGGAGGCGGACGCGCCCGTGCTCGCCCATCTGCTGCTCGCTCCGATGGCACCGAGCCTGCTGCACCACCTGCGCGCCGAACGCGGCTACTCCGCGCGGCGGATCAAGGACGCGATCGACCAACTCCTCGCCCTTGACCTCAAGTTCGATTGAGGTTCTACGTTCACCGCATGACGACGACACAGCACGACCGGAACCAGGACCAGAGCCAGAGCCAGGGCCGGGGCAAGGACCAGGACCAGGACCAGGACCAGAGTCACGGCACCGGAGCGCCGGACAAGGACAAAGACAAAGACAAAGACAAGAACCAGGAGTTCCACTACACCCACGACGACGCCGGGCTGCTCAACCAGCCGATCGGGTACTGGAGTTGGGCCGCCAACAAGGCCGTCGTCGACTACATCCGCGCGGGTCTCACGGAGGTCGGCCTCACTCAGCCGCAGTGGTGGGTGATCAACCAGGTACGGGACGGGGCCCGGCCGCGCGACGAGGTGTTCACGATTCTGCGCGGCTACCTCGACGTGGGCGACGCGCTGCAGCCGCACACGGATGAGCTGATCGACCGCGGGCTCCTCGCGGGCGAGGAGTCGATCTCCCTGACCGACACCGGCCGCGACCTGCTCGAACGGGCCACGGCCCGCCAGCGGAAGTCCCTCGCGCGCATCCACGAGGGCGTGCCCGACGCGGACTTCCTCACGACGATGAAGGTGTTGCAGCGGATGATCCACAACGCGGGCGGCAAGGCCTGGCACCACTGAGGAGCCCCGCCTGCCCCTGGGGTGCCCACCGAGTTCGCGGGCCTCGGCCCCGCTGCGTCGAACAGGCCACCGGTTCCCGCTCCCCCGCGCCCCGCTCGACGACGCGTCCGCGGAGCGCGCGGCGCAGGCAGAGGCCGCCGCGGCACGCACGGGCACGTACCGGACGACGCCACGCACGGGCGCGTACCGGACGACGCCACGCGCGGGCACGTACCGGACGACGCCACGCACGGGCGCGTACCGGACGACGCCACGCGCGGGCACGTACCGGACGACGCCCGGGCCGCCCTGCGCGATCATCGAGGCATGACCAACGCAGGCATGACCGACGCACCGAAGCCGGCCGACATCCACCTGGCCCAGGAACCGCAGGCCGACGCGCTGCTCGGGCGCAGTCCGCTGGCCGCCCTCGTGGGCATGCTGCTCGACCAGCAGGTCCCGATGGAGAAGGCGTTCTCCGGCCCGTACGTCATCGCGGAGCGGCTGCACACGGACGACCTGGACGCGCACGACATCGCGGCGCGTGACCCGGAGCAGTTCGCCGAGCTGATGAAGGAGAAGCCCGCCGTGCACCGCTACCCCGGCTCGATGGCGGGCCGGGTGCAGAAGCTCTGCCAGTACCTCGTCGACGAGTACGGCGGCGAGGCCGAGGCCATCTGGCGCGACGCGAGCAGCGGGGCGGAACTCCTCGCCCGCCTCAAGGCCCTGCCCGGGTACGGGGACCAGAAGGCGCAGATCTTCCTCGCCCTCCTCGGCAAGCAGTACGGCGTCACCCCCAAGGGCTGGCGCGAGGCGGCCGGCGTCTACGGCGAGCAGGGCGCGTTCCGCTCGGCGGCCGACATCACGGGCCCGGAGACCCTCGCGAAGGTACGCGCGTACAAGCAGGAGCTGAAGGCCGCGGCCAAGAAGAAGTAGCCCGGACGGCCGCCGGGCCCGGATTTCTTGACAGAGAATTTCGACCAGCGGAAAATAGATTCCGCATAACGGAACCACCGCGTCCAACGAACCACGCGTCTAAACGGACCACCGCGCGTCCAGCGGACCACCGCGGCTAACGGACCACCGCGCGTCCAACGGACCACCGCGTCGATACGGAAACGTACGGGAAGCAGAGGCAGACAGGCATGGCAAAGATCGGTTTCATCGGCCTCGGCATCATGGGCAGCCCGATGGCGGTCAACCTCGTACGCGCCGGACACACCGTCACCGGCTGGAACCGCACCCCGGAGAAGACCGCGCCGCTCGTCGAGGCGGGCGGCACGGCGGCAGCCACCATCGCCGACGCGGTGCGCGGCGCCGAGGTCGTGATCACGATGGTCCCGGCCTCCCCCGAGGTCGAGGCGGTGGTGTACGGGCCCGGCGGCATCCTGGAGTACGCCCGTCCCGGCACCCTTCTGATCGACCACTCCTCGATCACCCCGCAGACCTCCGTCGACCTGGCCGAGAACGCCCGCGACCACGGCGTCCGCGTCCTCGACGCCCCGGTCTCCGGCGGTGAGGCGGGGGCCGTCGAGGGCGTCCTGTCGATCATGGTCGGCGGCGACAAGGCCGACTTCGACGCGGCCCGGCCGGTCCTCGAAGCCATGGGTACGACGATCGTGCACTGCGGTCCGCACGGCGCCGGCCAGACCGTGAAGGCCGCCAACCAGCTGATCGTCGCCGTGAACCTGGAGGCCTGCGCCGAGGCGATCACGTTCCTGGAGAAGTCCGGCGTCGACCTGAAGGCGGCCCTTCAGGTCCTGAACGGCGGCCTCGCCGGGTCCGCCGTACTGACCCGCAAGATGGAGAACTTCCTGCTCCACGAGTACCGGCCGGGCTTCAAGGTCGACCTGCACCACAAGGACATGGGCATCGTCACCGAGGCCGCCCGGAGCGTCGGCGCGGTGCTGCCGGTCGGCGCCGTCGCCGCCCAGCAGATCGCCGCCGCCCGCGCCCAGGGCTGGGGCGACCTCGACCACTCGGTGCTGCTCAGGGGCGTGCAGCGGCTCAGCGGGGACGCGTCCGCGTAAACCCGTACTGGCTGCGCTGCTCGCCGCGGCGTTGGTGGTGACGCCTTCCGTTCAGGCGCGGGCCTACGTCGTGGCTTGCACCGAGGTGCACGCCACCGACGTCTCCTCTCCCCTTACGGCGACCAGCCGCCGCCCGCGCGGGACGACCGGGAGTGGCCGAACGCGCACGAGCTCCGCCGCCTCGACCGGACCCATCCGGGACTCGGGTGCGCGCAGCCGGGTCGCGGCGACCGGGGTGGGCGCGCCCTTCTCTAACGTCGAGAACAGCTGCGGTTTGTCCTGTACGGCGGGCAGGTCCAGCACCGACACCTGCCACCGCCCGTCCGCGGCCGTACGCAGGAACGCGCTCACGTCGAACTCCGGGTTCCCGAAGAACGGCGCCATGCCCTGCGCCTCGAACGCGGTGAGCGCCCGCAGGATCACCCCGGCCGTACCCGAGGAGAGCCCGCCGATGTTCTTCAGCTCCGGCCTGCCCTCGTCCGAGGTCAGGAACGTCACGACGGCCCGCAGATCCTTCAGGTCGTGCAGCTCCAGGCCCTTCTGGTCCGCATAGTGGAAGATCAGCCCGAGCGACTGCTCCTGCGTCCGCCCGTGGGAGGGGCCGCGGTGGGGGCTCCTGCGGGGGCTCGTTCGGGCCTTCCTGCACGGGCTCCTGCGGGCGTTCCTGTGGGCGTTCCTGTGGGCGTTCCTGCGGGCGTTCCTGTGGGCGTTCCTGTGGGCGTTCCTGTGGGCGTTCCTGCAGAGGCTCCTGCGGGGGCCGATCCGTCCGGTGTCCGGGCGGGCTGCTGCGGCTCTCTCTCGCTCATTCCAGGCCCCTGTTCCCGGCTTGACAGTCACCGGTATGTCGGCTTTGCGGCGGCATATTCCAGCCTCGTACTCGGTCGCCATGGCTGCGCCCGGAGCCCCTTGCCCGGTAGGCTTTCCGTGTGATCTTCAAGCGCATCGGAAACGGCCGGCCGTACCCCGACCACGGCCGGGAAAGCACCCGGCAGTGGGCGGATGTCGCGCCGCGCCCGGTCCGCCTCGATCAGCTGGTGACGACCAAGGGCCAGCTCGACCTGGAGACCCTCCTCGCCGAGGACTCCACGTTCTACGGCGACCTCTTCGCCCACGTCGTGAAGTGGCAGGGCGACCTCTACCTGGAGGACGGGCTGCACCGAGCCGTGCGCGCCGCCCTCCAGCAGCGCCAGGTCCTGCACGCCCGCGTCCTCGAACTGGGCTGATCCGCCCCGGAATTCACCTTCCGCCGCGGTCACGCCCCACCTCGTACGCAGCGGCCACCCGCGCCGCCCCCCGTACAGGCCCCATACAGGCCCGTGCAGGCCCCGTACAGGCCCGTGACCGCCACGGGTCGGCCCCCGTGCAGGCTCCCGGGTTGACCCTTTCGGGTTGCCGCGCACCCAGGCGATTGATCATCTAGTAGGCATTGCGCCCGCGCCGCATTACGCTGCGCCCATGAGCATGCTCACACCCCCCGGAATGGGCGGCGAATACCGCATCACCGGGGACAAGTACCCGCGCATGCGCCGCAATCGGCACCGGCGGATCGTGCTCGCTGTGATCGCCTCGGCCGCGGCCCTCGGCCTCGTCGGCTACGGCGTCGTCCAGCTCGTCGACGTGTTCTCCGGTGACGAGAAGCGCGGCACCGTCGCGGCGGACCGGCCCGACTGCAAGCCGGAGCCGAAGCCGGAGCCGAAGTCGTCGCCGTCCCTGAAGGCCCTGCCGAAGCCGGGCCAGATCACGGTCAACGTCCTCAACGCCACGACCCGCACCGGCCTCGCCAAGAGGACCGCCGATGAACTGAAGAAACGTGGCTTCAAGATCGGCGACGTGGCCAACGCGCCCAAGGAGTACGACAAGAAGGTCGACGCCTCCGCCGTACTCCTCGGCCCCAAGTCCGCCCTGGAGAGCGGCCTGCCCGTGCTCGGCACCCAGCTCGCCGGCGCCGAACGCAGGACCGACGGCCGCAAGGGCAAGGAGATCGACTTCATCATCGGCAAGGCCTTCAAGGCCCTGGCGAAGAAAGAGGACGCCGAGAAGGCCCTGACCAAGCTGGCCGAACCCGCCCCGACGCCCTCGCGCGGCCGCGGCTGCTGAGTCCCCTCGGGAACCCGGGGAGTTACTCCGCGGCGGCCGTCGGGCCCTCGGGAACCCGGGGAGTTACTCCGCCGCGCCGTACATCCGGTCGCCGGCGTCGCCGAGGCCCGGGACGATGTAGCCCTGGTCGTCGAGCCGCTCGTCGACCGCGGCCGTCAGGACCGTCACCGGGGTGCCCGCCAGCTCGCGCTCCATCACCTCGACGCCCTCGGGCGCCGCGAGCAGCACGACCGCCGTCACGTCGTCGGCGCCGCGCTTGATCAGTTCCTGGATCGCCGCGACGAGGGTGCCGCCGGTCGCCAGCATCGGGTCCACCACGTACACCTGCCGCCCCGACAGGTCCTCCGGCATGCGCGTCGCGTACGTCGACGCCTCCAGCGTCTCCTCGTTGCGGACCATGCCGAGGAAGCCGACCTCGGCCGTCGGCAGCAGCCGCACCATGCCGTCCAGCATGCCGAGACCGGCGCGCAGGATCGGTACGACGAGGGGGCGCGGGCGGGCCAGCTTCACGCCGGTGGTCGGGCCGACCGGGGTCTCGATGTCGACCTGCTCGGTGCGCACGTCGCGCGTGGCCTCGTAGGCGAGGAGCGTGACCAGCTCGTCGGCGAGGCGGCGGAAGGTGGGGGAGTCGGTGCGCCTGTCGCGCAGGGTGGTGAGTTTGTGCGCCACCAGCGGGTGGTCGACGACGTGCAAGCGCACGGGATCCTCCGTGGGTCTGATCTGCAACAACGGCCGCAGCAGCGACCCGCCCCTCAGGCTACCGGGGCCCCGCCGCCCCCGCGCCCGCCGGGCGAGGCGCCGCCCGCGGCCCCTCGCCCCGTACCCACGGGGTCGCATCAAACCGGCCACGCGAGGGAAAGTGGAGGGAACGGACGACCCCGGGTACCCCACTGGGCAGGGTGGTGGAGCCATATGCAGGACGGCGAGGCAGAGCCGGAGCAGGTCGAGCCGGAGCAGGTCGAGCCGGAGCAGGTCGAGACGGAGCAGGTCGAGACGGACGCGGAACGGCGGCGGCGCCGCGCCCAGTTCCTACGCGAACTGCACGAGGCGAAGGAGCTCCGCGCGCGGGTCCAGCCCCGCAAGGCGCGCGCGGCCCGGATGCGCCAGCAGATGCGGATGCGAACCTTCCGCTGGTAGCCCGGGGCGGCGGTGCCGTGGGGTGCGGTGTGATGCGGTGCGGTCCGGGGTGGTCCGGGGAGTCCGTCGGTCCGGGGTGGTCCGGGGAGTCCGTCGGTCCTCGGTGGTGCGCGGCGCTCCGGGGTGGTCCTGCGGCCGCATCTCGGAACGCGGCGCGCGGCTCGCCGCAGACACAGCGGGCCGAAGACCTCTCGCAACGGCTCTGTTTCTGCCACGATTCCGATGGGCGGGCGCACTTCGCGGCTCCCCCGCCCGCCAACCTCCGCCGGGGGGAACCCCAACCGGCACGCCTGAAGACCAGTGGGAGTCACGGTGTACTTCGCCGCACTGCTCGCGCGCACCGAAGACGGGTGGGAAGCGAGCGACACAGAGCTCGACGATGTGGAGACCCTGTCGGATCTCGCCGACCTGGCCCGCGAGGCCACGTCCGGCGGGTACGACGACGAGACAGTGCTCGTTTTCATCGAGCAGGAGGACGCCTGGTTCGGCATCGTGCGCGTGGAAGGCGAGGACGACCCTCGCATCTATGTCTCGGACGCGGCCGCCGCGTCCCGCAGCAGTTACGGCGAGATCCTGGTCACGGACGAGCTCCTCGGCCGTGAACCCGGCTCGTCCGACGACTCGGCGCATCTGGAGGAGCTCGTCGACCTCGACGGCACCGAGGACGGCGAGCCGGAGACCGGCCCCGACGACACCGACAACGACAACGACAACAGCGACGCATCGGCCCCCGCCGGACCGCTCGGGGACACCGCGATCCTCGACGACCTCGGCCTGTCCGAGAAGGAGCTGCTGACCCTGAGCACCGACGCCCTCAACGCGATCGCCGAGGCCCTGGGCGCCTCGGACGTCCTTGAGGCCGTCCGCTAGTGAACGAGCCGCCCCCCTAGTGAACGAGCAGCACCCCGAGTGAACGAGCAGCACCTCCTGTGAACGACCCCGTACGAGACCGCTGGCAGCCGGCGATGCGACGCGCCCTCGAAGAGGCCGAGAAGGCCGCACTCGGGGGCGACGTCCCCGTCGGCGCCGTGGTTCTCTCCCCGCACGGCGAGACCATCGCCACCGGCCACAACGAACGCGAGGCGACCGGCGACCCCACCGCACACGCCGAAGTGCTCGCGCTGCGCCGGGCAGCCGCCCACCTCGGCGCGTGGCGGCTGACCGGATGCACGCTCGTCGTGACCCTCGAACCCTGCGTGATGTGCGCGGGCGCCCTCGTCCAGTCCCGCGTCGAGCGCGTCGTCTACGGCGCCCGGGACGAGAAGGCCGGCGCGACCGGCTCGCTCTGGGACCTGGTCCGCGACCGCCGCCTCAACCACCGCCCCGAGGTGGTCGACGCGGTGCTCGCCGACATGTGCGCGGAGCAGCTGAGCCGCTTCTTCCGCGACCGCTGAGGCCCGCCGCGACCGGCTCTGTGCCGCCTTCGCGGATACGGATTTCAGAGCACGGGCACCTTTGGGCTAGGATCTCTCTCGGTAGCGTGTCCGAGCGGCCGAAGGAGCTCGCCTCGAAAGCGAGTGTGGCGCAAGTCACCGAGGGTTCAAATCCCTCCGCTACCGCTCAGGGAAGTGGCCCTGACCCGTTTCGAACGGGTCAGGGCCACTTCGTTTCCGCCGGGCTTCGTTTCCGCCGGGCTTCGTTTCTGCCGGGCTTCGTTTCTGCCGGGTCTCTTCTGCCGGGCTTCGGTTGCTGCGGCTTCGGCTGCGGCTTCGGTCCGCGCCTGCCCGCTGGCTGCATCGGCTCAGGCCCAGGCCGCCAGCAACGCGGCTGCCCGGCGGACCAGCGGACGGTCGCCGTCGCCGAGCCGCTCCGCGGCGCCCAGCACGTCGGCGAGGACAGTCGGGTCGTGCGCCTGAACGGCCAGCACCAGCAGCGGTTCCAGGTGCGCCCGGTCTGCCGGGCCCGCAGCGCCGTCGGCCTCAACCCCGGCCGCCCAGCGGCGGATCGCGCCGGGCTCGGCGACGGGCAGCGGCGCGGCCGGGGCGGGGGCGGGGGCCTGGGCCCGCGCAGTTGGCCGGTCCGGGGCGGGGGCCGGTGCAGTTGGCCGGTCCCGGGTCGAGACCGCGGTCCGTGCGGGCGGGTTCTGTCCCGCCGCGGTCTGTGAGGCGGCGATCCGTACGACCGCGGCGAGGGCCGCCGCCAGAGTGGTGTGGTAGCAGGTGCCGAACAGATACGCCGCCGCCTTCTCACCCGCCAGCCCGGCCAGCACCCCCGGCCGGTGCACCGGGCTCGGCACGGCGCCGTCCGGCCGCTGGGCGGTGGCCAGCGCGTGCCAGCCCCGCGCCACCAGCGCATCGTCGGGCCGGACTCCGGCCACCGCCGTGTCGCACAGCAGCAGTTCCGCCAACAGGTCCAGACTGCCGCGCGCCAGGTGGACACCGAGCAGCGTCCGCACGCTCCCGGCCAGCCGTTCCGCCGCCTCCCCGGCGGGCAGACAGCGGCGGTGCCGGCCGAAGTCCGTTGCGTAGAACAGCACATGGGTGAGTGCGTACGTCTCGCTCTGCGTCAGCTGGAGCACATCCGGCTGCTGGGCGGCAATGCTCTGCCGGCAGAGTGCGGCGAGCCCGGGCAGGTGCGCAGGCGCGCGGAAGCCGCCGCGGTCGAGGAAGTAGCGCAGCTCGATCCGGTTCAACGCCGGTTTGTACGCGCGCGCGTGGCCGCCCGCGTCGGCGGCGATCAGCGCCTCGCAGACGCCGCGCAGCACGGGCTGCGGTCGGCCGAGCAGTTCGAGCAGGCCCACGAGGTTGAGGTGGTACGGGAACAGCTCGTCGGCGCGGCGCAGGCCTGCCGCGAAGTCCCCGGCACGCGCCGCCCGTTCGGCCAGGTCGAGGGCGCACGACGGGAGCCCCGCGCCTTCGGCCAGCCGTCCCGCACCACCCTCGGCCAGCCGCCCCGCACCCCCGGCCGGGAGGCCCGCGCGAGCCGATACCCGTACCAGACCGAGCAGTTCGACCAGCGGGCCGGCGCGGAACGGGCGGGGTGGCAGGAACTCCTCCCAACGCTCCGGCGCGAACCACTCCCTCTGCTGCTCCAGCCAGCGCAGCGCCCCAGCCAGGACTCGCGCCGCCGCGCCGTCGGCGTCCCCGGCGGGGCCGCCGGCGCGTGCGCGTATGTGCGCGGGCAGTTCGGGCCAAGCGGGGCCGCCCGCAGGGGCGCTCACCGGCCGCTCCGTATCCGCAGCAGCGCGAGGACGGCGGCAAGGATCAGGCCGAGCGCACCCAGGTCCGCCCACCAGGGCAGCAGCCCGGCTCCGCCGAGGAGCGTCTGCCGGGCCAGGTCGACGGCGTACGTCATGGGGTTCAGGTACATCGCCGCGGTCAGCCAGGCCGGGGCGTCCTGCGGGCTGAAGACGGAACCGGAGAGGAACAGCATCGGGAACATGGCCATCTGGACCGTGGCCTGCAGCGTCTGCACACGTTTGATCACGGTGGCCAGGCAGAGGCCGATGACGCTGAAGACCACCGCGGCCAGTCCGTAGCAGCCGACGGCCGCCGCGAAGCGGGCCGGCGTGAGCGTCACGCCCATCAGCGGGGCGAAGGCGAGCATCACCGCACTCTGCACCGTCACCATGCCGGCCCCCGCGACCACCTTGCCGAGCGGCAGGCACACCCGCGGCACGGGGGCGACCAGCAGTTCGCGCAACACGCCGTACTCGCGGTCCCAGGCGTAGGTCTGGCCGGAGGCGACGCCGATCGAGACCACCTGGATGGCGATGATCCCGGGGAAGACGTACGCACTGAACGGGGCACCGTCGACCGCGCCGATCATCCCGTCGAAGCCGACCGCGTACACCAGGACGAAGAAGAGGATCTGCACCAGCTGGCTGGCCAGCACCCCCGGCCGTTTGACCTGGCGCAGCAGGTCCCGCTGGGCGATGACGGCGATGGCGCGCAGCGCCACCCGCAGCGGGGCGTGCCCGGCAGCGAGCAGGGCGCCGGCGGACGAGCCGGTGGTGTCGGAGATCGTGTTGGGGGGTGCGGTGGGGTTGGAGGGTGCGGTGGCGTTGGACTTTGCCGTGGTGGTCATGCGGTGCTCACGCTCCCCCGCTCCTTGGGCGGCGCGTCCTGCCCGGCGGCCGCGAGATAGACGTCGTTCATCGACGGGTGGCGGACGGAGACCGTCAGCCCCGGGACGTCGAGCGCCCGGACCACCTCGGCGATGCGGGCCTCCGGGTCGGCGCAGTGCACCGCAACCCCGCCCGGTTCCAGCAGCGGCTCGAAGCCTGCGGCGCGCAGCTGGCGGGCCGCGCTCTCGTCGTCCGCGCAGCTGACGAGGATGCGGGAGGAGTCGAGGCTGCTCTTGAGCCGGTCCGCCCCGCCCTGCCGTACGACCCGGCCGCGCTGCATGATGACGATCTCGTCGGCGTACTCGGCCTCGTCCATGTAGTGCGTGGCGAACAGGACGGTGACGCCCAGCTCGTCGCGCAGCCGCAGCAGGTCCGTCCAGACCGCGGCGCGGGCGGTGGGGTCGAGGCCGTTGGTGGGTTCGTCGAGGATGATCAGGCCGGGGCGGTGGAGCAGGGCGCGGGCGATCTCGACCCGCCGGGCGAGTCCTCCGGACAGCTCCTCGACGGGCTGGCGGCGCCGGTCGGTGAGCCCGAACAGCTCCAGCATGAGGTCGATCCTGGACCGGGCGTCGGCGCGCTTGAGGCCGAACAGGCGGGCGTGGAACCAGAGGTTGCGCTCGACGGACAACTCCTTGTCCAGGGTGCGCTCCTGGAAGACCAGGCCGAGCCGTCGGCGTGCGGCGACCGACGCGGTGCGGACGTCGTGGCCGAAGATGCGCACCGTGCCCGCGTCCGGCCGGGCTGCGGTGGAGAGCACGCCGAGCAGGCTGGACTTCCCGGCGCCGTTGGGGCCGAGCAGGGCGATGATGCGGCCGGGCGCCGAGCTCACCGTCACGCCGTGCACGGCGGTCACCTTGCCGTAGCGAACGACGAGATCACTGATCTCGAACGCCGGGGCTGCCGCGGTTGAGCCGGTTTTACCGGTTGCGCCGGTCACCCCGGTCGCCACGGCCGTGCCGGTTGCGCCGCTCGCCCCCGTCGTGCCGCTCACCGCGGGCGCGTCGGGTGCCACGGATACCTCGGGCGCCCTGGACACCTCGGGCGCCCTGGACACCTCGGGCGCCCCGGATGCAGATGCCTCGGGCGCGACGGACGCAGACGCCTCGGGCGCGACGGACGCAGACGCCTCGGGCGCGACGGACATTTCGGATACCTCGGATGCCTCCGCCATGCGTGGGCCCCTCATGCCAGGCCCAGGGTGCGGTCCCAGGGCAGCGGTTCGTCGAGCACCGGCAGCAGGGAGAGGGCCACGCCTGCGGCTCCCTCCAACATGCCGGCCGTGTCCACGGCCCGGTGCGGGACGGGGGAGCGGGCGGCGGCCGGGAAGCGCATCAGGTGCCGGAAGCCGAAGGGGGCCTGCTCGTCCGCGCACTGCAGCACCTTGTCGGTCAGCCGGGCGCAGCCGCCGCGCAGCTCCGCGTCGTCGGCCGCCTCGGCGATCCGGGAGACGATCCGCAGCAGACCGGCGAAGCCGTGGCAGACGGTGGCGCCCTCGATCGCCCACTTCGACTCGTCCCGGCGCAGGGCGGCGCGCAGCCCCTCGACGGCGGCGGACCGCCAGTCGGCGCGGTCCAGGGTCTGCCCGGCGCGGTGGAGCGCGGCGGCCACTCCGGGAGTGCCGTAGCACCAGGCCGTACGTGTGAACAGCTCGCGCGGCCGCTCCGCCGCCACCTCCGCCTCCCACGGCACCCGGGCGGGCCAGTACGGGCCGGCCTCGTCCTGCAGGGTCCAGCCGAGCAGCCAGTCGGCGATGCGCCGCACGGCGTCGGCCGTGCCCGGCTCGGTCCGCCCGGCCCGGTGCGCGACGCAGAGGACCGTGAGCGGTCCCGCGATGCCGTGCGCCATGCCGAGGTTGAGGTCGCCGCGGGGATAGTCGCGGCCGTCGCGCTCGCTGATCTGCAGCTCCACGGGCACCCACCAACCCGGTACGTCATGCCCGCCGATCCGGACCGGCTCGGTGAGGCGGACCAGGTGGCGCAGGGACGCGGTGAGCGCCGCCTCGACCTCGGGGCCCGACTCGGCGGGGTCGGCGGCGGAGTCGAGCAGCAGCCTGGTGGTCCCGCTGAGGCCGTTGATCAGGTCGTACGCGGCCCAGTCGACGCCCTGGGCTCCGGTCGCGGCCCGTTCCTCGAAGGCGCGCAGCCGCTCGGTCTGTTCCTCGGCCACCCAGGCGGCGAGCCGCCGGCGCAGCGAGGCGTAGTGCCCTTCGGGCCCGGCGGAGGTCTGGGCGGCGGCGAGCAGTGCGGCGGGTCCGGAGAACAGGCCGCGGCTGGGCGCGCTGTTCATGGCCCGGCCTGCGGCCGCGAGGTGACGGTGGGCGAGGGGCCGCCAGGCTTCGTCGGCACGTGCCAGCTCGCCGTAGAGCAGGGCCGTGCCGGGCAGGCCGTTGGCGAGCGTCAACGGGCCCCACATCACGGCGCCGTAGATGGGGTCGCGGTTGTCGTCGCGGGAGGCGACGGCCGCGACCCGCTCGGGGTCGGCGAGCCGCTCGGCCACCAGCGCGACGGCATCCCTGACGGGCGCGGCGAGCTGGGGTTCGGCGGTGTCGGTGGGGCCGGCGAGCGCGGTAGGGGCGGTGGTCGCGGCGTGAGTGGCCGCGGTTTCGGTGGTCGCGGTGGTCGCAGTGTCGGTGGGGCCGGCGAGCGCGGTCGGGGCAGTGGTCGCGGCGTGGGTGGCCGCGGTGTCGTTGGTGGCGGTCACGAATGGTGCCTCCGGCGGTTCAGGTGGTCCTGGACAGCACCGCGCGCGACGCCCAGTGCGGTCATTTCGCGTGCGCTGGAGCCGCCGAAGAGGCGGTTGCAGACCATGTGCAGCAGGCTGCCGACGACCCGCCCTTCAGGGGTGTCGCCCGACTCCCGCACCCTGTCGGCCAGTTGCCGCACCGCCTCGTCCCGCGGGCGCAGCGCGGCCAGGACGCGTTCGCCCGCCGGGTCCCGGCCGAACGCCGGCCAGCCGCCGTACGGGTCGACGGTGCGCCGCCAGTGCGCGGAGCGGGTGCGGAACTCGGGCGGCAGGTCCCGGCGGGAGCCGGTCATGGAGAGCCAGGCCGCGGCGCCGTCGTCCCCGCAGTCCTCGATGACCAGGGGGTTGCCCGGTGCGGGCGGGCCGAAGGCGTGGGCGAGCGCGGCGCAGGAGACGACGGCCAGGTCGTCGACCCCGAAGTCGTTCGCCGGGTCCTTGGCGACCCGAAGCAGCTCCACGGCGGCGGCACTGTCGAGCTGGAACACCTGCTCGGCGAAGCGCTGGGCCGCGGGGCCGCCGTAGCGCTCGGTCTCCGGGTCGTACGGGGCGAGGGTGTGGGCGCGCAGCAGGCCGGCCCGGCGCCAGCGCTCCAGGAGGGCGCCGACCGCGGGGGCGGCCTCGCCCCACAGAGCGTGCGGCCGGTTGCCTTGCAGCCGCAGGCGCAGGTGGTGTCCGCCGTCCGCGTCGGTGTAGCGGAGGAAGAACCAGCCGTCGGCTCCGTTGCGGGCGGCCAGGTCGAGCAGTTCGGGGAGGTGGTCACGGAGCAGGTCGTCCTGGTCGCGGGCGGAGCCGTACAGCTTGAGGTAGAGCCACGCGCCGCCGAGTCCGTGCACCGTGCGCTCGCCCTGGTGGTGTCCGGCGTACGGGCGACGGCCGGGCCGGCCGGTGTCGCGGCGGGTGAGCGGCACGACCAGCTCGGCGGTGTGCCCGGCCAGCGGGCTGTCCAACCAGCCCTCGTGCTCGCCCGGCACCTCCTGGGCGATCAGGTCGGCGTGGCGCAGCACCTGGTCGAGCAGCAGCTCGCGGTGCCAGATCCGGTCGAGGTCGAGCAGCAGCCGCTGGTCGGCGGTGACGGCGAGGACGTGGCGGGGTGCGTCCCAGGCGGCCCGCCAGTCGTCGACCGCTGCCGCCCACGCCGTCGCCCGCTGCTCCGCCGGGGCGTCGCGCAACTTCTCGGCCCGCGCGCGGAGTTCGTCGAGCCGCCAGACGGCGCAGGCCAGCACGAATCGCCCGTACCGCACGCGTGGGACGAATGGGGCGTCGGCGAGCGGGCCCCAGTTCCACGGCTCCCACAGGCGCTGGCCCTCCAGGCCGATCTCCCACAGCAGCCGCACCGCGTTGGGCGCCTGGGCGGGGGCGCTGACCATGTTGCCGAGAACTGGGACGAGTTCGCGGCCGGTGGGGAGGTGGACGGCGGTCAGCCGGTCCAGGGTGGCGCCGACGCCGATGTCGCCGAGCCGCAGCTCCTCCACGCCGGGCAGGTCGGGCACGCCCACACTGATGCGGCGCCCGGTGGCCGGGGCGGTGTGCGCGAGGTTGGCGGCCCGCCCGGAGCGGGGGCGGAACGCGAGGTCGACGGGGACGGCGTCCTGGACGTGCACCGGGTTGTCCCGGTGCAGTGCGGCGAACTCCGCCCGCCACTCCGGGTCCAGGTCGGCGAACCGGGCGAAGGTGGACCCCGCCCGGTGCGAGCCGGGTGAGGGCGACAGGAAGACCCGGAAGTCGCCCTCGTCAAGGGCGCCCACCGAGGGGGCGACCACCTGCACGGTCACCTCGCAGGAACCGGGCAGGTTAGCCGGGTCCGCCAGGACGTCGGGGTCGTGTCCCAGCTCGGCCAGATCCGCTTCGGCCAGCACCACCTCTCGCCGCCCGGCCCGCTGCGCGGCGGCGACGAGCCGGGCCATGGCACGGTCCCGGCGCGCGGTGCGGGGGTCGTCGGGCGCTACGGACGCGGCCTCGCTGTTGGGCCAGCCGTACCCGGCGGGGGCACCGAGGCCGGTGGACGGGTCGAGCAGTTCGAGTACGGGAACCAGCCGGTCCGCGCCGTACGCGTCGAGGAAGCGCCGGTGGAAGTCGCGCAGTGCGAACAGGCCGAGCTTGGGGCGGGAGAGCCGCCACATCACGGTGGTGGCCCGCTCGATGTCCTCGCGCACCGTGTGCGGCAGCCGCAGCCCGACGTCCAGGCGGGTGTCGATATGCAGCGGGGTGTCGTCGGGCTCCAGGGCGCGGGCCGTGGCGAGGAGACGGCCCAGCTGTTCGCGGCCCGCTCCGACGTCCCGCGCGTCGTATGCGTGCCGCTCGCGGTCGACCGCGCGGAGGGCTTCGTGGATGCTGCGGGTGTCCTCGTTCAGGCCCGGGGCCAGGGGGTCGAGGAGGTCCAGGAGATGACGCAGCGGATCGCCGCCGTCCAGCGGAGGCCGGAGCGCGGTGATCAGGATCTCCTGCCGGACGAGCTCCACGAGCAGGTCGCGCACCCGGCTCGTGGGCGCGCCGGGGAACCCCGCCGCGGTGCGCTCGACCAGCTCCTCGAACGGCAGCGGGGACGCAGCCTCGGCCACGGCACGCTCGACCACGGGGGTGCTGCGCACCGAAACCGAGGCGCGGCCCTCGCCGCCGGAGTCGAGGCGCACGCCCTGAGTGGAAGGCGAGGTGAGGACCAGCCGGTCGCCGCGGACCGTCAGCGCCTGGTGCGCCTGGACGGTCAGGGCCGAGAGCACGTCCCGGTCGCGTTCGACGCGGTGGCAGATCCGGGTGAGCCACTGCATGTCGGCGTGGGTGCGGGTGCGGTGAGCGGTGCCGCGTTCGGTCTTGGCCGCGGAGTCGAAGGAACCGGCCGCCACGCCCGCGAACAGGCCGAACGGGGTGGGCCGGGTGCGCATCCGGATGTCGTAGCGGAGCACGGCGAGCGCGGCGCGGCGCAGCTGACCGGCCTTGACGCCGGCGGTGCCGCGTGCGACGACCCGGCCGACGAGGGCGGAGAGGCTGGGTGAGGCAAGGTCGAGGGCCTCGGCGAGCCGCGGGTCGGCGGGCACGGAGGCGAGCAGTTCGGCACAGGCGGACAGGTCGTGCGGACCCGCTTCGGGCAGGGGCAGGCCGGGGTCGGCCGCGGCGAGCGGCGCTCGGTGGAGAAAGAGATCCTTGGCCTCGAAGGCCTCGAAGGCCTCGGACGGTGCCTGCGGTGACGGCTCCCCCACGGTTCTCTCCCCCTTGTCGCCCTGATGGTCTGACGGTCTGTCTTGTCGCCCTGACGGTCTGTTCGGACTGGAACGCCCGTGGGCCGGGCGGTCACCCGGCCCACGGGACCGGAACTCAGCAGCAGTGGCTGCAGCCGGAGCCGCCGCCCTCGCTGGTGCAGCCCGGCGTGCAGTACGAGACGCTCGTGATCGCCGGTCCGGCGACCGACTTCTCGACGCCGATCTCCAGGTCGAGGTCGAAGAGGTTCGCGTCGTTCTGCGACTGCGTGGGTGCCTTGATTCCCATACTCACTCCTTGGTCGTAGGAACCGAATGGGTGTTCGTGGGTCGCGATCCGGGCAACACGCAACCACGGACGATCCCGGCCGTTCAACAGCTTGCGGAAGGGCTGGCAGTGTTGGCAGTCCGATGGCAGAACGCCACGTCAGATGGCATCTGACGGCATCGAATCGGAAATGTTTCTTCTATTTCCCGAATCCCGTGAACCGTCCGGCGCTTCTCGGATACGTACGTGGTGTGTGTTCGGACAACGCCCTGCTCTCGGCCGTCGCCCACGGCGACCAGACCGCCCTGCGCGCCCTCTACGAGCGGCACGCCGACGCCATGCTCCGGCTCGTGCGCAGACTCAGCTCGGACCAGGGCGTGGCCGAGGAGATCCTGCAGGAGTCCTGGCTGGCGGTCTGGCGTTCGGCGGGCGGCTTCCGCGGCGAGTCCTCCGTGCGCGGCTGGCTGCTCGGCGTCGCCCGCCGCCAGGCCCACAACCGGTTACGCCGCTCCCGGCCCCAACTGGCTGACCTGGCCGAGGCCGAGGAGGTCCCCGACCCGGGACCGAGCGTCGAGGACCAGGTCGTACGGAAGTCCGAGCACGCCGAACTGCTCACGGCCGTCCGGGCGCTGCCCGAGCACCTGCGCGAGGTCCTGGCGCTGGTGCTGGTCGAGGAACTGCCCTACCCGGAAGTTGCCGCCGTGCTCGACATCCCGGTGGGCACCGTCAAGAGCCGGATGTCCCAGGCCAGGAAGCGACTGGGCAACATGCTGTCCGCCCTGCGGCTGGAAGGAACGGGACGACGATGACACGACACCTCACCGACGAGGCCCTGGCGCGACTCGCCCGCACCGGCACCCCCGCCGCGCCCGCGGACCGTCCACCCCACCTGGACAGTTGCCCGAGCTGCCGCAACCGGCTGGCAGTCTGGCAGGACATCGAGGCCGCGGTACGAGCGGACCTGGCCGAACACGCCGCCACCGCACCCTCCTTCGACGTACTCCTCGGCCCCGCCCTGCCGGGCGCGACGGCCGCAGCCGCGCCCGCGGCGGCCGAGCCGGCCGGCACCGACAGGGAGGCACGGCCCGCCCGGGCGCGGGTCGACCGGCCCTGGCGCACGACCTGGCAGCTGGCAGTCCGTCAGGCCGCGCTGCTGCCCCGCACCTGGGCGCCACTGAGCGCCGCGGGCTTCGTGGGCGCCGCCCTGCTGGCCACGGCCCAGGAACAGAACGAGTTCGGGGTACGGCTCTTCGGCGCCGTGGCCGTCCTGCTCGTCATGTTCGGCGCGCTGATGGCGGCCTCACCCCGCCGCGACCCGCGCCGGGAAGTGCTGTTCACCCTGCCGGTGCCGCCCGCCGCGGTGTTCCTCGCCAGGCTGGCCGTGGTCCTTTGCGTCGACGTGACCATGGCCCTGGTGTGCTCGGCGCTGATGCGGGGGGTCGGCTGGTGGCCGGTGGTGTCCGCCTGGCTCGGCGAGGCGCTGCTCGCCGCGGCGCTCGCCCTCGCCCTGTCGGTCCGGCACTCCCCGGCGGTCGGCGCGGCCGTCGGATGCGCGGTGTGGCTGCTCGGCGTGGTCGGGGGTCCGGACGGGCTGATCAGAACCCCCGTGGACGCCGTCCTGAACACCCTGCTCGCCACCACTCCATGGACCCTGGCCCTGGCCGCGGCGCTGCTCGCCTGGGCTGTCACCGCCATGCGGTCCTTCCGGGAATCCCCGCCTGCGCTGTAGGAACACGCCGAAGGAACAGCCATGGGAGCACGCCGAAGGAATAGCCACGGGAGCACGCCGAAGAAGCACGCCGCAGCACTGCGGCGAGAGCGTGCCGAGGAGCGCGCCGTCGGACTGCGCCGGGCAGACCCGTACGAAAAATCGTGGCCGCCCGAGTGAACCGCTCACCTCCCGGAGGCTACGTACTTGGTGACCGACGCTCGTGGCCGGTGCCACCCCCGTAACCGGCCGCGGGCGGCGGTTGTGCGACCTGCACGTTCCGTGCGGGCGCACGGCGACAGGAACACAACGAGAGGAGCCACGAGATGCGCGGGGTGACCGTCGCGAACTGGTGGGTGCATGAAGCACGCCGCTGCGGGAGACAGGCCTTCGTCCTGCCCGTGCTCGCCGCGCTCGTCGCCGGTGCCACCACTGCCACGGGCCAAGGCTCGGGCATGCTCCTGAGCCGCTCCCTGCTGACCTGCGCCGTGCCTATGGCCACGGCGCTGGCCTGCGCCGCGGTGGTGGCGCGCGAACCGATGGCCGAACTGCACCTGTCCCTGTCCACCCCCTACCGCCGTACCGTCGCCCGCCGCCTCGCCTGGCCGGCCGCCGTCACCGCGGTCGCCGCCGTCGCCCTGGTGAACCTGCCGGCGGCCGGTGACCTGCCGCTGGACGCCGCGACCGCGCTGGTGGAGCTGGCCGGACTGACGGTGCTGCTGAGCGGCTGCGCGGTGTGGGCGACGGTACGGACCGGCTCGGCCGCGCCCGCCGCAGGGCTGGTGTCCGCCGCCGTACTGGCGAAGCTGCTGCTGGTCGACCGGGTGGTGCCCGCCGGGCTCGTCCAGGCGGTACCCGCCCTGCTCGTCGGCGCCGTGCTGACCGCCCTGGCCCTGCGCGGACTCGGCCCCGACGGCCGACCTGACCCGAACCGCCGGACCGGCCCAGGACAGCACAACGCTCCAACCGGCTCCGGACAGAACGACGCTCGACCCGGCCCCGGGGAGGCATGGTGACCGCACTGCTGTGGACCCTGCGCTACGAAGCGCTGATGGCTGCCCGAAGCAGAGCCGTGTGGGGCACGGTCCTGCCCCTCGCCCTGCTCAGCCTGCTGCTCGCCACGACCTCGCCGACCGTCACCGGCCACGGCGACCCGGTGTTCCGGGCCGGTGCCGCCGCGGTGCTGGTCAACTCCTTCTGCACCCTCGGCGTCGGCCTGGCACTCGCCGACCGGCTGCGCCGCGGCCTGGAGGCGCGCGGCATGGCCGAGCTGCGCACCGCCACGCCGGCCAAGCCACTGGCCCAGAGCCTCGGCACGCTGGCTGGACCGCTGCTGACCGCCCTCGCTCCGGTCGCCGCACTGCTGGCGCTGTACGCCACGGTGCTCGCGGCCACCGCGGGCTCGGTGGCGCCGCTCGGCTCCGCCGCGGCCGCGCTCTGCCTGGCAGTGCTGCCCTCGGCGCTGCTCGTCGCCGCGTTCGCCGGCCTCCTCGGCGCGCTGCTCCCGGTGGCCGCGGCCCGGGCGATCACGGTGGTGGTGTGGCTGTGGGCCTGCCACTTCCCGCCCGCGTTCTCGCCGTTGCCCACACCGACCGGCACCGTCCTCTCCCCGCTGAACGGCTACCCGCTGGTCGCCTGGGCGGGCGCCCCCCAGGTGTGGGCGACCCGGCAAGGAGGCGGCGTACTTCGGCCCGACGTCTCCGGCGCCACAGCACTGCTGAACGTCGTCCTCGTCCTCGCCATGGCCGCCTGCTGCTACGCGCTCGGGCACCTCGTCGCCCGCATCCGACGACACGGAGCATCATGAACATCACCACTGAAGCGCTGACGAAGGTCCACCCCGGCGGCCGCCGCGCGCTTGACGCCGTGGAACTGCACATCGAGAGCGGCACGGTCGGCCTCCTCGGCGCCAACGGCGCGGGCAAGACCACCCTGCTGCGCATCCTCACCGGAGTGCTGCGCCCCACCTCGGGGCGGGTGACGGTCGCCGGGCACGACCTCTCGACCAGCGCCGGGCTGACCGCCGTCAAGCGCACCCTCGGCTATCTGCCGCAGGAGCTCTCCCTCTACCCGGACCTGACCGCGCGTGAGTTCCTGGACTACATCGCCGTACTCAAAGGCATCCACGACAAGCGGGAACGCCGCCGCCAGGTCGAGGACCGGATCGCGGAGGTCGGCCTCGCGGACCGGGCCGGCGAACGGCTCGCCGGGTTCTCCGGCGGCATGAAGAGACGCGTCGGCATCGCGCAGGCGCTGCTCGGCAACCCGTCCGTCCTCGTCGTCGACGAGCCCACCACTGGCCTCGACCCGCACGAACGGATGCGTTTCCGCACCCTCCTGGCAGGACTCGGCCACGGCCGCACCGTCCTCCTGTCCACCCACATCCTCGACGACGTGGCCCAGACCTGCCCCGAGGTGGCGGTGCTCGCCGCAGGGCGGATCGTCTTCCACGACAGCACCCCCGCCCTGGTCAGCCAGGCCGCGGGCTGCACCTACGCATACCGGGCCGCCTCCCCGTCCGCCGGGCCACCATCCGGCGCCGAGGTGGTGAGCGCGGTGACCACCGCCGAAGGCACCGATTACCGCATCGTCACCACCGACCCGCCGCCCGGCGCCCGCCCGGTGGAACCGTCCCTGGAGGACGGGTACGCCGCCCTCCTCGGCGCCCACGGAGCACCCCGCCACGACCAGGACTCCCGCACGTTCGACACTCCTCGGCAGTGAGGTGACCGCGAAGTGACCAACACCGACACCGTCCACACCGACACCCACACCGACACCCACACCGACACCGACCCCACCGCCGCCGACCGCCGCCGCGGGCCGGAGGTTCGAGGCCCGCGCCGCCCTCGCCCGGCCGCAACCACCCTGGCCCTGACCGCCGGCGCGGCCCTGCTCGCCCTCACCGCCTGCTCGGGAGGCGGCGGCCTCGCCGACCCCGACACCACCGAACCCGAGCCCCTGCCGAGCCCGACCAGCACCCGGCAGGCGATGAGCGAACGCAACTTCGGCTACGTCTGGCCACTGACCGTCGACCGTGGCACCGCCGAGTGCCGCAAGGGCGAGCAGGCCGTCTTCACGGTGCCCGACGGCACCACGTACGCACTCAACGAGCGTGCGGAGAACGCCGGTTACCCGGCGATCGAACCGGTGCGCGCGGACGCCGAGAACGGCGGGAAAGTGAGCCTCGGATCGCTGCGCAGTCGGACGATGCGGCTCTGCGGGACCAGCAGATGACCGGTTCCGCCCGGGCCCGCCCTACAACGGCCGGCCCGGGCGGACCTGTACGCAGGCGGCGGCCGGGGACGAGCCCGCGCGCACGCGTGAGCAGGACACATGAGCAAGGAGGGTCTCGCCCGCGCTGACCACGCGGGCGGGTCCTACAGGGCCACGAACTCACGGGGGAACAGGCCTTGCAGTACGAGACGCGATACGAAGAGCGATACGAAAAGCGACGCGAAGAGCCGCGCGAAGAGCCGTGCGAAGAGCCGCGCGAATACCAGCGCACCAACCAGCAGAACGCCCACTCCGACGCCTCCTACGCCCCCCACTACAACAACCGCCCGGCCGGGCTCCACGCGCTCGCCCACTCCGGGCTCCGGGCGTACTTCGAGCTGCCGCGGGCACCGCTCGGCGCGGTCCGCGAGGTGCTCGACCGTCTCGACTTCGTTGACGAACAGCAGCTGACCGCGCCGGGCGGCGTCACCCTCGACCTGCCCGTGCTGCTGCCGGTGACCAGCGAGTTCCAGGCCGAGGAACTGCGCGCCGTGCGGGTGCGGCATCCGCTTGCCCTGCTCGTCGCGGTCACCCGCGACGTGTCGGGGCACCGGACGTACCACGCCATCCGCTCGGGCGCGAACTTCGTACTCAATCTCGCCATTCCCATCGAGAGCCAGACCGAGATGCTGTACGCGCAGTTCCGCGCGCACCGCGGCACCAGCGCCACCACTGGCACCACCGCCACCACCGGCACCACCGGCACCACCGGCACCAGTGACATCGCCGACGGGGCCGACGGAGCGGACGCGACCTCCGGGCGCCCGGCCGGTCCGTCCCGCCCGTCGCTGCCGGCCGCACCCGCTCTCGCCCTACGCGCCGTCCACACCGGGCGGGGCAGCGCGGCCTGCCCGGCTCAGCCGGTCCGGCGGCCGGGTGCCGCGCGGGTGCAGAGCACCGACGGCAGCCGTCAGGGCGGCGCGCTGCCGCGCGTCCTGCCGCAGCCGGCCGCGGACGAGGAGGCCGAGCTGACGCGGCTGTTGTGCACCTCCATGACCGTCTCCGAGATCGCCCGGCGCTACTACTGTTCCG
Source organism: Streptomyces solicavernae (assembly GCF_029968095.1). GTDB lineage: Bacteria > Actinomycetota > Actinomycetes > Streptomycetales > Streptomycetaceae > Streptomyces > Streptomyces solicavernae. Next base: position 18,810 of record NZ_JASCIR010000019.1, on the reverse strand, counting down.
AGCGGTCCATGTATCGCCGCATCCGCAGGCTGTACGACGGTCTCGGTGTGCGGAGCCGCTCCGAGCTGATGTCGCGGGCCGCGTTCCTGGAGCGCCCCGGCCTCCCCGGCCCCGGCCAGCCACCGCCGGCCCGGGCCGGCTGACCGCCCGACGCGTGGGCCCCGGACTGTCACCGGGGCCCACGCCTCCGCGACAAGCCCGTCGGGGGCCGAGCGGGTACGGCGCCGAGCCCGTAATCCGGAGCCGAGCCCGCCCGCGGCCAAGCCCGTAATCCGGGGTCGGACCGGTACGGCGCCAAGCCCGCGATCCGGGGCCGAAGCCGGTTCGGCCGGGCGGGTCAGCGGATGCCCGCATCGGCGGTCTCCAGGAGGCGGAAGAACCCGGCCTCCACATCACCGTCCACGGCGAGCCCGGCCAGCGGGCCCTCGTACTGCGTCCGCCCGGCCACCAGCACCTGCACCCGGTCGCACACCTGGGCCACCTCTGCCAGCTGGTGGCTGGCGATCAGCACCGCCACCCCTTCGCCGGCCAGGGAGCGGATGATGCCGCGCATTTCCCGGATGCCGACCGGGTCGAGCCCGTTGGTGGGTTCGTCGAGCACGATCAGGCGCGGCCTGGCCAGCAGTGCCACGGCGATCCCGAGGCGCCAGCGCATGCCGAGGGAGTACGCCCCGACCTTCCGGTCCCGGGCCTCGGTCATCTTGACCAGGCGCAGCGCCGGCTCGATCCACTCCTCGGGCACACAGCGCAGGCGGGCGTGGACGCGCAGCGTCTCGTCCGCGGTCAGGGTCGGCCACAGCCCGGGTACCTCGATCAGGGCACCCACCTCGGACAGCGACTCGCGCCCCACCGGACGGCCGAAGATCTCGATGCTGCCGGAGGTGGGCCGCTGGAGCCCGAGGAGAGCTTTCATCAGAGTGGTCTTCCCTGCGCCGTTGGGCCCGAGCAGTCCGTAGACCTCGCCGGTCCGGACGGTCAGGTCCACCCCGTCGAGGGCGCGGTGGGTTCCGTAGTGCTTGTGCAGGTCTCGGATGGCCAGGGCCCGCGCGGTGCTGCCGGCGGGCGCTCCGGGGTTTACAGGGGTTCCGGGGTTTCCAGGCGTCCCGGGGGTCCCGGGGGCTCCAGGGATCCCGGAGGGTCCGGGGGTCGGCGTCGTCATCGCTCAAATCTCCTTACGGCTCATGTGCATGCGGCCGATGACCAGCAGGGCCACCGTCAGCGCAGCGGCGAGGACGAGGGCGAGCGGGATGGCCGAAGGGTCGGTCACGGGACTGTCCTCGGGCAGCGGCACTCCGTTGGGGCCGATCCCCGCCAGCGGCAGCACGACCCGCATGGGCCAGGCGAAGGGGACGGCGAACCAGAAGTCCTTGTCCGAGACCAGCGCCCCGCACAGCAGTCCGGCCACCCCGACACCGATGCTGGGCCCCATCCCCCACACCGTCGCGACCAGCACGGCGAGGGCCGTCATGGACAGCCCCACCAGCCAGGGCAGATAGACCGCGGCGACCACCGTGCCCATGGCCTCCGGGAAGCGGCCGCTCAGCACGGCGCCGAGCGACAGCATCACCAGGAGCACGGTGGACGAGACGAAGCCCAGCACTCCGAGGGCGGCCACCTTGCCGACGAAGTAGCGGCCGCGCGGCACGCCGTAAGAGAGGAGGAGACGCCAGGCGTCCTGGTCCGCCCGGACCGAGAGTGCGGCCGCGAGCCCCGCCGTCATCGGCACCAGCACGCCCCAGAACTCCAGCGTCACATTGCGGAACACCTCGAAGGTCTGGCCCGCCTGTGCCTCGGACGAGCCGAGCGCCCCGAGGAAGAGCGGGACGGTGATGATGACAGGGGCGAGCAGGTGGTACCAGGGGATGAAGCCCCTGCGGTGCCGCGCGAGCTCGGTGGCCACCACCGTCGCCGTCGAGGGGTTGTCGCGCCGCCCGGTCCCGGGTGGGGCGGCAGCCGTGTCGTACGCCATGAGTTCTCCTGCCTGACCGCGTGCGATGACGTCGTGCGTGTGGTTGGACACCGAGTACGTAGCGTTCGCGCGCGGGCCGGTTCACCGCGGAACCCGGTCGGCGGACGACTGCCAAGGGGCTGCCAACGTCTCTGCCAGGGGCGGCGCCCGGCGGCCTGCGGGTGCGAGGGTCGAGAGCGTCCGGCCCAACGGCCGTACGCCATTGATGGTCCGCACCGACCGTCAGCCATCGACGGTCCACCACGACCGTCCGCAACCGACCGTCTGCCATGGACGGTCCACCATCGGGGAGGACTCCATGAAGCTGCTGCGCCGCGCCCTCGTCTCCGGCGCCGTCGCCGTCGCCACCGCCGGTCTCGCCGCGCCCGTCGCCACCGCAGCGACGCCCGCCCCGCCGTCCGCCGGCGTGGTGCGTGACGGCGTCTCGGTCACCCGGACCTGGCACGCCACCGTGCAGTGCCAGATCGTCCGGATCCGTGACAACAATGTGGTCGGGTACGACCGGGCCGACGGCTCGGGCAACACCAAGGAGAAGGCCAAGAAGGCGGCGGAGCGCAACATCGACGTTCCGTCCGGCCACTACAAGCGCCACTGCGACGTCAAGCGCTACTGGTAGGGCGCGGCGCCCGCGTCCCCGCAGCAGAAGGGTGAGCGATGGCCGAGGAACTGCCGCAGAGTGCGGAGAGGGAGGACCCGAGCGTCTGGGAAGTGCGGCTCGGGATCTACGCGACCGAGCGGCAGGCCGAGGAGGTCAAGGAGCAGATCGCCCGGCTGCTCTGCCCCGACCCCGACCACGCCCCGCCGTGCCCGCTCCCGTGGTCGGTCAACGTCCTGCACGGCTCGGACCTGGACGACGAGGACCCGTACCCGGAACTGATCGAGCAGGCCCGAGCGGAGCGCGGCGAGCAGCGGCCCTGAAGGCCGGGCGAGCCACCGCCCTGACGCCGGACACACGGGCAGCACCCCTGACGCCGGGCGAACCACCTGCCCGACGCCGGACACAGGAACAGCTGCTGCCCTGACGCCGGGCGAACCACTTGCCGGACGCGGGACACACGAACAGCTGCCCTGATACGGAACAAGCGGCCCGTACGACGGGAGCCCCGGCGCCATGACCCGTGCGCCGGGGCTCCCGTGCGAGGAGGCCGGGGGAAGCGGCATCGGGGGGACAAGCCGCTTCCCCCGATGAGGACCGGGCTCTCAAGCCCACGTCGCGCTCAGGGGGAAGCGCGCGACGTGGACCCCGCAGTGGAGCCTGGTCCCTGCCCTGCGGATTCCTGCCAGATCCGCCGGGCTCACCACCCATACTGCGGCCCCGGCGGCCGCCCGGGGCCCGGCAAAGGGCCTGGAGGGGCGGGCCGTTGGTCCTTAAAAGCCGCGTGAACGCCGTGTGAGTGCGGCCACTGGCGTGATCCGTGCACCGCGTTAGACTCACCCGACCGCACGCGGGCACAGGGAACAGGCAGGGGAGGCCGGGACGTGGTGCAAGCCAAGAAGATCGCCCTTTACGTGGTGATCGTCTTCGTCTTCTACACCATCATCAACTCGCCCGACCGGGCCGCCGACCTCGTCCAGGTGGGCTTCGAAGGGATATCCGACGCCGCTCAGGGCGTCGGCGACTTCATGACCCAACTCGTGCAGTAGGCAACGCTCGTACGGCCTCTCACCGGATCCGGTGGGGGGTCTTTTCTGCGTTTGACCCCAACTTGCCCTTCAACACGGCGTTATCTGGTGCTTGCACACAGTGCACATGTCTTGTGATGCTATGACCGCTTTTGACGGATGAGTGGAACGGTTCGTTCAGAGCGGTTCGTTCAGATTGGTTCGTTTCGAGCGGTTCGTTTCGAAAAGGGGTGGCGTTGACCGTGCCGGCCAGTACTGCGCCTCGAGTGCCGCCCCAGGACGCCCCACAGGACGGGGCGCGGGCGGCGACCGGGGCGGCCGAGCCGTCCCCCGCGAAGAAGCGGGGCGCGGACACCCGAGCGCTGACCCAGGTGCTGTTCGCCCAGCTCAAGGACCTGACCCCGGGAACCCCGGAGCACGGCCGCGTGCGGGCCGCGCTCATCGAGGCGAACCTGCCGCTGGTGCGGTACGCGGCGGCGCGGTTCCGCAGCCGCAACGAGCCGATGGAGGACGTGGTCCAGGTCGGCACCATCGGACTGATCAACGCCATCGACCGCTTCGACCCGGAACGCGGCGTGCAGTTCCCGACGTTCGCGATGCCGACCGTCGTCGGCGAGATCAAGCGGTACTTCCGCGACAACGTCCGCACCGTGCACGTACCGCGCCGGCTGCACGAGTTGTGGGTGCAGGTGACGGGGGCGACGGAGGATCTCACGACGGCGTACGGGCGCTCCCCAACGACCGCCGAGATCGCCGAGCGGCTGCGCATCGGCGAGGACGAGGTGCTCGCCTGCATCGAGGCCGGACGGTCCTACCACGCAACGTCGTTGGAAGCCGCGCAGGAGGGCGACGGGCTGCCGGGGCTGCTCGACCGGCTCGGCTACGAGGACCCCGCGCTCGACGGCGTCGAACACCGGGACCTCGTCCGGCACCTGCTGGTCCAGCTGCCCGAGCGCGAACAGCGGATCCTGCTCCTGCGCTACTACAACAACCTGACGCAGTCGCAGATCAGCGCCGAGCTCGGGGTCTCCCAGATGCACGTCTCGCGCCTCCTCGCCCGTAGTTTCGCCCGCCTGCGGTCCGCCAACCGCATCGACGCGTAGCGCTGGGGGCGGGGCCCGGGTTCCGGCTCACGTTCCGGCACCGTCGGCCCGGGCGCCGCGATCGCCCAGCGGGCTCGCCCTCAAACGCGGACGGGCTGGAATTTGCTCGCCCTCGAACGCCGGACGGGCTGGGCTTTGATCCAGTGCGCCCCTCGTACCCCCTCCCAACTCCCCCGCCCACGCGGCATACTCCGCCTCAACCCGCCCGGCCGGGGTTCCGTACAAGGGAGCGAACGGCCACCGTGACGGGTGGAGCATGATCTTGGGGCTTGCCGACACAAAAGCCGTGTACCGGCCTTTTCCTGCACAGATTTGTCGACTTGGCGCTACAGCGTGTTGCCGACATGTGACATTCTGCGGGAACCGCGTTTGCCGCAGCCTCATGACCGGTATTCAGGTGGAGGCTGCGTTCCTGAAGACGGAGCGCCCGCCGCGACCGTCCGCGACCTCAAGGGGGTGGCATGTCCGCAGAACAGGGCAGCTCGAAGGTGCTCACGCTCACGAAGAGCGCGCCGAGCGCGCCGAGCGCACCCGACGCGCTCCGTCCGCAACCATCGACAGCCATCGACACCCGCACCTTGTCCCGTTCCCTGTTCCTGCGCCTGGCCGCGCTGGACGAGGACAGCCCGGAGCGCGCGTACGTACGTGACACGCTCATCGAGCTCAACCTGCCGCTGGTGCGGTACGCGGCGGCCCGCTTCCGCAGCCGCAACGAGCCGATGGAGGACATCATCCAGGTCGGCACCATCGGCCTGATCAAGGCGATCGACCGCTTCGACTGCGAACGCGGCGTGGAATTCCCGACGTTCGCGATGCCGACCGTCGTCGGCGAGATCAAGCGCTTCTTCCGCGACACCAGCTGGTCGGTGCGCGTGCCGCGACGGCTTCAGGAGCTGCGGCTCGCGCTCACCAAGGCCAGCGACGAACTGGCGCAGAAGCTGGACCGCTCGCCGACCGTGCCCGAACTCGCCGCCGTCCTGGGCGTGTCCGAGGAGGACGTGGTCGACGGCCTCGCGGTCGGCAACGCGTACACCGCCTCCTCGCTCGACTCCCCGGCGCCCGAGGACGACGGCGGCGAGGGCTCGCTCGCGGACCGGCTCGGATACGAGGACAGCGCGCTGGAAGGCGTGGAGTACCGCGAGTCACTGAAGCCGCTGCTCGCCAAACTCCCGCCCAGGGAACGGCAGATCATCATGCTCCGCTTCTTCGCGAACATGACGCAGTCGCAGATCGGCGAGGAGGTCGGCATCTCCCAGATGCACGTCTCACGCCTGCTCACGCGCACGCTCGCGCAGTTGCGGGAAGGGCTGATCCAGGACTGATCCAGGACTGAACAGAACCGTGAGGGTTCATATTTGACGGTGCGTCAGACAGACTGGCGCCCATGACACGAGCACGAGCCGGTATCGCTTGGGCACGCAGCCGCCGAGGCGCCGTGACGACGGCCTCGGCGGCTGTCGTGTGTCTGGCAACGCTGCTCGCCGCCTGCGGAGGGGATACCTCCGATGGCGACGACGGATACGTGGCGCTCGGTGCCGTGGGCGCCTCACCCGACAGAAGCCCGGGCCGTACGGTCGCCCCCACCGGCGATGTGCGGATGGTGCCGCTGGACGGGGCGGGTGGGCGCGGACAAGGCTCCGAGTCCGGTGGCGGTGCGGCTCCCGGCGGTACGGAGAGCAGCGCACCCGAGGCGGCCACCTCCGGCGACCTCGCGAACCCGAACCCGGCCCCGACCCCGGACCACTCAGCCCCGACCCCGGCCGACGGCGACACCCCGGCCCCGGGAGCAGGCGGTTCGACCGACCCCGAGCCCCCCGCCGAGGAGCCCGAGTCGTCGTCGCCCGCAGGCCCCGCCGTACTCGAAACCGGCGAGCCCGTACGCAAGGCGCTGGCGGACCGGTGGTGCGAGAAGGTGACCGTGGAGTTCCACAACTCCGGTGGCACACCGGTGCGTTCGGGGACCGTCACCTTCGGTACACACGTCATCGGCGGGCTCGGCGTGGACTGGGCCACGATCGAGTCGGAGCGGAAGCTTCCGGGGCCGATCGGGCCGGGTGAGTCCGTCACCGAGTCCTGGAGGCTCTGCGTGGACGCCTGGCGCGTACCGCTCGGCATGCACATCGAGACCCAGGACGTCTCGGTGAAGTGGAAGTAGGAGCGGGACCAGGACCGGAAGCAGGACCAGGACCGGAAGCAGGACCAGGACCAGGACCAGGACTGGGACACGGACCAGGAGCAGTACCAGTACCAGTACCAGCGCCAGGAGCAGCGACCGTAAGAACGGCCAGAAGACCGGTCAGAAGACCGGTCAGAAGATCGTCCAGGGCTGGTTCGGCAGCGACAGGACCGCGAACGCCAGGACCAGCACGACGATGCCGCCGATGACCGCGACCTTCTTGCCGGTCGACCAGCCGCCGCGGGCCGCCTGCGGGGCCCTCTGCTCGCCCTCCTCGACGAAGGCGCGGAACATCTGAGTGCTGCCCGCGGGGTCGTTGCCGCCCTGGGGGCCCTGCGGGGCGTGGGGGTTGTGTGCCATGGGGCAGGACCCTAGCGAATCCGGGGTTCCGGCCCAAGCCCCGGGTGACTCTCAGTCGCCATCACGTACGCCTCGTCCCTTTGCCTGAGCATTGCCAGGTTTTTAGCGGCAAAACCCCCCTTTCAATTTGCCTTCGGCAACCAACTGCTTCTATCGTTGCTCTAAGCAACAAAAAGTGGAGGGTGGTCATGGCCGCACAGCCTCGGTACGAGGACCTCGGTCGCCAGCTGAGCGCCATCGGCGCCGTCAAACGCGAACTCGCCCGGTCCCTTCCGGTCGAGTGCCCGGCCGGATCGGCGGCGGTCCTCGCCCTCCTCGGCAAATACGGCGAGATGCGGATGAGCCGGCTCGCGGAGCTGCTCGCTGTCGACATGTCGGTGACGAGTCGCCATGTCGCGCACGTCGCGGACCGCGGCTGGATCGAGCGGTCCCCCGACCCCGACGACCGGCGCTCCCGCATCCTGCACCTCACGCCCGAGGGGTCGGACATGCTCCGCACGCTCTCCGAGCGCCACACGGCAGCACTCGCCCACTACCTGCGGGACTGGTCCGACGACGACGTGGACCAGCTCAGCGCCCTGCTCACCAAGCTGCGCAACAGCTTCGGCGACTGCCGGCCGGCCCGCTCCCACACTTCGCCCACCCGTACACCCGCGTAGAAGTAACCCGCGCAAGAAGTAACCCGCGCAAGAAGTAAGAGCCCGCGTAAGAAGTAAGAGGAGAAGGAACTCCATGGCAACGACCACACCGGCCGGTGTGCGGGGCAGCCATGCCAAGCATGGCGGCCACGGCGGGCAGGCAGGTCACAGCGATGCCTCGCCCATGACGCACCGGCAGATCATGGAGGCACTGTCGGGCCTGCTGCTCGGCATGTTCGTCGCGATCCTGTCGTCGACGATCGTCTCCAACGCGCTGCCCGAGATCATCTCCGACCTCGGCGGCGGCCAGTCCGCGTACACCTGGGTTGTCACGGCCTCGCTGCTCGCGATGACCGCGACGACCCCGCTGTGGGGCAAGCTCGCCGACCTGTTCAGCAAGAAGCTGCTTGTCCAGATATCGCTCGTCATCTTCATGGCGGGCTCGATCGTGGCCGGCCTGTCGCAGGACCCGGGCATGCTGATCGCCTGCCGGGTCGTGCAGGGCATCGGCGTCGGCGGTCTCTCCGCCCTCGCGCAGATCGTGATGGCCGCGATGATCTCCCCGCGCGAGCGCGGCCGCTACAGCGGCTACCTCGGCGCCACCTTCGCCGTCGCCACGGTCGGCGGCCCGCTGCTCGGCGGTGTCATCACCGACCACTGGGGCTGGCGCTGGTGCTTCTACGTCGGCGTGCCCTTCGCCGTCGTAGCGCTGATCGTGCTGCAGAAGACCCTGAAGCTCCCCATCGTGAAGCGGGACGTGAAGGTCGACTGGGGCGGTGCCTTCTTCATCTCGGCGGCCGTCTCGCTGCTCCTGGTCTGGGTGACCTTCGCCGGCGACAAGTACGACTGGGTGTCCTGGCAGTCGTACGCGATGGTCGGTGGCTCGGTGCTGCTCGCGCTGATCTTCGTCTTCATCGAGAGCAAGGCGCGCGAGCCGATCATTCCGCTGCGGCTCTTCCGCAACAAGACGATCACCCTGGCCTCGCTCGCCTCGCTCTTCGTGGGCATCGCGATGTTCAGCGGCACCGTGTTCTTCAGCCAGTACTTCCAGCTGGCCCGCGGTGAGTCGCCGACGATGTCCGGCGTCCTGACGATCCCGATGATCGGCGGCCTGTTCGTCTCGTCCACCGTCTCCGGGCAGATCATCACCAAGACCGGCAAGTGGAAGGCATGGCTGGTCAGCGGCGGTGCCCTGGTGACGGCGGGCATGGGCCTGCTCGGCACGATGCGGTACGACACCGAGTACTGGCACATCGCGATCTTCATGGCCCTGATGGGTCTCGGCATCGGCATGATGATGCAGAACCTCGTGCTCTGCACCCAGAACCAGGTCGACCCGAAGGACCTCGGCGCGGCCAGCTCGGTCGTCACCTTCTTCCGGTCCCTCGGCGGCGCGTTGGGCGTCTCCGCGCTCGGCGCCGTGATGGGCTCCCGCGTCACCGACTACGTCAAGGACGGCATCGCCGAACTCGGCCCGAAGGCCGCAGGCCTGGCCGGACACGGTGGCACCGGCGGCGGCTCCATCCCGGACCTGGACCAGCTGCCGGCTCCGATCCGCACCGTGATGGAGAGCGCGTACGGACACGGCGTCGCCGACATCTTCCTGTACGCGGCGCCCGCGGCGTTCCTGGCCTTCCTGCTGACCCTGTTCATCAAGGAGGTCCCGCTGAAGACCGGTGCCGCGACGGCGAAGGCGGTCACGACCGAGCCCCCGTCGTCCTCCGAAACCTCCAAAACCTCCGAGCCCGCCACCACTGTGGCCTCGGCTCCGACCCCGCAGCCCGAGGAGGCGCAGACGATCGTGCAGAGTACGTCCGGCCAGCCCGGCCAGCCCGGCCAGCCCGGCATCGAGGTGCGCGGCATCGAGGTGCGCGGCATCGTCCGCGGCGGCGACGGCGCCGGGGTCCCCCGGGCCGCGGTCACGCTGATCTCGCTCGGCGGCCGTCAGCTGGGCCGCACCATCGCCCAGCAGGACGGCGGCTACGTCCTCGACGCGCCCGGCGCCGGTTCGTACGTCCTGATCGCCTCGGCGGACGGGTTCCAGCCGCAGGCCTCCACCGTCGTCGTCGGCGCCGAGCCGCTCGCGTACGACGTGCAGCTCAGCGGCACCAGCGGGCTCGCCGGTGTGGTGCGGACGGCGGACGGGGCGAAGCCCGTGGTCGGCGCGATGGTCGTCGTGACCGATGTGCGCGGCGACGTGCTGGCCACCGGGCAGTCCGGTGAGCAGGGCGAGTTCGGCTTCGGCGAGCTGGTCCCGGGCCCCGTCACCCTGGCCGTGAACGCCGAGGGCCACCGGCCGCTCGCGCTCCCCGTCGACGTGGCGGGCCAGGGCGTCACCCGCGTCGAGGTGGCCCTGCAGGCCGGGGCGCGGGTGCAGGGCACCGTGCTCGCGGCGGGCGGACCGCTGCGGGACGCGCGGGTCACGCTGGTCGACGCGGCCGGGAACGTGGTCGCGACGTCGACGACCGGGGAGGACGGCGCGTACGCCTTCACCGACCTGGACAGCGGCGAGTACACGGTCATGGCGAGCGGCTACCCGCCGGCGGCCATGGCGCTGACGGTCAGCGGCAGCGGCGCGGACGGTCACGACATCGAACTCGCCCACCCCGAGGCGTAGTTCACGACTCCGGTCGCCGTGTCCGTTTCGAGCGGAGGCGGGCACGGCGACCGGCGGGAAAAGGGGCCCGGCGGGCAGGGGACGGCCCGCCGGGCCCCGCATTTTTTGAGCAGCCCCGCATTTTTGAGCAAGCGAGGAGTGGAACGTGGGACTCAGCGCACGGATTCGTACGCGCGACGGGTGGGCCGTGCAGCACGCCGTCGTCACCCTGACCGATATGCGCGGCACGCAGGTGCTGCGCGCCGAGGCGGACGAGGAGGGCGTCGTACGCGGCGACTCGCTCGCGCCCGGCCCCTACACGGCGATCGTCACCGCCGTCGGCTACGCCCCCGCGGCCGCCACCGCGCTGGTCTCGGCGAGCGGCCGGGCCGACCTCGGCACGGTGACACTGACCCGGCAGGGCGGTGCGGAACTGCCGCCTCCGGGCGTGTGGACGCTGGACCCGGCGCACTCCTCGGTGGGCGCGGTCGCCCGGCACCTGGGGATCTCCAGCGTGCACGGCCGGTTCACCGAGTTCGGCGGCCGGATCGAGATCGCCGAGGACCCCCTCGCCTCGCGCGTGGACGCGGTGATCAGCTCGGCGTCGGTGGACACGGGCAACGGGATGCGCGACAAGCACCTGGTCTCGCCGGACTTCCTGGACGTGGAGCGGTACCCGGAGATCCGGTACAGCAGTACGTCGGTGTCCGCCGCGGGGCCCGACCGCTGGACCGTGCACGGCGAGCTGTCGCTGCACGGCGTGGTCCGCCCGGTCGACCTGGAGCTGGCCTACCTCGGCACCGGGCCCGACCCGTGGGGCGGACTGCGGGCGGCCTTCCACGCGACGGCCGAGCTGCGCCGGGAGGACTTCGCGATGAACTACAACCAGGTCGTGCAGGCGGGAATCTCGGCGATCGGGGCGACGCTGCGGGTCGAGCTGGACATCCAGGCGGTGCAGGGGGAGTCGCTGCCGGGGGCGGGGTAGGGGCTGCTGCGCGGCGCCCTGCGAGGGGCGCGGGGCTGTGACATGTGCGGCCTGGAAGGCGCCCAGTGCCTCGCCGAGGTACCGCTCGCCGTACGGCTATGTCCGGCGCGTGAGGTCGTAGAGCGTCGTGCCGTCGACGGTGACCTTCTGGAAGTGCTCCGTGACCCAGGCGGTGAGGGCCGAGCTGCCGGTCCCGCCGGGGCCGCCACCCCTGCCCTGCTCGCCGCCGATGAAGTAGTGGATCCTCCCGTCGGCCACGTACTGCTTGAACTGCGCGAGCGTCGGGGACGGGTCGCTGCCGTCGAAGCCGCCGATGGCCATCACCGGTTCCTCGGTGGCGAGTTGGTAGCCTGCGGCGTTCTGCGCGCCGACGGTGGCGGCAACCCAGGTGTACGCGCCGGAGCCCTGCTCCAGCTTCGCCCGCACCTCGCCGCTGACGGTGGCGCCGTTGAGGAGGCCGCCCATGCCGCCGCCTCCGGCTCCGCCGGGACGCTCGCCGAACCCGCCACCGAATCCACCGCTGAACCTGCCCTCGCGACGCGGCATCCCGCCGGGGAAGCCCCCCACCGGGCAAGCCCCCGCCGCCGGACACCACCGGGCCCGCCGTGACGATCGAGCCCGTGTGGCCCTCGCCGAGCGTCGTGACGGTGTACGCGGCCGGACCCGCGAGCCCCGCCACCAGCCCCAACCCGGCCGCCGCGAGCCCCAGTCGACGCCCGAGCCGGGCCCCGAACAGCAGCCCGAGCGCCGCCACGAGCCCACCGCCGAGCACCGCCCAGCGCAGCCACGGCACGTACCCGGAAGAGCGACCGAGCAGGACGTACGACCAGTACCCGGTGACCGCGACCGTGCCCGCGAGCACGGCCGCGGCGAGGAAGCGGCCGCGCTCCTCCCACAGCACGGCGGCGCCCATGCCGACGAGGGCCGCGAGGTACGGGGGCGGAGCCGAGGCCCGCTTCGGCTCCGGCGGCCGGTCATGCCGCGGCCGCCTCCGCGGGCTTGATCAGATAGCCGGCGCCGCGCCGCGTGTGGATCATCGGCGACCGCCCGGCGTCGATCTTCCGCCGCAGGTACGAGATGTACAGCTCGACTACGTTGGCCTGGCCCCCGAAGTCGTAGCTCCACACCCGGTCCAGGATCTGCGCCTTGCTGAGCACCCGCCGCGGGTTCCGCATCAGATAGCGCAGCAGCTCGAACTCGGTGGCCGTGAGGTGGATCGAGTCGCCGCCGCGCGCGACCTCGTGGCTGTCCTCGTCGAGGGTCAGGTCGCCGACCGCGAGCACGGACTCGCTGCGCCGCGCCGCCGCCCCCGACCGGCGGATCAGCCCGCGCAGCCGGGCCACGACCTCCTCCAGGCTGAACGGCTTCGTCACATAGTCGTCGCCGCCCGCGGTGAGCCCCGCGATCCGGTCCTCCACCGCGTCCTTGACGGTGAGGAACAGCACGGGCACGTCCGGCAGCTCACGCCGCAGCCGGCCGAGGACGGTGAGCCCGTGCATGTCGGGCAGCATCACGTCGAGCACGACGGCGTCGGGCCGGAACGCCCGCGCCGCCGCCACCGCCCCCGCGCCGTCGGCAGCGGTGCGGATCTCCCAGCCCTCGTAGCGCAGCGCCATGGACAGCAGCTCGGTCAGGGACGACTCGTCGTCGACGACAAGCACGCGCACGGGGCTGCCGTCGGGCCTGAGCAGTTCGGTGTGCGGTTCGGTACGCGGTTCGGTACGCGGTTCGGAGCTCGTGGTCATACGCGCCACCCTGACCGCGCCCTCTGAGAACCCTCTTTCTCGAACCTGTGAATTTCCTGAGAAACAAGCCCGCCCGACAAGCCCGCCCGACGAGCCCGCCCGGCTCTGCTCACCCGCCGAACAGCGCCGCCCCGTTGTCATGGCACACGGCCCGCAGCCAGCCGTCCCCGAGCCCGAGCCGTTCGAGGGCGTGGAGCTGGTGGACGTACGGATAGGGGATGTTGGGGAAGTCCGTGCCGAGCAGGATCCGGTCCTCCAGGTCCGCGAGCCGGGACCGCTCCGCGGCGGGGAAGGGGCTGAGCCGCTCGCTGAAGTCCGTGAACGCCATCGTCGTGTCCAGCCGCACCTCCGCGTACCGCTCGGCCAGGTCCAGGAAGTCCGCGTACTCCGGCATGCCCATGTGGGCCACGATCAGCCGCAGCCGCGGATGGCGGGCGAGCACCCGCGCGACCGGCTCTGGCCCGGTGTACTTGCCCGGCTGCGGCCCCGATCCGCAGTGCATCACCACGGGCGTGCCGGACTCGGCGAGCAGCCCCCACACCGGGTCGAGCCGCGCGTCCGCCGGGTCGTAACCCCCCACCTGCACATGGGACTTGAAGACCCGCGCCCCCGCCTCGACGGCCTCGCGCGCATACGTCTCCACACCGTCCTCGGGGAACAGCGTCGCCGTGTGCAGAACGTCCGGTGTGCGACCCGCGAACTCGGCGGCCCAGCCGTTCAGCCATGCCGCCATGCCGGGCTTGTGCGGATAGAGCATCGCGGTGAACGCCCGCACCCCGAACTCCCGCAGCAACGCGAGCCGTTCCGCTTCCTCTCTCCGGTACGCGATGGGCCACTCCATCCCGGTGAGCGGCCCGACCCCGTCGAAGTACGCCCACACCTTGCGCAGCACCTGCTCCGGCATGAAGTGCGTGTGGACGTCGACGAGCCCGGGCACCCCGAGCCGCCGCCAGAACGCCCGCACCTCGTCCCGCTCAGCGCTCGCGGCGGCCCTGCTGCCGGTCCCGCTGCCGTCCCCGCTGCCGGTCCCACTGCTGCTCTCGCTACTGCTCCCGCACAAAGGCGTAACTCCTCTCCACCTTGCTGATGTGCACCGCATAGCCCTCGTACCACTGATCCCGGCCGCGCTCCTGCGCCGCCCGATGCTCCACCTGCGAACGCCACGCCTCGATCGCGCCCGCGCTGTCGAAGTAACCGACGGTGATGCCGAGCCCGCCCGGCGTACGCGCGGACTCCACCCCGAGAAACCCGGGCACCTCCCGCACCAACTCCTCCATCCGCCGGGCCACTTCGCCGTACCCGTGATCCCCTTGCGTGCGCAGCGACGTGAAGATCACGGCGTAGTACGGCGGCTCGAACGGCTGCAACGGCAAGGGCAACGGCGGCGGCGACGGCAACGGCGGCTGCAACGGCCCTCCGGGCTCGGAACCCAACCCATCGGAACCCGCATCAGTGGTCATGCCACCTACTGTCGACACCGCCTCTCGATCTGTCCACGGGCAGGCCGTGTTCGCGGGCTCACACCGCGGGCCCTCAGAACAGCCCACCCTGCACTCCCCCGCGCTCCCCGTCCCGCCCGCCCAACGGCTCCACGGGAACGCTCACCCCTACCCGCTCCGCGTCCCCCGCGACGAGCCGCCAGCCGCTCAACAGCCGCCCGTCCACGACCAGCGGCCCGCCCCCGTCCCGCGGCCGCAGACACAGATCGGGCCCGGCCGCGGCGACGAGCCGCCCGGCGACCCCACCCCCGTCGGCCAACTCCCGCACGACCCGCGCCCCGGAGCCCTCGCCCATCCCGCCGAGCCCGAACACCTCTGTGTGGTCGACCGGTTCGAACCCCACCCGCTCCAGGGACTCCGGCCAGCCGGCGAGCGCCACCGCCCGCGCGTGACAGTCCCGCAGCTCTGCGACGCGCGCCTCCAACGGCGGCAGCGCGAACCGGGCGGCCCGCTTGCGCGCGTACGGAATCCGGTCGGGCACCTTGAGCGCCGTCCCCAGCAGGTCCTCCGCCCGCCGCGCCGCCATCAACGGCCCCCGCCCCAGCCACGCGAAGGCCACCGCCCCCTGCTCCTGCAACCGGACCGGCCCCCGCCGCACCCCCGTGATCCCCACCTTCAGCAGTCCGGGCCCGAACCACGCCAGATACACGGCGTACGGCCGCTGATCCCCGGCGTGGGTGTCCGCCGCGACGGAGAACGACCGGTCGACCCGCGCACACTCCGCACACTGGTCCCGCGTCCCCCGCCCCGGCAACCCGGCCCCGGTCGGACACGGCGTGCGCCGCCCCGCTCTCCACACCCCGACACAGCGCCGCTCCCCCCGCACCACGAACGCCAACTCCTGCCCGAACGCGAGCACACTCCCCCGCTCACCCCGGCCGTCCCCGACCCACCGCAGCTCCACCCGCCCCGCACCCCACCGAACCCCCGCACACCACCACGCCATACCCCCAGCATGCTCCCCACCACTGACAACCCGACCACTGTCCACAGGCACGACAAAAGAGGCCCCGGACTCTCGTCCGGGGCCTCTCAGGCTGTGCACTCGGCAGGATTCGAACCTGCAACCTTCTGATCCGTAGGCGGGTGCGCCGTCGTTTGGGATCACTTGAACGTCACGTACGGCGGGCACGCCACCAGCCGTGGAACGGCCGCCAAGGTCGCCGCTGTGCGTCGTTGTACGCCTGTGTTGATGTCAGCAGTTGATGTCAGCGGCGGGCTTGCAGCACCCCGCTACTACCGCAGATGAAGCCCAACCTGGAGGCTGTGTGAAGCTGGTCCAATACGCTGGTACGCGCCACCTCAGGACGGAGAGTGCCCCTCGGATGGGACCGAACTCGACAACCGCCTACGAGACGATCCTCGCGCGCATCGCTTCAGGCGAATACGCCCCGGGCGAGAAGATCCCGTCGGAGCGCACGCTTGAAGATGATCCCGGCATTCCTGTCCGCCGTACGGCGCTGCGGCAGGTGCTGGCGCGACTCGTGTCCGAGGGTGCCCTAGAGGTCTTCGGGCGGAGTTCCTACCGGGTGCCCGGAGGTGTGAGCGTCACCGAGCCCGAGGGGCTGGAACCCTGGCGTATCCACGGCGAGCGCGACCTGTACGACAACCGCTGGGTCAAGCTTCAGCTCTGGGACGTGGAGCCGCCCGGCATGGAGCGCTTCGAGCACCACGTCGTGAAACTGCACCACGTCGCCGTCACCGCCGTTCTGGATGATCAGGACCGGGTGTTGATGATGTGGCGGTACCGCTTCGTACCGCAGCAGTTCGGATGGGAGCTTCCGGGCGGGATCGTCGACGAGGGCGAGGACGCTGCGGACACCGCCGTGCGCGAGGTCGTCGAGGAGACGGGATGGCGCCCGAAGTCGGTGGAGCGCATCGCTTCGTATCAGCCCATGGTCGGCATGGTCGACTCGCCTCACGACATCTTTGTCGCGCACGGAGCTGAACAGGTCGGCGAACCGACCGACCTGGAGGAAGCCGGGCACATCGAGTGGGTGCCGCTGGCCGACATCTCCGCCCTGATGGCCCGTGGTCAGTTGCTGGGCTCGGGCACCCTCGTCGCCCTGCTCCACATCCTGGCGAACCGCGGCAAGCCGGGGCTCACAGCTTCGAGCTGAGCATGTCGACCCGACGGCGCTGCCGCACCGAGCCGGTGCGGCTCGCCAGGAGCTTCGCCTGGCGCAGGTGGGTCTGGGCGTCGTCGTATTCCTCTCGCACCAGGTGCGCTTGCGCGAGGTCCGCGTGAAGGCCGCCCGTCGCGCGGACGAACGTCGGGTCGACCACGTCCAGCGCGCTGTAGAGGCTGGTCACGGCATCGCCATCGCCGAGCAGCGCGAGGACGTTTCCGCGCCACCGGCTGAGGTGCGCGTCGTTCAGGAAGATGCTGAGCATGTCGGGGTCGCGGTCCTCGGGCCCCGCCGGGATGGCCGACTCCGCTGCTTCAAGCGCGCGATGGCAGTCGTCGGCCAGGCCAACATGGGCGCACAGCTCGGCCTCGGCGGAGTGGAGCCATGCACGAAGGCGCGGCGACCCGGCCGAGCCAAGTGAGCGCTGCGCCTCCCGAACCAACTCCAACCCGAGTGCCGGCCGCCCGGCCTCGCTGAGCACGTACGCCTGTTCCGCCTTCGCGTGAGCCAGGTACATCGGGGCTTCGGCATCGTGAGCAGCGCGCTTCGCCAACTCGTAGTGCTGCCACGCGCGTTCGATGGCCCCCGAATCGATCGCCTGCCACGCGGCGAGCGTTGAAGCCCCGGCCAACGCCAGGGCGACGGGCCTACGGGCATCAGGGAGAACCGCGAAGTTAAGCGCCTCTTCCAGGTCACCCAAGTGCGCCGTCATGCGGTCGACGAGCCGCGCCGCGCCCCTGCTCCGATCCATCTTCCGCAGGAGTTCCGTCTGGTCGTTGAACGCATCGACCATGTCCGCGCTGACGCTTCTGGCGGAGTCGATACGGCTCAGGAGTTCGTCGTATCCGTCCGCCATCGGCAACGCGGGCACCACGGCCTCGCGCCCCCGTAGCTCCGCATCCGTGGAGCCGAGCAGCGGGCGGAGGATCGCCGCGTAGCGGTCCGAGATGGTGCGCTTGCCGTTCTCCCACTCGGAGACGTACACGCGCAAACTCGCGGTCGATGCAACGTCGGTGACGTGCTGTCGGGCGTACTGCTCGATCTCATGAATCAGCCGCTCCTGCGACCAGCCGCGCGCCCTGCGCGCATCTCGTAGTCCCGAACTCACAGGCCACCGCCCGGCGATAGGTCCACTCGCTGACTTACCCAGCATGCCTCACATCCCCGCAGGTCAACAGCCCTTAACCCAGCTGGCGTTAAGGGCTGTTGGCTTTCGGGACCCATGCCCGCAGAGGTCTTCTGGATGTGCGCCGAGGCGAGCGGTCACCACTCGAATCGACGAGACCGCTTGACTCTGGTGCGCACCAGATGCCAACCTACTGGTGCGCACCAGGTGAGGTGCCTACCTCAGCTCGGTGCAACCACGCTGCGGGTCCCTCGAATCGAGATCCCCGTGGCGCACACAACTCCACAGAGGACGGGGCTGAAGGCGAAAGCCGAGCGATGAGCCCTCCGGCAGGACCAGGGAGACGGACGGTCCTAAGGCCGCGCACCTACAGGGAGCGATCCCACCCAACTGCGCTAACCACGAGCCGCCGAGAACGCAGACGCACCACAGAACGACTCAAGGAGCCGCCGTACGGGATGGCTCCTGCCCACCACCCGGTGGGTTCACCTCGGCGTGACCGCCGCGCCGGGATGTTCGTACCGGGAGGAACACCATGGCCCTGTCCAAGAAGACGAAGGACCGCCTGGAGAACATGAGCAAGCAGGAGCTTTCGCAGGTCAGCGAGCTTGCTACCAGCACCAAGTGCAGTACGGACCCGCTGGACCCGGTCTACCGGGAGGCCGACGACGCGCACCGCTACGCGGTGGACCTTGAGCGCCAGATGGCGTATGGGCGGCACCCGCAGGGCCGCACCAGCTGAGCCCCGATCAACTTCTGACCGGGGGCCGTCCCACACCCGTCCCCTTCACCAACGGCGAGCGCCCCCGGAGTTGCAGCTCCGGAGGCGCGGTAGGGCCGTTGCTCGCTTGCTAGGGAGAA
>NZ_JASCIR010000018.1 GCF_029968095.1 Streptomyces solicavernae | reverse complement strand
GTCTTACGTCGGCCGTCCCGGCACCCTGGTCCGGGGCTCGGGACCTGGGGCTGCGCCCCAGACCCCCTTTTTGCGAACGCCTGCGGCGCTTTTCCCGAGAGCCTGCGGCGCTGTTCTTCGGGTGCTGCTTTCGTCGTGGCTGGTCGCGCAGTTCCCCGCGCCCCTGTCGGGGCGCCCCGGCAGGGCGGGTACGGGGAAACGCCGAAGGCGCCGGGCCCGCACGCAGCGGACCCGGCGCCTTCGCGCGCGTACAGGCGAAATCAGCAGCCGATCAGCCGCGCAGCGAGGTAGCCCTCGATCTGGTCGAGGGAGACGCGCTCCTGCTTCATGGTGTCGCGCTCGCGCACGGTCACCGCGTTGTCGTCGAGGGTGTCGAAGTCGACCGTGACGCAGAACGGCGTACCGATCTCGTCCTGGCGGCGGTAGCGCTTGCCGATGGCGCCCGCGTCGTCGAAGTCGATGTTCCAGTTCTGCCGCAGCGCGGACGCCAGGCCCTTCGCCTTCGGCGACAGCTCCGGGTTGCGGGACAGCGGCAGCACCGCGACCTTGACCGGCGACAGGCGCGGGTCGAGGCGCATCACGACGCGCTTCTCCATCTTGCCCTTGGCGTTGGGCGCCTCGTCCTCGGCGTACGCGTCGAGCATGAAGGCCAGCATGGCGCGGCCGACACCGGCCGCGG
This sequence comes from Streptomyces solicavernae, assembly GCF_029968095.1. Lineage (GTDB taxonomy): Bacteria > Actinomycetota > Actinomycetes > Streptomycetales > Streptomycetaceae > Streptomyces > Streptomyces solicavernae. The sequence goes on along the minus strand of NZ_JASCIR010000018.1, from coordinate 136,609 downwards.
GCTCGATGACGTACGGAGTCCAGCGCTCGCCGGCCTCCTGGTCGAAGTACGAGAGGTCCTTGCCGGAGGCCTGCGCGTGCGCCGACAGGTCGTAGTCGGTGCGGTTGGCAACACCCTCCAGCTCACCCCACTCGGAGCCGCCGAAGGAGAAGCGGTACTCGATGTCAGCGGTGCGCTTGGAGTAGTGGGAGAGCTTCTCCGCCGGGTGCTCGTACCAGCGCATGTTCTCCTCGCGCAGGCCCAGGCCGGTGTACCAGTTCCAGCGCTGCTCCATCCAGTACTCCTGCCACTTCTCGTCCTCACCCGGCTTGACGAAGAACTCCATCTCCATCTGCTCGAACTCACGGGTGCGGAAGATGAAGTTGCCCGGAGTGATCTCGTTCCGGAAGGACTTGCCCATCTGCGCGATGCCGAACGGCGGCTTGCGGCGCGAAGTCTGCTGGACCTGGGCGAAGTTGGTGAAGATGCCCTGGGCGGTCTCGGGGCGCAGGTAAGCGACCGAGGCGGAGTCCTGGGTCGGGCCGAGGTGCGTGGAGAGCAGGCCGGAGAACTGCTTGGGCTCGGTGAACAGGCCCTTGTTGCCGCAGTTCGGGCAGTTGACCTCGGCAAGCGACTCGGGCAGGCGGCCGTGCTTGGCCTCGAACGCCTCCTCCAGGTGGTCCGCGCGGAAGCGCTTGTGGCAGGAGGTGCACTCGGTGAGCGGGTCGGTGAAGGTGGCGACGTGGCCGGAGGCCTGCCAGACCTCGGACGCCAGGATCACCGACGAGTCGATACCGACGACGTCCTCACGGGACGTGACCATGTAGCGCCACCAGTGGCGCTTGAGGTTCTCCTTGAGCTCGACGCCCAGCGGCCCGTAGTCCCAGGCGGCACGCTGGCCGCCGTAGATCTCACTACAGGGATAGACGAAGCCACGGCGCTTGCTCAGGCTGACGATGGTGTCGATCTTGTCGGCGGCCACGGTGCTCTCTTCGGTACAGACGGCAGCGGAATTGATTCAGGTTACCGGCGCTGCCCACCCCCGGACCAAATCGGTCCCTCTCTGTACCGGCTATGCACCAGCCTGACCTTTGTTGACAACCGTTTCCATCTTTGATGAAAATGGGTGTCATGAACGTACGACGCTCGCGCTCCAGCTCGCGCTCCCGCTCCCGAATAGGCGCTTCCGCCGTCGCCGGAGCCGCAGCCCTCGGCCTCCTGACCCTCTCCGCCTGCGGCAGCTCGAACGCCGCCGACGGCAAGGACGGCGGGAAGCTGGACGTGGTGGCGTCGTTCTATCCGATGCAGTTCCTCGCCGAGGAGGTCGGCGGCAAGCACGTCAGTGTGGACGTCCTGACGAAGCCGGGCATCGAGCCGCACGACCTGGAGCTGGGGCCCCGGCAGATCGCCGAGCTCGGCGAGTCCGACATGGTCCTCTACCTCGGCGGTATGCAGCCCGCCGTGGACGAGGCGGTCGAGCAGTCCCCGGTCGGGAACAAGGTCGACGCGGCCGGCCTCACCGACCTCGACCTGCACTCCGCGGGCGACGGCCACGACCACGGCGGCCACGGCCACGAGGAGCCCGCCTCCGGCGAGGAGGCCACCGACCCGCACTTCTGGCTCGACCCGCTGAAGTACGCCGAGGCCGCGAAGGGCGTCGGCAAGGCCCTCGCGAAGGCCGACCCGGACCACGCCGCGCAGTACGAGAAGAACGCCGCGGCCCTGGCGAAGGAGCTTCGGGGCCTGGACGACGACTTCGAGGCGGGCCTGAAGAACACGACCACCAAGACCTTCATCACCTCCCACACCGCCTTCGGCTACCTCGCCGAGCGGTACGGCCTGGACCAGGAGGGCGTCACCGGCATCGACCCGAAGGCCGAGCCGAGCCCCGCCCGCATGAAGGAACTGCAGCAGATCGCCAAGGAGGAGAAGGTCTCCACGGTCTTCTTCGAGACCCTCGCCAGCGACAAGACCGCGAAGACCCTCGCCGGGGACGCGGGCCTGAAGACGGACGTCCTGGACCCGCTGGAGGGAATCACGGACCAGTCCAAGGGCGATGACTACATCGAGGTCATGCGCGCCAACCTGGCCGCCCTGAAGACGGCGCTCGGCGCGAAGTGACCTTGCTCACGGCGGCGGCAGCAAAGGCAGAGGCGCAGGCACAGGCGCAGGCACAGGCACAGGCACAGGCACAGGCACAGGCACAGGCACAGGCACAGGCACAGGCAGCAGCAAAGGCACCGGCAGAGGCCGAGACGGTTACGGAGACGGAGACGGAGACGCCCATGAACGACCAGGAACCCGAGGGTCGCGAACCCGTCATATCCCTCGCAGGCGCCAGAGCGACCCTCGGCTCGCGCCCCGTGCTGCGCGCCGTCGACCTCACCGTGCGCCGCGGCGAGGTCGTCGCCCTGCTCGGCGCGAACGGCTCCGGCAAGTCCACGGCCGTACGCGCGGTGGTCGGCCAAGTCCCGCTCAGCGGCGGCTCGCTGGAGCTGTTCGGCACCGGGCTGAAGCGCTTCCGCGCGTGGTCCCGGATCGGGTACGTACCGCAGCGCACCACCGCCGCCTCCGGTGTCCCGGCGACGGTCCACGAGGTCGTCTCCTCCGGCCGTCTCGCCCGTACGAAGATGGGCCTGCCCGGACGCGGGGACAAGGCCGCCGTGCTGCGCGCCCTGGAGCTGGTCGGCATGGCGGACCGGATCAAGGACTCCGTGAACGCCCTCTCCGGCGGGCAGCAGCAGCGCGTCCTCATCGCCCGCGCCCTGGCCGCCGAACCCGAACTCCTGATCATGGACGAGCCGATGGCCGGGGTCGACCTCGCCAACCAGGAGGTGCTCGCCGCCGCCCTGCGCGCCCAGGTCGCCGCGGGCGTCACCGTCCTGCTCGTCCTGCACGAACTCGGGCCCCTTGAGCCGCTGATCGACCGTGCCGTCGTCCTCCGCGACGGCTGCGTACTGCACGACGGCCCACCCCCGAAGGCCGTCGGCCAGCATGCCCTCCCCGGCCACGACCACGTACACCCGCACGCGGCGCACGCCGTCGAGCCGATCCGGACGGGGCTGCTGAGCTGATGCTGGAGATCCTCAACTACGAATTCATGCAGCGGGCGCTGCTCGCGGCCACCGCCGTCGGCCTCACCGCGCCCGCCATCGGCACCTATCTGGTGCAGCGGCGCCAGGCGATCATGGGGGACGGCATCGGGCACGTCGCGATGACCGGTGTCGCGCTCGGCTTCCTGATGAACACCAGCCCGGTGTGGATGGCCACTCTGGTCGCGATCCTCGGCGCCGTCGGCATGGAGATGGTCCGCTCCCGCGGCCGCACCAGCGGTGACGTGGCGCTCGCGATGCTGTTCTACGGCGGCATGGCCGGCGGCGTCATGATCATCAACCTCTCCCCCGGGAACTCGACGGCCAGCTTCAACACGTACCTCTTCGGCTCGATCACCACGGTCGCGCCCGAGGACGTGACGGCCATCTGCATCCTCGCGGCGTTCGTCGTCGCGATCACGCTCGGGCTTCGGCGGCAGCTGTTCGCGGTCTGCCAGGACGAGGAGTTCGCGCGGGTCACCGGCCTTCCGGTGCGGCTGCTCAACCTGCTGATCGCGGTCACGGCCGCGGTGACGGTGACGGTCGCCATGCGCATCGTGGGCCTGCTCCTGGTCAGCGCGATGATGGCGATCCCGGTCGCGGCGGCGCAGCGCGTCACCCGCGGCTTCGTCACGACACTCGCGCTCGCCATGACGATCGGCGTCACCGTGTCCCTGACCGGTACGGCCGCGACGTACTACGTGGACGCCCCGTCCGGCGCCGCGATCGTCCTCCTGGCCGTCGCCGTGTTCCTGGTCCTGGCCCTGCTCGCGGCGCCGCTCGCGCGCAGGAGGGCGCGGAGCACGGCCGCCGCCGAGGCCGCGGAGGCCGCGGGCTCCGCGGATTCCCTGGACGGCCTGGAGTGCACGCTTCCGCCTGCCCGGCAGGCGGAGGACAATGTCAGGGTCACGTAAGGCATGCCTTACGTTCCGGGCCAACCTGGCACAATGGCCCGGCAGCGACGTGAGGAGGTCCCAGTGACAGCGCCCGTACGCGGCCGGTCGACCCGGCAGCGAGCCGCCGTGGCGGCTGCCCTGGACGAGGTGGACGAGTTCCGCAGCGCCCAGGAGCTCCACGACATGCTCAAGCACAAGGGCGATTCGGTCGGCCTGACCACGGTGTACCGCACCCTGCAGTCCCTCGCCGACGCCGGCGAGGTCGACGTGCTGCGCACCGGCGACGGCGAGTCGGTCTACCGCCGCTGCTCCACCGGGGAACACCACCACCACCTGGTGTGCCGCGCCTGCGGCAAGGCGGTCGAGGTCGAGGGGCCTGCGGTGGAGAAGTGGGCGGATGCGATCGCCGCCGAGCACGGGTACGTGAACGTGGCCCACACGGTGGAGATCTTCGGTACGTGCGCGGAGTGCGCGGCGGCCGGTAAGGGCTGAGGCTCCCGGGGACTGAGGCTCCCGGGGGCTCCGCCCCCGGACATCCGCTCCTCCGGAGAGGGTGAACCTACCGCCCCTGCATCTCCCGCTCCATCCGCTCCAGCTCGTCGTTCGGCACCGCGCCCCCGAACCGCCGGTCCCGCTGCGCGTACTCCACGCACGCCCGCCACAGGTCGCGCCGGTCGAAGTCCGGCCACAGGACGTCCTGGAAGACCATCTCCGCGTACGCGCTCTGCCAGAGCAGATAGTTGGACGTGCGCTGCTCCCCGCTCGGCCGCAGGAACAGGTCCACGTCCGGCATGTCCGGGTAGTACAGATACTTCGCGAACGTCTTCTCGCTGACCTTCGACGGGTCGAGCCGCCCCGCCTTCACGTCCTCCGCCAGCGCCTGCGCCGCGTCGGCGATCTCCGCGCGGCCGCCGTAGTTCATGCAGAAGTACAGCGTCAGCCTGTCGTTGTCCTTGGTCTGCTCCTGGGAGATCTCCAGCTCCTTGGCGACCGACTTCCACAGCTTCGGCATCCGGCCGACCCACCGCACCCGCACACCCAGCTCGTCGAGCTGGTCACGGGTCTTGCGGATGAAGTCCCGGTTGAAGTTCATCAGGAAGCGCACCTCGTCCGGCGACCGCTTCCAGTTCTCGGTGGAGAAGGCGTACAGCGAGATCGCGCCGACGCCCATCTCGATCGCGCCCTGCAGCACATCCAGCACGCGCTCGGCGCCCACCTTGTGGCCCTCGGTGCGCGGCAGCCCCCGCTCCTTCGCCCACCGCCCGTTGCCGTCCATGACGACGGCGACGTGGCCCGGCACCAGCTCCCCGGGGAGCTTCGGCGGCCGCGCCCCCGACGGGTGCGGCTGAGGCGCCCTGTACTCGCGCCGCGCCCGGCCGCCCAGAATCCCGCGTCGTGCCATGTGGTTACTCGCTCCCCTGCAACTCTTCCTGGGTCCTGCCAGGTCTTCTCGACGTACCGCTAGGTCTTCTCGACGTACCGCAGCGAGCGCAGCCCGCGCTCCAAGTGCCAGTGCAGATACGCCGACACGAGCCCGCTGCCCTCCCGGACGTGCCGCGCCTCACACGCGTCCGCCGTCGCCCAGTCCCCGGTCAGCAGGGCGCCGAGCAGGCCGATGGCCTCCGCAGAGGGTACGACGCTTCCCGGCACCCGGCACTCGGCGCAGACCACTCCGCCCGCCGCGACCGAGAAGAACCGGTTCGGTCCCGGCATGCCGCACTTCGCGCAGTTCACGAAGCTCGGCGCGTACCCGTTCACGGCGAGCGAGCGCAGCAGGAACGCGTCGAGCACCAGATGCGGGGCGTGCTCCCCGCGCGCGAGCGTCCGCAGCCCGCCGACGAGCAGCAGATACTGCTGCACCGCCGGCTCGCCCTCGTGGTCCGTGAACCGCTCGGCGGTCTCCAGCATCGCCGTACCGGCGGTGTAGCGCGCGTAATCGGTCACGATCCCGCCACCGTAAGCGGCGATCGTCTCACTCTGCGTGCACAACGGCAGGCCGCGGCCGATCAGTTCGCTGCCGCGCGCGAAGAACTGCACGTCCACATGCGAGAACGGTTCGAGCCGCGCACCGAACTTGGACTTCGTACGGCGCACACCTCGCGCCACGGCCCGCACGCGCCCGTGCCCGCGGGTGAGCAGCGTGATGATGCGGTCGGCCTCGCCCAGCTTCTGGGTGCGCAGGACGATCCCATCGTCACGGAAAAGGCTCATGCGTTCATTGTCGCGTACGGGCCGCGGCGCCGGGGCCTCCGGGTCAGGCCCGTTCCCCCGGCTTCGGCAGCGCGGCCGCGATCCGCAGTGCGGTCTCCACGGAACACCGCCCCAATTCCACGAGCGGGCAGGGCGCCTCCCGCGCGTACGAGATCGGATCGAGGCGGAGCGACGGCAATGCGATTCCGACCCTGGCAAATGCGGTACGCAATTCAAGTACGGCTTCGTCGGCTTCCCTCAGGCATTCGAGGGCGTGCCGACCATTCTCATTTTTCGTTTCGCTGTTCATGCGTACAGCGTGCGCTCCCGTGGCTACAGTTCGTAAGAGCGCGGACCCCTACAACTACCGCGCAGAGCAGGGAGGTTGAGCCATGGCCAATGCTCGACGGCATGCGGCTTGGGAGTACTTCGGCGAAGAGCTGAAGCGCCGCCGCGAGGACGCCGGAATCACGCAGGCGGAGTTGGGACATCGGGTGTTCGTGTCCGGCGGATACATCGGCCAGTTCGAACAGGCCATCCGCAAGCCACAATTGGATGTGGCGCAGCGGATTGATGAGGTACTACAAACCGGGGGTTTTTTCGAGCGATTGTGGAAGAAGCTGATCAAGGAGCAGGGTTTCGCCGACTACTTCGAGCATGTGGCGGAACTGGAGCGGCGTGCTGTGAAGATCTGCGACTTCGAGCCTGCGGTCATCCCCGGGCTGTTGCAGACGACCGCTTACTCGCGAGCCCTGATGCGGACGGCCAACCCGTTGGCGACGGACGAGTACATCGAGGAGATGGTCCGCTTCCGCAGCAACCGGGGCTTGATCCTGGAGGACGCTACACGGCCGATGTATTGGGCTGTGCTGCACGAATCCGTGCTGCGGGTCGCCGTGGGCGGTCCCGCCGTGATGGCAGACCAGTTGGACCGCGTCGCGCGCATGGCCCGCGAGCACAAGATCCTCGTTCAGGTGGTGCCGTTCTCGGCCGGTTCCTACCCCTTCATGGGCAAGATGATGAAGCTCATGGAGTTCGAGGACGCCCCGCCAACTGTCTATACAGAGGGGGTGCGTTCAGGAACGCTGCTCGATGATCCAGCCGTGGTGAAGCGCGTACGGGAGGAGTACGATCTGCTCAGGGCTGTCGCGCTACCGCCGGAGACGTCCCTGACTCTGATCGAATCGGCGGCGGAGGACTACAGGCGATGCGCGAGTACGACCTGAGGAATGCTCACTGGCACAAGAGCAGCTACAGCGACCAGCACGGCGGCGACTGCGTCGAGGTCGCCCAAAACCTCCCCGGCATCGTCCCCGTACGCGACACGAAGCTGAGCGGCGACGGCCCCGTACTGCTCGTCCCCGCCCGCAGCTGGGCGGAGTTCATCGAGGCGGTCAAGGCCTGACCGCTACCGGGAGCTCCCCGTGCGCTGCACGGGTGTCGAGTCCGAGCACGCTCCCCACACTCACCCCCTGCGGCGTTACCCTCGGCCTCATGGCCGAACGGGGTGAACAGCCGTACCAGAGTGATGCGTTGGGGCAGTTGCAGCGGGCGCGGGCCGCCAGGCGGGGCGTGGCCGTCGCCGGGGCGGTGATCGCGTTGCTCGGGCCCGCCGTTGTGTGGCTGCGGGTGGCGCGCGGGGTGCCGTTCGGGGCGTGGGGCGTGCCGTGCGTGGTCGCGGTGCTCGTGTGTGCGGGTGCCGTCGTGCTCGCCCGGCGGGGGCGGACCCGGCGAGGTCTCGGTCTGATCGTCGGCGGCGTCGTCCTCGTACTCGCCGGGGATCTGCTCGCCACCGCGACCGTCAGCTGACGCTCACCGTGCCCGCTCAGTGGCCGTCAGCTGACGCTCACCGTGCCCGCCCGGTGGTCCAGGCGAATCCGCACCCTGCGGCCTCCGGCCGTGACGCGGGTACGGACCTGCACGCCCTCCGGAAGGTCCGGCGCGCGGACGCCCGCGTCCAGGCGGGCCCGGTCCAGGATCGCCCGCATCGTCACCGGGTCCGGGCGGGTGCCCACGTACCAGGCGTGGCCCGCGCCGAAGGCGTGCCGGGTGACGGCGGGGCGGCCGTCGGCGTACGTCAGTATCGGCGCCGCCCCCTCCAGGGCCAGCTCCTCCGACCACAGCGTGCCCTCCCCGCCCCCGCCGAACCGCAGCGCGGCGCCCTCCGGCAGCGGGTCGAACTCCTCGACGCGCAGGCCGAGCAGTTCCCGGAACGGGGCCGGGTAGCCGCCGAGGTGGACGCGGTCGTGCGTGTCGGTGATACCGGAGAAGTAGGACATCAGGAGGGTGCCGCCGCCCGCCACATAGGCGCTCAGGCGGTCCGCCGTGGCCCGCTCGACCGAGTACAGGTTCGGGACCAGGAGCAGCTTGTACGGCGAGAAGCCGCGGTCCACCGGCACCACGTCGCAGGGCACCGACGCGTCGTACAGCGGCCGGTGGTGGGCGTGGGCCGTGTCCAGCATGCGGGCGTCGGTGCTCGGGTGGGCGTCCTGCTCCAGGGCCCACCAGTTCGGCCAGTCCAGGAGAAGGGCCGCCTCGGCCCGCTCCGGGACCGAGCCCAACAGGTCCGGGTGCGCGGAGAGTTCGGCGCCAAGGTCCGTGACCTCGCGGAAGATCCGGGTCTCGCGGCCGCCGTGCGGCACCATCGCCGAGTGGAACTTCTCGGCGCCGCCGCGGGACTGCCGCCACTGGAAGAACAGCACCGAGTCCGCGCCGTGCGCCACCGCCTGCCAGCTGTCCAGACGCATCCGGCCGGGCGGCTTGCGGCCGTTGCGGCTACGCCAGTTGACGGCGCTCGGGGCCTGCTCCATCAGCAGCCAGGGCCGGCCGTCCTTCAACCCCCGCATCACGTCGTACGAGAACGCCGCCTCGTGGACGGAGTCCGGGTCGTGCGGGTCCGGGTACGAGTCGTACGAGACGACGTCCAGCTCGCGGGCCCACTTGAAGAGGTCCAGGGTCTTGGCGACCGGGACGAAGTTCGTCGTGACGGGCACCCCTGGGGTCAGGGCGTCCAGTACGGACTTCTCCGCGCGGTAGCAGTCCAGGAGTTCGTCACAGGAGAAGCGGAGGTAGTCCAGCTGTTGGGTGGGGTTGCGGAAGGAGGGGGCGGTGCGCGGGGTGTGGATCTCCTCCCAGTCGCCGTACCGCTGCGACCAGAAGTCCGTGGACCAGGCCGAGTTGAGGGCGTCCAGGGTCCCGTAGCGGGCGCGCAGCCAGCGGCGGAAGGCGGCCGTGGACACCTCGCAGTGGCAGTGCCGGGAGATGTGGCAGCCGAACTCGTTGCCGATGTGCCACAGGGCGAGCGCCGGGTGGTCCGCGTACCGCTTGGCGAGCTGTTCGACGAGCCGGGTCGCATGCGCGCGGAACACCGGGCTCGACGGGCACCAGTGCTGGCGCGAGCCGGGGTGCAGGCGGGTGCCGTCGGCCATGACCGGCAGGGTCTCGGGGTGCAGCCGGGCCAGCCAGGGCGGCGGTGACGCGGTCATCGTGGCGAGGCAGACGGCGACCGAGGCGTCCGCGAGGCGGTCCAGGTGGGCGTCGAGCCAGCCGAAGTCGTAGGCGCCGGGGGCGGGTTCGGACTTCGCCCAGGAGAAGATGCCGACGGTCGCGAGGTTGACGCCCGCCTCGCGCATCAGCTCCGTGTCCTCGGCGTGCGTCTCGGGTCCCCACTGCTCGGGGTTGTAGTCCCCGCCGTACGCGAGCGAGCCGAGCTTGTCGTAGAAGTGGGCGAGCCGGTCCGGCCCGTCGTGCAGTGCGTTCACCTGACCCCCAGTGTGGCTTGTCCCGAGCGTGCCTCGATGCCCCGGAAGTGGTCCGCCATGGCCCGCTCCGCGCCCGCCACGTCCCGCGCGCGCAGGGCGGTGAGGATGTCCCGGTGACGGCAGGCGGTGACCGCGGGCGCCGGGTCGCTGGTCCAGCCGCGCACCTTCGCCACGCGGTGGTAGACGTTCCAGAACGCCGCGAGGAGCTGCGGGACCAGGGCGTTGCCGAGTGTGTCGTACAGCGTCTCGTGGAACGTGCGGTCCAGGTCCGGGAAGGCCTCGCCCGCGCGGGCGGCCCCCTCCATCCGGCCGACTATGGACTCAAGGCGGGCCAGCCCGTCGTCCCCGATGCCGTCCGCGACGCGCCGGATCAGGCCCTCCTCCAGGACTTCGCGGATCTGCAGGATCTCGGTGAGCGCGGCGTGGTCGTCGGCGACACCGGCGAGGGTGCGGAAGGTGAGGCCGTCCACGAGCGGGGTGAGCGAGGCCTGGCCGACGTACGTGCCGTAGCCGTGTCTGATCTCCACGATGTCCAGGGCCTGGAGCGCCTTCAGCGCCTCGCGTACGGAATTTCTGCTCACGCCGAGGCTCTCCATCAGCTCCGCCTCGGTGGGCAGCGGGGCGCCGGGGGGAAGTCTGCGGTCGAGGATCAGCTGCATGACGTCACGCCGGATCTGGGTGCCCACGCGCCGTTCCCCGGCAGCGGCCTGCCTCGTGTTCCTTGGCTCCTCGGACATGCGGGACAGCGTAAGGCCGCGGGACGTCCCACGTCCCACGTCGGGAGCAAACTTCGTACGGAAGAGCCCCGTTGACGATTCGGGGACGGCGCGGGGGCGGCACGGGGGCGCCCCGGAGGCCCCTCGGGCCGATCCTTGCGCGATCTCTTGACCGGCCACCGCGCCCCTCTTATGGTCGCGCTACCCCCCTAGACGTAGGACGTGGGATCTCTCACCGCCCACTCCGAACGCCTGACTCTCAACGCCTCACTCTCAACGCCCCACTTTTCCCCGGGACTTGGAGCCACCGTGAGCGACGCGACCTACGGACGGGCGCTGCACCGCCGGTCCTTCCTCCAGTACTCCGGCGCCATCGGCGCGGCCACAGCCATCACCACGACCCTCTCCGCCTGCTCGGCCGGCCCCCAGTCGACCACCGGCGGCGGCAAGGGCGGCCTCGACACCCTGACCGCGGTCATCGGCTATGGGAACGACGGCAGTTGGGACCCGACGCAGACCGCGTCCGCGTTCTCGATGGCCGCCAACCACCACATCTACGAGGGCCTCCTGGACACCGACCCGATCAGCCGCGAGCCCTACGCGGCGCTCGCCACCGGGATTCCGCAGAACCTGGACTCGGCCACGCGTTGGCAGTTCACGCTGCGCGCGGGCGCGAAGTGGCACGACGGCAAGCCGGTCACCGCCGACGACGTGGTGTTCACCTTCGACCGCATCCTCGACCCGGACACCGTGTCCCTCGCCCAGGGCTTCTTCCGGTCCTGGCTGAAGGAGGCCAGGAAGGTCGACGAGCAGACCGTGGAGCTGGTCCTCAAGTTCCCGTTCCCGGACGGCGCCGCGCGGCTCACTCTCGCCAAGATCATGCCGAAGCACGTCTTCTCGAAGCCGGGCGCCTGGAAGAAGGCGATCACGGGCCTCGCCGTCGGCTCGGGCCCGTACCGGCAGACCGCGCACCATTCCAAGTCCAACACCACCTTCGAGGCGTTCGCGGAGTACAACGGGCCGCGCAAGGCGGCGTTCAAGAAGATGAACTGGCTGACGATCGTGGACGCCGCACCCCGGGTCGCCAAGATCTCCGGCGACGGCGCGGGCGCGCAGATCGCCGACAACGTCCCGTACGCCAATATCGCCCAGCTGGAGAAGGACGGTCTGAAGGTCGAGGGCGGCGCCGGGATGAACCATCTGTTCCTGATGTTCAACACGGCCCACAAGCCGTTCGACGACGTCCGCGTCCGGCAGGCTCTGCACTACGCCGTCGACCGGGACAAGATGATCTCGGCCGCGCTCAGGGGCCACGGCAAGGCGTCCACCTCCTTCCTCGACGAGGGCAACCCCTCGTACCGCCCGGCGAAGACGGTCTACGCGTATGACCCGGAGAAGGCCCGGCAGCTCCTCAAGGAGGCCGGGGTGACCGGGCTGAAGGTCACGCTGATGGCCGTGAACGTCAGCTGGATCATGGACTGCCTGCCGACCATCGAGGAGTCCTGGCGCAAGATCGGCGTCGAGACGACCCTCGCACCGCAGGAGACCGCCGCCCTGTTCACCAAGCTCGACCAGAAGAAGGACTTCCAGGTCGTCGCGGCCGCCTCCAACCCGAACCAGTTCGGCGTCGAGGCCGACCTGATCATGCACTACAACTACGGTCCCGAGAACCTCTGGATGACGTACGCCCGCTGGGCGGAGAACTCCGAGGCCAAGAAGCTGTTCACGATGATGGACCAGGCCACGCGCGAGGCCGACGCCGGGAAGAAGAAGGCGATGGTCCAGGAGTACATCGACGTCGTCGCGGAGAACGCCGTGATCTACCCGGTCGTCCACAACGAGCTCATGACGGCCTGGGACCCGGACAAGCTCACCGGCGTCCGCGCCCAGCCCTATCCCGGCATCAACCTGCTGCAGGCGAAACCCGCCGGCTGAGACCTGGGACAGCCGACCAAGCCAACCGACCTTGCGACGAGGGACGTTCGTATGGTTCAGATCGCCAGGATCCTGGCCCGCCGCATCGCCCTGCTCGTCCCGCTGATGCTGGGCATCGTGCTGTTCGTGTTCCTCGTGATGCGGTTCTCGGACATCGACCCGGCCGCCGCGTTCTTCATGGGCGCCAACCCCACCCCGGAGCAACTGCACGCCTTCCGGGAGGAGCACGGCCTGCTCGACCCGCTGCCGGTGCGGTACGTGGCGTTCGTCGGCGATCTGCTCCAGGGCGACATGGGCATCAGCGTCCTCACCCGGGCGCCGGTGCTCGACCAGGTCAGCACCGCGCTGCCGCTCACCATGCAGCTCACGTTCCTGGGGCTCGGCATCGGGGTGGTGCTCTCCCTGGTCCTCGGCGTCACCGCGGCCATCTACCGCGACCGCCTGCCCGACCAGCTGATCCGCCTCCTGTCCCTGACGGGCGTCGCGGCGCCCGGCTTCTGGCTGGCGCTGCTGATGATCCAGTACCTGGCCGTGGGCGCGGGCTGGTTCCCGACCAGCGGGTACGTCAACCCGGCCGACTCGTTCACCGGCTGGCTGAAGACCATGACGCTGCCCGCGTTCGCCCTGTCCCTGCCGGTCGCCGCCCAGCTCACCCGGATCGTACGGACCGCGGTCGTGGAGGAGCTGGACAAGGACTACGTCCGCACGGCGATCGGCAGCGGGCTCCCGCCGGTCGTCGTGGTCGGGCGGAACGTGCTGCGCAACGCCCTGATCAACCCGCTGACGGTGCTCGGCCTGCGGTTCGGCTATCTGCTCGGCGGCGCGGTCGTCACCGAGACGATCTTCGCCCTTCCCGGCATGGGCAACCTGATGATCACGGCCGTGAAGAACGGCGACCCGGCCGTCGTCCAGGGCGTGGTGATCACCACGGCCCTCGGCTTCGTCGTCGTGAACCTGGCGATCGACATCCTGTACCTCCTGGTCAACCCCCGGTTGAGGAGCGCCGCGTGAGAAGTCGAAAGCACCTGGCTCAGGCGCTGTCCCGGCCCGGCCTCCGGCTGCGCGGCCTCAGCCGGCTGCCGGTCCTGTCCCGGGTCGCGGTCGCCGTCATCGGCGTCGTCGTCCTGACGGCCGTCCTCGCCCCGCTGCTCGCCCCGCACGACCCGCTCGACCAGGCCCCGATGGCCGACGGCACCGGCAGCCCGTCCGGCGCGCACTGGATGGGCCAGGACAGCCTCGGCCGTGACATCCTCAGCCGGCTGATGTACGGGGCGCGGCTCTCCCTCGTCATCGGGCTCGGCGCGACCCTGCTCGGCCTGGTCGCGGGCGCGGTCCTCGGGGCGGTCGCGGCGACCTCGCGCAAGTCGGTGGACGAGTTCATGATGCGCTGCCTCGACATCGTCATGGCGTTCCCCGGCATCGCCCTCGCGGCCGTCCTCATCGCGGTGTTCGGCGGCAGCATCCCGGTCCTGATCCTCGCCATCGCGTTCCTCTACACCCCGCCGATCGCCCGCGTGGTCCGCGCCAACGTGCTGGACCAGTACGGCGAGGACTACGTGACGGCCGAGCGGGTCATCGGCGCCCGCACCCCGCACATCGTCCTCAAGCACGTGGCCGTCAACTGTGCCGCGCCGATCCTGGTGTTCTGCACCGTGCAGGTCGCCGAGGCAATCGTCTTCGAGGCCTCGCTGTCGTTCATCGGCGCGGGCGTCGCACCGCCCGACCCGTCCTGGGGCAGCGTCATCGCCGACGGCAAGAACATGGTGCTCACGGGAGGCTGGTGGGCGACCGTCTTCCCGGGCCTGTTGATGCTGGTCACCGTGCTCGCCCTGAACGTCCTCTCCGAGGGCGTCTCGGACGCGTGGGCCGCTCCGGCCGCCCGTGACGTGCCCTCCCGGCGGGCCCGTACGCAGGACGAGCTGGAGGCCGCCGAGCCGGGCACCGGGAAGGTGCCCCAGCTCCCGGGCCTGACGGAGGCGGCCGCCCGCCTGCGCGCCCGCGCCCGCCCGCTGCCCCCCGGGCCGCCCGTCCTGGAGGTCACCGACCTCGCGATCGGCTTCGACGCCCGGCACGGCGGTACGGACATCGTCGACGGCATCAGCTTCGACGTACGCCCCGGTGAAGTCCTGGGCCTGGTCGGCGAGTCCGGCTGCGGCAAGTCGCTGACCGCGCTCACCGTGATGGGGCTGCAGCCGAAGGGGGCCCGGGTGCGGGGCCGAGTGGCCTTCGACGGGCAGGAGTTGACGAACCTGCCGATGAGCGCGCGGCGCCGCCTGCTCGGCCACGACATGGCGATGGTCTACCAGGACGCGCTGTCGTCCCTGAACCCGTCGATGACGATCCGCGCCCAGCTGAAGCAGGTGGTCCGGCGAGGGGGCGCCCGCTCGCCGGTGGAGCTCCTGGAGCTCGTCGGCCTGGACCCCGAGCGCACCCTGCGCAGCTACCCCCACGAACTCTCCGGCGGCCAGCGCCAGCGCGTCCTGATCGCCATGGCCCTGTCCCGCAACCCGAAGCTGATCGTCGCCGACGAGCCGACGACGGCGCTCGACGTGACGGTCCAGGCCCAGGTCATCGAGCTGCTGCTGCGGCTGCGCGCGGAGCTCGGCTTCGCCCTGATCCTGGTCTCGCACGACCTGGCGCTCGTCGCGGACGTCACGGACCGGGTGGTGGTGATGTACGGCGGCCAGATCGTGGAGACGGGCGTCACCGCGGACCTGGTCGCCGCCCCGGCCCACCACTACACCCGCGGCCTGCTCGGCTCGGTCCTGTCCCTGGAGTCCGCTGCGCAGCGCCTCACACAGATCAGGGGTGTGGTGCCGTCGCCGGCGGACTTCCCGGCGGGCTGCAGATTCGCGGACCGGTGCCCGCTTGCGGAGGCGGTGTGCCGTACGACTCCTCCGGCCCTGCGCGGCCCGTCCCGCGCCCATGCGGTGGCTTGCCATCATCCGGCGATCGCGTTGGCGGCGCCGGAGCCCAGGGGAAGCGAGAGGGTGCGGTGAGCGGGGCCCGGGGTGCAGCCTCCGGAGCCGTCCGCAGGACTTTCGGGAAGGGGCGGGGCGGGGAGAACCCACCCCCGGCAGGAAGGCGAGGCACCAAGTGACGGCCCCACTGGCCCAGTTGAAGAACGTCCACGTACAACACCGAGCCCGCTCCGGAGGAATCCTCTCCCGCGACCGCGTGCATGCCCTGACCGCCGCCGGCCTCACCCTCACCCCCGGCGAAACAGTGGGCATCGTCGGCGAGTCCGGCTGCGGCAAGTCCACCCTCGCCAAGGTCCTGGTCGGCGTGGAGAAACCCACCACCGGCACCGTCGAGTTCGGCGGCAAGGACCTCTGGACGATGCCCCCCGCCGAGCGCCGCGCAGCGGTCGGCACCGGCGCCGGCATGATCTTCCAGGACCCGTCGACCGCCCTGAACCGCCGCCTGACCGTACGCCGCATCCTGCGCGACCCGCTCGACGTCCACCGCCGCGGCACTCCGGCCGAACGCGAGGCCCGCGTACGGGAGTTGATGCATCTGGTCGGCCTGCCCGAGGTGCTCGCCGACGGGCTGCCCGGCCAGCTCTCCGGCGGCCAGCGCCAGCGGGTGGCGATCGCCCGCGCCCTCGCCCTGAGCCCCCGCCTCGTCGTCGCCGACGAACCCACCAGCGCCCTGGACGTCTCCGTGCGCGCCCAGATCCTCAACCTCCTCCTCGACCTGAAGGAGCGCCTGGGCCTCGCCCTGGTCTTCGTCTCGCACGACATCCAGACGGTGCGGCGGATGAGCGACCGTGTCATCACCATGTACCTGGGCCGGATCGTCGAGGAGTCCCCCGCCGCCGAGGTCACCCGCTCCCGCCACCCGTACACCCGCGCCCTGTTCTCGGCGACGCCGGGCCTTCTGGACCCCATCGACCCGATCCCGCTGATCGGCCCGGTGCCGTCCGCGACGCGTCCGCCGAGCGGCTGCCCGTTCCGTACGCGGTGCTGGAAGGCGGACGCGGAGTGCGCGGAGAGCATGCCGGACTTCACCGCGTCCGAAGCGGGCACCCCGGGCCACCGCTTCCGCTGCCACCACCCCGTGGACGACGGCCAGTCGACCCACGAACTCGTCACCCAGGCCGCCGCCACGGCCGTGACACAGGAGGCTCCATGACCCGTCCGACCTCTGAGGCCTCGCTCACCGGTGTCGTCCCCCCTGTCTGCACCCCGCTGACACCGGAGCACGAGGTGGACGTCGGCTCACTGGTCCGGCTCGTGGACCACCTGGCGGGCGCGGGGGTGGACGGCCTGTTCGTCCTCGGCTCGTCCTCCGAGGCCGCGTACCTCCCGGACCGCCACCGCCGTACGGTCGTCGAGACGGTGGTCGCCCACGTGGCCGGTCAACTCCCCGTCCTCGCCGGGGCGATCGACATGGCCACCCCTCGCGTACGGGACCACGTGGACGCCGTGACGGCGGCGGGCGCGGACGCGGTGGTCGTCACGGCGCCCTTCTACACCCGCACGCACCCGGCGGAGATCGTCACGCACTTCCGCACCCTGGCCGCCGCGTCGCCGGTCCCGGTGTTCGCGTACGACCTGCCGGTCTCGGTGCACACGAAGCTCCCCGCCGACCTCCTGCTCGGCCTGGCCGCCGAAGGCGCGCTCGCCGGCGTCAAGGACTCCAGCGGCGACGAGGGCGCCTTCCGCGAGCTGCTGCTCGCCGCCCGTGCCCGTACGGACATCACCGGCTTCCGTGTGCTCACCGGCGCGGAACTCACGGTCGACGCGGCGCTCGCGATGGGCGCGGACGGTGTCGTCCCCGGCCTCGGCAATGTGGACCCGGAAGGATATGTACGCCTGTACACGGCCTGTCGTGCCGGGGACTGGGACCGGGCCAGGGCCGAACAGGAGCGCCTGTGCGCGCTCTTCAGGATGACCGGAGTCGGCGCCCCGTCCCGCATGGGCGGCTCGTCCTCGGCCCTCGGCGCGTTCAAGGCGGCGCTGCATCTGCGGGGCGTGATCGCCTGCCCGGCCACCGCGGTGCCGCAGGTGCAGCTGTCGCCGGAGGAGGTGGGCGAGGTCGGGAAGTATCTGGCGGCGGCCGGGTTGCTCTAGGCCGTGTCAGGGCCTAGGACTCCCCCAGCTCCCCCACCGCATACCGCCGGAAATCGATCGCTGCGCCAGACCGCCGATACCCGTGCCCCAGGCGTGAGTTGACGGCCCTACGACGGCATCCGCGCCGACTCAAGGACCCGCTCCACCTCGTCCGCCCCGATCGTCAGCGCATGGCCCACCGTCGCCAGCACCTCCCGCTCGGCCGCGGTGTACGGGCCGTCCGCGAGGGCGATGCGGGCCGCCTGGAGGAGGATGGACTCGCGGCCCGCGGGGGCGAGGTGGGGGGCGAGCGGGTCGAGGGACTCGTGGAGCTCTATGGCGAGCGTGACGCCCGCGTCGTCCATGGGGCTCTCCACGGGGCCGTCGCCGGTCGTGACGCGGCCGGTGTCGGCGGCGAGGGCGTCGACCAGGGAGCTCAGCTGGTCCCCGGTGCAGTCGACGTACCCGGCGGAGCGCACCGCTCCGACAGCGATGTCGAGCGCCGTGCGGGAGGCGGTGCCGCCCGCGGTGAGGACGGCGAGGGCGACGGTGTGCACGGCGTCCCTGAGCATGGCCGAGAACCGCACGGTGGTCGGATGGTCGAGGCAGTCCGTGCCGAAGCGCCCCGCGCAGGACACGCACTCGACGACCGGTCCGGCGACACCGCGCGCGAGCAGCGGAAGGCCGAGCACGATGAAGCGTCGACGGCCGGTGCGGCGCTGGTAGTTGCGGTCGCCGCCGCAGCCGGGGCAGAAGAACTCCCCGTCGCCGACGGTGGTCCATGCGGTGCGGATCCCCCAGATACGTGGTTCCCCGACACGTCGTCCCAGGCCTGGCAGCACGCCGCACCTCCGTAACAACTCGGCAACGTCGCCGTATTGACGTGATGTTAGCCACACTGGTGTTGCGGCGTCAGCACCTTGAACAGCACATGGCCAAGACCAGTCGGCGGCGAACACGTACGGAACGGAAATGGCCCCGCTCATCGGACGGATGAGCGGGGCCCGAGCGCACAGGCCCGTACGGCCTCAGGAGGCCCGTAAAGCCTTACCTGCCCGCGCGGTTGACCGCGGAGACGACCGCCTTCAGGGAGGCGCGCGTGGTGTTGGCGTCGATGCCGATGCCCCACATGACCTTGTCGCCGATGGCGCACTCGATGTACGAGGCGGCCTGCGCGGAGGCGCCCTCGCTCATCGTGTGCTCCTGGTAGTCCAGCAGGCGTACGTCGATGCCGATGCCCTGCAGCGCCTCGAAGAAGGCCGAGATCGGACCGTTGCCGGTGCCGGTCAGGGTGGTCTCCCGGCCGTCCACGACCGCGTCGACGGTGAGGGTGTCCACGCCGTCCTTGTCGGTGGTGGTCTGCCCGGAGCGCAGCTGGATGCGTCCCCATCGAGCCGCGGCGTCGGCCTCGTTCGGCAGGTACTCGTCCTGGAAGGCGGCCCAGATCGCGCCCGGTGTGACCTCGCCGCCCTCGGCGTCGGTCTTGGCCTGGATCAGCCTGGAGAACTCGATCTGCATCCGGCGCGGCAGGTCCAGCTTGTGGTCGTTCTGCAGGACGTACGCGATACCGCCCTTGCCGGACTGCGAGTTGACGCGGATGACCGCCTCGTACGAGCGGCCGACGTCCTTCGGGTCGATCGGCAGGTACGGCACGGCCCACTCGATGTCGTCGACCGTCCTGCCCGCGGCCTCGGCGCGCGTGTCCATCGACTCGAAGCCCTTCTTGATGGCGTCCTGGTGGGAGCCGGAGAAGGCGGTGTAGACCAGGTCGCCCGCGTAGGGGTGGCGCGGGTGGACCTCCATCTGGTTGCAGTACTCGGCCGTGCGACGGATCTCGTCGATGTCCGAGAAGTCGATCTCGGGGTCCACGCCCTGCGAGAACAGGTTCATGCCCAGGGTGACCAGGTCGACGTTGCCGGTGCGCTCGCCCTGGCCGAACAGGCAGCCCTCGACGCGGTCGGCGCCGGCCATCACGGCCAGCTCGGCGGCGGCGACGGCGGTGCCGCGGTCGTTGTGCGGGTGCACGGACAGGCACACGTACTCGCGGCGGGTCAGGTTGCGGCCCATCCACTCGAAGCGGTCCGCGTGCGTCGACGGGGTCGAGCGCTCCACCGTGGCGGGCAGGTTCAGGATGATCTCGCGGTCCGGGCCGGGCTGCCACTCGTCGCAGACGGCCTCGCAGACCTCCAGGGCGAAGTCCAGCTCGGTGTCGGTGAAGATCTCCGGGCTGTACTGGTAGCCGAAGACGGTCTCCGGGCCCAGCAGCTTCTCCGCGTACTCCATGACCAGCCGCGTGCCGTCCACGGCGATCTGCTTGACCTGCTCGCGGGAGCCGCGGAAGACGACCTCGCGCCAGACGGGGGCGGTCGCGTTGTACAGGTGCACGGTGGCGCGCTTGGCGCCGACCAGGGACTCGACGGTCCGCTCGATCAGCTCCTCGCGGGCCTGCGTCAGGACGGAGATGGTCACGTCGTCCGGGATCGCGCCCTCTTCGATGATCGAGCGCACGAAGTCGAAGTCCGTCTGCCCGGAGGAGGGGAAGCCGACCTCGATCTCCTTGTAGCCCATGCGTACCAGCAGGTCGAACATCTCGCGCTTGCGGGCGGGCGACATCGGGTCGATCAGGGCCTGGTTGCCGTCGCGCAGGTCGGTGGAGAGCCAGCGGGGGGCCTTGGTGATCCGGTTCTCCGGCCAGGTGCGGTCCGCGATGTCCACCGCGTCGTAGCCGCGGTACTTGTGGATCGGCATGGCGGTGGGCTGCTGGAAGTTCGGCATTGCGTGGGGCTCCTCGTGGGGTCCGCGGGGGACGGCCGACGGTCGTGCGTGCACCACTCGACTCCGCGGGGAGGGGGTCGGCCTACGACTACAGGCCCTCGCCGCGGCAGCTAAGGAGAAGCAGCCCGAAACGCATGATGAGAGGGAGAGTAGCCGAGACCTGCCGGTGCGCGTCGACCCGTATCAGTATGCGGGACCGGGGTGAGGTAACGGCCTGAACGTGACGATTACCTCTAATTCGTCAAACCCCGTAGCGGGTAGTGACACGACGATCACCGAATGCCACGGTGGAGGGATGGACCTCACGCGACCGGGCTCCGCGCCCGTCTACTGCACCATCGTCCCGCCCCACCTCCTCGACCGGCTCTCGCAGGCCGAGAACCCGGCCGTCGCCGGGGCCGCCCGCCGCACCCTGCTCCAGGACGAGGCGAACCGCTCCCGCCGCCTCACCACGGCCGCCGCCACCGTCCGCCCCACCGTCGCCCGAGCGGCCGACGCGAAGCCGGACCGCACGATCCACGACGCGCAGAACGGCACGGAACTGCCCGGCACGATCGTCCGCTCGGAGGGCGAGGAGCCCGGCCGGGACGCCACCGTCAACCGCGCCTACGCCGGACTCGGCGCCACCTTCGACCTGTTCCTGAAGGGCTACGAGCGCAACTCCATCGACGGCAACGGCCTCCCGCTGATCGCGACCGTCCACTACGACGAGAAGTACGGAAACGCCTTCTGGGACGGCAAGCAGATGGTGTTCGGCGACGGTGACGGCGAGATCTTCCTCGACTTCACCATCCCCGTCGACGTGATGGCGCACGAGCTCACCCACGGCGTCACGCAGTACACCGCGAACCTCGCCTACTCCGGCCAGTCCGGCGCGCTCAACGAGTCCGTCTCCGACGTGTTCGGCTCGCTGGTCAAGCAGCACACCCTCGGCCAGACCGCCGACCAGGCCGACTGGCTGATCGGCGAGGGCCTGCTCGCCCCCGGCGTCCAGGGCGTCGCCCTGCGCTCCATGAAGGCCCCGGGCACGGCGTACGACGACGACGTCCTCGGCAAGGACCCGCAGCCGGCGCACATGGACGACTACGTCGACACCGAGCAGGACAACGGCGGCGTGCACATCAACTCCGGCATCCCCAACCACGCCTTCTACCTCCTCGCCACCCGCCTCGGCGGCCACGCCCGGGAGCGCGCGGGCCAGATCTGGTACGACGTCCTGACCGGCGGCGAGCTCGCGGTGGACTGCACCTTCGCCGACTTCGCCAAGGCCACGATCGACAAGGCCGCCGAGCGGTACGGCCGGGGCGAGGCACACGAGGCGGTCGTGAAGGCCTGGTCCGAGGTCGGGGTGCCGACCGCGTAAGGCATGCGGGGACCGGCCGCGGGGGGTAGACAGGAACCATGCGCATCCACGTCAAACGAACGGGCGGCTTCGCCGGGATCGAGCGGGACGCCTCGGTCGACACGGCCGGCCTGTCCGACGCCGAGGCCTGGCGGACCCTCGCCGAGCAGGCCCGGACCGAAGGCAGTGACGAACCTCCGGTCGGAGTGCCGGACGGGTTCTGCTACCAGATCACCGTCGACGACCGCACCTTCTACTGCTCGGACCCCCGGCTCACGGACGAGCAGCGCCACCTGATCACCAGGGTCCTGAAGGAAGGCTCGTAGGGCAGGTTCCGGACCCTCCGGGAGGGGCGGTTCCGGGCCCTCCGGGAGGGGCGGTTCCGGACCCTCCGGGAAGGGCGGTTCCGGACCCTCCGGGAAGGGCGGGCGGGAAGTCCAACAACCCGCCCGCCCCTACCCGTTGACACCTTACTCACGGTTACGCATGATCCCGCGCATGGCAGCCAGCGCGAGCACCGGAACGAACAGCGGCACGAGCACCGGCAGTAGCACCGGCCCGGGCACCGGCCCGAGCGGCACCGCCCTCCCCCGCTTCCCCGGGGACTTCCTCTGGGGTGTCTCCACCTCCGCCCACCAGATCGAGGGCGCCGCCGACCTGCGCGGCCGCTCCGTGTGGGACGCCTTCACGGCCGTGCCCGGCCGCGTGAAGGACGGTTCGACGGCCGACGTGGCCTGCGACCACTACCACCGGTACCGCGAGGACGTCGCCCTGATCCGCGGCCTCGGCGTCGGCGCGTACCGCTTCTCCGTCTCCTGGCCCCGGGTGCAGCCCACCGGCGCGGGCCGGGTCAGCGAGCGGGGCCTGGACTTCTACGACCGGCTCGTGGACGAGCTGTGCGCGGCGGGCGTACGCCCCGTGCCGACGCTGTTCCACTGGGACACCCCGCTCGTCCTGGAGGAGGCGGGCGGCTGGCGGCGCCGCGACACGGCCGAGCGGTTCGCGCAGTACGCGGCCGTGGTCGCCGAGCGGATCGGGGACCGGGTGCCGACCTGGATCACCCTCAACGAACCCGCCGAGCACACCCTCCTCGGGCACGCGCTCGGCGCCCACGCGCCCGGGCAACGGCTGCTCTTCGACGCGCTGCCCGTCGCCCACCACCAGCTGCTCGGCCACGGCCTCGCCGTCCAGGCGCTGCGCGCGGCGGGCGCGGACCACCTCGGCATCGCCAACTCGCACGGCCCGACCTGGGCCGCCTCCGACGAGCCCGCCGACCGCGAGGCCGCCGACTTCTACGACCTGCTCCTCAACCGGCTCTTCGCCGACCCGCTGCTCCTCGGCCGCTACCCCGACGGCATCGCCGAACTCCTCGACACCCCCGGCCTCGACGCCGACCTGAAGGTGATCTCCGCGCCCCTCGACTGGTACGGCGTCAACTACTACCAGCCGACCAGGGTGGGCGCGGCCGGCACCGGCCCCGAGGAGTTCTCCGGCGTGGCCATCCCGCCCGGACTTCCCTTCGCGCCGCAGGAGATCGAGGGGTACCCGCGCACCGCCTTCGGCTGGCCCGTCGTCCCCGAGGCCTTCACCGAGCTGCTGCTCGCCCTCCGTGAACGGTACGGCGACCGGCTCCCGCCCCTGCTGATCACCGAGAACGGCTGCTCGTACGACGGACTCGACGACCAGGACCGCATCGCCTTCCTCGACGGCCATCTGCGCTCCCTGCACCGGGCGTTGGCGGCGGGCGTCGACGTACGCGGCTACTTCGTCTGGTCGCTGCTCGACAACTTCGAGTGGGCGGAGGGCTACCGGCAGCGGTTCGGCCTCGTCCACGTCGACTACGCCACCCTGGAGCGCACCCCGAAGGCGTCGTACGCGTGGCTGCGCGAGGCGCTCCGGGCCCAGCGGTGACCGCTCTCGCCGAACCCGAGCCCGAGCCCGAGCCCGAACCCGAACCCGAGCCCGAACCCGTCACCCGGGTCGGCCGCGGCTGGACCTCGGCGCTGTGCCTGGCCAACGGGGCGATCTGGGTGGGCTGGTACGGGCCGCTGCAGATCCTGCTCGCCCTCCAGGCCGCCGAGCTCGCCCCGGCCGGCACGTCGAAGGAGACCGTCCTCGCCTGGGTCACCGGGGCGGGCGCGGTCGTCTCGCTCGCCGCGAACCCGCTGTTCGGCGCGGTCTCGGACCGCACGACGGGACGCTTCGGGCGGCGCGCGCCGTGGATCGCGGCGGGCGCGGTGAGCGGGGCGGGGGCACTCCTTGTCACCGGCGCGGCGGGCTCGGTGGCGGTGCTCGCGCTCGGCTGGTGCCTGGTCCAGCTCACCCTGAACGCCGCGTTCGCCGCGGTCACGGCGGCCGTGCCGGACCGGGTGCCGCGACTCCAACGCGGCTCGGTCGGCGGCTGGTTGGGCACCACGCAGCTCCTCGGCGTGGTCCTCGGCACGGCCCTCGCCACCGCCGTCGGCGGCGTCTTCGCGGGCTACGCGGCGTGCGCGCTGTTCACTGCTCTCGGTGTCCTGCCGTACGTCCTGCTGCACCGCGAGCCGCGGCTTCCGGCGGAGGAACGTCCTGCGTTCGCGTGGGGGCCGTTCCTGCGCGGCTTCTGGATCAGCCCGCGCCGCCACCCGGACCTGGCCTGGGCGTGGCTCACCCGGTTCCTGATCAACCTGGGCAACACGCTGGTCCTGCTCTATCTCTTGTACTACCTGCGCGACCGGCTCCGTCACCCGGACCCGGAGCAGGGCGTGCTGATCCTCACGGCGGTCAACGGCGTCACCATGCTCGCCACGGTCGTGGCCGGCGGTGCCTGGTCGGACCGGGTCGGGCGCCGCAAGCCGTTCGTTCTCTGGTCGGGGCTGCTGATGGCGGCGGCCACCGGGCTGCTCGCGGTCTGGCAGACCTGGCCGGGCGCGGTCGTCGCGGCGGTCGTCCTGGGTCTGGCGTTCGGGGTGTTCACCTCGGTCGACTTCGCGCTGATGACGGACGTACTGCCGCGCGCCGCCGACCGCGGCAAGGACCTCGGCGTGATCAACATCGCCAACTCCCTGCCCCAGGTCGCCGCCCCGGCACTGGCGGCGACAGTGGTGGCGGTGGGCGGGTACCGGGTGCTCTACCTGGTGGCGGCGGGGATCGGGGTGGCGGGGGCGGTGCTTGTGGGGCGGATCAAGGGGGTGCGCTGACGCGTCCCCGCTTCAGCAGCCTGCGGCTCAGAACCCGAGCTTCCTGAGCTGCTTGGGGTCGCGCTGCCAGTCCTTCGCCACCTTGACGTGCAGGTCGAGGAAGACCGGCGTCCCGAGCAACGCCTCGATGTGCTTGCGGGACTTCATCCCGACTTCCTTCAGCCGCTTGCCCTTGGGGCCGATGATGATGCCCTTCTGGCTGGGCCGCTCGATGTAGACGAACGCGTGGATGTCGAGCAGCGGCCGGTCCGCCGGGCGGTCCTCGCGGGGCAGCATCTCCTCGACGACCACGGCGATGGAGTGCGGCAGCTCGTCCCGTACGCCTTCGAGCGCGGCCTCGCGGATCAGCTCGGCCACCATGACCTGCTCCGGCTCGTCCGTGAGGTCGCCCTCCGGGTACAGCGCCGGGCTCTTCGGCAGCAGCGGCGTGATCAGCTCGGCCAGCAGGTCCACCTGGCCGGCCCCTCTCCCACCACCACCCTTGCCCGAGGGACTGCGTCCCGCCCCTTCTTCTGCACCGACCGCCGATACGGGCACGATCTCGGCCCACTCCATGCCGAGCTCCTTGCCGAGCTGGTCGATCGCGATGAGCTGCTCGGCGAGCTGCTTGGAGTCGACCAGGTCGGTCTTGGTGACGATGGCGATCTTCGGAGTCTTCTTGATGGACGCGAGTTCCTTGGCGATGAACCGGTCGCCGGGGCCCAGCTTCTCGTTGGCCGGCAGGCAGAAACCGATCACGTCGACCTCGGCCCAGGTCGTACGGACCACGTCGTTGAGCCGCTCGCCGAGCAGGGTGCGCGGCTTGTGCAGGCCCGGGGTGTCGACCAGGATCAGCTGCGCGTCCGGGCGGTGCACGATGCCGCGGACCGTGTGCCGGGTGGTCTGCGGGCGGTTGGAGGTGATGGCGACCTTCGTACCGACGAGGGCGTTGGTCAGGGTCGACTTGCCCGCGTTCGGCCGCCCGACGAAGCAGGCGAAGCCCGCGCGGTGGTCGGTGGCCTGGGGCTCGGACTCGGCCGGGGAAGGTGCGCTCATGGCGACCATTGTCCCCGATGCGGGGACCCCCGGCCGACCGGGCCTCATGACCCGGCCGGCCGGGCCTCATGACCCGGCCGGCCGGTCCCTTCGGTGCGCTGCCGGTCAGTCGAAGACGAACGGTCCGGGCGCGAGCGCTGCGGTGGAGTTGCAGGTCACGGTGATGCCCGAGACCACCAGCTGGAGGGAGCCCGGGTGGTCGAGGGAGTCACCGGAGGCGACGGTCCCGGTCAGCGGCCCGGAGTCGACCCCGCCGCCGGCCTCCATCGCCGGGTTGCTCTTGCCGGTGAACGTCGCGGTGGAGCCGTCGGCCTTGGTCAGGGTGAGGGTCGACTCGACCGTGTTCGCCCCGACGGCCACGGGCGTAGTGATCTCCGACGAGGTGACGGTGATGGTGCCGGTCGTGCCGCTCTGGGTCGCGGTCAGGGTGACCCCTCCGCTGCCGTAGATGCCGCAGTCGGCCTGCGTGGTGGCCTCGCCGGGCGCGACGGCGGCGGCGCCGGGTGCCAGGACGAAACCGGCGAGGGCGAGGGAGCCCGTGGCGAGTGCGACACCCAGGGTTCTGCCCCTGCTGGTGCGGGTGCTGGTGCTGGTGCTGCGCTTCATCGGTTCACCTTCCCGTTCGTGGGGAGTGCTCGTGGGGTGAGCTGGTCAGGTGCGGTGCGCGCGCATAGGACATTGAGGCGCGGGTGGCCTGTGATGACAAGGCCAAGCCCCTTGATTCTTCGGTGACTTGGGAAGACTGTTCAGCTTCGGCTCGGCTTTGGCGAGAACACGGCGGAGGGCGGCCGGAAACCGGCCGCCCTCCGCATCGGCAGCTGTTCAGCCCGCGCTGACCGTCACGACGACCTCGCCGTCGAGCCCGGCAAGCAGCACCGGCGTCTGGGCGCCGCCCAGGTCGCGCACGGCCGCGCGGTCCTCGTCGGAGACCGCCCCGGCCTCGCTGACGACGGCCGCCGCCTCCAGGGACTTGGCCCCGCTGGCCACGGCCATCGCGACGGCGGTGCGCAGCGCGCTCAGCTTCAGCGAGTCGAGGTCGACGCTGCCGGCGACGTACGTACGGCCCGTCTCGTCCCGCACGGCAGCGCCCTCCGGCACTCCGTTGCGGGCCCGGGCGGAACGGGCGAGGGTGACGATCTTGCGGTCCTCGGGACCGAGGGCGTTTTCGCTCATGGACCCGAGCATACGGGGGCGGCAAATCCAGCCCGTCCGGCGTTTGAGGACGAGCCCGGAGGGCGATCGACGGTGCCCGAGTCGACGGTGTGGGACCTAGGGCCTGTCCGGCGGAGCCGGCGCCGCCGGCTCGACCAGCACCGTGGCGATCCGGTTCCGCCGTCCCGCCGCCGCCTCCGCGGTGAGCCGCAGCCCCCGCCCGTCCGGCAGCTCCACAACCGTCGACGCCCCCGCGATCGGCACCCGCCCAAGGGCCTTCGCAAGCAGCCCCCCGACCGTCTCCACGTCCTCGTCGTCGAACTCCTCGATGCCGTACAGCTCGCCGAGGTCGCCGATGTCGAGCCGGGCCGTGACCCGGTAGGTGGCGTCGCCGAGGGGTTCCACGGGCGGGAGTTCCCGGTCGTACTCGTCGGTGATCTCGCCGACGATCTCCTCCAGGATGTCCTCGATCGTGACGATGCCGGCCGTGCCGCCGTACTCGTCGATGACGACCGCGACGTGGTTGCGCTCCTGCTGCATCTCACGCAGCAGGTCACCGGCGTTCTTCGTGTCCGGCACGAACGACGCCGGGCGCATCGCCGTGGACACCAGCTCCGACTCGGCGTCCCGGCTGATGTGCGTCTTGCGCGCCAGGTCCTTCAGATACACGATCCCGACCACGTCGTCCTCGCTCTCCCCGGTGACCGGGATGCGCGAGAAACCGGAGCGCAGGGCGAGCGTGAGGGCCTGCCGGATCGTCTTGTAGCGCTCGATCACGATCAGGTCGGTGCGCGGGACCATGACTTCGCGTACGAGGGTGTCGCCGAGCTCGAAGACGGAGTGCACCATGCGGCGCTCCTCGTCCTCGATCAGGGACTCCTTCTCGGCCAGGTCGACCAGCGCGCGCAACTCCGCCTCGGAGGCGAACGGGCCGCGCCTGAAGCCCTTGCCGGGGGTGAGCGCGTTGCCGAGGAGGATCAGGAGCGGCGGGACCGGGCCCATGATCCGGGCGAGCGGCAGCAGCACGTACGCGGCGGCCGTCGCCGTGTTCAGCGGGTGCTGGCGGCCGATGGTGCGCGGCGAGACCCCCACCGCGACGTACGACACGAGGACCATCACGCCGATCGCGACGGCCAGCGCCTCCCAGGTCCGCTGGAACTCCTGCAGGCACGCATACGTGACGAGGGCCGCGGCGGCCATCTCGCAGCCGACGCGGACAAGCAGCGCCAGGTTCAGATACCGCGTCGGATCGGCGGCGACCTGCGCGAGCTTCGCGCTGCCGCGCCGCCCGGAGCGCACCGCCTCCTCGGCGCGGAAGCTGGTCACACGCGCGAGGCCCGCCTCCGCGCAGGAGGCGAGCCACGCGACGACGACCAGCAGGACGGCGCCGAGAACGAGGGAGGCGCTCACGACACGGTGGGCGCCGGGGAGGGACCGGTGAGGCCCTTCTCCGCGCGCCAGCCGTCGACGATCGCGGACTGCAGGCCGAACATCTCGGCCTTCTCGTCCGGCTCCTCGTGGTCGTACCCGAGGAGGTGGAGCACGCCGTGGACGGTGAGGAGCTGCAGCTCCTCGTCCATGGAGTGCCCCGTCTCGGCCTCCTCGCCCTGCCGCTTGGCGACCTCGGGGCAGAGCACGATGTCACCGAGGAGTCCCTGCGGGGGCTCCGCGACATCGTCGTCCCGGCCCGGCGGGCGCAGTTCGTCCATCGGGAAGGACATGACGTCCGTCGGGCCCGGCAGGTCCATCCACTGGATGTGCAGCTGCTCCATCGCCTCGGTGTCCACGACGATCACCGAGAGCTCGGAGAGCGGGTGGATACGCATCCGCGCGAGCGCGTAGCGGGCGATGTCGAGGACCGCCTGCTCGTCGACCTCGGTGCCGGACTCGTTGTTGACGTCGATCGCCATGTGCGCTTTCTCGCTACTTCCCGCGTCGGTGACGGGGCGGCTTGTTCGTCCCGTTCTCCGTGCCGTTCTCGTTGTCGTACTTCTCGTACGCGTCGACGATACGGCCCACCAACTTGTGCCGGACCACGTCGTGCGATGTGAGCCGCGAGAAGTGCACGTCCTCGACGCCGTCCAGGATGTCCTGCACCTGCCGCAGCCCGGACTTGGTGCCGCCGGGCAGGTCGACCTGCGTGACGTCACCGGTGATGACGATCTTCGAGTCGAACCCGAGGCGGGTGAGGAACATCTTCATCTGCTCGGGGCTGGTGTTCTGCGCCTCGTCGAGAATGATGAACGCGTCATTCAAGGTCCTGCCACGCATGTACGCCAGCGGCGCGACCTCAATGGTCCCCGCAGCCATCAGCCGCGGGATCGAGTCCGGGTCGAGCATGTCGTGCAGCGCGTCGTAGAGCGGACGCAGGTACGGGTCGATCTTTTCGTAGAGCGTGCCGGGCAGGAAGCCGAGGCGTTCGCCGGCCTCGACGGCGGGGCGGGTCAGGATGATGCGGTTGACCTGCTTGGACTGCAGCGCCTGCACGGCCTTGGCCATCGCGAGGTACGTCTTGCCGGTGCCGGCGGGGCCGATGCCGAACACGACGGTGTGCTTGTCGATCGCGTCGACGTACCGCTTCTGGTTGAGCGTCTTGGGGCGGATCGTGCGGCCGCGGGACGAGAGGATGTTCTGGGTGAGCACCTCGGCCGGGGTCTCCTCGGGGCCCTCGCCGTTCTCGCCCGCCCTGAGCATGGCGATCGAGCGTTCCACTGCGTCCTCCGTCATCGGCTGTCCGGTGCGGAGCACCAGCATCATCTCGTCGAACAGGCGCTGGATGAGGGCGACTTCGGCCTCGTCGCCCACGGCGCTGATCTCGTTGCCCCGGACATGGATGTCGGCCGCCGGGAAAGCCTTCTCGATCACGCGCAGCAGGGCGTCCCCCGAGCCCAGAACGGTCACCATCGGGTGCTTCGCCGGTACGGAGAAGTGGGCTCGTGCCTGACCCTGCGCAGGGGTCTGAGCTGTCGGTGTCTGAGTCATGGGCCGGCTCTGTGGCCTGCTCGTCCTCCTCGATGCGGGGCTGACGCCGCGCGACTGCTTCTGGTGCTACAAGAGTACGTCGGGCCACTGACAACACCGAGAAGTTTTTCGAACGCTCGCCGGCCCCTCACCCGCCGTTTCCCGGCCTCGCACGGCCCGCTACCGGGTGCCGAACCCGATCGTCGGCACCGCCCGCCGCAGCGGCCACGGCCGGACCACGTCGGGCAGCATTGCGTCGAGGAACGCGTACCGCCTGAGCGCCGCCGGCTCCTGGTCGTCGTACGACTGCACATGCCGCCACCACGCGGCCACCTCGACCCAGCCGGGCGCCGAGAGCGAACCGCCGAACTCCTGCACCGAGAGGGCGGCGGTGAGGCCGGAGAAGGCGAGCCGGTCGGCGAGCGGCCAGCCGGCCAGGGTGCCGGTGACGAAGCCCGCGACGAACACGTCGCCCGCGCCGGTCGGGTCGAGCGCCGCCACCTCGATCGCGGGCACCTCGGCGGTCTCGCCGGTGCGCCCGTCCACCGCGTACGCGCCCTCGGCGCCGAGGGTGACGACGGCGAGCGGCACGTGCTCGGTGAGCGCGCGGGCCGCGGCGCGCGGGCAGGACGTGCGGGTGTAGCGCATGGCCTCCTCGGCGTTCGGCAGGAACGCCTCGCAGTGCCGCAGGTCGGGCAGGGCGGCGAGGTCCCAGCAGCCGGTGTCGTCCCAGCCGACGTCGGCGAAGACCCGGGTGCCGCGCGCGGCGGCGGTCGCGACCCAGTCCTCGCTCGTGCCCGGCGCCAGGGAGGCGACCGCCCCGCGCGCGCGTGGCGGCGATTCCGGCGCCGGTTCGCGTGGCGGCGGTGCCTCGTGGCCGTGCGAGATCATCGTCCGCTCGCCCTCGTACGCGAGGGACACGGTGACCGGGGAGTGCCAGCCGGGCACGGTGCGCGACGGCGCCAGGTCGATGCCCTCGCCCTTCTCCAGGGCGTCCCAGCAGTATTCGCCGTAGTGGTCGTCGCCGAAGGCCGCGGCGAGCGAGGTGCGCAGGCCGAGCCGGGACAGGGCGGTGGCCATGTTGGCGACGCCGCCGGGGCTCGACCCCATGCCGCGCGCCCAGGACTCGGTGCCGCGCACGGGCGCCGAGTCGAGGCCGGTGAAGATGATGTCGAGGAAGACGGTGCCGGTGAGGAACACGTCGCACGCCGGGTCGTCGGGGGTGCGCAGGGCCGCGAGCGGGTCGAGGCAGGTCGTGTGGTCGAACCGGGCCGTCCCGGGCGGCAGGCCACGGCCGCCGTACGCGGTCTGTTCGTCGAAACTCACTGTGCGCTCCCCGTACATGATGCGTGCAGGCCAGGCCAGTGTGCATCAACGCCGGCCGGCTCGGCCGGAAAGCCGGTGCATGGGGTAGCTTCCGCCGCATGAGGCTGACGATTCTCGGTGGCGGCGGATTCCGGGTCCCTCTCGTGTACGGCGCCCTGGCGGGCAGCGAGATCACGGAACTCACCCTGTACGACACGGATCCGGTGCGGCTCGGCGTGATCCGCTCGGTCCTGGCGGGGCTGCCGCCGGGCCCGCGCGTGCGGGTGGCCGACGGGCTCGACGACGCGCTGCGCGGCGCGGACTTCGTGTTCTCCGCGATCCGGGTCGGCGGCACCGCGGGCCGGGTCAGGGACGAGCGGCTGCCGCTCGCGGAGGGTGTGCTCGGGCAGGAGACGGTCGGCGCGGGCGGGGTCCTGTACGGGCTGCGCACGGTGCCGGTCGCGGTGCGCATCGCGGAGCGGGTGGCGGCGGTGGCGCCGGAGGCGTGGGTGATCAACTTCACCAACCCGGCGGGCACGGTCACGGAGGCGATGGCCTCGGTGCTCGGGGACCGGGTCATCGGCATCTGCGACTCCCCGGTCGGCCTGGTGCGGCGGGCGGCGCGGGCGGCGGGCGCCGACCCGGACGCGGTCGCGTACGACTATGTGGGTCTCAACCACCTCGGCTGGCTGCGGTCGTTGACGGCTCCGGACGGGCGTGACCTGCTGCCCGGGCTGCTCGCGGACTCCGCGGCGCTCGGCTCCTTCGAGGAGGGGAAGCTCTTCGGCGCGGAGTGGCTGCGCGCGCTCGGCTCGATCCCCAACGAGTACCTGCACTACTACTACTTCCGGCGCGAGACCCTGGACGCGGTGCGCGCCGCCGACGAGACGCGCGGCGAGTTCCTGGACCACCAGCAGGGCGAGTTCTTCGCCCGCGCGGCCGAACACCCTCAGCGGGCACGCGAGTTGTGGGAGGCGACGCGCCTGGAGCGCGAGGAGACGTACATGGCGGACAGCCGCGCGGCGAGCGGCGGCTGGCAGCGGGACTCCTGCGATCTGGACGGCGGCGGCTACGACCGGGTGGCGCTCGCCCTGATGCGCGCGATCGCCTCCGGCGCGGGCACCCGGTTGATCCTGAACGTCCGCAACGGCGGGACGGTGCCGGCGCTTCCCGCCGACGCGATCGTGGAGACGGTGTGCGAGGTGGATGCGCGGGGGGCGCGTCCGTTGCGGGGTGCGCCCCTGGGGGAGGCCGAACTGGGGCTCATGCTCCAACTGAAGGCGGTGGAGCGGGCGACGGTGGAGGCGGCGCTCTTCAAGGACCGGGACGCGGCGCTCCGTGCCCTGGCGTTGCACCCGCTGGTGGACTCACCTGCGGTGGCGGCGAGGATCCTGAGCGCCGTCTCGGCCGAGGCTTGACCGGACCTGCCTCAGTCGAACTCGTACGCCTCGACTTCAGCCAGGTAGCGCTCGCGCAGCGCCTCCTCGTCCTCCAGGAAGGACGCGAGGAACGAGTTCCGGGCCAGCTCCCGCAGCTGCTCGCGGTCCAGGCCCAGCGCCTCGTGCACCGCGTGGAACGTGTCCCCCACATACCCGCCGAAGTACGACGGATCGTCCGAGTTGACCGTGCACAGCAATCCGGCCGCCATCATCCGCGGCAGCGGGTGGTCCTCCAGGACGTCGACGGCCCGCAGCCGCACGTTGGACAGCGGGCACAGGGTGAGCGGGATGCGGTCCCGCACCAGGCGCTCGACCAGCGAGGCGTCCTCCATGCACCGCAGCCCGTGGTCGATCCGCTCCACGCCGAGGACGTCCAGGGCCTCAGTGACGTACGCCGCGGGCCCCTCCTCCCCCGCGTGCGCGACCCGGCGCAGGCCGAGCGCGGCGGCCGCCTCGTACACCTCGCGGAACTTGGCGGGCGGGTGGCCGGCTTCCGCCGAGTCGAGGCCGACGCCGGTGATCCGGTGCAGATGCGGCTTCGCGGCCTCAAGGGTCGCGAGGGCCGACTCGGCGGACTCGTCGCGCAGGAAGCACATGATGAGGCGGGTGGAGATCCCGTACCGCTCCCGGCTGCGGTCCAGGGCGCGGCCCAGGCCCTCGACGACGGTGCCGAGGGCGACGCCGCGCGCGGTGTGCGCCTGCGGGTCGAAGAAGATCTCCGCGTGTCGTACGCCCTGTTCGGCGGCGCGCGCGAGATAGGCGTCGGCGAGCTCCTCGAAGTCGGCCTCGGTGTGCAGGACCGCCATCAGGCCGTAGTACAGGTCGAGGAAGGACTGCAGGTCCTCGAAGAGGTACGCGCGGCGCAGCTCCTCGGTGTCGGCGTAGGGCAGTTCGACGCCGTTGCGGGCGGCGAGCGCGAAGGCCAGCTCGGGTTCGAGGGTGCCTTCGATGTGGAGGTGGAGTTCGGCCTTGGGCAGGTGCGTGGGCATGGGCGTACTTTCAGGGTGCTGGTTCAGGGGTTCCGTTTGGGCATGGGGACGGTCGACAGGTCGGCCGCGACGGTCAGTTCGCCCGTGAATCCGGCGGCGCGCGCCTGCCGGGCGAATTCCTGCGGGTCCGCGTACCGCTGCGAGAAGTGAGTGAGGACCAGGTGCCGCACGCCCGCGTCCCGCGCCACCGTCGCGGCCTGGCCGGACGTCAAGTGGCCGTGTTCGCGGGCGAGTTGTTTGTCCTCGTCGAGGAAGGTCGACTCGATGACGAGCAGGTCGCAGCCCTCGGCGAGGGCGTACACGCCGTCGCAGAGGCGGGTGTCCATGACGAACGCGAACCGCTGCCCGCGCCGCACCTCGCTGACGTCTTCGATCCGCACCCCGCGCAGCTCGCCCGCGCGCTGCAGCACGCCCACGTCCGGCCCCTCGATGCCGTGCCCGGCGAGGAGTTCGGGCCGCATGCGGCGCCCGTCGGGCTCGACGAGCCGGTAGCCGAAGGACTCCACCGGGTGCGAGAGGCGGCGCGCTTCGAGGGTGTACGCGGGCGTGGTGGCGAGCACGCCGTCGGCGGCGACCGGGGCCTCGGTCAGCCGGACGGTCTCGCGGTACGCGGTGGCGTACCGGAGGCGGTCGAAGAAGTGCCGGCCGGAGCGCGGGTAGTGGGCGGTGACCTCGTGCGGCACCCGGTCGAGGTTGATGCGCTGGATCACGCCGGCGAGGCCGAGGGAGTGGTCGCCGTGGAAGTGGGTGACGCAGATCCGGTCGATGTCGTGCGCGGAGACACCGGCGCGCAGCATCTGCCGCTGGGTGCCCTCGCCGGGGTCGAAGAGGATGCCCTGGCCGTCCCAGCGCAGCAGGTAGCCGTTGTGGTTGCGGTGCCGTGTCGGCACCTGGCTGGCGGTGCCGAGGACGACGAATTCCCGTGCGGACAAGGTGGGTTACCGGTCTCTGCTGTCGCTGCCGCTATCCGGGGGGCCACTGCATGCCGCGGCCGCCGAGGATGTGGGCGTGCGCGTGGAACACGGTCTGGCCGGCGCCGCTGCCGGTGTTGAACACCAGCCGGTAGCTCTCCAGCTTCTCGTCCGCGGCGACTTCTCCGGCCTCGCGCAGCAGGTCGGCGGTGATCTGCGGTTCGACGGCGGCGAGGGTGGCGGCGTCCCGGTAGTGGACCTTGGGGATGACCAGGATGTGCGTGGGGGCCTGGGGGTTGATGTCGCGGAAGGCGTACGTGGTGTCGGTCTCGCGTACGACGGTTGCGGGCACCTCGCCTGCGATGATCTTGCAGAACAGGCAGTCGGCTTGTGCCTCACCGGCCATGGGGAGCTCCTCGGTCCTTCGGCGTCTCAAGTGCGTACGGCGATGGTATCCGGCGATCTTTTCCCCACCCCGCCCCTTCTGTGGGGCGGGTCTTTCAGGGGCGCGGGGAACTGCGCGACCAGCCACGGCGGCGCGGAAAGATGACCGACGGCGCGAGGAAAGCCCTCCGGCGATTGAGGAGCGGGGGGGGCGGGGGCGGAGCCCCCTGGGGGTTACAGGGGCGGCAGCTCCGGGGGCACCTTCGCCGGGTTCTCCGTCAGCACCGCCAGTGCCATCCGGACCGCCTCGTCCAGCTGAGGGTCCCGCCCCGCCGCGTAGTCCTGGGGTGCCGTGACGACCTCCACGTCCGGGTCGACGCCGTGGTTCTCCACCGACCACCCGTACCCCTCAAGCCAGATCGCGTACTTGGGCTGCGTGACAAGGGTCCCGTCGACCAGGCGGTAGCGGCTGTCGATGCCGACGACGCCGCCCCAGGTCCGCGTACCCACCACGGGCCCGATGCCGAGGGCCTTGATCGCGGCGTTGACGATGTCCCCGTCGGAGCCGGAGAACTCGTTGGCGACGGCGATCACGGGCCCGCGCGGCGCGTCGAGCGGGTAGCTGAAGGGCGCCGCGCCGCGCGGCAGGTCCCAGCCGACGATGCGCCGGGCCAGCTTCTCCACGACGAGCTGCGAGGTGTGCCCGCCGCGGTTCTCGCGTACGTCGACGACCAGGCCGTCCTTGGCCACCTCAACCCGCAGGTCGCGGTGGATCTGGGCCCAGCCGGGCGCCTGCATGTCGGGTACGTGGAGGTAGCCGAGGCGCCCCTCGGACTTCTCGTGCACATACGCCCGCCGGTCCGCGACCCACGCGTGGTACCGCAGCGGCTCCTCGTCGTCGATCGGTACGACCACCGCGTGCCGTGGATCGCCGCCGCCGGACGGGGAGACGGTCAGCTCGACCGGCCGCCCGGCGGCGCCCACGAGCAGCGGCCCGGGGCCGGTCACCGGGTCGACGGGCCGCCCGTCGACCGCGAGCAGCGCGTCCCCCGCGCGTACCGCGACGCCGGGTGCGGCGAGCGGGGAGCGGGCGTGCGGGTCGGACGTCTCGGAGGCGAGGACGCGGTCGACGCGCCAACTGCCGTCCTGGTGCCGGGAGATGTCCGCGCCGAGCAGTCCTTGGCGGGTGTCGGAGCCGCCGTACCCGCCGGGTCCGCTGACGTAGGCGTGGGAGGTGCCGAGTTCGCCGTGGAGTTCGTAGAGCAGGTCGACGAGGTCGTCGTGGGTGGCGAGGCGGTCGACGACGGGGCGGTAGCGCGCGCAGGCGGCGGCCCAGTCGACGCCGCCCATGTCGGCGCGCCAGAAGTGGTCGCGCATGAGGCGGCCGGTCTCGTCGAACATCTGCCGCCACTCGGCGACGGGGTCGACGGTCTGGCGGATACGGGACAGGTCGACGGTGATGTGGCTGTCGCCGTCGTCGTCGGCGGGGGCGCGGCGGTCGCTGGGGACGACCTTCAGCTGGTCGCCGCTGCGCAGCAGGACCCGCTTGCCGTCGCCGCTGACGCCGAACTGGTCGGTGTCGGAGTGCAGTTCCTCGATGCGGCGCTGGGCCAGGTCGTACCGTTCGAGCGTGGTGTGCGGGCCCGGGTCGTCGAGGCCTGCGCGGTTGGCGCCGAGGGCGCCGCGGACGGGGTGGCGCAGCCACAGCACGCCGTCCTTGGCGGCGCGGAGTGCCGAGTAGCGGGCGGCCTCGACGGGGAACGGCACGATCCGGTCGGCGAGCCCGTCGAGGTCGATACGGGTGGTGGGGGCGTCGTCGCCGCCCTGCACCTCGCCGGACTTCTCGCCGGTCTCGAAGGGCCGGCCGTGCCGCTGCGGCCCGAAGGGCGAGGGCGTCGTCGCGGACAGGGTGATGAGGTGCGGGCGGCAGGCGCCGACGAAGGCCAGGTCGAAGACGTGCACGTCGTAGACCGGGTCGAAGGAGCGCTCGGAGAGGAACGCGAGATGCCGGCCGTCGAGGGTGAACGCGGGCGCGTAGTCGCAGAAGCGCAGCGGGGTCGCCTCGGAGACGGTGAGGTCGGCGGTGTTGGCGAGCTTGAGCTGCCGCAGCGGGGAGGGGCCGGGGTGGGACCAGGCGAGCCAGCCGGAGTCGGGCGAGAAGACGAGCCCGGACGCCTCGCCGTGCTCGCTGCGGTCGACCTCCCGGACTTCCCCGGAGGCGCGCTCGACGAGCAGGATCCGGCCGTCGTGCGAGGCGACGGCGGCTCGGCTGCCGTCGGGCGCCATGGCGAGGGACAGCACCCGCCCCAACTGCCCGGCGCCGACCCGCCGTACGGACCCGCCGGGCGCGACCCCGGTGGCGGGCGAGAACTCCAGGGCGTCGTCCCCCTCCGCGTCCGTCACCCACACCACATGCTCCTCGCCCTCCACCCGGAAGGTGCGCGGCAGCCGGGCCCGTACGCCCGGCTCGGCGGCGAGGGTGCGGGCCGGGCCGTCGCGGTGCGTCACCCAGTGCACGGTGCCGCGCACGGAGACGGCGCTGCCGCGGCCGGTGTGGTCGGGGGCGGCGGCGCCGAGGTTCCGCTCGGGGCGGACGGGGTGCGGCTGCAGGTCGGTGCGCTGGCCGCCGAGGCGGATGTCGAGGCGGCGGGGTTCGGCGGCGGAGTGGTCGTTGAGGTCGTCGAGGTCGTCGAGGTCGTCGAGGTCGTCGAGGAGCCAGAGTTCGCCGGAGGCGGTGTAGACGACGCGCCGGCCGTCGGTGGCGGCGTGCCGGGCGTAGAACTGGTCAAGAGGGCTGTGCCGCCGCAGGTCGCTCCCGTCGGGCAGCGAGGAGTAGACGGCGCCGGAGCCTTCATGATCGGACAGGAACCCGATCCTCTCCCCCGCCCACATCGGGTACTCGATGTTCCCGTCCAGGCCCTCGTGCACGCGGACGAACTCGCCGTCCCCCGCCCGGTCGATCCACAGCTTGCCCGCCGTACCGCCCCGGTACCGCTTCCAGTACGCGGCCTCGCGGCCCATCGTGACGGTCTGCAGCAGCACTTCGCCGCCGGACCCGAAGGCGAGGTCACCGACCGGACCGTACGGCAGCGTGGGCGCGGGTCCGCCGTCGAGCGGCACGGCGCGGGCCCAGCTGCGGCGCAGGGAGGCCTGGCCCTCGGTGGTGATCGCGAGGACCTGCCCGTCGGGGGTCCAGCCGCGCACGGAGGTCTTCCAATTCCCCCAGTGCGTGAGCCGCTCGGCGGGCCCGCCGTCGACGGGCGCGACGTGCACCTCGGGCGCGCCGTCGCGGGTGGAGGTCCAGGCGACCCGGGTGCCGTCGGGCGAGATCCGCGGGTGGTCGACGGGCATGTTGTCCGCACTGACGCGCCAGGCGCGCCCACCGTCGAGCGGGGCGACCCAGACGTCGTCCTCGGCGACGAAGGCGACCAAGTCGCCCTGAACATGCGGGAACCGGAGGTAGGCAGGCTGCGTCACCCGGTCAGCGTATGCAGCTCGCGCCGCGGGCGGGGGGTGTTTGGATCACTTGGCCGGAGCGCGCGGTCGTGAGCGGTATCCCTCTGCGGGGCGGGTGCCTGTCGGCTGTCCCCCTGCGGGGCGGGTGCCTGTCGTCCTACGGTGACCCGATGCCGAACAACCACCGCCTGCGCCGCCTGGTCACGGGGGACGCGGTCCACCTCTGGTCGGTCCGCCACCGCCACTCCCGCACGGGCTCGTGCGAGGAGGTCCTCAGCCTGTACGCGGAGGGCGCCAGGGTGCCGCTGCGCCTGGTGTTCCGCGAGGGCGACGGCCGGTATGTGTCCGAGGCCCTGATGGCCACGGGCCGCATCACGAAGAGCGGCGGCGGGGCGCTGAACCTGCGGGAGCCGGGCACGGTACGGAACCTGGTCGATGCGGCCCACGCCGTCGGGCTGCTGCCGGGCACGGGCGAGACGGACGGCTGGCCGGTGTTCGACGCGGTCGTCAGATCCGGCCCGTGGGAGACGGGCCCTTAACCCCAGCGCCCCGACCGCCCCAACAGCAGCGCCGCGGCCGCAGTCCCCGCCGTGGACGTCCGCAGGACCGAAGGCCCCAGGCGGTACGGCTGTGCGCCGGACGCGGCGAAGAGGTCCAACTCCTCGGGGGAGACGCCGCCTTCGGGGCCGACGACGAGGATCGCGTCACCGGTGGCGGGGAGCTCCGCCGAGGCAAGCGGCGAGCTGCCCTCCTCGTGCAGGACCCCCGCGAAGGCCGCACCGGCGAGGAGCGCCGCGACGTCCTTCGTGGAGGCGAGGCCGGAGACCTCGGGGAAGCGCAGCCGCCGCGCCTGCTTGCCCGCCTCCCGGGCGGTGGCCCGCCACTTGCCGAGGGACTTGACTCCCCGCTCACCGCGCCACTGCGTGATGCACCGGGACGCCGACCACGGCACGATCGCGTCGACGCCGGTCTCCGTCATGGTCTCCACGGCCAGCTCGCCCCGGTCGCCCTTGGGCAGGGCCTGGACGACGGTGATGCGCGGCGCCGGCTCCGGGTCCACGAGCGATCCGGTCAGCTCGACCGTGAGCCGGTCCTTGCCCTCCGCGGCCAGGACGGTCGCCGAGGCTCCGCGGCCGAGCCCGTCCGTGAGGACCACCCGCTCGCCCGCGCGCAGCCGCCGTACCGACACCGCGTGCCGGCCCTCGGGCCCGTCGAGGACGAACTCGCCGCCGCCGGAGGGGACTTCGTCGACCACGAAGACCGGCGCGGTCATCGCACGGCCCGCTCGGCGAGCGCCGTCCGCGCCGCGTCCAGCTCGGCCGCGAGCACCTCGACCAGCTGACCGGCCGGCAGCTCCCGGCTCAGCCGGTGGCCCTGGCCGGCCCACAGGCTCATGGCCTGCGCGTCCCCGGCCTTGGCGGCGGCCTTGCGGATGCCGCCGGTGAGGTAGTGGATCTGGGGGTACGCGGCGGGTGCGTACGGGCCGTGCTCGCGCAGGAAGCGGTTGACGAGGCCGCGGGCCGGGCGGCCGGAGAAGGCGCGGGTGAGTTCGGTGCGTACGAACAGGGGGTTCGTCATGGCCTGCTTGTGCAGCGGGTTCGCGCCCGACTCGGGGCAGACCAGGAACGCGGTGCCGAGCTGTGCCGACTCCGCGCCGGCCGCGAGCACCGCCGCGATCTGGCTGCCGCGCATCAGTCCGCCGGCGGCGACGATCGGCAGCTGCACGGTCTCCCGCACCTGTGCGATCAGCGCGAGCAGGCCGACCCCGGCGGCGTCGCGCTGCGGGTCGTCGCGGTGGGTGCTCTGGTGTCCGCCGGCCTCGATGCCCTGCACGCACACCGCGTCGGCGCCCGCCCACTGGGCGGCCTGGGCCTCTTCGGCGCTGGTCACGGTGACGACGGTGGTGGTGCCGACGCGCGCGAACGCTTCGAGGACGTCCCGCGTGGGGCAGCCGAAGGTGAAGGAGACGACGGGTACGGGGTCGTCGAACAGGATGGCCAGCTTGGCCTCGTAGCCGTCGTCGCGGCCGGAGTCCGGGTCGCCGAGCGGGGCGTCGTACCAGGCGGACTCGCCGGCGAGCTGGTGGGCGTACACGGCGATCGCGCTCGGGTCGGCGTACTCGGGCTGCGGCATGAACAGGTTGACGCCGAACGGCCGGTCGGTGAGCCCGCGCAGCTGCTTGATCTCCTGGTACATGCCGTCGGCGGTCTTGTATCCGGCGGCCAGGAAACCGAGGCCGCCCGCTGCGCAGACGGCGGCGGCGAGCGGGGGTCCTGACGTGCCACCGGCCATGGGGGCCTGCACGATCGGGTACGGGCTGAGATCGGTCAGTGCGGTGGACATGAGCGCATGCTTTCACGTCCACCGCACACCGTTAAATCCAGCCCAGGGCCGGGCGTAGATCCAGCCCTGGGCCGGGCGTAGATCCAGCCCTGGGCCGAGCACTCAGCGCCCGTTGAACGCATCCTTCAGCCGATGGAACAACCCCTGCTGCCCCGGCTGGAACTGGCCGGTCGGCCGTTCCTCGCCGCGTGCCTTGGACAGCTCCCGCAGCAGCCGTTCCTGCTCCGGGTCCAGCTTGGTGGGCGTGGTGACCTCGACGTGCACGATGAGGTCGCCGCGGCCGCCGCCGCGCAGGTGCGTGACGCCGCGCCCGTGCAGCGGGATCGACTGGCCGGACTGGGTGCCCGGCCGGATGTCGACATCCTCCATGCCGTCCAGCGTCTCAAGCGGCACCTTCGTGCCGAGGGCCGCCGCGGTCATCGGGATGGTGACCGTGCAGTGCAGGTCGTCGCCGCGCCGCTGGAAGACGGGGTGCGGGAGTTCGTGGATCTCGACGTACAGGTCTCCGGCGGGGCCGCCGCCGGGGCCGACCTCGCCCTCGCCCGCGAGCTGGATGCGCGTGCCGTTGTCGACACCGGCCGGGATCTTCACCGTCAGGGTGCGACGGGAGCGGATCCGGCCGTCGCCCGCGCACTCGGGGCACGGGGTCGGGACGACGGTGCCGAAGCCCTGGCACTGCGGGCAGGGGCGCGAGGTCATGACCTGGCCGAGGAAGGACCGGGTGACCTGGGAGACCTCACCGCGGCCGCGGCACATGTCGCAGGTCTGCGCCGAGGTGCCGGGTGCGGCGCCCTCGCCGGAGCACGTCGTGCAGACGACGGCCGTGTCGACCTGGATGTCCTTGGTCGTGCCGAAGGCCGCCTCGTCCAGCTCGATCTCCAGGCGGATCATCGCGTCCTGGCCACGGCGCGTACGCGAACGGGGTCCGCGCTGGGACGCCGTACCGAAGAACGCGTCCATGATGTCCGAGAAGTTCCCGAACCCGCCCTGGCCGAAGCCGCCGGCGCCTCCGCCGCCGCCCGCCTGGGACAGGGGGTCGCCGCCGAGGTCGTAGACCTGCTTCTTCTGCGGGTCCGACAACACCTCGTAGGCGGCGTTGATCTCCTTGAACCGCTCCTGGGTCTTCGGGTCGGGGTTCACATCGGGGTGAAGTTCCCTCGCCAGCCTCCGGAAGGCCTTCTTGATCTCGTCCTGGGAGGCGTCGCGGCGCACGCCAAGAGTGGCGTAGTAGTCCGTGGCCACTTACGACTCCGCCAGGATCTGTCCGACGTAACGTGCCACTGCGCGTACTGCTCCCATCGTTCCGGGGTAGTCCATGCGGGTCGGTCCGACCACGCCGAGCTTGGCGACTGCTTCGCCGCCCGAACCGTAGCCGACCGAGACGACGGACGTGGAGTTGAGGCCCTCGTGGGCGTTCTCGTGCCCGATGCGTACCGTCATGCCCGAATCCTTGGCCTCGCCGAGCAGCTTGAGGAGAACGACCTGCTCCTCAAGTGCTTCGAGCACCGGCCGGATCACGAGCGGGAAATCATGCCCGAAGCGGGTGAGATTGGCGGTGCCGCCGATCATCAGCCGCTCCT
Organism: Streptomyces solicavernae; assembly: GCF_029968095.1. Taxonomy (GTDB): domain Bacteria; phylum Actinomycetota; class Actinomycetes; order Streptomycetales; family Streptomycetaceae; genus Streptomyces; species Streptomyces solicavernae. The sequence continues at coordinate 94,135 of NZ_JASCIR010000018.1, read as the reverse complement.
CGGTCTCCTCGACGAGGGTTTCGAGAAGGGTGGCGAGGACGGTCGCGACGGTGCCGCGGTCGTCCGCCTCGAAGGACTCGGGCAGGTCCTGCACCAGCTGCGGTACGTCCGAGAAGCGGCGCCCCGCGACCCGGCTGTTGAGGCGCGCCCGCAGGTCCGCGAGCGCACTCTCGCCGAACGGCGCCGGGCAGTCCACGTGCCGCTGCTCGACCCGCCCGGTGTCGGTGATCACCACCAGCATCAGGCGTGCGGGCGCGAGCGAGAGGAGTTCCACGTGGCGCACCGTGGACCGCGTCAGGGACGGGTACTGCACCACGGCGACCTGCCGGGTCAGCTGCGCGAGCAGCCGCACCGTACGGCCCACGACGTCGTCGAGGTCGACGGCGCCTTCGAGGAAGTTCTGGATGGCGCGCCGCTCGGGGGCGGTCATCGGCTTCACGGAGGTGAGCTTGTCGACGAAGAGGCGGTACCCCTTGTCGGTGGGGATGCGCCCGGCGCTGGTGTGCGGCTGGGCGATGAACCCCTCCTCCTCCAGGGCCGCCATGTCGTTGCGCACGGTGGCCGGGGAGACGCCGAGGTGGTGCCGCTCGGTGAGCGCCTTGGAGCCGACGGGCTCCTCGGTGCCGACGTAGTCCTGGACGATGGCGCGCAGCACTTCAAGCCTGCGTTCACTCAGCATGCGCGCGCACCTCCCTGCCTCGCCTCGTCACCGCAGTCGGCCCGGCCACTGTCGGCCTGGCCACTGTCTGGCACTCACCGCAGCAGAGTGCCAGCATTTACCGGCCCAGTGTACGGCCGTGGGGTACGCACCCGGCAAGGGTGGGGGCACCGAGGCCGCGCAGCCCCGCGCGGGCGGGGTTAGCGTCTCCTTATGCGGTTGACTTGGGAAGAGCCGTACGCCTCCGACTGGGAGCGGTTGTCCCCGTACGCGGCGCGGCGACGGCTGCCGCGGTGGGACTGCACGGCGGGCCTGGTGGCGGGCGAGCACGCGGCGCTCCTGGTCGACGCGGGGTCCTCGCTGCGGGAGGGCGTGGAGCTGCGCCGGCAGGCCGAGGCGCTGCTCGGCGGCGCGCGTGTGACGCATCTCGCCCTGACGCATCCGCACTTCGACCACATCTTGGGCGCGGCCGCGTTCTCCGGCGTCGAGGTGTTCGGCGCGGTCGGCGTCGACGGGGTCCTGGCGCGCGACCGCGACGAGCTGGCCGCGGACGCGGTACGGCACGGTCTGGACGCGCGCGCGGCGGGCGAGGCCGTGGACCTCCTTGTCCGCCCGCACCATCTGGTGTGCGGCGAGTGGACGCTCGACCTGGGCGGCGTGCAGGTCATGCTCGCCAATGTCGGCCCCGGCCACACGGGCCATGACCTGGCGGTGCTCGTCCCGGGCGGGAACGGTTCCCCGGAGATCGTGTTCTGCGGCGACCTGGTCGAGGAGTCCGGCGACCCGCAGGCGGGCCCGGACGCGATGCCCGCGCAGTGGCCGCACGCCCTGGACCGGCTGCTCGACCTCGGCGGGGAGGACGCGGTGTACGTGCCGGGGCACGGTTCCGTGGTGAACGCGGCGTTTGTCCGTACGCAACGGGCCGCGCTGGCCGCGCAGTTCGGCGTGTCGTAGCCCCGGCCGGGAGGCTTCTCTTATCGTCGGCCGAATGCGCCCACCCGTCTCCCGCCACCGCCCCTCCGACGAGGGCCCTTCGGGCCCGCAGCGCCGTGTGTACAGCCCCGATCTGACGCCCCCGTGGAAGAAGCCGAAGCCGGTCCCGGAGGTGGCGGCCGAACGCGATCTGGTCGTGGAGGAGGTGTCGACCGGGTTCTGCGGTGCGGTGACCGGCTGCGAGGCGGGCACCGTGACCCTGGAGGACCGCTTCGGCAAGCACCGCGTCTTCCCGCTCGAACCGCGCGGTTTCCTCCTGGAGGGCCGCGTCGTCACCCTCGTCCGCCCCGCCGCGTCCGCTCCGGTACGCCCCACCCGTACCGCCTCCGGTTCGGTCGCCGTCCCCGGCGCTCGGGCCCGGGTCGCGCGGGCCGGCCGGATCTACGTGGAGGGGCGGCACGACGCCGAGCTGGTCGAGAAGGTGTGGGGCGACGACCTGCGCGTCGAGGGCGTGGTCGTGGAGTACCTGGAGGGCGTCGACGACCTCCCCTCGGTCGTCGCCGGGTTCGCCCCGGACGCGGACGCCCGCCTCGGCGTTCTGGTGGACCACCTGGTGCCCGGCTCGAAGGAGTCCCGCATCGCGGCGTCGGTGAGCAGCGAGCACGCGCTGGTGGTGGGGCACCCGTACATCGACATCTGGGAGGCCGTGAAGCCGTCCGCGCTCGGCATCGCAAGGTGGCCCCGCGTGCCCCGGGGGCGGGACTGGAAGACGGGGGTGTGCGAGGCGCTGGGCTGGCCGTCGTCCAACACGGGGGCGGTGTGGCAGGCGATTCTGGGGCGGGTCAACTCCTACCGGGACTTGGAGCCGGAACTCCTGGGACGGGTGGAGGAGTTGATCGACTTTGTGACGGTGCCCCGATAGGGGCGCGGGGAACTGCGCGACCAGCCACGACGGCGCGACAGCCGAATGCCTGGGCGGCAGGGGAGAAATCCGCCTCAGTCGACCAGGTCCCGCACCACCCCGTCCGCCAGCAACCGCCCCCGCAACGTGAGAACCGCACGTCCCTGCTCGTACGGACCGGGGGCCAGCAGGCCGTCCTCCCGCGCCCGGCGAGACGCCGCAAGCCCGTCCGGACGGAGCAGCGACAACGGCACCCCCTCCCGCAGCCGCAGCTCAAGCAGCACCCGCTCGACCCGCCGGTCCTCCGAGGACAACAGCTCCCGCCCGGCACCGGGCGAGCGCCCGGCACCCAGCGCCTGCGCATACGCGCCCGGATGCTTGACGTTCCACCACCGCACGCCCCCCACGTGCGAGTGCGCGCCGGGGCCCGCGCCCCACCAGTCCGCGCCCCGCCAGTACAGCTCGTTGTGCAGGCAGCGCCCCGCGTCCGTGGTGGCCCAGTTGGACACCTCGTACCAGGAGAAGCCCGCCCCGGCGAGGAGCTCGTCGGCGATGAGATAGCGGTCGGCGTGCACGTCGTCGTCGGTCATCGGGACCTCGCCGCGCCGGATCCGCCGCGCGAGCTGCGTGCCCTCCTCGACGATCAGGGCGTACGCCGAGACGTGGTCGGGCCCGGCGCCGATGGCCGCGTCGAGGGTGGCCCGCCAGTCCTCGTCGGACTCGCCGGGGGTGCCGTAGATCAGGTCGAGGTTGACATGGCCGAAGCCGGCCGCGCGGGCCTCGGCGACGCAGGCCTCGGGGCGGCCGGGGGTGTGCGTGCGGTCGAGGACCTTCAGGACGTGCTGCCGGGCGCTCTGCATGCCGAACGAGATCCGGTTGAATCCGCCCTCGCGCAGCTCGGCGAGGTACGCCGGATCCACGGACTCCGGGTTGGCCTCGGTCGTGACCTCGGCGTCGGGGGCCAGCCCGAACTCCGTGCGCAGGGCGCCGAGGGCCCGTACGAGATCGGCCGCGGGCAGCAGCGTGGGCGTGCCGCCGCCGACGAAGACCGTGCGGACCGGGCGCGGGTCGTCGCCGAGGACCTTGCGGGCGAGGCGGATCTCCTCGATCAGGTGGTCCGCGTAGTTGTCCCGGGAGGCCAGGGCGCCCTCGGGGCCGCGCAGCTCGCTCGCGGTGTAGGTGTTGAAGTCGCAGTAGCCGCAGCGGGTCGCGCAGTAGGGAACGTGCAGGTAGAACCCGAGGGGGCGGGCGGCTGCGTCGGCCAGGGCGTGCGCGGGCAGCGCCCCGTCGAAGGGGACGGGCTCACCATCGGGGAGTACGGAGGGCATGGGGTCCATTGTCCCGTACCGCCGCCGAAGGCCGGGCCGCCTGTGGATAACTCCGACCGGGGCTCACTGGGCCTGCAGGACAAGCAGCGCCAGGTCGTCGTCCGGCGGCTCGGCGGAGAACTCGTGCACGAGGTGGCGGATGCGCTCCGCGACGTGCAGGGCGCTCAGGCCGGTGCAGGTGGCGAGCGCGGCGGCGAGTCCGTCGCCGTCGTCGAACTGGCGCGGCCCGTCGCGGCGTTCGGTGACGCCGTCGGTGACGAGCAGCAGGGTCTCGCCGCGGCGCAGCAGGAAGGTCTCGCCGGTGTATGCCGCGTCGTCCAGGACGCCGAGGATCACCTGCGGCTCGGCGGCGGCCCGGACGCCGCCCTCGGGGTCGAGGACGAGCGGGAGCGGGTGCCCGGCGCAGGCCACGGTGCAGCGCACGCCGTCGTCGGTGGGGACGAGCTCGCCGTACAGGACAGAGAGGAAGCGGCTGGGCGAGGCGGTGTCGGGGGAGCCGGTGTGCGGCAGTGCGGCGTACGGGGAGCCGTGCGCCCCGCCCGTACGCGAAGCGTGGTCGGGCGGTCCGGGCAGCCCGGGCAGCCCGGCCGCGGCGACCGCGCGGGCGGCGGCCTCGGCGGCTTCCATCGCGTCGTCGAGGAGGGCCTGGTTGAGGCGGGTGAGGACGTCCCCGACGCTGTACCCCTCGCGGGCGAGGAGCCGCAGCCAGGGGCGGGCGAGGCCGGTGACGACGGCGGCCTCGGGGCCGTTGCCGCAGACGTCGCCGAGGGCGAAGCACCAGCGGCCGTCGCCGGCGGGGAACACGTCGTAGAAGTCGCCGCCCGCGAGGCCCTTGTCGCGGGGTTCGTAGACGAGCGCGGTCTGCAGTCCGGGGACCTCGGCGACAGAGCTGGGCAGCAGGCCGCGCTGCAGGACGCGGCTGATGGTGGCCTGCCGGGTGTACTGCCGGGCGGCGCCCACGGCGAGGGCGACGCGGCGGCTGAAGTCCTGCAGCAGACCGGTGACCTGGTCGGGGAACCGCTGCTGCCCGGCCCGGCCGACGAGCAGCGTGCCGAGGGCCCGGCCGCCCGCGACAAGGCGGTGGGCGAGTGCGGTGCCGGTGGGCTCGGCGAGGCCCTCGGCGGGCCAGGGCACGGTGACGGGGCCGGAGTGCGGCGGTCCGTGCAGGTGCGGCGGCTCCTTCTCCAGGACGCGGTGCAGCTCCTCGATGCGGTTCTCGCTGCGGTGCCAGACGCGGGCGAGGCGGGGTGCGGAGGCCGGGGGCGCTGTGCGCCGGCCGCCCTCGTCGTCGAGCCAGACCGCGCACCAGTCGGCGAGGTGCGGGACGAGCAGCTGTCCGGCGAGGGCGGCGACCAGGTCCTCGTCCAGTTGCCCGGCGAGCAGGTCGGAGGCCTCGGCGAGGAAGGTCACGGCGTCGCGGTGGTCCCAGGAGCCGGGGTCGCGGGTGCGGTCGTCGCGCGTGCGGTCGTCGCGCGTGCGGTCGTGGGCGGGCGCGGAGTCGGGCGCGGAGTCGGGCGCGGGGGCGAGGCGTTCGGCGGCGCGCAGCCCGCGCTCGGCGGCCTGTTCCCCGGCGTACACCTCCAGCTCCCGCGCCACGTCGACGCCGTCCACGGGAAGCCGGGCCCAGACGGTCTTGCTGCCGGTGCGGTACGTGATGCCCCAGGACTCGGAGAGGGAGGCGACGAGGTGGAGGCCACGGCCGTACTCCGGCCCGTCGCCGGCGTGGTCGTCGGTGCTCGCGCCGTGCACGGGGCGGGCGGGGTGGTGGTCGGTGACCTCGACGAGCAGCGCGGCGCCCTCCCCTTCGTCGTTCTCCTGCGCGTACTCCAGGCGGCAGAGCACCTCGACGTCGGTGCCTGCGTGCACCACGGCGTTGGTGACGAGCTCGCTGACGAGGACCGCCGCGTCGTCGGCCAGCCGCTCGGTGACGCCGTGGGCGGAGGCGTGTTCACCGTTCTCCTCCGGGTCGGCGCGTGCGCCGGGCTCCGCCCAGTCGGCGAGGGCGGAGCGGACGAAGCGGCGGGCGGCGGCGGGGGCGAGGGAGGTGCCGGGCAGGGTGGTACGGGCGCAGGGGTGGGCCTCCCACGGGACGTGCGGAGGCGACGGGCGGGACTCCGACGCATGCGAGTCGGTCTCCCGCTGCATTGGAATGGACCCCACGTGCAGCTCCTGAGCGGTTTCGGGCGGTGTGCTGCCTCAGGCGGCCACGCCAGAGTGACAGACAGAGCCCGCTCATAAGCACCGAGTTACCGAACTGGGCCGCCAAGGGCGCAAACCGTGGTACGCGTGCGCTCGAAAACGGTCAACTTCCGTACGGAGCAGTTCAGTACGGAGGAATCGGTTCCGGTCAGTACGGAGGAATCGGTTCCGGTCAGTACGGAGGAATCGGTTCCGGAACGCCCGCGGGCGCGGCCCTGGGATCGTCTCCAGGAACCGCGCCCGACGCGCAGTGCTCAGCTCGGCAGGCCCCTCAGCTCGGCAGGCCCCTCAGCTCGGCAGGCCGCTCAGCTCGGCAGGCCGCTCACTTCTCCAGGGTGCCCGCGTACATCTCGTCGATCAGCCCCTTGTACTCCCGCTCCACGACCGGCCGCTTCAGCTTCAGGCTGGGGGTCAGCTCGCCGTGCTCCACGTCGAGATCGCGCGGCAGCAGCCGGAACTTCTTGATCGTCTGCCACTTCTGCAGGCCCTGGTTGAGCTCCCGCACATAGCCGTCGATCAGCGTGACCGTCCGCTGGTCCGCCACGACCTCCTCGTACGACTTGCCGCCGAGGCCCTGCTCCTCGGCCCAGGCGAGGATGCCCGGCTCGTCGAGGGCGATCAGGGCGGTGCAGAAGTTCCGGTCGGCGCCGTGCACCAGGATGTTGGAGACGTACGGGCACACCGCCTTGAACTGGCCCTCGACCTCGGCCGGGGCGATGTACTTGCCGCCGGACGTCTTGATCAGGTCCTTCTTGCGGTCGGTGATCCGCAGATAGCCGTCGGCCGACAGCTCGCCGATGTCGCCGGTGTGGAACCAGCCGTCGGACTCCAGGACCTCGCCGGTCTTCTCGGGGAGCCCGTGGTAGCCCTCCATGATGCCGGGGCCGCGGAGCAGGATCTCGCCGTCGTCCGCGATCCGCACCTCGGTGCCGGGCAGCGGCTTGCCGACCGTGCCGGTGCGGTACGCCTCGCCGGGGTTCACGAAGGAGGCGGCGCTGGACTCGGTGAGCCCGTACCCCTCCAGGATGTGGATGCCGGCGCCGGAGAAGAAGTAGCCGATCTCGGGCGCGAGCGCCGCCGAGCCGGAGACGCAGGCCCGCAGACGCCCGCCGAAGGCCTCGCGCAGCTTGCCGTAGACCAGCTTGTCGGCGACGGCGTGCTTGGCGGAGAGCGGGAACGGCGCCGAGGCGTTGCCGGTCCTGCGGAAGTTGTCCTGCGTGACCTTGGCGTACTCGCGGGCCACGCCGGCCGCCCACTGGAAGATCTTGTACTTGGCGCCGCCGCCCGCGCGGGCCTTGGCTGCGACCCCGTTGTAGACCTTCTCGAAGATCCGCGGCACGGCGGCCATGTACGTCGGCTGCACGACCGGCAGATTCTCGATGATCTTGTCCACGCGGCCGTCGACGGCGGTCACGTGCCCGACCTCGATCTGCCCGCTGGTCAGCACCTTGCCGAAGACATGCGCGAGCGGCAGCCACAGGTACTGCACGTCGTCCGGCCCGACGAGCCCGGTCGCCGCGATGGCCTTCGCCATGTACGACCAGTTGTCGTGCGGAAGGCGGACGCCCTTGGGGCGCCCTGTGGTGCCGGAGGTGTAGATCAGCGTCGCCAGCTGGTCCTTGGTGATGTTCCCGATCCGCTCCTTGACGGCCTCGGGGTGCTTCTCCAGGTACGCGGCGCCGCGCGCCTCCAGGTCGGCGAGCGAGAGCACCCAGTCGTCCTCGGCGTCGCCGGTCGCGAGCCCGTGGTCGCCGTCGATGACGACGACATGCTTCAGCTCCGGCAGCTCCGCCCGCCGCTCCCGCGCCTTCGCCAGCTGCGCCTCGTTCTCGGCGATCAGCACCTTGCTGGCGGAGTCGGACAGGATGTACGCGGATTCGTCGGCGTTGGTCGAGGAGTACACCGTCGTGGTGGCCGCGCCCGCGCAGAGGATGGCGAGGTCGGCGAGGATCCACTCCACCCGGGTGTCGGCGGCGAGCGCCACCCGCTCCTCGGGCTCGATGCCGAGGTCGATCAGGCCCGCCGCGATCGCGAACACCCGCTCGGCGGCCTGGCCCCAGCTCAGGGACTTCCAGTCGTCGGGCCCGCTGCCGGAGGCCGGCGGCACCGGATAGCGGTAGGCCTCGGCGTCCGGTGTGGCGGCAACGCGCTCCAGGAAGAGGCCTGCCACGGAGGCCGGACGGTTCTCGATCAGTGTCTGTGTGTCGCTCACGACATCCTCCGGGCCCGCGACAGTAGCTGCGTCTGCTGGCGTGCGTCTGCTGGGGGGCGGTTGTTTAACTAGCGAGTAACCTTCGAGCAGAGATCAGAGTAGAGCGCCCGCGCCCGCCGCGTAAGGGGCTGCGACCTCTCACTTTCAACGGAGCCGAAGGCCCGTTCAACGAAGCCGAAGGCCCGCCGCGCGACTGCGCGACGGGCCCCGGTCCTGCTTCCGCCTCTGCTTCCGGCCTCTGCTTCCGCTTCTGCTTCCGCCTCTGCTTCCGCTTCCGCAGATGCGCCTTCGGCTTCGTCTTCGCCTTCGATACGCCTGCTACTTCTTACTTCTTACTTCTTACTTCTTCTTCGACTGGCCCTCGTCGCTGGAGAGCACGGCGATGAAGGCCTCCTGCGGCACCTCGACGGAGCCGACCATCTTCATCCGCTTCTTGCCTTCCTTCTGCTTCTCAAGCAGCTTCCGCTTACGGGAGATGTCACCGCCGTAGCACTTGGCGAGGACGTCCTTGCGGATGGCGCGGATGGTCTCGCGGGCGATGACCCGCGAACCGATGGCGGCCTGCACGGGCACCTCGAACGCCTGCCTCGGGATCAGCTCCCGCAGCTTGGCGACGAGCCGCACGCCGTACGCGTACGCCTGGTCCTTGTGCGTCACGGCGGAGAAGGCGTCGACCTTGTCGCCGTGCAGCAGGATGTCGACCTTGACGAGCTGCGCGGACTGCTCGCCGGTGGGCTCGTAGTCGAGCGAGGCGTAGCCGCGGGTCTTGGACTTCAGCTGGTCGAAGAAGTCGAAGACGATCTCCGCGAGCGGCAGCGTGTACCGGATCTCGACGCGGTCCTCGGAGAGGTAGTCCATGCCGAGCAGCACACCGCGGCGGCCCTGGCACAGCTCCATGATCGAACCGATGAACTCGGACGGCGCGAGGATCGTGGCCCGTACGACCGGCTCGAAGACCTCGCCGATCTTGCCCTCGGGGAACTCGCTCGGGTTGGTGACCTGGTGCTCGGTGCCGTCCTCCATGATCACGCGGTAGACCACGTTGGGGGCGGTGGCGATCAGGTCGAGCCCGAACTCGCGCTCCAGGCGCTCCCGGATCACGTCCAGGTGCAGCAGGCCGAGGAAGCCGACGCGGAAGCCGAAGCCGAGCGCGGCCGAGGTCTCCGGCTCGTAGACGAGGGCGGCGTCGTTCAGCTGCAGCTTGTCCAGGGCCTCGCGCAGGTCCGGGTACTCCGAGCCGTCCAGCGGGTAGAGCCCGGAGAACACCATCGGCTTCGGGTCCTTGTACCCGCCGAGGGGCTCCTCGGCGCCCTTGTGCTGCTGGGTGATCGTGTCACCCACCTTGGACTGCCGGACGTCCTTCACACCGGTGATCAGATAGCCCACCTCACCGACGCCGATGCCGTCGGCCGGCAGCATCTCCGGCGAGTTGGTCCCGATCTCAAGAAGCTCGTGCGTCGCGCCCGTGGACATCATCCGGATCCGCTCACGCTTGTTGAGCTGCCCGTCCACGACCCTGACGTACGTGACGACGCCGCGGTACGAGTCATAGACCGAGTCGAAGATCATCGCGCGGGCGGGGGCGTCCTTGACGCCCACCGGGCCGGGGATGTCCCGGACGACCCGGTCGAGCAGCGCCTCCACGCCCAGGCCGGTCTTGGCGGAGACCTTGAGGACGTCGTCGGGCTCGCAGCCGACGAGGTTGGCGAGCTCCTCCGAGAACTTCTCCGGCTGGGCGGCCGGGAGGTCGATCTTGTTGAGGACGGGGATGATCTGGAGGTCGTTCTCCATCGCCAGATACAGGTTGGCGAGCGTCTGCGCCTCGATGCCCTGGGCGGCGTCGACGAGCAGAATCGTCCCCTCGCAGGCGGCGAGCGAACGCGAGACTTCGTACGTGAAGTCCACGTGGCCCGGGGTGTCGATCATGTTCAGGATGTGGGTCTTGCCCTGACCCTCACCCTCGGTGGGCGCCCAGGGCAGGCGGACCGCCTGGGACTTGATGGTGATGCCGCGCTCGCGCTCGATGTCCATCCGGTCGAGGTACTGAGCGCGCATCTGCCGCTGCTCGACCACACCGGTCAGCTGGAGCATCCGGTCGGCGAGAGTGGACTTGCCGTGGTCGATGTGCGCGATGATGCAGAAATTGCGGATCAGCGCCGGGTCGGTACGGCTCGGCTGAGGCACATTCGTAGGGGTCGCGGGCACGCAGGGTCCTGATTCTTGAGACGTCTGCAGCTCTCTGCAGCCACGGGGCGGATCGGTACGTAGCCTCCATCGTCCCATGAGCGGCGAGGAAGGCTCGGTTTGGGCCGCCGGGAGGGGCGCTGGTAGCCTGGTCAGCTGTGTCTCGCGTGCCCTCTCAGCGTACGAGGCACTCCCTCGGTCTCCCGGTCCGGTCTCCCGGTCGCCGGGTGGCCGCCGTAAAGAATCATCGAACCTGAAAAGGCTCTTTCGTGGCGAACATCAAGTCCCAGATCAAGCGGAACAAGACCAACGAGAAGGCGCGCCTGCGCAACAAGGCCGTCAAGTCGTCGCTCAGGACCGCGATCCGCAAGACCCGTGAGGCTGCCGCCGCGGGTGACGTCGAGAAGGCCACCGCGGCCCTGCGCGACGCCAACCGCAAGCTGGACAAGGCCGTCTCGAAGGGCGTCCTCCACAAGAACAACGCCGCCAACAAGAAGTCGGCGCTTGCCACCAAGGTCGCCGCCCTTCAGGGCTGACACTTGATTTGATCGCCGGGACGGACCCCGAGCGGGCCCTCTCATCCGCTCCCGCCCGGCACCCCGGATCCGCACGCGGCCTGCGTTCGCCACGCGGGTGCGGATCCATTCAGCTTCAACCGGAACCCCGTTGAACGCCCTTCCCCAGGGCGGTCGGCGGGGTTTTTGGCGTGGGTCCTTCAGCCCGGACCGTCCTGCGGCTTCCTTCCGCCCGGCCCCTTCAGCCCGTCCGGCGTTTGAGGACGAGCCCGTTCGGGGCGATCGGGGGTCTGGGGCTTGCCCCCAGTTACGGGAAGGGGCGGGGCGGGGAGAAAGCCCGCCGCAGGCGCCCCCGCAGCACCACGCACCACCTACCCCCGCATTACGCAGCACCTCACACCTCACACCTCGCACCTCACACCTCGCACCTCACACCTCGCACCTCACTGACGCGCCCGCGCCGCCCGAGCGATCGTGACGACCGCCTTCTCCAACGCGTACTCGGGATCGTCCCCCCCGCCCTTCACCCCCGCGTCCGCCTCCGCGACCGCCCGCAGCGCCGCCGCGACCCCGTCCGGCGTCCAGCCCCGCATCTGCTGCCGTACGCGGTCGATCTTCCAGGGCGGCATACCGAGTTCACGGGCCAGGTCCGCGGGGCGACCGCCGCGCGCGGAGGACAGCTTGCCGATCGCCCGCACCCCCTGAGCCAGCGCACTGGTGATCAACACGGGCGCCACCCCGGTCGCGAGCGACCAGCGCAACGCCTCCAGCGCCTCGGCCGCCCGGCCCTCCACGGCCCGGTCGGCGACCGTGAAGCTGGAGGCCTCGGCCCGACCCGTGTAGTACCGGCCGACCACCGCCTCGTCGATCGTCCCCTCGACATCCGCCGCCAGCTGCGTCACCGCCGCGGCCAGCTCCCGCAGGTCGCTGCCGATCGCGTCGACCAGCGCCTGGCATGCCTCCGGCGTCGCGGACCGGCCGATGGTGCGGAACTCGGCCCGTACGAACGCGAGCCGGTCCGCCGGCTTCGTCATCTTGGGGCAGGCCACCTCGCGGGCGCCCGCCTTGCGCGCGGCGTCGAGCAGGCCCTTGCCCTTCGCCGCTCCGGCGTGCAGCAGGACGAGGGTGATCTCCTCGACCGGCGACCCGAAGTACGCCTTCACGTCCTTGACCGTGTCCGCCGAGAGGTCCTGCGCATTGCGTACGACCACGACCTTGCGCTCGGCGAACAGCGACGGGCTGGTCAACTCCGCGAGCGTGCCCGGCTGGAGCTGGTCGGGCGTGAGGTCACGCACGTCCGTGTCGGAGTCGGCGGCCCGGGCGGCGGCCACCACCTGCTGCACGGCACGGTCGAGCAGCAGGTCCTCCTGGCCCACGGCGATCGTGACGGGGGCGAGCGGATTGTCGTTTACGGGTTTCCTGGCCATCGCGGTCAAGGATCCCACGCGCCACTGACAACGCCGGACGAGCGGCCCCGCCAGGGAGCCCCATGCCCTGAAGGCGGTTCAGGCAGTGGTGTCCGAGGTCGTTTCGGGTTTCGTGTGGAGGATCTCGCGGGCCTGGTCAGCGGCGCGGGAGATGCTCTCGGAGACGAAGTCGACGAAGCGGGCGATGTTCTCCAGGCGGGCGGCGGCCGGGCGTCGGGGCCGAGGATGCCGACCCCCTGCCGGGCCACCTCGCCGAGGTGGGCGATGGCGCGGGCACGGGCCATCGTGGACTGTTACATGACGTCGTCGACGACGACGTAGCGTTCACGGCGGCGCTCGGCGGCGTTCCACCAACCTCCGTGGACAGAACACCTAGGGCTCTTCGCGCCAGCCCTCCCACTCGGCCGCGAACTCGTCCAGCGCCGCCGGGTCCAGGCGGTCCTGCGCGTCCTCCAGGACCAGCAGCCACTGTGCGTCCTCGGCGTCGTCCTCACCGGCCAGGGCGTCCCGTACGAGCTGGGGCTCCTCGGTGACCGCGAAGCGTCCGGCCAGCGCCTCGGCCGCTTCCTCGGCGGCGTCGCGGTCGGGCAGGACCAGCACATGTCTCACATCGCTCACGCGACCATTGTCCTGGTCCACCGCTGAGCCCCTGCCCTCGCCCCGGGGCCGGCCGGCTCGGGGCGGCGGCTCACCCCTTGGGGACGATCTGGACGTCGAGCGCAATCTTGATGCTCGGGCCGACCACCGCGATCCCCTTGGCCAGCATCGTCTGCCAGCTCACCGTGAAGTCGTCGCGGTGCAGCTCGGTCGTGGCGCGGCAGGCGGCCCGGGTCTCGCTCTCCATGCCGCTTCCGGTGCCCAGGTACTCCGTGTCGAGCGTGACCGTACGCGTCACACCGTGCAGCGACAGCGCGCCGGTCACGGCCCAACGGCTGCCGCCGCGGTGCACGAAGCGGTCGCTGTAGAACTCCAGCGTCGGGAACTGTGCGACGTCGAGGAAGTCCGCCGACCGCAGGTGGTCGTCGCGCATCTTGACGTTCGTGTCGATGGACGCCGCGTCGATCACCACGTGCATGGCCGACTCCTCCATGCGCTCCGCTATCCGTATCGCGCCCGCGAAGTTGTTGAACCTGCCGTGGATCCGCGCCAGGCCGATGTGCCGGGCCGTGAACGCGATCGAGGAGTGCATGGGCTCCATCTCCCAGTCACCGGGCTCCGGCAGCATCGGTGGCGGCGCGAGCTGCAGCGTCAGATCCCCGAGCGCCGTGTGCCCGCCCCCGGCTACGGTCGCGCTGCCCCGGTACGGCACGTACCCCTCGGCCGACACCGCGATCCGGTACTCCCCCACCGGCACCGTCGCCACGAACGAGCCGAACGGGTCCGCCTCCCCCGCCACGACCTTCCGCCCCTGCGCGTCCGAGACGGTGAACTCCGCATGCCGCAACGGCTCGTCGATCGGGTCGACGACCCGGCAGCTGACCATCCCTCCGCTGGGCGGCACGGGCGGCAACGAAGCGGAACCACCGCCGCTCGCCCGGTTCTTACGGTTCTCCAGCCAGCGGCCGAACATGGAAAGCACCCCTGATTGCGCTATGGACCTGTAGTGCGGAGCGGACGCACCGGTTGACGTGCGATGGGTGCCCTGCGCCGTATGCCGTACGGCGCTCTGCGGACGGCCTGTGCGGGCTTCGACGCGGCACGCGTATCGTGAGCCCGCCCGGACTCTTGGTGATCGCCCAGTGACCGTTCGGGGCGGGCGAGCGCGCGATCGTTCCGCAGGGCTGGATAACTCCCCCCATCGAAGGCCCATTCGACCATTACTACGGCTTTCGGGCCAACTCGGTCTCATTCCTCAACACACACCCCTGTTCGGTCAGGCAGCGGTTTTCATGGGCTTGCTGCACTCCTACGGCGTGCCTCTACGACATCTCCTACGACCCTCTCCTTCGACCTTCTCCTTCGACGCTCCCCTACGACGCTCGTCTTCGACGTTCGCCTTCGGCGTCCTCCCTGGACGGCGTGCCCTGTAGATCGTTGCCGGTGCCCGTCACCGCGACCGAGCCATGTACGTCGGTACGGAGGACGAGCGCGCCGCGTGAGCGCAGCGCGGCGAGCGTGGCGGGGGCCGGGTGGCCGTATTCGTTGTCCTTGCCTGCGGAGATCAGGGCCAGGCGTGGGTCGAGCCGGCGCAGCAGCTCCGGGTCCTGGTAGGCCGAGCCGTGGTGGGCGACCTTGAGGACGTCCACGGGAGGCAGCCGGGGCAGGCTGCGCAACAGGGCCCGCTGCGCGGGCGGTTCGAGGTCGCCGGGCAGCAGCAGCTTCAGCCCGGCCACTTCCGCAAGGAGCGTCACGCTCGCGTCGTTGGGCCCTTCGGGCTCGGGGCTCGGGCTCGGACCTGCGGGCGGCCACACCACCCGCCAGCGCAGCGGCCCCGCACGGCGGCGTTCGCCCGCCACCGCCCGCATCACCGGGACATCGTGCGCGGCGGCCTGCGCCTTCACGAACTCCGCGCGTTCCTGCGGCTCTTCGAGCGCCGTCGTCTGGATCAGCCCCACCTCGCGCCCGCGCAGCACCCCCGGCAGGCCCGTCACATGGTCCGCGTGGAAGTGCGTGAGCAGCACCAACGGGATCCGTGTGACCCCGAGCGCGCTCAGGCACCGGTCCACAAGGACCGGGTCCGGCCCCGCGTCGACCAGCACCGCCTCCCCCGGCCCGGTCGCCAGCACGGTGGCGTCTCCCTGTCCGACGTCGCACATCACCAGCCGCCAACCCGGCGGCGGCCAGCCGGAGATCACCCGGGTGAGCGGCGCCGGACGGACCACGGCGAGCAGGAACAGCAGGACGCACAGCCCGACCGTCACGGGATGTCCGAGCAGTCTCCGCCCCGACCCGCGCGCCAGCCGGCCGACCAGCACCACCACGCACACCGTCACCAGCGCGAGGAGCGCCCCGCCGCGCCATCCACCCGGCCAGTCGACCCCCGCACCCGGCAGCGCCGCACCCCTCCTCGCGACCTCGGCGATCCACTCCACCGGCCAACTCGCCACCCAGCACAGCCCTTCGGCGAGCGGCATCGAGACCGGCGCCACGGCGAGCGCGGCGAACCCGAGGATCGTCGCCGGTGCCACCGCCACCTCGGCGAGCAGATTGCAGGGCACCGCCACGAGGCTCACGCGCGCCGACAGCACCGCCACGACGGGCGCGCACACGGCCTGTGCCGCCAGCGCCGCGGCGAGCGCATCGGCGGGCCGGCCCGGCACCCCTCTGCGACGCAGTCCGGCGCTCCACCGCGGCGCGAGCGTCAGCAGCGCACCGGTGGCCAGCACCGACAACGCGAATCCGTAACTCCGCGCCAGCCACGGGTCGTACAGCACCAGGAGCAGCACGGCGGCAGCCAGCGCCGGGATCAGCGAGCGGCGCCGGCCCGTACCGATGGCGACCAGCACGATCAGCCCGCAGGCCGCCGCTCGCAGCACGCTCGGATCCGGCCGGCACACCACGACGAACGCGAGCGTGAGCGCCCCGCCGAGCAGGGCCGTGCCTCTGAGCGAGATGCCGAGGCGTGGTGCAAGGCCGCCGCGCTCCGCGCGCATCGCACGCCCGGGCGGGCCGGTGAGCAGGATCAGGACGATGGTCAGGTTGCTGCCGGACACCGCGAGGAGATGGGTCAGATCGGTGGCCCGGAAGGCCGCGTCCAGCTCTTCGGTGACGCGGCCGGTGTCCCCGACGACCAGCCCCGGCAGCAGGGCCCGGGCGTCCGGCGTGAGACCGTCGCCGGCCTCCCGCAGTCCGGCCCGCAGCTTTCCTGCGGTGCGCTGCAGGGCACTCGGCCCCGCCACTACGCGCGGCGCCTCCCCGTCCGGCACCCGTACGACGGCCGCGATCCGGTCCCCGTCCCGCATCGGCGGCGCGAGCCGTCCCTCCACTCTCAGCCGCGTGGAGGGCAGAAGGGTGCGCCAGGCGGACGGAGTCCGCTCCTTCGCCCTCTCCGCGTCTGCCTCGCGGGCCAGGAGCAGGACCGGCGTACGGGTCTCGGTGACCTGCCCGGCCGACGTCGTGACCTTCACGATGTCGGCCTCGACGGCCGTGCCCGGCGGGAGAGTCCTGGCACCCGACGCGCGCGCCCGGACCGGACGTGGATCCGCGGTCACCTCCAACTCGACCGTGGCTCGGGCGTATTCGCGGGCGAGCGCGGGGACCGGGCCGCGGTACAGGTCCGCCGTGTGCAGCGCGGTCGAGCCGAGGGCCGCGGTGGCGCAGAGGAGCGTGGTGGCCAGGGCGACACGGCCCGGCCTCATCACGCCGGGCTGCCCCTCGGCGTGCTGCGGTCGCCCCCGCCCTGTTCGTCGTGGCCGCCTCGACCGCAGCACTCTCAGCGCCTCCGCGCCGAGCACGCCCACCGCCACCACCGCGCACAGGGTGAGCGCCAGGACCGTCCACCCTCCGGAGTCGCCCAGAGCCACGCCCGCCGACACCCAGGCCGCCAGCGCGGGTGGAACGAGCCGGAGGTCGGCCGGGCCTTCCTGTCGTAGGCCCGTGGAACCGACGCGGGCGGAACCCACCTGTCCTGGCGCGACGGAACCGGACAGCCCTGCCGCTGTGGCACCTCGCCCCTCGGCCGTTGTGGAGGTGCCGTGAACTGCCGGGCGGGTCATGGCCGTACGGAGTTCTTCAGGTCCGCGAAGCGCTGCTCGCCGATGCCGTTCACCTCGCGGAGTTCGCCGATGGAGCGGAAGCCACCGTGCTGGGTGCGGTAGTCGACGATGTGCTGGGCCAGCACGGGGCCCACGCCGGGCAGCGTCTCCAGCTGCGCGACCGTGGCCGTGTTGAGGCTGACCGGGGCAGCCCCCGCCCCGGGCCCGGCGCTCCCGCCTGACGAGCCTGAGGCGGCGGCTCCAGCAGGGCCGGGCGCTGGCGGCACGCCGACGACGACCTGCTCCCCGTCCATCAGGAGCCGCGCCCGGTTGAGGCCCGTGACGTCGACTCCCCGACGTACTCCACCGGCGGCCTTCAGTGCGTCCGCCACCCGGGAGCCCGCCGGCAGGCGGTGGATTCCCGGGCTGCGCACCTTGCCGCTGACGTCCACGACGATCCGGCTACCGGAGGCCCCGGGCGCGCCGGTGGCTCCGGCACCGGCTGTCTGTCCGCCCGCCGCGTCCTTCGCCCCGCCCGTTCCGGGGTGTGTGACGGTCGGCCCGGGCGAGGGGTGGGGCACCGTCGCCTCGCCCACCGCCTCCGGTGCGCGTACCGACCGCGGCCGGCCGGACCAGAAGTGCTGGGCTGCGAAGCCGACGGCGACCACCAGCACCACGGCCAGGGCGATCAGGCTGCGGCGTTCGACGCCGCACCTCAACTGCAGCCACAGCGGGAGCCGTTCGCGCACGGCGAGGCCCAGACGCGCGCGCAGGGGCCGCCTCGCCCTGCCTTCCGGTTCGGCCGCCGCCGGGCTCGCCAGCGACTCGCGACCACTCTCACCGGCATCTGCCGCACCGCCGACACTCGTACCGGTGCCGGTGCCGGTGCCGGTAGCTGTGCCCGGACCGGTGCCTGTGCCCGCGCGTGCGCCTGCGCCCGCGCCCGTGCCTGCGCCCCGGGGTGTCGTCCTCGCCGTCCCCGCTGTCCCAGACGCCTCCGCCCGGTCCGCCGCGCCCGCCGCCCGCAACCCGCCTGGTGGGACGGGGCGCAGCTGGGACGGCAACGAGGCCGTACCGTCACCGCCTCCGCCTCCGCCCGGGTCGAACAGCAGCTGTGCACGCATCCGTACGCGCTCGGCCGAAGCCCGTCGGCTGCCCCGAACGCCCCCGCGCACACCGGACATTCGTGAGGAAGAACGTCCGCGACGGACCGCATGACGATGCCGCATGCGGACGTCGGACGACGGGCCGCGCCCCGGACCGCTCGTCGCAGCGGCGGCGAACGGGCGGCGCGGGGTACCGGAGGGGCGAGGAGCGCGAGGCGATCGAGGAGTCATGTCCGCGACGCTATGCAGCTCCGAACGAACTTGCTGATCTTGGTCAATTCCTGTGGATTACCCGCGAGTTGTGGATAACTCCGTCACCCACACGAGTCACACCACTCCCTGCCGAGTCGCTCCGCAGCCAGGCAACGCACACACCCGCACAAGCCACACCGCCCCACGCGCAGAAGGTCCAGCTCCTACCGCGGCGAGACGACCGCCCCCAGCAGCCCAGGCCCGGTGTGCGCGCCGATCACCGCGCCCACCTCGCTGACGTGCAGTTCGGTCAGACCCGGCACGCGCTCCTTGAGGCGGTCCGCGAGTGCGGTCGCGCGCTCCGGCGCGGCCAGGTGGTGCACGGCGATGTCCACGGCGCTGACGCCCGCCCGCTCCGTCACGATCTCTTCGAGCCGGGCGATGGCCTTGGCGGCGGTACGCACCTTCTCCCGCAACTCGATGCGCCCGTTGTCCAGTTGGAGCAGCGGCTTCACCGCGAGCGCCGAGCCGAGGAGCGCCTGGGCTGCTCCGATCCGGCCGCCGCGGCGCAGGTAGTCCAAGGTGTCCACGTAGAAGTAGGCGGAGGTGGAAGCCGCGCGCTTCTCGGCCGCGGCCACCGCGTCGTCCACCGTCCCGCCGGCCTCTGCGGTCTCCGCGGCGGACAGGGCGCAGAACCCGAGGGCCATCGCGACCATGCCGGTGTCCACGACACGTACGGGCACCGGAGCCTCCTTGGCCGCCAGCACCGCCGCGTCGTACGTGCCGGAGAACTCCGACGACAGGTGGAGCGACACGATGCCCGTCGCGCCCGACTCCGCGACGCGGCGGTACATCTCGCCGAACAGCTCGGGGCTCGGCCGGGAGGTGGTCACCGGCCGGCGCTTCTGCAGTGCGGTGGCGAGCGAGCGGGCCGAGATCTCGGTGCCCTCTTCCAGCGCTCGGTCGCCCAGGACCACGGTCAGCGGCACCGCCGTGATGCCGTGCCGCTCGATCGCCCGCTGCGGCAGGTAGGCCGTTGAATCCGTGACGATCGCGACATGGCGGGACATGAGCTGGAGATTACCTTCCGGACCGCACGTGCGGCAGTCCGGGGGCTTCGGGGCGATCAGCGGCCGCACCTGCGGCGTGGCACGTTGACCGAACCGGATCCTGCTCAAGTTCGGCGCCCGTAAACCGCTTCGCGGTTCAGGTGGTGCTCTCCGGCTTCGCTTCCTTCTGCCACGTGTACGTGGGCGCCGGTCTGCTCGGCTCGATCGCCTCGGGCCCGCCCTCGGCAGGCTTCCCCGCCTCCCTCTCCGAGCGCTCCGAGTGTTCCGAGCGCTCCGACCGGCCGTCGGGCCAGGTCTGCTCGGTCGGCGCCGCAGGCCCGTCCACGAGCGTCGGCTCGGGCCACGAGGGCGCGGCAGCCGGACGCGAGCCCGGAGACTCCTCACCCCCAGCCCCCGCCTCAGCCCCGGCCGGAGTCCAGTGCCGCAGGGCGCCCGACTCCATGTCGATCTGTCGGCCGAGCTCCGCCAGGTCGTCCTCGGCGAAGTTGCGCGCACGGTCGTGGGCGGCCCAGCGCAGGGAGTCCGCGGCCTGCGTGATCTGGTCCGTACGCTCCTTGAGGTCGGGCAGCCGCTGCGCGAGGCGGGTCTTGTCCGGGTCGCGCTCCAGGCGCTTCAGCTCATGGTCCAGCTCGTGCCCGTGTGCGCTCAGGCGGTCGAAGAGGCGCAGCGACTCCTGCAGCGAGGCGTCCTCCCTCGCGCCGGCGCCGAGGGCGTCCTGGGTGGCCCTCATCGTCGAACGCAGCTGTACGCGCAGCCGCGCGAGCTCACCCGCGGAGCCGGGCTGTGCGTACGTCTTCGCCTTGAGGGTGGTGTCCTCGACCGTGCGGCGGGCCTGCTCGATGGTGCGGTCCACACCGCGCGCGGCGGCCTTGGCGACCTTGATCGTGACGAACACCCCCAGCACCACGAAGAGCGCGAAAAGCACCGCCAGTACGGCGATCGCTTCACCCATGGCGGGCCTCCGGGAGTTTCGACGACGGTCTCTTCCACGGTAAACGCAGACAGGCAGGCCGAGGGTTCCTTCGAACCCCCAACCTGCCCGTAGGGGACATCCCTGCCCTGCGCCGCCGATCAGCCCGATGTGCGGTTCACGACCCGCGCATCAGCCGGACGCACGGCTCACCGGCGCATCACGCCGGAACGATGTTCACCAGCTTCGGCGCACGCACGATCACCTTGCGGAGGCCCGCGCCACCCAGCGCCGCCACGACCTTCTCGTCGGCCAGGGCCGCCTTCTCCAGCTCCTCGTCCGAGATCGACGGGGAGACCTCCAGGCGCGCCTTGACCTTGCCCTTGATCTGTACGACGCAGGTGACGGTCTCGTCGACGACGTACGCGGGGTCGGCGACCGGGAAGACCTCCAGGACGACCGATGCGTCGTGGCCCAGCCTGCGCCACAGCTCCTCGCCGATGTGCGGGGCCAGCGGCGCGACCAGCAGCACCAGGCGCTCGGCGACGGAACGCGGCACCGCGCCACCTGACTTCGTCAGGTGGTTGTTCAGCTCGGTGATCTTGGCGATGGCGGTGTTGAACCGCATGCCCTCCAGGTCCTGGCGGACGCCGTCGATCGCCTTGTGCAGGGCCCGCAGTGTGCCCTCGTCGGGCTCCGTGTCGGACACGGTGACCTCACCCGTGGCCTCGTCGACGACGTTGCGCCACAGCCGCTGCAGCAGCCGGAACTGGCCCACCACCGCGCGCGTGTCCCACGGCCGGGAGACGTCAAGGGGGCCCATCGCCATCTCGTACAGGCGCAGGGTGTCCGCACCGTACTCGGCGCAGATCTCGTCCGGAGTGACCGCGTTCTTCAGGGACTTGCCCATCTTGCCCAGCTCGCGCTTGACCGGCTCGCCCTCGAAGAAGTACGCGCCGTCGCGCTCCTCGACCTCGGCGGCCGCCACCGGGAAGCCACGGCTGTCGCGGTAGACGTACGCCTGGATCATGCCCTGGTTGAACAGCTTGTGGAACGGCTCGGACGACGCGATGTGGCCCAGGTCGAACAGCACCTTGGACCAGAACCTGGCGTACAGCAGGTGCAGTACGGCGTGCTCGGCGCCGCCGACGTACAGGTCGACGCCGCCGTGCGGCCGGCCCTCGCGGGGGCCCATCCAATAGCGCTCGATTTCGGGGTCGACCAGCTTGTCGCTGTTGTGCGGGTCCAGGTAGCGCAGCTCATACCAGCACGAACCGGCCCAGTTGGGCATGGTGTTGGTCTCGCGGCGGTACGTCTTGACACCGTCGCCCAGGTCCAGCTGGACGTTGACCCAGTCCTCGTTGCGCGACAGCGGGGTCTCCGGGGAGGTGTCCGCGTCGTCCGGGTCGAAGGTGCGCGGAGAGTAGTCCTCGACCTCCGGCAGCTCCAGGGGCAGCATCGACTCGGGCAGCGAGTGCGCGATGCCGTCCTCGTCGTAGACGATCGGGAAGGGCTCGCCCCAGTAGCGCTGGCGGCTGAACAGCCAGTCGCGCAGCCGGAAGTTGACGGTGCCCTCGCCGACGCCGCGCTGCGCCATCCACTCGGTGATGCGCGCCTTGGCCTCGGCGACGCCCAGGCCGTCCAGGGAGATGTCGTCGTTCGACGAGTTGATGATCTTCGCGTCGTACGAGCCGAAGGCGTCTTCCCAGGTGGAGGTGTCCGTGCCCCGGCCGTCGGTCGGCTCGACGATGCAGTGGATCGGCAGCTCGAAGGCGCGCGCGAACTCGAAGTCGCGCTGGTCGCCCGCGGGGACGGCCATGATCGCGCCGGTGCCATACCCCATCAGGACGTAGTCGGCGATGAAGACGGGGACCTGCTCGCCGTTGACCGGGTTGGTCGCATAGGCGCCGATGAAGACGCCGGTCTTGTCCTTGGCCTCGGCCTGGCGCTCGACGTCGGACTTGGTGGCGGCCTGCTTGCGGTACGCGGCGACGGCCTCGGCGGGCGTCGCGTGGCCGCCCGTCCAGACGTCGTGCGTGCCCTCCGGCCAGGCGTCCGGGGTGAACTTCTCGACCAGCGGGTGCTCGGGCGCCAGCACCATGTAGGTGGCGCCGAACAGGGTGTCCGGGCGGGTCGTGAAGACCGTGATGCGCTCGCCGTCGATCGGGAAGTCGACGCGGGCGCCCTCGGAGCGGCCGATCCAGTTGCGCTGCTGCAGCTTGATCGCCTCGGGCCAGTCCAGGCCGTCCAGGTCGTCGATCAGGCGGTCCGCGTAGGCGGTGATGCGCATGTTCCACTGGCGCAGCTTGGCCTTGAAGACGGGGAAGTTGCCACGCTCGGAGCGGCCGTCGGCGGTGACCTCCTCGTTCGCCAGTACGGTGCCCAGGCCGGGGCACCAGTTGACGGGGGCGTCGGAGGCGTACGCCAGGCGGTACTGGCCCAGGACCTCGGCGCGCTCGGCCGGGCTCAGCTCGGACCACGCGCGCGTGGTGCCGTTTTCGTCGGCGGGCACGGGGCGCTCGCCGCTCTCGAACTGGGTGATCAGCTCATCGATCGGCCGGGCCTTCTTCGCGTCCGTGTCGTACCAGGAGTTGAAGATCTGCAGGAAGATCCACTGGGTCCACTTGTAGTAGTCCGGGTCGATCGTCGCGAAGGAGCGGCGCTTGTCGTGGCCCAGGCCCAGGCGGCGCAGCTGCGCCTTCATGTTGACGATGTTGGCTTCCGTGGACACGCGCGGGTGGGTGCCCGTCTGCACGGCGTACTGCTCGGCGGGCAGGCCGAAGGCGTCGAAGCCCAGGGTGTGCAGGACGTTGTGCCCGGTCATGCGCTGGAAGCGCGCGAAGACGTCGGTCGCGATGTACCCCAGCGGGTGGCCGACGTGCAGGCCCGCACCGGAGGGGTACGGGAACATGTCCATGATGAACTTCTTGGGCTGGGAGCCGACCGACGCGTCGCCCGCCATGTCTCCGCTCGGATTCGGCGCCTCATAGGTGCCGTTCTCGTCCCAGAAGTCCTGCCAGCGTGCCTCAATGTCCGCGGCCAGGGTGGCCGTGTAGCGGTGCGGCGCTGCCACTTCGGCAGCAGAATTCGTCTCGCTCATGATCCTTAAGGCTCCATCGATCGTCTCTGCCGGCGCTTTCGGCTGCGACGTACAGCCGAAATGAAAAATCCCCTCACACAGGAGGGGACGCCGCGCTGACTCCGACCGGCTTCCTCGGAAGACCGTGGTCGGTACTGATCAGCGCGGCTCGCTAAGCAGAAGGCGTACGGCACGCATGGCGTCAGGGTACCGCAGCGCCAACGACGGTCGCACCGAGCTTTGGGAAGCACCCGCATTCCGCCTGCACCGCGGGCCCGCCCCCTGCGGTTACTCGGCGTACCGGCGCCTATCGGGGCAACACAACAGACCGATTGCCACCGGATAACAGCGCAATAACTCAAACCCCTTACTGGCCGGTACGGGGCCACTTAGCATGCGGCCCGGGACGCGCTTTGCCGAACTATTCGGAGTGACCCCATGAACCCTCCACGAACTTCTCCGCACGTTCGAGATCCACATCAACGCTCGGGTGCCGTACCGGAGTTGAGCCGCACCGTCCGCGGCGGCCTGGTCGCCGCGCTGCTCCTCCTGATCCCTCTCACCGTCGTCACCGGCGGCGACGGACTGCGCGAGGCGCTGGACTTCACCACCGGAGTCCTCGCGCTGGTCGCACTGACCTGCTCGGTCGTCTGGGGCCTGGTCGCCTCCGACCGGATCTTCCTCACCACCCGGCACAGACTGCTGGCCCAGGCCGTGCACCGGGGCACTGCGGTCGCCTCGACCGGCTTCCTGCTGCTGCACGGCACGGTGAAGCTGGTGCTCGACCATGTGTCGCTCCTGGGCGCCCTGGTGCCGTTCTCGCTCGGTCTGAGCGGCACGGGCGTGCTGATCGGCCTCGGCGCCCTGGCGGGGCTTCTCATGGCGGTCACCGGCGTCACCGGCGCCCTGCGCAGCGCCTTCGCCTCCCCGGCCCACGCCGCCGGCCGCTGGCGCGCCCTGCACACGCTCGCCTATCCGGCCTGGTGCGCGGCGCTTGTGCACGGCCTGTACGCGGGCCGGGAGCCCAGCGGCTTCGTCATCGCGCTGTACTGCCTGTGCCTGGTCGCCGTGGCCGGCGCCCTCGCCCTGCGCTCGGCGCCCCCGCCGGTCAAGCGCCAGGTGGCCCGCCGCCTCCTGGCGCTGCTCGATCCGGCACCGCGCGGGCGCCGGTCCGCGCACCGGGAGCCGCCGCGCAGGCAGGCACCGCTGCCCGGAATGGAGCCCCCTTCGGCGGCACCGCCCCCGCCGCCCGGCGACATCCCCGTACGACCCCGCTGGACGCCGCACCCGCCTCCGCGCGGGCGGGAGAACCCCTACGGGAACGAGTACGGTTCCGGCCCGCACGCCTCCGGCCTCCGCCACGCTCCGCCCGCTTCCCCGCTCGGCGAAACCATGCACAGGCCGCCCGTCGCACCGGCACCCGGCAGCGACATGACGGCGGCCTACCGCGCCCTGTCCGCGCCGCCCACGCCCTGCCCCTCGCCACCGCCCCCGCCGGCCCGCGCCCCGCACCCCGGCCAGGAGCCGCCCACGTACACACCGCGCGCGTACGACCCGGACGACAGCGGGGAGACGCCGACTGTCACGGCTCACCAGGCCGCGAGAAAGGCCACGCCTCACCGCCCCTCTCAAAAGGACATGCCGCCCTACGGGCCGCCCACGTCCGGTGAACCCTGGAGCGCATCCGGCTCGACAGGAGGCCGTCCTTGACATCCCGCTCTCCAGGGAGCCGTCCCTCTCCAGGAGGCCGCCCTTGAACGCCCCGCTCCCCGACGTCCCCGAAGTGCGTGTCGTCGGCCTCCCTCAGCTCACCGCGGGCTTCGACCTGGTCGAGCGGCTCGACCTGGCCATGCACCTCGAGGTGCACGGTCCGCTGGAACCGATGGCCGGTGAGCGGCTCGCCGCGCTGGCCGACGACGTCCTGCTGCGCGGCCGCGGCGGCGCCGGTTTTCCGTTCGCCAGAAAGCTGCGGGCCGTCGCACGCGCGGCGATCGGCCGTGGGATACGCCCGGTGGTCGTGGTCAACGGCAGCGAGGACGAGCCCGCCTGCCGCAAGGACACGGTCCTCATCAACCGCGCGCCACACCTGGTCCTCGACGGCGCGCTGCTGGCCGCGGAGGCTCTGGGCGCCCGCACTCTGGTGATCGGTGTCACGCGCGACTCCACCGAGGCGGCGATGACCACGGCCCTCGCCGAGCGCGGCCTCACCAACCGGCGAAACGCGGCCCTACGCGCGCGTGTCCAACGCAACCCACACCGCATGGTGACCGGTGAGGCGTCCGCCTTGGTGCGCTCGGCGGAAGGCGGCCCCGCGCTGCCGCCGGGACGCAAGGCGCGCGCCTCGGACGCCGGGGTCGGCGGCGCGCCCACGCTGCTGTCCAACGCGGAGACGTTCGCCCAACTCGCCGTCGCCGCGCGGATGGGCCCGGCCCGCTACCGCCACACCGGCCTGCGCGACGAGCCCGGCACGGTCCTGCTGACGCTGTCCGGGTCCGTGGCCCGCCCGATGGTCGTCGAGGCGCCCGCAGGAGTGCCGCTGCGCTACGTCCTGCGGCTGGCCGGCGCCCCGCCACTGCCCCAGGGCGTGCTCACGGGCGGCTACCACGGCCGCTGGCTGGGCGCGACGGCCGCGCACGCCGCGATCGTGTCGCGCGCCGCCCTGGAGTCGCTGGGCGGCGCCCTGGGCGCGGGCGCGGTGCTGCCGATCGGCCCCGAGACCTGCCCGCTCGGCGAGGCCCTGCGGGTGGCGAACTGGCTGGCCGCCGAGAGCTCCGGCCAGTGCGGTCCGTGCCGCCTCGGCCTGCCCGCCGCGGCGGCCGGCCTCGCCGACCTCCTCACAGGCGGCGGCCCCACCGCGCTCGAAGCGCTGCGCGAGGTGCTCTCGGCGGTACGCGGCCGCGGCGCGTGCAAGCACCCGGACGGGACGGCGAGCTTCGTCGAGTCGACGCTCGCGGCGTTCGCGGACGACGTCGCGGCGCACGTACTGAGGGGTGGCTGCGGCCGTCGAACCAGAGGCGTACTGCCGCTGCCGACCGCCGGTGCGCCCGCCCCGGGGACGACGAGCGGGGAGCGGCTCGCCGTCGACTGGACGCTCTGCGAGGGGCACGGTCTCTGTGCGGACGTCGTGCCTGAGCTGATCAGGCTCGGCCCTGACGGCTTCCCTGCGGTCGCGGACGCCTCGGTGCCCCTGCAGCTGCGCGGCCGTGCGCAGCGGGCCGTACGCCGCTGTCCCGCGCTCGCCCTGCGCCTGGAACGGACCGCCTCCGCAGGCCGTCCCGCCCTTCCCGGCCCGCTCGGCCGCAAGGCCCTGGACAGCGGGCGGAGTTGAACAGGCCGCACTGAGACCTGCACCACAGAAGACCGGCACTACAAGAGAATCGAGAACCGGCACACCACAGAACCGGTACACAAAAAGAGAGCAGGCCGTCCGATTCGGACGGCCCGCTCTCCAATTCCTGTGGAGCTAAGGAGAATTGAACTCCTGACCTCTTGCATGCCATGCAAGCGCTCTACCAACTGAGCTATAGCCCCTTGCGGTGCGCCGCCCGGGCTTTCCCCTCGGCGACGTCGACAACAGTACCGGTCCCCCGCCGCTCCACCAAATCGTTTGTCCGCCCCACCGGCGACGACGCTCCACCCGGTACTGTCAGCACGCGTGACCACACAGGGACGAGCGGCCGCGAACACCGATGAACGGCCCGAGCAGGACCGGACCGGACACGGCGCCGAGGCCCCTGCGGACGGCAGCACCGCGGGTCCCGGCCGGCGTCGGCTCCTGACCGCCCTGCTGGTCTGCCTGGCGTCGTTCAGCGCCTTCTGGGTCGCCCAGCGCCTCGCCGGGGTCACGCTCCTGGACGTGATGGTCTACCGCGCCGAGGGCTGGACGGTGCGCAACGGGGGCGACCTCTACGCCCTGGAAGCGACCGTCCACAAACTGCCGACGACGTACCCGCCGTTCGCCGCCCTGCTTTTCACGCCGCTGACGCTGCTCGGCGTACCGGAGATGCGCACTTTCGCGACCGGCTTCAACCTGCTGCTCGTCCTGGCCGTCGTGTACCTGTCGCTGCGCCTGACCGGCGTCGAGCGGCGCCGGCAGCGGCTCGTGGCCGCCCTGTGGGGGGCCGCGCTCCTCGTGTGGTGCGAGCCGGTCTGGACGACGCTGCGGTACGGGCAGATCAACCTGCTGCTCGCCGTGCTCGTGCTGTGGGACCTGACCCGCCGCCCCGGCAACCGCTGGGCCGGGATCGGCATCGGCCTCGCGGCCGCGATCAAGCTCACGCCCGCGCTGTTCGCCGTCATGCTGGCCCTGGCGGGCCTCGTCCAGGCGGTGCGTCTCGCGCGCGGCGGGCAGCGGTGGTGGAACACGTGGCTGCGCGGCTCCGTGGTCGCCACGGTCACGTTCCTGACGGTCACCGCTGCGTCCTGGCTGGTCCTGCCGTACGACTCGAAGCGGTTCTGGACGGAGATGATCTTCGCCGCGAGCCGCCCGGGACAGGCCGAGGACACGGCGAACCAGTCGCTGCGCGGGGTCCTGGCGCGGCTGCTGCACACCGCCGAACCGGACACCGCCTACACCGTGGCGGCGGCTCTCGTCGCGGTGGCCGGGCTCGCCGTGGCGGTCGTCGCGCTGCTCCGCGCGCGGGCCGCCTGGGCGGTCACCTCCTGTGCGGTGACCGCGTTGCTGATCAGCCCGATCTCGTGGTCGCACCACTGGGTGTGGATCGTGCCCGTGCTGATCCTGCTCGCCGCCGAAACACGTCGTACGCGCGGTGCGTGGCTCAGGGCCGGGACGGCCGGGATGACGGTGCTGTTCTACTCGTTCGCACTGTGGTGGGTGCCGCACGCCGGGGGAAGCACCACCTCACGCCCCGAACTCGACCAGAACGCCTGGCAGTTCACGCTGTCCGCGGGTTACACGCTGGCCGGCCTCGCGTTCCTCGCTCTGGCCGCCCGGCGGCTGCGCGAGAACCGACTGCCCGAAAACAGGATCCACGCGCGCGTGCCAGTGCCGCGGCGGACTCAGGCCCTGGCGAACGAATAGAAGCGCTTGAGCGTGCAGTGCTCATCGAGGAGCCTGCCGTAGATCGGTTCGCCCTCAAGCTCGCGGTACGTCTCGATGGGGTCGCCTTTTATGATCAGCGCCCGCGCGCATTCCTCGCACCAGTACTGGTACTCGGAGTTGACCGGCTCCATGTCGCGGACGATCGGCGTGCCGCTGCCACACCAGTCGCACTTCCGCCTGTGTGCACCCATCGATCAGCTCCAGCTGTGGCCGCAGGCCGTGCACACGTAGGAGATCCCGCCGTTGTCGCCGAGGACCTGGGCGACGTGGCCGGAACCGCAGGACGGGCAGTTGAGGGACGTGCGGACCGCGGGACACTCGCACGGGGGGCAGGTGAAGCGGAGCGCGTACTCCGGCAACCAGTCGTAGCCCTGCGCCTCGGCCACGTCGAGCAGGTCGTTGACCTCCTCAAGGATGCTCGCAGGCATCGCGCTTCTCCCTCCCGTCGGGCACCCTTCGCCGGCCGTGCGGCCCCCTTTCCGGCCCGCCCGATTCTGCCACGGACCGCCAGATGGGTCAGTGTCGCGCGCGTACCGGTCCGGACACGACGCCCAGGAGCGCCGTCACCGCAAGTGCCAGGCAGGCGACCAGAAGGGCGTCGGCGGAACCCTGGCGGGCGGAGGCCGCGCCCGCGTCGGTGAGGTGTGCGAGGAAGAGGCTGCCGAAGACGGCTACGCCGACGAGCTGGCCGAGCTGCGTGACGGTCGCGAGCAGCCCGCTGGCGTCCGCCGCGTCCTCCTTGCGTACGCCGCCGAGCGCGCGGGTCAGGGACGGGCTGTAGCCCAGCGCGAGGCCCAGGCCGACCGCAGCGAACGCCACGTACAGCCACGGTCCGCCGAAGGAGCCGTCGCGCAGCAGCAGGCCGACCGCCGCCCCGGCCAGCGCGGTGATCGTGAACCCGGCCGGGACCAGGGACCGTTGGAGCCGCTGCGGCCAGCGCGTCCAGGTCAGCCCGACCGCGCCGAACACCAGGGCCGTCGGCGCGAACGTGAGCCCCGTACGCAGCGCGCTGTGTCCGAGGCCGGCCTGGAAGTGCAGGGTCACCACGAACAGGAAGCCCGCGTTCACCGCCATCACGAGCAGAATCCGCACAACTGCGGCGCCGATTCCGGGAATCCGCAACACGCGCGGTGCGATCAGCGGCGCACCACCACGGGCCGCGAGCCTGCTCTCGTACGCCGCGAATGCCGCGAGGAACACGGCACTTGAGGCAAGCGACAGCCAGGACCACAGCGGCCAGTCCTGTTCCTGGCCGAGCACGAGCGGGACCGTGAAGAGCGACACGGCCGCGGCGAGCAGCAGCAGCCCCGGCAGGTCGAGACCGCGGGCGGTCTGTGCGCGGGCGTCGCGCGGCAGCACGCGGGCGCCGACGGCCAGCAGGGCGAGGCCGATCGGCACGTTGACGAGGAACACGGGCCGCCAGCCGCTGCCGAACAGGTCGGCCGCGACGAGCACGCCGCCGACGACCTGGCCCGCAGCGGCGCCGACCGCGAGCACAGCCGAGTACGCGCCGAGGGCCCGCACGCGCGCGTGGCCCGTGAAGTTGCGCTGGATCAGGCTGAGGACCTGCGGAATCATCACGGCGGCCCCGGCGCCCTGGGCGAGCCGGAAACCGATCAACTGCCCGGTGTTCTGGGCGAGTCCACAGGCCAGCGAGGCGGCCGTGAAGAACGCGAGCCCCACGAGCATCATGCGACGTTGCCCGAACCGGTCCCCGAGCCGCGCACCGGTGATCAGGAGCACCGCGTACGAGACGGTGTAGCCGGCCACCACGAGCTGCAGGCCGGCGCCGGAGGCGGCGAGGTCGGCGCGGATCGTGGGCGCCGCGACGTTCACGATGAACACGTCCAGCAGCGCCATGAACTGGGCCGCGAGCACCACCGCGAGGAGTCTGCGGGGCCGCACAGGGGTCGCGATGTCAGTGCCAAGGTCTTTACTGGGCACAGCGGTTGTCGTCATGGCAGCGAGCGTGCCCGCCCATGCCCGCGCCTCACGAGAGCCCGCCGATACGGGTACTGACAGCACCTGGCAACAGCACCCGAGCCGATCGATCCTGGGGGATGTGACGACCGTGACGGAGACAGCGGCCACTCGGCGCCGCCGGCCGGAGCTCGCCGCCTTCCTGCGCGGCCGCCGGGCCCGGGTGACGCCCGCCGACGTCGGCATGGCACCGGGCCTGCGCCGCCGCACGCCCGGCCTGCGCCGCGAGGAGGTGGCGCAGCTCTCCGGCGTGGGCGTGACCTGGTACACGTGGCTGGAGCAGGGCCGCCCCATCAACGCCTCCCCGCAGGTTCTGGACGCCGTGGCGCGCACGCTCCGCCTGGACGAGACGGAGCGCGAGCACCTCTACCACCTGGCGCAGGTGCCGTACGTCCCACCGCGCGGCCCGGACACGGACCGCGTCAGCCCGGAGCTCCAGGGCATCCTCGACGCCCTGGACCCGCACCCGGCGGTGGTCTACAACGCGCGGTACGACGTCCTGGCCACCAATGCCGCCTATCTGGACCTGTTCGACACCCCGGCAGTCCGTTCAGTGGGCGTGCACAACAGCCTGTGGGCGCTGTTCACGCTCGACGAGGCCGAGTGCCCGGTGATGTTCCGGGACACGGAGCTCCCGATGATGGTGGCGCAGCTGCGCCAGGCGTACGGCTCCCATGTGGGCGAGCCGGCATGGGAGCACTTCGTGCGTGATCTGTCGGCCGCGAGCCCGCACTTCGCGGAGCTGTGGCGCAGTGGGGACGTGGTGACGCCGGGCCCGCGCGTGAAGACGTTCCGGCACCGGAGGGTCGGCGAGATACGCCTGACGTCGGTGTCCCTGTCGGTCAACGGCATGCCGGAGTGCCGGATCGTGGCGTACACCCCGGCCGACGAGCTGAGCCGTTCCCGTACGGCCGCGCTGCGCGCGCTGCGGCGGCGTTGACCTGGGAGCCACGGAAACCGCGAGCCACGGAAACCGCATGCCACGGAAACCCCGCACAACACGAAACGCACACCCACGCGAAACGCACACCCACGCGAAACCCGCACAACGCAAAATCCCGCCCCCTGACGGGGACGGGATTCCGGTGACTGTGGAGCTAAGGAGAATTGAACTCCTGACCTCTTGCATGCCATGCAAGCGCTCTACCAACTGAGCTATAGCCCCTGGTGTTCTTCCCGCTCGGCGGGCGAACAAGAAGAACTTTAGCCTGCGACCTGCCGGAAAGTGAAATCCGGGTCCCAGGCCGCGGAAGGCAGGACCGGCCGGTCTCAGTCGTCGTCGCCGAGGACCGGCTCCGGCAGCGTGCCCGCGTTGTGTTCGAGCAGCCGCCAGCCGCGGGCGCCCTCGCCGAGCACCGACCAGCAGCAGTTGGAGAGCCCGCCGAGGCTTTCCCAGTGGTGCGGCTCCAGACCGAGCAGCCGGCCGATGGTGGTACGGATCGTGCCACCGTGGCTGACGACGACGAGCGTGCCGCCGTCGGGCAGCTTGTCCGCGTGCCCGAGGACCACAGGGGCGGCCCGCTCGGCGACCTCGGTCTCCAGCTCACCGCCGCCCCTGCGCACCGGCTCGCCGCGCTTCCACGCGGCGTACTGCTCGCCGTACTGGGTCATGATCTCGTCGTGCGTGAGGCCCTGCCAGCGGCCCGCGTAGGTCTCCCGCAGGGCGCCGTCGTGCGCGACGTCGAGGTCGGTCAGGGAGGCCAGTTCGGCCGCGGTGGCGGCGGCGCGCTTGAGGTCGGACGCGACGATGGCGTCCGGCTTCAGGGAGGCGAGCAGCCGGGCCGCGCGGCGGGCCTGGGCCATGCCCTCGTCGGTCAGCTCGATGTCCGTGCTGCCCTGGAAGCGGCGCTCCAGGTTCCAGGCGGTCTGGCCGTGCCGCCACAGGATGACGCGGCGGCCGCGGCCGCCGGAGGCGTTCAGGAACGAGCCCTTGGAGCTCACCGGAGGTCTCCGGCGTCGGCGTCGGCCGCCGCCTGCTGCTCGGCGTGCTCGGCGCCCTTGCCGCGGGTCGCCTTGGCGTCCTCGGGCAGGTCGAGTTCGGGGCAGTCCTTCCACAGGCGCTCAAGGGCGTAGAAGACGCGCTCCTCGCTGTGCTGGACGTGCACCACGATGTCGACGTAGTCGAGGAGGATCCAGCGGGCCTCGCGGTCGCCTTCGCGGCGTACGGGCTTGGCGCCGAGCTCCTTGTTGAGGCGCTCCTCGATCTCGTCGACGATCGACTTGACCTGGCGGTCGTTGGGCGCGGAGGCCAGCAGGAAGGCGTCCGTGATGGCAAGGACGTCGCTGACGTCGTAGGCGATGATGTCGTGCGCGAGCTTGTCGGCCGCCGCCTGTGCGGCAACGTTGATGAGCTCGTTGGAGCGGTCCGTCGCGGTCACTACGAGGCTTTCTTTAGGCGGTCAGTACCCGTCAAGGGTCTCACGGACCACGGACGGCACCTCAACCAATTACCCGGACCCTGACCACTCGCGGCCCGGTGTCAGCCCGCGCGGTGGTTGTCAGCCCGCGCGGCAGGTGTCAGCCCGCGCGGTAGTCGGCGCCGAGGACCACTGTGACGTCGGCGTTCGCGGCGACCTTGCCCTTCCTGACGGCGCCGGCCGGCAGGTCGAGGGTCTTGGCGACCTCCTCCGCCTGCGCCTTCTGGGCGGCGTCGGCGTAAGTGACCTGCGACACGGTGGTCGCCGGCGAGCGGCCCCGGACGACGGCCCAGCCGCCGTTGACGAGGTCGACGCGGGCGCTCTGCACGGACCGCTCCGCGCCGGAGACGCTGATACGTACGGTGTCGCCCTGGTCGGGGCTCTTGACCTTGCCGCCGAGGACGTCCTTGACCACGGCCCGCGTGGCCTGCTCGGTGAGGGTGCCGTCCGGCTGCACGGGCAGAACCGACGTCTTGTAAGCGCCGGTTTTCGCGTGCTCGGCGAGCGTCGCGAGCGCGGCACCCAGATCGTTCTCCTTGAGTGACGGATCGAGGATCTGAGTGAGGGTTTTCACGGTGGTGGTGGCGGCGTCCGGGTCGCTGGAGATCTTCCGCAGCACGCCGTGCATGACCGCGCCGAACCGCTTCAGCTGCGCCGTCTCGCTCTCGCCCGGCGCCCGGTAGGTGGCGTACGCGACGGCCATCGGGCCGCTGAGGGTCTGTTTCTCGCCCTTCTTGACGAGGGGGGCCTCGCCCTTCTTCTTCGCCTCGGGGTCCGGCACGTTCGTGTCGGTGTCGATCTCGATGTCGCCGACGATCTCGACGAGGTTGTTCAGGTACGGGGTGTCGAGGCGCCAGGTGCC
Source organism: Streptomyces solicavernae (assembly GCF_029968095.1). Taxonomy (GTDB): domain Bacteria; phylum Actinomycetota; class Actinomycetes; order Streptomycetales; family Streptomycetaceae; genus Streptomyces; species Streptomyces solicavernae. The sequence goes on along the minus strand of NZ_JASCIR010000018.1, from coordinate 60,466 downwards.
CTCGATCCTGGTGCCGAGGAGCGAGTTGATGGCCTCGCGGGTGCCGCCCGCACCGTCCTCGTCGACGGATTTGCCGAGGGTGGTGGTGGCGCCGTCCTCGTCGGTCACGGAGAGCGAGTTGGGCAGCAGCACGGTGGAGCCCTGGCCGGTGGTGCTGTTGTTGACGAGCAGGGCGGTGGAGGTGCCGGGCTTCTTGGTGCTGTGCAGGTGGAGCACGATCACGTCGCGCTTCTGCGGCCCGTCCGCCGCGGCGGGGCCGCCCTCCGAGCCGGACAGGCCGGGCAGCTTGCCCGCGTACCAGAGGTAGCCGACGCCGCCGGTCAGGGCGAGCGCGAGGACCACGACCAGGGCGATCAGGCGGTTGCGGCCGCGGCGCTTGGCCTCTTCTCGGCGCTCGGTGCGGGACTCGGTGAACTTCAGCCAGTCGATGACGTCCTCGGACTCGTCGTCCGGCTCCTCGACGAACTGGAACTGCTCGGTGCGGTACTCGCCCGCGGTGCGCGACTCCTCGGGAACGTGAGGTTCCGGCCGCTGCTGCGGCACCCAGGCGGTCTGTTCCTCGACGCGCTGCTGCTGCCCGGTGCCGGCGGCCTGCCCGTACGGGTCGTACGCGGCCTCCTGGTCCGGGGCGTACGCCGGATCGCCGTACCCGCCCTGGGCGTAACCGCCTTGCCCGTAGGGGCCGTTGTCGTACGCGGGCTGCGCGGCGTACGGGTCGTAGCCGTAGCCCTGGGGCTGCTGCTGGGCGCCGAAGGGGTCGTGGCCCTGGGGCTGCTGCATGGGCTGCTGGGGCTGGGGCTGGGGCTGGGGCTGCTGGGGGGTTACCTGCTGGTACACCGGCTGCCCGTACTCGTCGTAGCCGACGATCTCGTAGCGGCCGTCTGCGTACGGGTCGTAAGGCTCGTACTGTCGGTCGTTCACCGGTGCCCCTCTCGGCTCACTCGCCGCGGTACAGCTCGCGCTTGTCGATGTAGCGCACCACGCCGTCCGGCACCAGATACCAGACCGGCTCCCCCTTGGCGACCCTCGCGCGGCAGTCCGTAGAGGAGATCGCGAGGGCGGGCACCTCGACAAGCGAGACCCCGCCTTCCGGAAGCCCGTCGTCCGACAGGTGGTGGCCGGGTCGGGTGCAGCCGATGAAGTGCGCGAGGGAGAAGAGCTCCTCCGCGTCCCGCCAGGTGAGGATCTGGCCGAGTGCGTCCGCACCGGTGATGAAGAACAGATCCGTGTCGGGGTTGAGCGCGCGCAGATCGCGCAGAGTGTCGATCGTGTACGTCCGTCCGCCGCGGTCGATGTCGAGGCGGCTGACCGAGAACTGCGGGTTCTCCGCGGTCGCGATGACCGTCATGAGGTAGCGGTCCTCGGCCGGGGAGACGGTCTTGTGGCTCTTCTGCCACGGCTGCCCGGTGGGCACGAAGACGACCTCGTCCAGGTGGAACTGGGCGGCCACCTCGCTGGCGGCCACCAGGTGCCCGTGGTGAATCGGGTCAAACGTTCCGCCCATGACGCCGAGACGGCGCTTGCCCGAGATCGACGGGCCGGTAGGCATGTCCTGCTCTCCCATGCGTGCAGACCCTACCGGCCACAGGCGAAGGCGCTGTCGGCGGTGGGATGCGGATCAGCGGTCGCGGTTGAAGCGGGTGGTGATCCAGAGCAGCAGGAGCAGCAGTACGAGCGCGCCGCCGCCGGTGACGTAAGGGCTGATGCTCGCGTGCTCGTCTACGTGCTCACCGCCGCCGGAGGCGAGGGTGACCAGCTGGGCAGTGGTGGTGTGGAGGCTCATCGTCGGCAGGACCTATCCGGGTGGGAGCGGGATCGAGACTTCCCGCACATCGTATGCGGGCACCTCGCGGGCGCTCACGCCGACTCAGGCATCGGCGCCCGGCCGGGCCCGGAGCGGGGCTGGGGCAGGGCTGGGGCAGGGCTGGGGCAGGTTCGGGGACGGGGCCGGGGGCCGGGGCGGGTCCGGAGCGGGGCCGGGCACAGCGCGGGTCCGGGGCGGCTTCGCTCAGGTGTCGTCGCGGTCGTCGTCCGCGTCCCTGCGGTAGCCGCGGAGCAGCAGCCAGGCGAGCAGGGCGGCGCCGACGAGGGAGGCGACGAGGACGATGCGCAGGGTGGTGCCCGGCCCCTGGTCCTCCGCGGCGAGCTCGGCGAACTCCGCGGCGGCCAGCAGGGCGGTGTGGCCGTACTCCATGACGCGTACTCCTTCGGTGTGCTGCCCCGCCACCGTAGCCCGCGCGGAAAAAGTGGATCGATGTGCCCCCGCCGCGATGGAACCGAAACGCATAGGCTGGACGTTCTTCGGGGGCGGGACCAGCCGCAGAAATTTTGGGGGCCACATGACCGAGAACTCCGGACAGCACGAGAATCTCCCCGGCCGGCAGCGCCGCCGCTTCCCCGGGATCTCCTCACGGGCGTACGAACACCCGGCGGACCGCTCGGCGCTGGTGGCCCTGCGCCGGCTCAGCGGGTTCGACACCGTCTTCAAGGCGCTCAGCGGACTGCTGCCGGAGCGCAGCCTGCGGCTGCTGTTCCTGTCGGACTCGGTGCGGGTCAGCGACGCCCAGTTCGCGCACCTCAACACCATGCTGCGCGATGCCTGTTACATCCTGGACCTGGAAAAGGTCCCGGCGATGTACGTCACGCAGGACCCGAAGCCGAACGCGATGTGCATCGGCCTGGACGAGCCGATCATCGTGGTCACCACGGGCCTGGTGGAGCTGCTCGACGAGGAGGAGATGCGCGCCGTCGTCGGCCACGAGGCGGGGCACGCCCTGTCCGGCCACTCGGTGTACCGCACGATCCTGCTGTTCCTCACGAACCTCGCCCTGAAGGTGGCGTGGATCCCGCTGGGCAACGTCGCGATCATGGCGATCGTGACGGCGCTGCGCGAGTGGTTCCGCAAGTCGGAGCTGTCGGCGGACCGCGCGGGTCTGCTCGTCGGCCAGGACCTGCAGGCGTCGATGCGCGGCCTGATGAAGATCGCGGGCGGCAACCACCTGCACGAGATGAACGTGGACGCGTTCCTGGAGCAGGCCGAGGAGTACGAGAGGGGCGGCGACCTGCGCGACTCGGTCCTCAAGATCCTCAACGTCCTGCCCCGTTCGCACCCCTTCACCACGGTCCGCGCGGCCGAGCTGAAGCGCTGGTCCGAGTCCCGCGACTATCAGCGGATCATGGACGGCCACTACCCGAGGCGCGAGGAGGACAAGGACACCTCGGTCTCCGACTCCTTCCGCCAGTCCGCCTCCAGCTACGCCAGTGACGTGCGTACGTCCAAGGACCCGCTGATGAAGCTCGTCTCGGACATTGCGGGCGGCGCGGGCGACCTGGGCGGCAAGCTGCGGGACCGGTTCACGGGCGCAGGCGGCCAGAGCGGCGGCGGACCCGGCCACGAGAACGACGCGGACGGCGGCGCGGACGGCGGCGCGGGCTACGGGGACGGCCGCGGCGACCGGGACCGGAGAGACGACGGCGACGACGCCCGCTGACCTCCGGCGTCGGCCTCCCCTGACCGGCCGACAGCAGCCCCCGCGGACCAGCCGACAGCGCCCCCAACCACACACAGCAACCACACACGGCAACCACAGACGGCAACCACCGACGGCAACCACCGACGGCAACCACCGACGGCAACCACACACAGCTACGGCCACGCCCACAGCTACGGTGACGGCGACGGCTGTGCCGACCCCGCGAGGGACCCGCACAGCGCCGTGTCGTGCGGCCCGCGCGCGTACGGGTCGGTGCCCGCGGGGCCGCCCGGCTTCGCCTTCTGTCCGGCGAGCAGCGGCCGCAGCCGGTCCGCGGACTCCGTGCCGCAGGACAGCGGTCCGGCCTGGGCGTGCGAGGTGAGCAGTTCGGTGCGCCGGCGCTGGAGGTCCTCGCGGTCGAAGCGGAAGTGCAGCTCACGGCGGACGGTGAAGAGGCTGGCCCGCTCGTCGTCCCCGCCCGCGGGGCGTACGGCGTAGACGAAGGTGTGCTCGGAGATCACGTCGATGAGGTCGGAGTTCACCTCGGCGGCGTGCAGGGTGCCCTGGACGCGGACGCGCGGGTCGGCGAGCTCGGCGTGGCGCGGGTCGAACCGGATGAGCCAGCCGGTGGCGGCATGGCGGCCGTCGGCGGCGGGGCGGTGCAGGCTGCGGTCGAACTGGTCCAGCTGGTCCGGGTCGAGCAGGATCCGCACGGAGCGCACCTCGTCGCCGGTGAGCGCGTCGGGGTCGAGGGAGGACGCCACCAGGTAGTCCTTGGCTGTGGTCAGCGCGGTGAGCACCTGGCTGTCGGAGAAGTGTGCGGTGCGGCGCGCGGCGGGCAGCCCGATCCCGGCGGCCCCGGCCTTGAACTGCGCGGCGGGACTGCGGGCCAGCAGCTCGGCGACGTCCTGGGCGCCGGGCACGGGCCCGCGCGGCGCGAGCGGGACGACGGTGGTGCGCAGCGGGTCGGCGGGCCGGTGGCGAGGGGGCGGGGCCGGATTGCGCAGGCCCATGAAGATCGCCGTGGCGAAGGCGACGGTGATCAGCAGGAAGAGGACCAGCGCCTGCCGGGAGAGCGAGCGGGACGCGGTGACGACGGGCGCGGGGCGGCGGCGCACGGCGGGCGCGTGCTCGCCTGCGCGCTCGCGCGCGGAGAACTCCTGGAGGCGGGCAGCGCGTACGAACGACTCGTCGAAGACGACGGATCGGTACTCTTCCTCGCCTCCACCGGGGACGCCCTCTGGTGTGCCTTCGGGCGTGCCCTCAGGTGGGTCTCCCGGCCCGGCCATACTTTCAGGGTAGGTCGGGGGCGGCTCGGGTAAACGCGCTGGTACGAGTCAACTTCCCGTAGCAACAAAGAACTTAGCGGCAGGGAACTTGGCGACAGGGAACTTGGCGACAGAGAACTCGGCGACAGAGAACTCGGCGGCAGGCAAACGAAGTCACAGGCCGGGCGCGGAGCGGCCGACCGGGACCGACGGGCCGACCGGCGTGGACGGGCCGACCGGGACCGACGGGCCGACCGGCGTGGACGGGCTGCTGTCGACCCCGGTCGTGGTGGGCGCCGGGACCGGGTCCTCGCGGTGGCCGGAGTTGCCCCGGTAGACGGCGGTGAAGGCGAGGGCGACCATGCCGATGCCCATGACCAGGGCGAGCACCCAGGCGACGGGCCGGTGCCAGCGCCCCGGGGTGCGGCGCCCGGCGGAGTCGAGGTCCAGCGGGCCGTCGGGTCCGTACGGGCCGTACGCGTCGCCCCACTCCGGGTTGCGGTCCGCGTACCCGTCGTGGCCGTCGTGATCGTCGTGATCGTCGTCGTAGGCGTCGAGGTCGTAACGGTCGTCGTAGCGGTCGTCGGCGCGGTCCTCGGGGTGGCCGCGGCGGCGGTGTTCGGCCTCGGCGCGGTCCTGGGCCTGGGCGAGCAGGCGTTCGACGGCGCTGGGCTCGTGGATGGCGGCGGAGCGGACGAAGTCCTCGTCGAAGACCACGGCGGCGAACTCCTCGTCCGCACGTCCGTGGTCGCGGTCGTCGTCGGGCTCCCGGCCGTCCGCAGACGGCGTGCCCCCCACGTCCTCCGGCACGGGTCCAGAGTAGACCTGGGGGGTCATTTTGGGCAGGGCGTAAGGAAATTCGCCGCTTCGTACGCGTAAGCCGTCGCGTAGGCCGTCGTGCAGGCCGTCCGCGTGACCGCAGGGCTCAGCGGGTGTGGCCGTCGCCGGTGACGATGTACTTCGTGGAGGTCAGCTCGGGCAGCCCCATCGGGCCGCGGGCGTGCAGCTTCTGCGTGGAGATGCCGATCTCGGCGCCGAAGCCGAACTGGCCGCCGTCGGTGAACCGGGTGGAGGCGTTCACGGCGACCGTGGTCGAGTCGACCAGCTGGGTGAAGCGGCGGGCGGCCTGCTGCGAGGTGGTGACGATGGCCTCGGTGTGCCCGGAGGTCCACAGCCGGATGTGCTCGACGGCCTTGTCGAGGGAGTCGACGACGGCGGCGGCGATGTCGTACGAGAGGTACTCGGTCTCCCAGTCCTCGGGCGTCGCGGGCAGCACGGTGGCGTGGGACTTCTCGCCGTACGTCTGCACGTGCTCGTCGCCGTGCACGGTCACGCCGGCCTCGGCGAGAGCGTCGAGGGCGCGCGGCAGGAAGGCCTCGGCGATGTCCGCGTGTACGAGGAGGGTCTCGGCGGCGTTGCAGACGCTGGGGCGCTGGGCCTTGGAGTTGATCAGGATCTCGACGGCCATGTCGAGGTCGGCGTCGGCGTCCACGTAGACGTGGCAGTTGCCGGTGCCGGTCTCGATGACGGGGACGGTGGACTCCTCGACGACGGTACGGATGAGGGAGGCGCCGCCGCGCGGGATCAGCACGTCGACGAGGCCGCGGGCACGCATCAACTCCCGTACGGAGTCCCGGGATTCGCCGGGGACCAGCTGGATCGCGTCGGCCGGGAGCCCGGCCCCGCCGACGGCGTCGCGCAGCACGCGGACCAGCGCGGTGTTGGAGTGGTACGCGGAGGACGAGCCGCGCAGCAGGACCGCGTTGCCGGACTTGAGGCAGAGGGCGGCGGCGTCGACGGTGACGTTGGGGCGGGCCTCGTAGATGATCCCGACGACGCCGAGCGGGACGCGGACCTGGCGCAGGTCGATGCCGTTGGGCAGGGTCGAGCCGCGGACGACCTCGCCGACCGGGTCGGGCAGGGCCACGACGTCCCGTACGTCGGAGGCGATGGCGCGGACGCGCTCCGGGGTGAGGGTGAGGCGGTCGATGATCGACTCGCTGGTGCCGGCGGCGCGGGCCTTGGCGATGTCCTCGGCGTTGGCCTCGACGATCTCCTTGGTCCGCACTTCGAGGGCGTCCGCGATGGCGAGCAGCGCGTCGTCCTTGGCGGCCCGTGGCAGCGGCGCGATGTCGGCGGCCGCGGCGCGGGCGCGGTAGGCGGCCTGGGCGACCGGGGACATGTCGGCGTACGGGGAGAGCGAGGTCATACCCGCAGCGTAACGGGGGCGCTCGGGGCGTCCGAACGGTGTCCCGCACTCCGAGACATGGCCGGAACCTGTCGCGGGGGCGCTTGCGGGCGCGGTGCCAGGGGCTGCGCGGGCGGCACCCCGCCTCAGAACGGGTGCACGCCCACGGGTGCCGCCGGCGGTGGGCCGTACCCCTCGGCGATGCGCTGGTGGTACGTGTCCCGGTCGATCACCTCCAGGCCGACGATCTCCCACGGCGGCAGCTGTGCGCTCTGCCGGTGCTCGCCCCAGAGCCGCAGGGCGACGGCGGCGGCGTCGTGCAGGTCGCGGGCCTCCTCCCAGTACCGGATCTCGGCGTGGTCGTCGGCGTATCGGCTGGTCAGCAGGAACGCGTGGTCGTGGGCGAGCTGTTCGAGGCCCCGCCTGATGTCCGGGAGCGGGGTCGCGGGGCCCGAGACGCTCAGGGTCACGTGCCACAGGCGTGGCTCGTCGGTGGGCGCCCGCTGTTCCGGCTCCGCACGCTCACTCGTCGACTCGGTGCGCTCGTCGTCCCGGTCCGCGGGGCCGTTGCCGGTCCTGACGCTGGTCAGGGCCCGCTCCCCGCCTCGGGACGCCGCCCCGGGGCGCGCTCGTCTCACCGGCGGCCTCCTGCTCTGCCTTCGTCGTGCGGACCTGCCCCGCCCGCCATCACTGCCCCGTAAACAATTGCCCCGCAACAAAGTTGAACAGGCCGGGACGCTTCGCGTGGGGGTTTTCCGGAAGGTCCCCCGCCCAGGGCGCCCTGTTTCGGCCGGATCGGCGCCCGAGCTGCAGGAACGCCGTCAACAAGATGTTGCACCGCCACCCCCCGTACGACAGCACAGGGCCACCCCCGTACGACAGCACAGGGCCACCCTCGTACGACAGCACAGGACCGCACCCGTACGACAACACAGGGCCGCACCCGTACGACAACACAAGGCCGCACCCCTACGACACAGCAGGCACCGGACAGCTCAGGCCCTCACTCGTGCAGCAGCACCAGGTCGTCCCGGTGCACGACCTCCCGCTCGTACGCCGGGCCCAGCTCCTTGGCGAGCTCGCGGGTGGAGCGGCCGATGAGCTGGGGGATCTCCTTGGCGTCGAAGTTGACCAGCCCACGGGCGACGGCGCGGCCCTCCGCGTCCCGCAGCTCGACCGGGTCGCCCGCGCTGAACTCGCCCTCGACGGCCCGGATCCCGGCGGGCAGCAGCGACGTACGCCGCTCGGTGACCGCCCGCACTGCGCCGTCGTCCAGGGTGAGCGCGCCCTGCGGGGTCGAGGCGTGCTGCAGCCAGAGCAGGCGGTCGGCGGAGCGGCGGCCGGTGCTGTGGAAGTGGGTGCCGGTGGCGCGCCCGGCGAGCGCGTCGGCCGCGTGCACCGCGGAGGTGAGGACGACAGGGATGCCGGCGGCGGCCGCGATCCGGGCCGCCTCGACCTTGGTGACCATGCCGCCGGTGCCGACGCCCGCCTTGCCCGCGCTGCCGATCTGCACATGCGCGATGTCGTCCGGCCCGCGCACCTCCGCTATCCGCGAGCTCTCGGGCCTGGCCGGGTCCCCGTCGTACAGGCCGTCCACGTCGGACAGCAGGACGAGCAGGTCCGCGCGGACCAGGTGGGCGACGAGGGCGGCGAGGCGGTCGTTGTCGCCGAAGCGGATCTCGTCCGTCGCGACCGTGTCGTTCTCGTTGACGACGGGCAGCGCGCCCATGGCGAGGAGCTGGTCGAGGGTGCGCGAGGCGTTGCGGTGGTGGGCGCGGCGGGCCATGTCGTCGCTGGTGAGCAGGACCTGGCCGACGCGTACGCCGTACCGCGCGAACGAGGCGGTGTAGCGGGCGACGAGCAGGCCCTGGCCGACGCTGGCCGCGGCCTGCTGCCGGGCGAGGTCGCGCGGCCGGCGGCGCAGGCCGAGCGGGGCGAGCCCGGCGGCGATGGCACCGGAGGAGACCAGGACGATCTCCTTCTCACCGCCGCTGCGGGACTTCGCGAGGACGTCGACGAGGGCGTCCACCCGGTCCGCGTCCAGGCCGCCGGACGCGGTGGTGAGCGAGGAGGAGCCCACCTTCACCACGATGCGACGGGCCTCGGCCACGCTCTTCCTTGCTACGCCTGACACCGCTACGCCTGACACCTGCGATCCCCTGTGCTCCCGATGTGTGTACGTCGCAATCTACGTGAGAGGCGCCAGAGCCCGCCTTCGCATTCCGACCCGTGGGCGGCTTCGCATTCCGACCCGTGGTCGGCGCAGGCACAGGCGCGCGTTCCGGCCGACGGCCGAAGGCGCCTCGGGGTTGCCTCGGGGTTGCCTCGGGGTTGCCTCGGGGTTGCCTCGGGTTCGGTCGCTTTGCCCCGGTATCCGGTGATAGTTGTCACGGAAGATTGCCCAGGCAGCGCGGATGGTCATACGGTCAGGGGTCAGCCTTCCCCACGGTCCTCCCCCACGGGTCCGTCACGGGGCCGATCTCACCGCATCCCCCCATCCGAACTTTGCCAGGAGCCCAGCCCGTGCCCTCCGCCGGACTCGCCCCCCGCCGCGTCGTGCAGCTGCTCACGCTGCTCACGATGTTCGCGCTCTTCACGGCGCAACTCGCCGGCGCTCTGCTGCCGAGCCTGCCCGTCTTCATCGTCGCGAGCGCCGGCGGTCTGGCCCTCGACACCTATCTGCAGTACAAGCGTCCGGGTCTGCTCGCCCTGCTCGCCAAGATCCGTTTCGACGTGACGGTACGGCAGCTCCTGCGCGACATGCTGATCGTGGTCGGCCTGCTCCGGCTGCCCGGCATCAACCCGCTCGCCGAGCAGGCGCCGCTCACCATCGCACTGCTCGCCTTCTACCTGGCGCACTTCGTCTGCCAGGCCCTGGCCGTACTGGTCCGGCGCAGCCGCCAGCTGCCCATCGTCACGCGCAACATCGACGCGTCGGCGCTGCACCTGAGCGCCGCCCCGCCGCGCCTCCTGGCCCGCCGCCAGGCCCACCGCCTGCTCGTCTTCTCGGCCCCGGCGACGGTCGGCCTGATGGTCTCGGCACTCACCAAGACGGTGTACGCGGGCGCGGTCGGCGTCGGCGTCTCCCTCGCCCTGATGGCCGGCGGCACCGCGTACCTGGCCACCTGGATGCTGCCGAAGAAGCGCGCCGTGCACGACGCGAAGGTCATGGAGTGGCTGTCGGCCTGGCTGGACGCGTACAAGCCGACCGTCGCCATGTACTTCTCCGGCGGCACCACCTCCGCGTACCAGGCGAACATGTGGCTCTCCACGCTCGCCAAGGTCGACGGCAAGCCGCTGATCGTGCTGCGTGAGCGGTTCATGGTGCAGAAGATCGACGCCACCGACGTGCCGATCCTGTGCGTCCCCAAGGTCGCGAACATGTTCGCCCTTGAGGACTCGACGCTGAAGATGATGCTGCACCCGGCGAACGCCGCGAAGACCTCGCAGGTGCTGCGCATCCCCACGCTGAAGCACGCGTTCATCAACCACGGCGAGAGCGACAAGCTGTCCTCCTGCAACCCGTACGCGAAGGCCTACGACGAGGTCTGGGTCGCGGGCCCGGCCGCCCGCGACCGCTACCAGCTCGCGGACATCGGCGTCGACGACAAGGACGTCGTGGAGGTCGGCCGCCCGCAGCTCTCCCCGATCCGCCCGTACGCGGGCGCCCCGACCGGCGAGTACACGACCGTCCTGTACGCCCCCACCTGGGAGGGCTGGGACGGCAACCCCGGCAACACCTCGGTGGTCCTCGCCGGTGAGAACATCGTCCGCGAGCTGCTCGCCGACCCGAAGGTCCGGCTGCTCTACAAGCCGCACCCGATGACCGGTTCGCAGGACCCGCGCGCCGGCGCCGCCAACGAGCGCATCAAGGCGATGATCCGCGAGGCCGCCGCCCAGCGCACCGGCGCCCGCCCCGGCCCGGAGGCCGACCGGGACCTCGCCCTGCGCACCGCCGAGCTGGACGCGCTCACCTCGTCGTCGTTCCGCACCGGGGCCGACGAACTGGAGCGCATGATGCTGCAGACCGCGCCCGCCGAGGACCGCGAGGCGGCCGTGGCCGCGGCGACGGCGGCCTGGGAGGCGGCGTACTGGGGCTCGTTCCCCGAGTGGGAACACCAGATCGTCACCACCGCACGCCCGGCGATCTTCTCCTGCTTCAACCAGGCCGACCTGCTGATCAGCGATGTCTCCTCGGTGGTCTCGGACTGGCTGAGCAGCGAGAAGCCGTACGCGGTCGCCAACACCTCGGGGATCTCCGAGGCCGAGTTCCGCTCGGGCTTCCCGACGGTCCGCGCCGCGACGATCCTCAACCCCGAGGCGGACGGCGTGGCCGCGCTGATGGAGTCGGTGCGCAACCCGGAGCAGGACCCGTACGCCGAGTCCCGCGCCGAGCTCAAGGAGCACCTGCTCGGCCCGTCCGACCCGCCGTCCATCGACCGCTTCAACGACGCGATCCGCGCCCTGTGCGCCGCGTCCGACGCCCGCCGCACCCGCGCGGAGGCCCGCCTCGTCTCGGAGATCCCGGCGCAGCGCACGGCAGAGGTGGCGACGGAGGAGGACGCGGACTCCGAAGAGGTCACCGCGTAACACCTGACGCGTAACGCCTGACGCAGGAGGGCGGCACCGGAGTTGTTCCGGTGCCGCCCTCCTGCGTCAGCGGACTAGGGTGCCGCCCTCCTGCGTCAGCGGACTAGAACGGCTTGAACTCGTCGAACTCCTGCTCCGCCTCGTCCCGCTCCGCCTGCTTGTCCCGTCGCCGCTGCGCAGCCGGACGCGGCGCCTCGAAGCGGTGGTCCTCGCCGCGGCGGCCGAGCATCTCCGCGCCGGAGGCCACCGTCGGCTCCCAGTCGAAGACGACCGCGTTCTCCTCGGGCCCGATCGCCACGCCGTCCCCGGTGCGCGCGCCCGCCTTCATCAACTCGGCCTCGACGCCGAGGCGTTCGAGCCGGTCGGCGAGGTAGCCGACGGCCTCGTCGTTGTTGAAGTCGGTCTGCCGCACCCAGCGCTCCGGCTTCTCGCCGCGCACGCGGTAGAGCCCGTCCTCTTCCCGTACGACGGTGAAGCCGGTCTCGTCCACGGCCTTCGGGCGGATGACGATCCGGGTCGCCTCCTCCTTCGGCTTGGCGGCACGCGCGGCGCCGACCAGCTCGGCGAGCGCGTACGACAGCTCCTTGAGCCCGGTGTGCGCGACCGCGGACACCTCGAAGACGCGGTAGCCGCGCTCCTCCAGGTCGGGCCGGACCATCTCGGCGAGGTCCTTGCCGTCGGGCACGTCGATCTTGTTGAGGACGACGAGGCGGGGCCGGTTCTCCAGGCCCGCGCCGTACTCCTTCAGCTCGGCCTCGATCACGTCCAGGTCGGAGACCGGGTCGCGCTCGGACTCAAGCGTCGCCGTGTCGAGTACGTGCACCAGCACCGAGCAGCGCTCGACGTGCCGCAGGAACTCCAGGCCGAGGCCCTTGCCCTGGCTGGCGCCGGGGATGAGTCCGGGGACGTCCGCGATGGTGTAGACGGTCGAACCGGCCGTCACCACACCGAGGTTGGGCACGAGCGTCGTGAACGGATAGTCCGCGATCTTCGGCTTGGCGGCGGAGAGCACGGAGATCAGCGAGGACTTGCCGGCGCTCGGGTAGCCGACGAGCGCCACGTCCGCGACGGTCTTCAGCTCCAGGACGATCTCGCCGGTCTGCCCGGGCTCACCGAGCAGCGCGAAGCCGGGCGCCTTGCGCCGCGCGGAGGCGAGGGCCGCGTTGCCGAGCCCGCCCCGGCCGCCCTGCGCGGCGACGTACGAGGTGCCCTGGCCGACGAGGTCGGCGAGGACGTTGCCCTCCTTGTCGAGGATCACGGTGCCGTCCGGCACGGGCAGGACCAGGTCCTGGCCGTCCTTGCCGGAGCGGTTGCCGCCCTCGCCGGGCTTGCCGTTGGTGGCCTTGCGGTGCGGGCTGTGGTGGTAGTCGAGCAGGGTGGTCACGGACTGGTCGACGACGAGCGTGATGTCGCCGCCCCGGCCGCCGTTGCCGCCGTCGGGGCCGCCGAGCGGCTTGAACTTCTCCCGGTGTACGGAGGCACAGCCGTGACCTCCGTTACCCGCGGCGATATGCAGCTCGACGCGGTCCACGAAGGTGGTCATGGTTCGGTGCCTCCAGGGGGGTGCTGCGGGGGTGCTGCCCAGCCGACTGGTCTGTCGTTCCGGCTGGGTCTGTCTATCTAGTAACACGCCGAGGGCGGACCCGCTTCCCGTACGAAAGCCGTACGGAAAGTGAGGTCCGCCCTCGGAGAAACCGCGAGAGAACTCGCTCTACGGTGCCTGGGTTCAGGCGACCGGAACGATGTTCACGACCTTGCGGCCACGGTGCGTACCGAACTCCACCGAACCCGCGTCGAGCGCGAACAGGGTGTCGTCCTTGCCGCGGCCCACGCCGTTGCCCGGGTGGAAGTGGGTGCCGCGCTGGCGGACCAGGATCTCACCGGCGTTGACGACCTGACCGCCGAAGCGCTTCACGCCGAGCCGCTGAGCGTTGGAATCGCGACCGTTCCGAGTGGACGATGCGCCCTTCTTGTGTGCCATCTCTCCTCAGTCCCTTACTTCGCAGCCGTGGGGATCTCAGTGACCTTGATCGCCGTGTACTGCTGGCGGTGGCCCTGACGACGCCGGTAACCGGTCTTGTTCTTGTAGCGCAGGATGTCGATCTTCGCGCCCTTGTGGTGGTCCACGATCTCAGCCTGGACCTTGATGCCGGCCAGAACCCACGGGTCGCTGGTCACGGACTCGCCGTCGACGAGCAGCAGGGTCGAGAGCTCGACCGTGTCGCCGACATTGGCGGTGGAAATCTTGTCAACCTCAACGATGTCACCGACAGCAACCTTGTGCTGGCGGCCACCGCTGCGCACGATGGCGTACACGCGGATCTCACTCTCTACGACTCGAAACGGGACCCCCGCAGTCCAGCCGCTCGCGAAGGCGGTCGGCCTCCCCCGGCACGAGGCACGGGGGGCTCCCGGACAGAGATCCGGGAGGAGAAGGTTTACAGGGGTGCGGCACGTCTATGGACACGCCGACGCTCAAGATTACGGGGCCCACCCGGAAGGGTCAAACCGAGCCGCGTCGACGACGGTTTCGTACGGCCCGTTCCGGTTCGTACGGCCCGTTCCGGGCGCGGCCCTTGCGCGCCCGGCGACGACGGCGCCCCCGCCCCGGGGTTCACCGGGTGCGGGGGCGCCGTCTCGGGCGGGCTCTCGGGCGGGCGGGTGCCCGTCAGCCTGCGTCGGTCGCAGCGGTCGAAGCGGACGCCGAGACGGAGGGCAGCGTCTGCTGCTCCGCCGCGGCGGTCTTCTTCGCCGTCTTCTTCGCGGCCGTCTTCTTGGCCGTCGTCTTGGCCGTCGTCGTCTTGGCCGTCGTCTTCTTGGCCGCGGTCTTCTTCGCCGTCGCCGTCTTGGCCGCCGTCGCCGTCTTGGCCGCCGTCTTCTTCGCGGCGGTCTTCTTGGCGGGCGCCTTCTTGGCCGCGGCCTTCTTGGCGGTGGTCTTCTTCGCCGCCTTCTTGGCCTTGGCCGGTGCGACTTCCGCCTCCGCCTCCGGCTCGGGCTCGGGCTTCGCCTCGCCCTCGGCGACGGCCGGCTGCTCCGCGGGGACGACCACGACGGCCGCCTCCGCCGAAGCGGTCGGCGCCGAGGCCTTGCGCACCGCACGGCGCCGCGGCCGCGCGGGCGCGGCCTCGACGGGAGCGGCGGCCTCGGGCTCCGGCTGCGGCTCGGCCACCGGGGCCTCGACCACGGCGGGCTCCACCACGACGGGCTCGACCACGGCCACGGGCTCGGCTGGCTTGGGCGACCCGGCGGGCGCCGACGCCTTCCGGGTGACCCGACGACGCGTACGGCCCTTCGGCGCGGCCGCCTCCTCGGCGACGGGCTCGGCGACCGGAGCGGGCTCGGCGACCGGAGCCGCCTCCTCCACGACCGGCTCAACGACCGGCTCCACGACCGGCGTGACCGCAACCGGCTCCGCCTGCGCGACCACGGCCTCGGCAGCGGCCTCGGCCTCAGCCTCGGCAGCCTCCGCCGCCCTGCGCTCGGCCCGCTCGGCCCGCTCGGCCCTCTTCGACTTCCCGGCCTTCTCGGCCTTCCCGGCCTTCTCCGCCTTCACGCCCCGCTCCGCCGTCTCGAACGGCTCGGCCTGCTCAGCCGGCCTCGGCGAACCCGCCGGCGCCGACGCCTTCCGCGTGGCCCGGCGCCGCGAACGGCCACGGGACGCGGCCGCCTCGGCCTCCGCCGCGCTGCTGTACAGCTCCTCGTCCGGCACGAACTCGGGCTCGGCGAGCTTCACCGGAGCGGCCGCCTCGGCGGCGACCTCCGCCTCCGTCTCGGCGGCCGGCGCCTCGTGCACGGGCTCCTGGCCTTCCTTGCGGCCGCGCTTCTTGGAGCGCTTGCCGCCGCCACCGGCGGAGGTCGGCTGCTCCATGTGCACGATCACGCCACGGCCGTTGCAGTGCACGCAGGTCTCGGAGAAGGACTCCAGGAGCCCCTGCCCGACGCGCTTACGGGTCATCTGCACGAGCCCGAGCGAGGTCACCTCGGCGACCTGGTGCTTCGTACGGTCCCGGCCCAGGCATTCGAGGAGGCGCCGCATGACCAGGTCCCGGTTGGACTCCAGGACCATGTCGATGAAGTCGACGACGACGATGCCGCCCAGGTCGCGCAGGCGCAGCTGGCGCACGATCTCCTCGGCCGCCTCCAGGTTGTTCCTGGTGACGGTCTCTTCGAGGTTGCCGCCCTGACCGGTGAACTTGCCGGTGTTGACGTCGATGACGACCATCGCCTCGGTCTTGTCGATCACGAGGGAGCCGCCGGAGGGCAGCCACACCTTGCGGTCGAGCGCCTTGGCGAGCTGCTCGTCGATCCGGTACGTCGCGAAGACGTCGACCTCGGACGTCCACTTCTGCAGCCGGTCCGCGAGGTCGGGCGCGACATGGTCGACGTATCCGTGGATGGTCTCCCAGGCCTCGTCACCGCTGACGACGACCTTCGAGAAGTCCTCGTTGAAGATGTCGCGGACGACGCGGACGGTCATGTCCGGCTCGCCGTACAGGAGGCTCGGCGAGCTCGTCGAGACCTGCTTCGACTTCTTCTGGATCTCCTCCCACTGCGCCTGCAGCCGCTCGACGTCACGGCGCAGCTCGTCCTCGCTCGCGCCCTCGGCGGCGGTGCGCACGATGACGCCCGCGTCCTCGGGGACGATCTTCTTGAGGATGGTCTTCAGACGGGCGCGCTCGGTGTCGGGCAGCTTCCGGCTGATGCCGGTCATCGAGCCCTCGGGCACGTACACCAGGTACCGGCCGGGCAGCGAGACCTGGCTGGTCAGGCGGGCGCCCTTGTGGCCGATCGGGTCCTTGGTGACCTGCACGAGCACGGACTGGCCGGACTTGAGGGCGGTCTCGATGCGGCGCGGACCGCCCGCCAGGCCGAGCGCCTCGAAGTTGACCTCGCCCGCGTAGAGCACGGCGTTGCGGCCCTTGCCGATGTCGATGAAGGCGGCCTCCATCGACGGCAGGACGTTCTGCACCTTGCCCAGGTAGACATTGCCGACGTACGAGGTCGACTGCTCCTTGTTGACGTAGTGCTCGACGAGGATGTTGTCCTCAAGCACGCCGATCTGGGTGCGGTCGCCGTACTGCCGGACGATCATCTCCCGGTTGACCGCCTCACGGCGGGCCAGGAACTCGGCCTCGGTGATGATCGGCACGCGGCGGCGGCCCTGCTCGCGGCCCTCGCGGCGGCGCTGCTTCTTGGCCTCCAGACGGGTCGAGCCCTTGATGGACTGCACGGCGTCCTGGAAGTCCGACGGCTCGGTCTCCTTCTTGGGCCGCGGCTCGCGGACCTTGACGACCGTACGCTCCGGGTCGCCCTCGCCCGGCTCGCCGTCCGTGCCCGAGTCACCGGCGCGACGGCGACGGCGACGGCGGCGACGGCTGCTGGAGGAGCCACCGGACTCGGCGCGCTCCGCACGCTCGTCCTCGGCGTCCTCCTCGGCCTGCTCGGCGGTGTCCTCGGCGTCCTGCGCGGCCTGCTCGGCGGCGACGGCCCCGGCGCCTTCGTCTCCAGCCTCGTCGTCGTGCTCCTGCTCCGCGGACTCGCCACGGCGACGGCGGCGGCCGCCCCGGCGGCGGCGACGGCCCTGACGGCCACCCTGCTCGTCACCCTCGTCGCCCTCGGCGGGCTCGGCGGGCTCCTCGGCGGCCTCGGCCGGCTCCTCCTCGGCGGCGGGCGCTGCGGGCTCGGCCGTCTCCTCGGCCCGCTCGGCGGCAGGCGTCACCTCGGCGGGCTCGCCACGGCGACGGCGCCGACGGCGGCCACCGGCGGCGGGCTCCTCCTCGACCGGGGCGGGCGCCTCGACGGCCTCCTCGGCCGCCTCGGCGGCGGCCGCGGCGGCGGCGCGCTCGGGCGTCTGGAACATCGGCTCGGTGAACACCGGCTGCTGGAACACGGCGACCGCGGGCCGCTTCGGCTTGCGCGAGCCGGACTCCTCGCCCTCCCGCTCGGCGGCACGGCCTGCGCCCCGCGGCTCGGAGAAGATCGACGACGCCTTACGGGCGGCACGGCGGCGGCCACGCTTCGGCGCTTCGGCGGCTGCCTCGGCGGGCACCTCGGCGGGCACCTCGGCGGCGGGCCCGGCCACGGACTCGCCCGACTCGGCGGACGCGACCTCCACCGGCACGTCGGCGGCGGCGACGGGCTCGGCCTGGGCGGGCGCCTCGGCGACCGGCGCGCTCACCTTGCGGGTGGCACGGCGCCGGGTACGGCGGGGCGCGGCCTCGGCGGCCTCGTCCAAGGCGGGCACCTCGGCGGGGGCTTCGACGGCAGGGGCCTGGGCGGGCTCGGCGGACTCGGCGGCCTGCGCGGGCTCCGCGGCGACGGCCGTCGTGCCCTCGTCGGTGGTCTTGGGGGCACCGGCCGGTGCGGTCGCCTTGCGGGTGGCGCGGCGCCGGGTGCGGCGCGGGGCCTCCTCGACGGCGGCGGCCTCGGCGGGCGCCTCAGCGGCGACCGGCGCCTCGGCGGCAACCTGGGCCTCAGCGGCAACCGGCTCAGCGGCAACCGGCTCAGCGGCGGCCGGCGCGCTCTCGTCGGCGGCCTTCGGCGCACCGGCGGGCGCGGAGGCGCGGCGGGTGGCACGGCGCCGGGCGCGCGGCGGGGCGGCGCTCTCGGCCGGCTCGGGCTGAGCCGCGGCGGCCTCGGCGGCGGCCCCGACCTCTTCGGTCTCCTCGGCGCCGTCCTCAGGATCCACGGGGTCCACGGGGTCCACGGGGTCCACGGCGGATACGGTCACGGCCGCGGCCGGGGTGGTCTCGGCAGCCGCCGTGGGCGGTCCCGCCGGGCGGGAAGCGGCGCGGCGCCGACGGCGCGGCGGCAGCTTGTCCCCAGGGGCGTTGTTGGTTTCTCCGGCCTCTCCGGTCACACCGGATTCGTTCGGCTCAAGCATGCGGGCGGTTCTCCCGTCAGGCTCCCGGGCGCCGCGCCTTGCACCGGTGACGTCCGCGGCCGAGCGCGCGATGCGCGGGGCCGCCGTCCGGTAGGCGCGGGCGCCGCACGGGAGCTCTCTTTGTCTGTCTCGCCGGTTCCGTACGCGAGGTACGCACGGCCTGGCGAAAGTCTTGGTCGGTGGCGCGCGGCCCGACCCAGGTGGCTCCCGAGTACGAGGGCTGCGCTACGACGGACGTCCCTACGCGGAGCCTTCCGGCACCTGCGCTGCCGCGGCGGGCGGTCCGGCGGCCCCTGAGCGATCGGCCGGGGCGGCCGTGACTGCCTCGCGGTCGGGCGCGAGCGGGTCGGTCACCGTGCCGCTCTCCTCATCGAATGGCCCCTGCGCCAGCCTGGTCACCGCGACGGGGACCGGCGGCGCCAGGTCGGCCACAGCTCGGAGACCGGACAGGACGTCGTCGGGTCGAACGGCAGGCGTCACGTGCCGAACAACCAGCCGCAGTATCGCACAGGGGTTGTCCACCGGCCTATCAGCTGATGGACGGGACGCCTCAAGAGCTGCTACGGCTCCACGGGCGTCAAAGCTGCGCATGCCGTTCTTCGTACGCCGCTGGACCTCGACCGCTTCGGCCGCGAGGAAGGCCGCGGCGGCGCGCTCGGCGTCCTCGACGGTCACGCCGTCGAGCCGCAGCTCCCACACGGAGGCCTGCAGCCGGTCGGCGAGGCCGGAGGTGCGGGCCTCGACGATGTCGGTGACGTCGAGCCCGGCGGGCAGTGACGTGTCGAGCAGATCCTTGAGCTTCGCGGGGTCGCGGTGCTCGGTGAGGGCGATCTCCAGGTACTCGGCCTCGCTGCCGGTGCCGGTCGGTGCGGCGTTGGCGTACGACACCTTCGGGTGCGGGGTGAAGCCCGCCGAGTACGCCATGGGGACCTCGGCGCGACGCAGGGCGCGCTCGAAGGCGCGCTGGAAGTCGCGGTGGCTGGTGAACCGGAGGCGGCCGCGCTTGGTGTAGCGCAGTCGGATGCGCTGCACCGCCGGTGCGGGCGGCGGGCCTTCGGGCTGTCGCTTGCCCAGTGTCGTCAGTCCTTCGTGAGCTTCGTGTTTGCGGTCGTACTGCTGCCTAGAGTACGTGCCTCGGGCGTCGCCGGTTCCCCGTGGGCCGCGGGCACGACCGCCTCGGGGGCGGGGCGCGGGGCTCCGAACAGGGCGCGGCGGAGGTCGGCCCGTACCTGGCGGGCGGTGCTGCGGGCCGTGGCGGCGGCCTGCCGCACGGTGCGGGCGACGGGCCGCCACAGGCCGTCGCGGAGCAGGTGTCCGACGGGGGTGAGGACGGTGCGGTACGTCCACCGCACGGGTTCCACGAACACCCACCGCAGCAGTGCGCCGAGGAAGCGGCCGACGGCACGCGACACGTACCCGGCGATCCGCCACGCGTGCCCGAACGCGGCCCCGACCTCCCGCCCGACGGGCACGAGCACCCGCCGCCACAGGAACCCCGCGGGCACGACGACGAGCCACGTCCACAGGCAGCGGACCGGCACGACGACCAGCCACCGCCACACGAACACGACGGGCACGACGACGACCCACCGCCATACGAACCCGACCGGCACGACAACACCCCACCGCCACAGGAACGCCAGCGCCGTGCCGAGCGCCCGCAGGGTCCGAGCGATGCCGGCGCCGATCCCGCGTACGACCCAGGCGATGCCGTGCCCGAGCGGAGTGAGCAGCCGCCGGTACAGCCACACCGCGGGCACCACGCACAGCACCCGCCCCAGCCAGGCGAGCCCGCGCCCGACCGGTACGAGCACGTACCGCCACAGCCCCACCCACGGCCACACGCACACCGCGAGCAGGGTCCAGCCGAGCACGTCGCCGATGAACTTGGCGACGACGGCGAGGAGTTGACCGAGCGGCGTGAGCACGTGCGCGTACAGCCACTGCGCGGGCCGTACGACCAGGGTGCGCAGCGTCCACACGAGGCCGTGGCCGAACGGGGTGAGGAGATTCCGGTACGCCCACACCCACGGCACGACGAACAGCGCCCGCCCGAGCCAGGCGAGCGCACGGCCGAGGGGACGCAACAGCGCACGGTCGAGAAAACGCCCGCAGACGACCAGCGCGTCCCAGGCCATCCGCACCGGCACGACCAGCACGAGCACCACGATCCGCACCGGCAGCCGGATCGCCGTGACCAGACACCCCTCGAACGACGCGGGGGCCGGCGGCGGGGTGGGGCTCATGGGGCGCTTCTCCGGTTCTTCCATGCCAGCGACGACGCACCACCACCCGTTTTGGATCCACCTCCGGCCACCCAGAACCGCAACTTCCCGCCCCGCTCCCCCTCCAGCACACCCCCGACGGCCTCGATCACTTTGCGGGAGCCGGTGTTGACGGTGTCGCAGGTGACGAGCACGGGGTCGATCCCGAGATCGAAGGCGTGGGGCAGGACGCCCCGCAGCATCCCGGTCGCGTGCCCCTGCCGCCGGGCAGAGGGCCGGACGCCGTACCCGATGTGCCCGGCCAGGTCGTCCGGTGGCAGGAGGCGCCGGTGCCGGATCCGGATGCGGCCGAGGAAGGCGGCGCCGTCGACGTACCAGTAGGTGTCGGCGGAGTCGTCGGCCAGGACGGTTTCGACGTAGCGGGCGAAGCCGGCCGGGTCGTGCCAGGTCCGGGCGTGTTCGGCAAGTTCCCGAGCGAGTGTCCGGCCGAGGAACGCCTCGGCGGCGAACTCGCGCATCGCCTCCAGGAACGAGGCGTGGAAGCGGGCATCGGGCGCGATGAGCTGAGGCATCGCGCCATTGTGCCGCCGGGGCGTCAGAACGCCCCGGCGGTACGGGCTACTTGACGACCGTGAGCGGGAGCAGCGGAACATCCCCGCGTCGGCGGGGAGCATGACGGTCGCCGCGGCAACGGTATGTCACTTCACCGTGAGCGGGAGCAGCTTCTTTCCCGTGGGGCCGATCTGGATCTGGGTGTCTATTTGGAGGCAGAGTGGCACGAGCACACAACTGGTAAACTGCTGGCCATGGCACCGAAAGCGAAGGCATCGAAGGCCGCCGACAGGGCGGCGTACGACGTAGAGGCCGAGTGGACACCGGCAGACCTGGCGCTCCTGGAGGAGCTGAAGAGGGCCGAGGCCCTGCTTCCCGAGGACGCTCCTCGGGCCCTGCTCTCGGTGCGCTTGTCCGTGTTCACTGACGACACCACGTCGCCCGTGCGGCAGGAGCTCGACCTTCGCCTACTCGCCAGAGAGAAGGGGCATCGAGTCATCGGTGTTGCGTCAGACCTGAACGTGTCGGCGACGAAGGTTCCGCCGTGGAAGCGGAAGAGCCTCGGTGAGTGGCTGAACGACCGAGCTCCCGAGTTCGACTCTCTTCTGTTCTGGAAGCTGGATCGGTTCATCCGGAACCTGTCGGACCTCTCAGTCATGATCCAGTGGGCGGACAGGTACGGGAAGAACCTCGTATCGAAGAACGACCCGATCGACCTGAGCACGACCATCGGCAAGGTTCTGGTGACGGTCATCGGCGGCATCGCCGAGATCGAGGCGGGCAACACGTCGACCCGTGTCGCCTCTCTCTGGGAGTACACCAAGACGCAGGACGCATGGCTCGTCGGTAAGCCTGCGTATGGCTACATCACGGCAGAAGGAGAGGACGGTCGTCCTCGGCTGGCCGTCGACCCCGACGCGCACAAGGCTCTGCACTGGGCTCGGCGCATGGCGCTCCGGGGGCGCTCAGCCCGCTTCATGGTCCGCTGCATGATCCGCTCGGGGCTCATGAGCGAAGGGCTCACGACGACGACTCTTCTCCGCCGCCTGCGTAACCCTGCTCTCCTCGGCTGCCGCACCGAGGAGCACAAGAACGGAGGGGTGCGCCGCTCCCGCTTCGTGCTCGACCGAGAGGGCAAGCCGATCAGGGTTGCTCCCGAGATCTTCACGCAAGAGGAGTTCGACTCCCTTCAGGCAGTGCTCGACCAACGGTCGAGGAAGCAACCGGCTCGACAGCCGGGAGGAGTGACGCGCTTCCTGAACGTCATCGTCTGTGTCGACTGCGGCGGCAACATGCGAGTGAACAAGACCTCGAACAAGGGGCGCACCTACTCCTACATGCGGTGCACCGACTGCAAGAGCGGGGGGCTCGGCATCCCTACCCCCGATGCTCTGTACCTCGCGCTCTCGCAGCGCATCTTGAAGACCCTCGGGGCGTACCCGGTACAGGTGCGGGAGTACGCCGAGGCCTCCGACGTGCGGGCGGAAGTGAAGCGACTGAAGGAGTCGGCGACGTACTACATGAAGGAGCTGGAGCCAGGAGGGCGGTACGCCTCTTCGCCGTTCGCTCGGGATCAAGCTCAGGCGACGCTCGACAAGCTCCTGAAGGACTTGGATGCCGTCGACCCTGCAAGCGTTCAGGACCGTTGGGAGAGCGTCCACAACGGGGAGACCTGGCGCGAGCGGTGGGAGTCGGGAGGGCTCGAAGCTCTGGAGGCGGACGCCTTCCGAGTCGGCATCAAGTGCGAGGTGACCCGTACGAAGGTGAAGGGGCAGCGCGCCCCGGACGTGAGCCTTCGAGTCCTCTTCCCTACGGACGCGCAAGACCGACTCGTCATCAAGGAGGACGCGTTCGCCGTCGAGCTCTAAGGCGCCGAGCCTGACGACGGAGTGTGCTCGTCGGCCTTCCGGAGAGCGACCGGCACTGAGCCCCGCTCCCTCACTTCGAGGGGCGGGGCTCTCGCCGTCTCCGGGGGAGGCTCTCGCGGCTCCGTGCGCCCCTCTCTCCGCTCAGTTCATGCAAGGACGTGCATACCCGCGTTCGTGGGTAGACGGTCGTGGGTGGTCTCCGTACGGTCGTTCTCGACGGCCCTCAACCGGGGCCGCAGACCAGGGGGTTACGCATGTCTGAGCGTGCAGGGCTTACCCGACTCACCGGCAGCGGGAACGGGAACGGGAACGGGAACGGCGAGTGTGGGCAAGGGGACTGCCCGAATGTCTACCGCACAGAGAAGGGGACGTTCGTCGTGCAGGGCGACGTGTCCAGCGCCTTCACTCCGCCGCAAGGGGAAGGGCTTGTAGAGATCCCCGAGAGCGTTCTTCGGGAGGCTGTCCGTGTTCTTGGATGGTGACAACTGGCAGGCCAAGTTCCGCGACTTCCAGACGGAGGCGTGGAGGCTGGAGACCCTGCCTCAGTACCTCGTATCGCAGGAGGCCGAGGAGTTCGCAGCGTTCAAGCAGGGGGCTCGGTTCCCCGGCCCGTACGGGGGCTCCTGGATGGACATGGTGCGGACTCGGAACGTGGGACGCGTGCACATCGTCCGGCAGCCGTTGAGCGAGTACCTGCGCTTCGAGTTCGAGCGGTACTACCAGCACCAGGCCCCGGCAGGGGAAGACATCCGCATCCTTGACCTGACGGACCGGCCCAACCCGCTGCCGGACGACTTGGGCGACTTCTGGATGTTCGACAAGTCGATGGTTGTCCTCATGCACTACCAAGAGGACGGGACGCAGATCAGCCGAGAGCTCTTCGAGGGCGATCCTGCACCGTTCATCGAGTACCAGCGAGTCGCCGTAGCGGAGTCGGTTCCCTTCCTGGAGTACGTGAAGAGCGCGTGACGTTCGAGCCCGAGGAGCTCGGCAAGTCCCAGCAAGAGCTGGGCGCCGCGCTCCGAGATCTACGCAAGGCTGCCGGTCTCTCCGGGGACCGGCTCGCCGCGCGCTGCGCGATGTCGCAGTCGAAGGTGAGCCGCATCGAGAACGGCCAGACGAAGCCGACACTCATCGACATCGAGGCTCTTCTGACGGCGCTCGAAGCTCCGCCCGACGTGGTGGCGGAAGTGTCCGCGCTCGCTCGCACGGCGAACACCGAGTGGCAGGACGCGCGAGCGCTCCGCAGGAAGGGACTCGACAAGAAGCAACGGGAGTTGGCAGGGCTCGAATCATCCTCGGTGGAGTTCCGCTTCTTCCTGCTCTCGATGATTACCGGCCTGCTCTCAACTCCGGAGTACATCAGGGCGAGCCTGGCCCACATCCCCGGAGACCACAGCAAGACCATCGCGCGGAAGCTGGAGCGTCAGGAAGTCCTGTACGACCGATCGAAGCGGTTCACGTTCATCCTGACCGAGCAAGCGGCACGGTCGCCGTTCCTGGCTCCCGACGCGATGGCCATGCAGCTTGACCGTCTGTCCTCCCTCACGCACCAGCCGAACGTGCGCCTCGGAGTGATCCCGATAGGCACCGCGGTTCCGGGGTGCCCGTTGAACACCTTCACCATCTATGACGACCGCTTGGCTACGGCAGAGATGTCCACGGGCGTGATGGTGTTCCGCGACCAGAGGGACGTACGGACCTACATCGAGGAGTTCGCCGGATACGAGGGATGCGCACTCTTCGGCGAGGAAGCGAGAGCGAGGCTCGCCGAGTGGGCCGCCGCTTGCCGCACCTGAGTTCTTGCCACAACGCGCATGAAGCGTCACTCCACCTGGATCTCAAGCGATGCTCATTCGACAGAGACGAAGACGGGGAGGTCGCACAGGATGAGCACACCGAAGACCACGATGGCGGGACCGATGAGCCTGGCACTACCGCTCTCGCCTCCCGAGCCTGAGCCAGGCTGCGACATCTGCGCCGAGCTCGTCAGGCAGCGCCAAGACGCGCGCGGCCGAGGGGACTTGTCGGCGGCGACGGGAGCAGACGTAGAGATCCGTTGCCACCCGCACAAGACGAGGAGGCGGCAGTGACGCCCGCCGTCCTCCGGTTCGCGACGTACCGGATCACGAAGCACCCGGACACTGACGTCACGTACGAGGCCGAGTGCCTCGCGCATGAGTGCGGGTGGAAGGCAACTCCGTCGACGGACGGCGCGGCCGTTGACGTCGACTGCATGAGCCACACCAGCCGGACAGGACACGCAGGCTTCCGGCGCCTGTGCACGTCCTTCGCCTTCGTCGTACGCGACGAGTAGGGAGAGCTCCTGCGCCCCGGGACGGCAAGCAAGGGCCGAGGCGCGCCGGTAACAGAGCCCGTGTCGGTCTCCCCGTGACCTTGACTCGAACGAGGCGTTCATGAAGTCACTACTCGCCATCCAACGGTTGCAGCTCGACCTCGCCGAAACCGGCGGAGAGCGCGACAGGGCGAGGAGGCAGCGGAACATCAACTCATCGGCGCCCGAGGCGGCTCAGGCCGTCGAGTCGTCGAAGGCCGCCGACGAGCGCCTTGCGGCTGCGTTGCGCGAAGCAGCGACGCTGGCCCCCACACCGCAACGCCTCCGCCGGTTTCGCCGCTGATCTCAGAGGTGTTCACGCGGCCTCCACTGTCAGTGGTCGCCGTTACCGTTCCTCCCCTGTCGTTCTGACGACGGAAGGGGAAGGACATGGTCACCACACAGCACGCGATTCCACGGGGGAGCCGAGCGGATCAGCCGACATGGGTGTGGCTCATGGTCCTGACCGCGCACCGAGGGCTCTGCGTGTACTGCGGGAAGACCGCGACAACGCTGGACCATGAGGAGCCGGTGGCGGACAACGGGGCAGACATCTGGTGGAACTTCATCCCAGCGTGCGAGAGCTGCAACAGGCGTAAGGGCAAGCGCACCGCAAAGAGGTGGGCCGCAGACATGAGGTGAGCAGCCTCGGCGAGTAGCCCGCCGGCTCCCGACACCCCGCTCGCTCGCATCCTCGCGTACGCCGCCGAGCACGGGTACGAGTCCGTGACCGAGGGGCGCTTCGAGTTGGCCGAGAAGGGCTGGCTGTGATCTGACGGTCCCATTAAGTCGCCGGAGCAGCCATAGCGACGGTTCCTTTGAACGCCCTTGGACAGTACGGGACTTGACCGAACGTGCGCTGTGCCCAGCTTGTAATCTGTTCGGGTGGCTACCTTCAACCAGCACAACCAAACGGTCGGCGTTCAGCACAATGCTGAGAACATGATGGTCGGAACGCCAGTCTCGATGGCCGATCTGACAGCTGGGCTGAACGACATCCTGGGCCAGGCGCAGCGGATGGAGCCACCCCTACCCCCCGAGGTGCGGGCGGAGCTGGAAGCAGCCCGCGACGCCGCAGCGTCTGGCGACAATGCAGAGGCGCAAGGGCGACTGCGCCAGCTTCTTGAGGTCGGCAGCCTAACCACGGGCATTGATAGCCAGGTCGCCACAATGCTTGGGGCGCTACTTGGTGGGTGAAGGCAGCTTTGACCAGCAGCGCCAGTCCGTAGGTCATCAGTTCAACGCTGACCACCAGGAGTTTGCGGGGGATTTGGTCAGTAACCAATACACCGCCGAGGGCGGTCAGGTGACCGTGAACTACCAGACCGACCGCTCAGTGCGCCTCGGCCAACGCATGGCCGTCGACTTGTATATGAAGCTGGGCGAGGCTGTCGATCAGTGCATCGAGTTCCGGAAGGCCGCAGAGCCTAGCGATGACGATGAGGTAACGAAGAAGGCTCGAGCCCGGGCGGTCCAGCAGGTGATCGACGACCAAACGAGACCGCTCCTAGCCGAACTACGGACAGAGATGCGCCGGTTTCGTGCCGTGTCGAAGTCACAAGCGTCGGCAGAGCTAGCCGAGAAGATCATTCTTACGATCTTCAGCATCGGCTTGGGCGCCGCGAACGTGGCACTCGCACGGCTTGCAGGCAGGGCTCCAGACCATAGGGGGGCCGGCCACCTGGATAAATGGCCCACCAGCACAGCCATGATTGCGGAATTGGAGCGCCTAGACCGCAAGTTCTTGGAGCAGATCGTCAGGTCTTGATCGACCTCGAAACCGTGGCACGATCTTGGCCGCTAAGACACGGCGGTGAGGGAGTGCGCGCCAAGAGGGTCATCCCCCACCCTCACGGCTCGACTCGCCGCACACGGACGGCCACGGACGTGGGCAGGCACACAGCCCCGCGACTGCGGGAGCGACGACGGCACGACTCAGGCCAAGGACTCCAGCCGACTCGCGGCACGCCGGGAGACAGCCGCTCGGCGACGCGAGCGAGAGGCAGGACGAGCGCGGCTCGCCTGCCGACGGACGACGAGCAGAGTTGGGCCGTCCATCACGGCCCAACAACCAACCGACCACCACTCGACACAGCTCTGAACGCACGGAGCCCCAGCCCAACCCTCGCGAGGAGGGCTGAGCCGGGGCTCTTCGTCATACCTGCCTACACCCACTCGACCGAGGTCGAGACGGACACTTTCGCCCCGTCCACTTCGGTTGGCAGAGGCGTACGAGGGTTAGGGGAGGGTGTCAGGGGTGTCAGCTGACGCCGTCGAGCACCCATCCGAGAGAGCGCCTGCACGGCTTGCTCCCGCTCCGTTTCGGTCAAGGTGGCCAGCGCCTCGGCTACTGCCTCGCGAGCCCTCTCAGGGGCAGGTAACGGCCTTCCCGACCTGCTCACTTACCCTCCCTGCCGGTGTTGACCGGAGTCAGCGGGAGCAGGTTCTTGCCGACGGTGGGACTCAGTTGTGGCCATGTATCGAACTGCGGGCACACGCCACAGTCGAAGCACGGGGTCCAGCGGCAGTCCTCGACCTCCGTCTCGTCGAGGGCGTCCTGCCAGTCCTCCCAGAGCCAGTCCTTGTCGAGGCCGGAGTCCAGGTGGTCCCAGGGCAGGACCTCTTCGTAGGTGCGCTCGCGGGTGGTGTACCAGTCGACGTCCACGCCGTACGACGGGAGCGTCTTCTCGGCGCACTGCATCCAGCGGTCGTACGAGAAGTGCTCGCGCCAGCCGTCGAAGCGGCCGCCGTCCTCGTAGACCGCGCGGATGACCGAGCCGATGCGGCGGTCGCCGCGCGAGAGCAGGCCCTCGACGATGCCGGGCTTGCCGTCGTGGTAGCGGAAGCCGATGGAGCGGCCGTACTTCTTGTCGCCGCGGATCTTGTCCCGCAGCTTTTCGAGACGCGCGTCCGTGTCCTCGGCGGACAGCTGCGGGGCCCACTGGAACGGGGTGTGCGGCTTGGGGACGAAGCCGCCGATGGAGACCGTCGCGCGGATGTCGTTCTTGCCGGAGACCTCACGGCCCTTGGCGATCACGGACGTTGCCATGTCGGCGATCTGGAGGACGTCCTCGTCGGTCTCGGTCGGCAGGCCGCACATGAAGTACAGCTTCACCTGGCGCCAGCCGTTGCCGTACGCCGTGGCGACGGTCCGGATCAGGTCCTCCTCCGAGACCATCTTGTTGATGACCTTGCGCATGCGCTCGGAGCCGCCCTCCGGCGCGAAGGTCAGGCCCGAGCGCCGGCCGTTGCGGGTGAGTTCGTTCGCCAGGTCGACGTTGAAGGCGTCCACGCGGGTGGAGGGGAGGGACAGGCCGATCTTGTCCTCCTCGTACCGGTCCGCGAGGCCCTTCGCGATGTCGCCGATCTCGGAGTGGTCCGCGGAGGAGAGGGAGAGGAGACCTACCTCCTCGAAGCCCGTCGCCTTCAGGCCCTTGTCGACCATGTCGCCGATGCCGGTGATCGACCGCTCACGCACCGGGCGCGTGATCATGCCGGCCTGGCAGAAACGGCAGCCGCGCGTGCAGCCTCGGAAGATCTCCACCGACATGCGCTCGTGCACGGTCTCCGCGAGCGGGACCAGCGGCTGCTTCGGGTACGGCCACTCGTCGAGGTCCATGACCGTGTGCTTCGACACACGCCACGGGACGCCCGACTTGTTGGGCACGACGCGGCCGATGCGGCCGTCCGGCAGGTACTCCACGTCGTAGAACCGCGGGATGTAGACGTTGCCGGTCTTCGCCAGGCGGAACAGGACCTCCTCGCGGCCGCCCGGACGGCCCTCGGCCTTCCAGGCGCGGATGATCTCCGTCATGTCGAGCACGGCCTGCTCGCCGTCACCGATGATCGCGGCGTCGATGAAGTCGGCGATCGGCTCCGGGTTGAACGCCGCGTGCCCGCCCGCGAGCACGATCGGGTCGTCGAGCGTGCGGTCCTTGGACTCCAGCGGGATGTCCGCGAGCTCCAGGGCCGCGAGCATGTTGGTGTAGCCGAGCTCGGTGGAGAAGCTCAGCCCGAACACGTCGAAGGCCTTCACCGGGCGGTGGCTGTCGACCGTGAACTGCGGCACCTGGTGCTCGCGCATCAGCGCTTCCAGGTCCGGCCACACGCTGTACGTGCGCTCGGCGAGGACACCCTCGCGCTCGTTCAGCACCTCGTAGAGGATCATGACGCCCTGGTTGGGCAGGCCGACCTCGTACGCGTCCGGGTACATGAGCGCCCAGCGGACGTCGCACTCGTCCCACGACTTGACGGTGGAGTTCAGCTCGCCACCGACGTACTGGATGGGCTTCTGCACGTGCGGGAGCAGCGCCTCAAGCTGAGGGAAGACGGACTCGGCAGGCATCACTACGACCTTCGTGAGCTGGCTTGCGGGCACCCCCGGCCAAAGGCTCGGAGGGAAGGGTGACCCTCAAGACTAACGCGTTCGGCGCAACGCTTCCGCCGCCTTCACCGCGGGCCCCCACCACCCGGGCAGCCCGGCCTCGGACCGTTCGGCGGTCCGTTCCTCTCTGCCGTACAGCAGTCCGTACGTGAAGGAGCTCTCCCCCGCCGCGTGCGCCTGCCCGGCCAGATCGCGCAGCGCGGCCCGCGTCATCACGCTGTCCTGGTGCTCGCCGAGCCCGCTCTGCAGCTTCTTCGCGCGCTTGGCGAGGCGCTTCGCGGGCTTGCCGAGCGCGGGCTTCGCGGCCTCCGCCGCGTACCGGGTGCGCTTGGCCTTCTTGCGGGCCTCGTGCAGAGCCTGGTCCCGTTCGGTGCCCGGGTCGGCGGCGAGCGCCGCGTCGACGGCGTCGGTCAGCCGCGCGAACTCGCGGAGCACGGCCTTCGCGAGGACGGCCTTCGGCGGCTTCGCGGCGGCCGGGCGCAGCGGCGGGTCGGCGAGCAGCGCGTCGACGGTGTCGAGCAGCGCGAGGTAGCGCCGGCCGTCGAGCACGGTGGTCAGCCGGCGCCGCGCCCCGCCGCGGCGCGCCGCCGACCAGGTGCGCAGTCGTCCCCGCACGGGCCCGTCGACCAGTGTGCGCGGCAGCGCCGAGACGGCCTCCCGGAGGCGTTCGGTCAGCACTTCGCGGTCCCGGTCGACTCCCAGCTCACCGGCGAGCCACTTCAGCTCGTCGCCGATCGGGTCGGTGACGGCGCGGTCCAGGACCTTGCGGTACGAGCGCAGCGCGCTGCGCATCCGGCGGGTGGCGACGCGCATCTGGTGCACCGCGTCGGGCAGATCGCGGCGCACGGCCGGGTCGAGCTCGACGACGGCGTCGCGCTGGGTGCGCAGATACGCGAGGACGTGATCGCCCGAGGTGACGGGCGGCGCGGGCTCCGTCGACCGGACGCGCGGGCTCGTGCCCGTCTCGGCGAGCGCGCGGGCCAGCTTGGACGCCGAGCCCGCGGGGACGACGCCCGCCTTGCGCAGCCGCTTCTCCACCTGGTCGAGGAACTTCGGGTCCCCGCCCTCGGCCAGCTCGACCTCGATCTCGGTCCACCCGGCGCTGCCTTCGCCCCCGGCCAGCCGGTCGGCCCGTACGGAGTCCACGCTGACCTCGGCGAGCAGCGCCCCGTCGGCGTCCACGAGGTGGCGTACGGCGCGGGCTGAGCGGAGGCGGACCACGGGGATCAGCTCGGCGTCGCGGACCCGGGAGCGGACGAGGCCGGCCAGGGCGCGGGGGACGCGGTCGGAGAGCGGGGCCTGCACCTCGTCGCGTACGCCCGCGGCGACCGGGAGCTTGAGGTGCCAGCCCGCGTCGTCCCCGCCGGTGCGGCGGCGCAGGGTGCGCGCGGAGGCGGCGAGGCGGAGGTCGGCGGTGTCGTAGTAGGTGGCGTCGAGGTCGTGGACGCCGCGGTCCTGGACGGCGGCGACCCCGGGCACCCGCGTCAGGTCGGGCAGCCCGGGGCCGTCGGATGGTGCGCCGGTACCGGTGGCTTCGGTGGCTTCGTACTTTCGCTCGATCTCGCGCTTCGTCTCCGCCATGCATCGAATTTAGTCGCGCAGCCCGCCGCTCGGCAGCCCCCGCGGACCGCTCACGCCGACATGGGCCGTTGCACCTGGATCGACTGGAGCAGTCCTATGGCGATCCAGACCGCGAACATCGACGTACCGCCGTAACTCACGAACGGCAGCGGCAGACCGGCGACCGGCATGATGCCGAGGGTCATGCCGATGTTCTCGAAGGACTGGAAGGCGAACCAGGCGATGATGCCGGCGGCGACGATCGTGCCGTACAGCTCGGTCGTCTCGCGTGCGATCCGGCAGGCGCGCCAGAGCACGACGCCGAGCAGGGCGATGATCAGTCCGGCGCCGACGAAGCCGAGTTCCTCGCCGGCGACGGTGAAGATGAAGTCGGTCTGCTGCTCGGGCACGAACTGGCCGGTGGTCTGCGAGCCGTTGCCGAGGCCGGCGCCGGTGAGGCCGCCGGAACCGATGGCGATCCGGGCCTGGTTGGTGTTGTAGCCGACGCCCGCCGGGTCGAGGGCCGGGTTGGCGAAGGCCGCGAAGCGGGCGATCTGGTAGTCGTCGAGCAGGCCGAACTGCCACACGGCGACGGCACCGGCGGCGCCCGCGCCGAGGAGGCCGAAGACCCAGCGGTTGGACGCGCCGGAGGCGAGCAGCACGCCGAGCACGATCAGCGCCATCACCATGACCGAGCCGAGGTCCGGCATCAGCATCGTGATCACTATCGGCACGGCGGCGAGGCCGAGGGCCTGGACGACGGTGCGGTGGTCGGGGTGGTCCCGGTCGCCCGCGTCGACGCGCGCGGCGAGCAGCATCGCCATGCCCAGGATGATCGTGATCTTCACGAACTCGGAGGGCTGGAGCGAGAGTCCGCCGATGTGGAGCCATGCGTGCGCGCCGTTGATGGTCGCGCCGAGCGGCGTCAGGACGAGCAGTACGAGGAACACCGAGACGCCGTACAGGATCGGCACGGCCGTGCGCAGCGTGCGGTGCCCGAGCCAGATCGTGCCGATCATCAGGGCGAACCCGATGCCGATGTTCAGGACGTGCTTGAGGAGGTACGAGTACGGGTCGTCGCCGACGAGTTCGGTGCGGTTGCGGGTCGCCGACCAGACCAGGCCCGAGCCGATCAGGGAGAGCGCGACCGCGGCCAGGAGCAGCGGCCAGTCGAGCCGCCGGGTGACCGCGTCGCGGGCGAACAGCTTGGACCAGGTGCTCCGGTCGGGCCCGTAGCCGGAGACGGAGAAGCCGCCTGTCATCAGTCACGCCTCCACGGGGCCGGTCCGCCGAGTGCGGCCGCGAGTTCCTGCTCGGCGGGCGGCTCCTCCTGCGGCTCGTACGGCTTGACCTCGGGTGCGTAGATCGAGCCGTCCTGCTGGATCTCGGGCAGTTCGGACTGCGGCTCGGGCAGCAGGGCCTTCTTGAGGTCCTGGTTGCCTTCCTCGTCGAGGCCGTAGATCGCGTTGTAGATGTTGCGGACCGCGGGGCCGGAGGCGCCGGATCCGGTGCCGCCCTGGGAGATGGTCATGACGATCGTGTAGTCGTCGGTGTACGTCGCGAACCACGAGGTGGTCTGCTTGCCGTAGACCTCGGCGGTACCGGTCTTGGCGTGCATGGGGATCTTCTTCTGCGGCCAGCCGCCGAAGCGCCAGGCGGCCGTTCCCTGCGTGGCGACCTTCGCGAGGGCGCCGTCGATGTCGTCGCGCGTCTTCTTGTCGATGGGCAGCTTGCCGTGCGACTCGGGCTCGATCATCTCGACCTTCTTGCCGTCGGGGCTGATGATCGCCTTGCCGACGGTGGGGTCGTAGAGGGTGCCGCCGTTGGAGATCGCCGCGTAGATCGTGGCCATCTGGATGGGTGTGACGAGGGTGTCGCCCTGGCCGATGGAGTAGTTGACGGCGTCACCGGCGCGCATCTTCATGCCTTCGAGGCAGTTCTCGTACGCGATGCGCTCGACGTAGTCGCCGTTCTTCTTGCCCTGCTTGCACCAGACGTCCTTGTTGGCCTTCCAGTAGTCCTTCTTCCACTGGCGGTCGGGGACGCGGCCGGTGACCTCGTTGGGGAGGTCGATGCCGGTCTTCTTGCCGAGGCCGAACTGGTGGGCCGTCTTGTAGAACCAGTCCTTGGGGTCCTTCGGCTTGTTGCCGCCGTCCTTGCGCCACTGGTCGTGGGCGAGCTTGTAGAAGACGGTGTCGCAGGACACCTCCAGGGCCTGGCCGAGGGAGATCGAGCCGTACCCCTTGGACTCGTAGTTCTTGAAGACCTGGCCGCCGATCGAGTACGAACTCGGGCACGGGTAGCTGCCGTTGAAGTCGTTGCCCGCGTTGACGGCGGCGGAGGCCGAGACGACCTTGAAGATGGAGCCGGGGGCCGCCTGGCCCTGGGTGGCGCGGTTGAGCAGCGGGTAGTTGGAGCCCTTGCCGGTGAGCTTGGCGTAGTCCTTGCCGGAGATGCCGCCGACCCAGGCGTTCGGGTCGTAGTCCGGCTGGGAGGCCATGGAGACGATGCGGCCGGTCTTGGACTCCATGACGACGACGGCGCCCGCGTCGGCCTTGTAGTTCTCGCCGGTGTTGTCGTCGAACTTCTTGCGGGCCTCCTTCATCGCCTTGTCGAGCTGGTACTCGACGACGCGCTGGACCCGGGCGTCGATGCTCGTCACGACGTTGGAGCCGGGAGTCCCGGGGTCCGCCTGGGTCTTGCCCATGACGCGGCCGAGCTTGTCGACCTCGTACGAGGTGACGCCGGCCTTGCCGCGCAGGTATTTGTCGTACGTCCGCTCCAGGCCGGAGCGGCCCACCTGGTCGGAGCGGAGGAACGGCGAGGAGGTGTTCTCGGCGGCCTTGATCTCCTCGTCCGTGACCGGCGAGAGGTAGCCGAGCACCTGCGAGGTCCGGGCGCCGCCCGGGGCCGCGTACCGGCGGACGGCGGTGGGTTCGGCGGTGATGCCGGGGAACTTCTCGGCGCGCTCCCGGATCTGCAGGGCCTGCCGCGGCGTGGCCTCGTCGGTGATCGGGATGGGCTGGTACGGGGAGCCGTTCCAGCAGGGCTGCGGGGTCTCGTCGTTGCAGAGCCGGACCTTGTTGCCGACCTCCTTGGGCGTCATGCCGAGCACTCCGGCGAGCCGGGCGAGGACGGCGTCCCCGTCGTCGTCCATCTTCATCAGCTCGGTGCGGGACGCGGAGACCACGAGCCGGGTCTCGTTGTCGGCGAGCGGCACGCCCCGGGCGTCGAGGATCGATCCGCGGACGGCGGGGTCGACGACGCGCTGCACGTGGTTGCCGTTGGCCTCGTCGGCGTACTCGTCGCCGTTGCGCACCTGGAGGTACCAGAGGCGGCCGCCGAGGGTGAGGAGGAGGGAGAAGACGAGGACCTGGATGACGACGAGCCGGATCCGGACACGCGGAGTGCGTCCGGTCTCAGGAATATTGGTCACAGGCGCTTGACCCCCTTGAGGCGTCCGGAGCGGGCGACGCGCGCCTTGGCCGACTTGATGCGCATGCCGCCCCCGCTGCGCAGCCCGCCGCCGCGCTGGCTGCCGATGCGCAGGGAACCGGTGCGCAGGGAGGTGCCCGCGGAGAGCCAGCCGGTGGAGACCTCGCTGCTCTTGCCGGAGCCGCTGCTGCTCTCGGAGAGCGGGTCGTGCTCGGCGCGTCTGGCCAGGGCCATGATCGCGGGGACGACGAACGGCGCGAGCAGCAGGTCGTAGAGCGTGGCGGTGAACAGCAGGCTGCCGAGGCCGACGTGGGCGGCGGCGGTGTCGCCGACGAGCGCGCCGACGCCCGCGTACAGGAGCGTGGAGCCGAGGGCGGCGGCGACCACGACGGCCATCGGACCGGTGGCGGAGCGCAGTTGGCCGGAGTCGGGCTTCACGAGGCCCGCGAGATAGCCGATGACGCACAGCACGAGGGCGTACCGGCCGGCCGCGTGGTCGGCGGGCGGCGCCAGGTCGGCGAGGAGCCCGGCGCCGAAGCCGACGAGGGCGCCGCCGGTGTGCCCGTAGACGAGGGCGAGGCCGAGGACGGTCAGGAGCATCAAGTCCGGTACGGCGCCGGGCAGATGGAGCCGGGCGAGCACGCTGACCTGGAGGACGAGGGCGACGACCACCAGCGTGGTGGCCAGGAGCATCCGGTTGAAACGCATGGGCCTTAC
This sequence comes from Streptomyces solicavernae, assembly GCF_029968095.1. GTDB lineage: Bacteria > Actinomycetota > Actinomycetes > Streptomycetales > Streptomycetaceae > Streptomyces > Streptomyces solicavernae. Next base: position 24,988 of record NZ_JASCIR010000018.1, on the reverse strand, counting down.
TCCTGGTCGTTCTGGGGCCGGCCGTCACCGGCGCCTGGATCGGCTCCGTCCTGTGCGGCTCCGTTCTGCGCGGCCCCGTCCTGTGCGGCTCCGTTCTGCGCGGCTCCGTCTCCGTCGGCGGGCGGGGCCTGGCCGTCCTCGCCGGGCTGGGCCTCGCCCTCCTGGCCGGGGCCCGGCGGGGTGACGGTGACGGTGACGGTCGGCGTGGGCTCGGGCTTCACGGGTTCGGGCAGCACCTTGTCGCGGGGGTCGGTGCGGGGAGGCTGGACGACGACGCCGACGATGTCGAGCTTGGAGAAGCTGACGTACGGCTTGACGTGGACCGTGCGGGTCAGGTCGCCGCCCGAGGGGTCGACCTTGACGACCTCGCCGATCGGGACGCCGGGCACGAACGGCTTGTCGGCGTGCGAGCCGAAGGTGACCATGCGGTCGCCCTTCTTGACCTTGGCCTTGCCGTTGAGCATCTGCACGGCGAGGTTCCGGTCGCCGCGGCCGGTGGCGAAGCCCAGCTCGTCGGTCTTCTCCATGCGGGTGCCGACGGTGAAGTCCGGGTCGGTGGCGAGCAGTACGGTCGAGGTGCCGGGGCCGACGGTGGTGACGCGGCCGACCAGGCCGTCGCCGTTGATTACGGTCATGTCGCGCTGCAGGCCGTCCTTGGCGCCCGCGTCGATGGTGACGGTCCAGGAGAAGCCCTGTGCGGCTCCGATGGCGATGACCTCGGCGCCCTTGATGCCGTACTGGCCGGCGCCGGCCTTCTTCAGCAGCTCGTCGAGCTGGCGGACCCGGCTGCGGTTGCGCTCGTCGCTGCCCAGCTTCGCCTTGAGCGCGGCGTTCTCCCGCTCCAGTTCGCTGATGCGGCTGTGCCGCTCGCCCGAGTCGCGGACCGCTTCGATCGCGTTGCCGAGCGGGTTCACCGCGGCCGATACGCCCTTTTCCACGGGGCCGAAGACCGTCGCGGCGGCCTGTCGGGCACCGTCGACCGGGGAGTCCTCCCCGCCGCGGATGTCCACCGTGATCAAAGCGAACGCGATGGCGATCAGCAGCACCAGGAGCAGCCGGCTCTCTCGTGTGTCCCTCACGTGCGGCGGCCGTGCCTTCCTCGTCGGAATGGTTGTGCCTCTTGCTTATGTAGCGCCTGCGGGGGCGCTCTTGTTGTCGGCCGAACCTGCCCTACGGCTCGGGTTTATGCCTCTATGTCAACGATCCGCCGTACGGAACGAAACTCTGTACGGCGGATCGTTGAACTGGTTCATCTGCGCGGCGAGGCGTCGAGGACCTGCTGCAGGGCCTCGAACTCCTCCACGCACTTGCCGGATCCGAGCGCCACGGAGTCCAGCGGGTCCTCGGCGATGTGGATCGGCATGCCGGTCTCGCGGCGCAGCCGCTCGTCGAGGCCGCGGAGCAGGGCGCCGCCGCCGGTGAGGACGATGCCGCGGTCCATGACGTCTCCGGAGAGCTCCGGCGGGCACTTGTCGAGGGTGGTCTTGACCGCGTCCACGATCGCGTTGACCGGCTCCTCGATGGCCTTGCGGACCTCGGCCGCGGAGATCACCACGGTCTTGGGCAGGCCGCTGACCAGGTCGCGGCCGCGGATCTCGGTGTGCTCGTCGGCGTCCATGTCGTATGCCGAACCGATGGTGATCTTGATCTGCTCGGCGGTGCGCTCGCCGAGGAGGAGGCTGTACTCCTTCTTGATGTGCTGGATGACCGCGTTGTCCAGCTCGTCCCCCGCGACGCGGATCGACTGCGCCGTGACGATTCCCCCGAGGGAGATCACGGCGACCTCGGTGGTGCCGCCGCCGATGTCCACCACCATGTTGCCCGTGGCCTCGTGGACCGGGAGGCCGGAGCCGATGGCCGCGGCCATGGGCTCCTCGATGATGTGCACCTGACGGGCACCGGCCTGCGTGGAGGCCTCGATGACCGCGCGGCGCTCGACGCCGGTGATGCCGGAGGGGACACAGACCACGACGCGCGGCCGGGCCAGATAGCGGCGCTTGTGAATCTTGAGGATGAAGTAGCGGAGCATCCGCTCGGTGATCTCGAAGTCGGCGATCACGCCGTCCTTCAGCGGGCGGACCGCGACGATGTTGCCAGGGGTGCGGCCGATCATCTTCTTCGCCTCAGCGCCGACCGCGAGGATGCCACCCGTGTTCGTGTTGATGGCAACGACGGACGGTTCGTTGAGTACGATGCCGCGGCCCCTGACGTACACCAGCGTGTTGGCGGTCCCGAGGTCGACAGCCATGTCACGGCCGATGAACGACATGTTGGTTCCCATCAGGATGCGTCTGGCCTTCCCAAAGTCGAGCGTCAATGGCTTTGTCAGGTCGGCGAGGTGGGTGGCGTGGCGTGAAGGCTTACATCGTAGTCTCGCCTGCACGGACACGGCGCGAGGGTCTCCGCCCATTGTCAGCAGATGACTCGCCGCCCCGCTAATGGGGACGAGCCGACGGAAGGATGCGTTCCCCCGATTGGCTTGCATATGTCAAGGGGCGACCGGGAATTCTCGGCCGCCCCTTGGACGTATTTCTTTCTGACGGCGCGTCAGTGCAGGTGCGCCGGGCCCTGACAGGCGAAAACTCAGGTGCAGCCTCAGGCGAACGAGGGGAAGAAAATCTTCAACTCGCGCTCCGCGGACTCCTCCGAGTCCGAGGCGTGGATCAGGTTCTCGCGCACGATCGTGCCGAAGTCACCGCGGATCGAACCGGGCGCGGCGGCGATCGGGTCGGTCGGACCGGTGAGCGCGCGCACGCCCTCGATGACCCGCTCACCCTCGACGACGAGGGCGACGACGGGGCCGGAGGACATGAACTCGACCAGGGGCTCGTAGAACGGGCGGCCGACGTGTTCGGCGTAGTGCTGTTCCAGGATCTGGCGGTCCAGGGTGCGCAGCTCCAGCGCACTGATGGTCCAGTCCGCCTTGCGCTCGATGCGGCCGATGATCTCGCCGATCAGACCACGGCGTACGGCGTCGGGCTTGAGCAGGACGAGGGTGCGCTGGCTCACGGTGTCGGCTCCTTCAAGTGCAAATACGGGAGGGCGGTACGCAGAGGCTACAGGGCCACGAGCAGCATCGGTTACTCAGCGTCAAGCCCGCCGCATGGCCCACCCTCCGACGGGCTACGCCGGGTCCGCGCCCGCCTCCTGCTGCGCCGCGAACCGCGCCTTCGCCTCGTCGACCTTGCGGCCGAAGTGCACCGAGCACCACCACAGGGCCGCGAAGCAGGCGCCGAGGAAGAACATCGTCGGTACGACGAACCCGGCGAGGACCAGGCCGAGCTGCAGGGCCCAGCCAAGCTGCACCCCGCCGGGGCGCGTGACCATGCCGCACAGCAGCACCGACAGGGCCATGAGGATGCCGCAGGTCGTCCAGACCGTGCCCATCGTCAGTTCCGGGTCCTTCATGGCGACGAGACCGGCGAAGCCGATGATGAAGAACTCGCCGATCAACGTGGACGAACAGAGCGTGCGCATGAAGTTCAGCCCCTCCCCAGGAGCAGTCGGGCCTCGCCGACGGTGATGACGGAACCGGTGACGAGGACCCCGCCGCCCGCGTACTCCCCCTCTTCCTCGGCGAGGGTGATCGCGGCCTCGATGGCGTCGTCCAGGCGCGGCTCGACCTGCACGCGCTCGTCCCCGAAGACCTCGACGGCGACCGCGGCCAGGGCGTCCGTGTCCATCGCGCGGTGGCTGGAGTTCTGCGTGACGACGATCTCCGCGAAGATCGGCTCGAAGGCCTCAAGGAGCCCGCGTACGTCCTTGTCGCCGCTCGCGCCGACCACGCCGATCAGCCGGCTGAAGTCGAAGGCCTCGCTGATCGCCTCCGACGCGGCGCGCGCGCCCGCCGGGTTGTGGGCGGCGTCCAGGACGACCGTCGGCGACGTGCGGACGACCTCCAGGCGGCCCGGCGAGACGACCGAGGCGAAGGCGCGCCGGACCACCTCGATGTCCAGCGGCTCGGCGCGCTGCGCGCCGACGCCGAAGAACGCCTCGACCGCCGCGAGCGCCACCGCCGCGTTGTGCGCCTGGTGCGCGCCGTGCAGCGGCAGGAAGACCTCGGTGTACTCGGTGGCCGCACCGCCGAGGCCGCGCAGCGTCAGCAGCTGGCCGCCGACGGCGATCTGCCGGGAGGCCACGCCGAACTCCATGCCCTCGCGGGCCACCGTGGCGTTGACCTCGACGGCCTTCTTGAGCAGCACCTGCGCGGCGTCCACCGGCTGCTGGGCCAGGATCACCGTGGCGTCCTGCTTGATGACGCCGGACTTCTCCGCGGCGATCGCGCCGGGCGTCTCGCCCAGGCGGTCCGTGTGGTCCAGGTCGATCGGGGTGATCACGGCGACGTCGGCGTCGATGACGTTCGTCGCGTCCCAGGTGCCGCCCATGCCGACCTCGACCACCGCGACGTCCACCGGGGCGTCCGCGAACGCGGCGTACGCCATGCCGGTCAGGACCTCGAAGAAGGAGAGGCGGAACTCCTCCTTGGCGTCGACCATTTCGACGTACGGCTTGATGTCCTGGTACGTCTCGATGAAGCGCTCGGCGGACATCGGGGCGCCGTCCAGGCTGATGCGCTCGGTGATCGACTGGACGTGGGGCGAGGTGTACCGCCCGGTGCGGAGCTCGAAGGCGCCGAGCAGGGCCTCGATCATGCGGGCCGTGGACGTCTTGCCGTTGGTGCCGGTCAGGTGGATCGACGGGTACGCCCGCTGCGGGTCGCCGAGGACGTCCATCAGGGCCTGGATGCGGGTGACCGACGGGTCGAGCTTGGTCTCGCCCCAGCGGGTGGCGAGCTCGCCCTCCACCTCGCGCAGCGCCCGGTCCACCTCGGGGTCCTCGGGGCGCGCCGGGACCTCGGCCTGCGGAGGGGCCGTCTGGGCGCGCAGGGTGCGGCTGCCGGCCTCGATCACCGCGAGGTCGGGGTCTCGGTCTGTCTCGGCTTCGACGATGCCGTCGAACGCGTCGGGCTCGCGCTCCTGGTCGTCGAAGGAGTCGGGTTCGCTGTCGTCGTTCGGGCCGCCGGCCGGGGGGAGGTCACTCACGCCGTCCAGTCTACGGAGCGGGTGTGACAGGACGTTCGACCCGCCCGGTTCGGGACCTTCGGCCCCCCGGTCTCCGCATCCGGCGGGCAAACTTGGCGATCATGGACATAGGCATCGACCTCGGCACCGCCAACACCCTGCTCTACGCCCGCGGCCAGGGCATCGTGCTCAACGAACCCTCCGTCGTGGCCGTCCGCGAGGGCGTACGCGGAGCCCTCGCCGTCGGCACGGAGGCCAAGGAGACCATCGGCCGCACGCCGGGTTCGATCACCGCGATCCGCCCCTTGCAGGACGGCGTGATCAGCGACTTCGAGGCGGCCGAGGAGATGATCCGGCACTTCGTCCGCAAGGCCGTGCCGGGCAGGCGCCCCCGGATTCGCCTGGTCGTCTGCGTGCCCAGCGGGGTCACGCCGGTCGAGCGGCGCGCGATCGTGCACGCCGCGCGGCGGGCCGGGGCGCGGGCCGTGCACCTGATCGAGGAGCCGATGGCGGCGGCGATCGGGGCGGGCCTGCCGGTGTCCGAGCCGCGCGGCTCGATGGTCGTGGACATCGGCGGCGGCACCGCGGAGGTCGCCGTGATCTCCCTCGGCGGGATCGTCACCGCCCAGTCGCTGCGGGTCGGCGGCCACCGCCTGGACGCCGCGATCGCCGACTTCGTACGCAAGGAACACGGCCTGCTCATCGGCGATCGCACCGCCGAGGACATCAAGGTCGCGATCGGCTCGGCGTGGCCGGTGCCGGGCAGGGAGGCGTTCGAGATGCGGTCGTATCCGGTCCGCGGCCGGGAGAAGATCCGCGGCCTGCCGAAGACCGTCGACCTGACGGTGAAGGAGGTGCGGGCCGCCCTCGACGAGCCGGTCGAGGCGGTCATCGCCGCCGTACGCACCACCCTGGAGGACTGTCCGCCCGAGCTGTCCGGCGACGTCATGGAGCACGGCATCGTCCTGACCGGCGGCGGCGCCCTGCTGCCCGGCCTGGACCTGCGGCTCGCGGCGGCCACCGGCATCCCGGTCGTCCTGGCGGACGACCCGCTGGACTCGGTGGCCCTGGGCTGCGGCAGGTGCGTGGAGGACTTCGACGCGCTGCAGCGGCTGATGTCGGCCGCCTGACCCCGGTCCTCGCGGCCGTCAGAAATCCCGCGCCGCGGTCGTCAGAACCCCGCGCGCCCGCCGGAAGGCCCGTACGCGCGAAGGCCCCGGAACCGTGACGTGACGGTTCCGGGGCCTTCGCGTGGTGTCCCAGGCCTTACGCCGCGGGCAGCGCGTCCAGCTGGCCCTTGATGCGCTCGATGTCGGCCTCGGCCTTGGTGAGGCGGCCGCGGATCTTGTCCACGACGTGGTCGGGGGCCTTGGCCAGGAACGCCTCGTTGGTGAGCTTGGCGTCCGCGGCCGTGATCTCCTTCTCGGCCGCCGCCAGGTCCTTCGCGAGGCGCTTGCGCTCGGCGGCGACGTCGATCGTGCCGGAGAGGTCGAGCGCGACCGTGGCACCGGAGACCGGCAGCGTCGCCGTCGCGGCGAAGCCCTCGCCCTCCGGCTGCAGGCGAAGCAGCTGGCGGATGGCCGCCTCGTGCGGCGCGAGTGCGGTGCCGTCGAGCGTGAGCCTGGCCGGGACCTTCTGGCCGGGCTGCAGGCCCTGGTCGGAGCGGAACCGGCGGACCTCGGTGATGACCTGCTGAAGCGTCTCGATCTCCCGCTCGGCGGCCTCGTCCCGGAAACCACTGTCCGCGGGCCACTCGGCGATCACCAGGGACTCGTTGCCCGTGAGCGTCGTCCACAGCGTCTCCGTGACGAACGGGACGACCGGGTGCAGCAGCTTCAGCGTGACGTCCAGGACCTCGCCGAGGACGCGCTTGGTGTCCTCGGCCGCCTGACCGCCCTCCTGGAACGTGGTCTTCGTCAACTCGACGTACCAGTCGAAGACTTCGTCCCAGGCGAAGTGGAACAGCGCGTCCGAGAGCTTCGCGAACTGGTAGTCCTCGTAGTACGCGTCCACCTCGGCGACGACCGAGCCCAGCCGCGACAGAATCCACCGGTCCGTCGCCGACAGGCGCTCGGCGGGCGGGAGTTCACCCTTGACCGTGGCGCCGTTCATCAGCGCGAAGCGCGTGGCGTTCCAGATCTTGTTGGCGAAGTTCCGCGAGCCCTGGACCCAGTCCTCGCCGATCGGCACGTCCGTACCCGGGTTGGCGCCGCGGGCCAGCGTGAACCGCAGGGCGTCCGAGCCGTACTTGTCCATCCAGTCGAGCGGGTTGACCGCGTTGCCGAAGGACTTGGACATCTTCTTGCCGAACTGGTCGCGGACCATGCCGTGCAGCACGATCGTGTGGAACGGCGGGGTGCCGTCCATCGCGTACAGGCCGAACATCATCATCCGGGCGACCCAGAAGAACAGGATGTCGTATCCGGTGACCAGGACGGAGTTCGGATAGAACTTCTCCAGGCTCTCGGTCTGCTCGGGCCAGCCGAGCGTGGAGAACGGCCACAGGCCGGACGAGAACCAGGTGTCCAGGACGTCGGTGTCCTGCGTCCAGCCCTCGCCCGTCGGCTCCTCGTCGTCCGGGCCGAGGCAGACGACCTCGCCGTTCGGCCCGTACCAGACGGGGATGCGGTGGCCCCACCACAGCTGGCGCGAGATGCACCAGTCGTGGAGGTTGTCGACCCAGTCGAAGTACCGCTTCTCCATCTCCTGCGGGTGGACCTTGACCTTGCCGTCGCGGACCGCGTCACCGGCGGCCTTCGCGAGCGGGCCGACCTTGACCCACCACTGCATCGACAGGCGCGGCTCGACGGTCGTCTTGCAGCGCGAGCAGTGGCCCACGGAGTGGGTGTACGGCCGCTTCTCGGCGACGATCCGGCCCTCGGCGCGCAGCGCGCCGACGATCGCGGAGCGGGCCTCCAGGCGGTCCAGGCCCTGGAACGGGCCGTGCGCCGTGATGACGGCGTGCTCGTCCATGACCGCGATGTTCGGCAGGTCGTGGCGCTGGCCGATCTCGAAGTCGTTCGGGTCGTGGGCCGGGGTGACCTTGACGGCGCCCGTGCCGAACTCCGGGTCGACGTGCGTGTCCGCGACGACCGGGATGGAGCGGTCGGTCAGCGGCAGCTTGATCCGCTTGCCGATGAGGTGCGCGTACCGCTCGTCGTCGGGGTGGACCGCGACCGCGGTGTCACCGAGCATCGTCTCGGCCCGCGTGGTGGCGACGACGAGCGTCTCCTCGCCCTCGCCGTACTTGATCGAGACGAGCTCGCCCTCGTCCTCCGAGTACTCCACCTCGATGTCCGAGATGGCCGTCAGACAGCGCGGGCACCAGTTGATGATGCGCTCGGCGCGGTAGATCAGCTCGTCGTCGTACAGCTTCTTGAAGAGGGTCTTGACCGCCTGGGACAGGCCCTCGTCCATGGTGAAGCGCTCACGGTCCCAGTCGACGCCGTCGCCGAGGCGGCGCATCTGGCCGGAGATCTGGCCGCCGGACTCGTTCTTCCACTGCCAGACGCGCTCGACGAACGCCTCGCGGCCCAGGTCGTGGCGGGACTTGCCCTCCTTGGCGAGTTCGCGCTCCACGACGTTCTGCGTGGCGATGCCCGCGTGGTCCATGCCGGGCTGCCACAGCGTCTCGAAGCCCTGCATGCGCTTGCGGCGCGTCAACGCGTCGATGAGCGTGTGCTCGAAGGCGTGACCCAGGTGCAGGCTGCCCGTGACGTTCGGCGGGGGGATGACGACGGTGTACGGCGGCTTCTCGCTCTTGGCGTCGGCGGCGAAGTAACCGCGGTCTACCCAGCGCTCGTACAACGGCCCCTCTACCTCGGCCGGAGCGTAGGTCTTCGGCAGTTCGGGCTCGGGGACGCTGCTGTTCTGATGCTGAGTGTTCTCGGTCACGACGGACAGTTTAGAGCCGTCACGGTCCCGTACCGAAACCAGATTCCTTGGTAACGGTGTGACCCCCGGCGCCCCGCTCCGCGACGGCTTCGGTCAGGATGTTCGGTACGCATAAGTTCTGGAGGGGACCAAGGAATGAGCTACAACCAGCCGGGCCCGTACGGCGGCCAGCCCCAGCAGCCCGGACCGTACGGTCAGCAGCCGCAGCAGCCCGGCCCCTACGGCCAGCAGCCGCAGCCTCAGCAGCCCGGCTACGGCTATCCGCAGCAGGCCCCCCAGGGCGTCCCGCCGCAGCAGGGGTACGGCTATCCGCAACAGCAGCAGCCCGGCCCGTACGGCCAGCAGCAGGCGCCTTACGGCCAGGTTCCGCCGCCGCCGCCGGGCGGTGGCGGCGGCAAGAAGACCGGCATCATCGTCGCGGCGGTCGTGGCGGTCGCGCTGGTCGCGGGCGGCGTGTGGTTCTTCACGTCCGGCGGTGGCGGTGGCAGCACGGTCGCGGACGACGGGAAGACGTACGAGTTGACGACTCCGGCGACGCTGCTGGGTGAGTACAAGAAGAAGGAAGGCACCGAGTCCTCCGGCCAGATCCGCGACGCCGAGAAGTGGGGCCTGAAGAACGGCAAGGAGGTCGGCTCGCAGTACATGGCCGGCAGCGGGATGTCGCAGAAGCTGATCCAGTTCAACGGCGCCTACGGGGAGATCGAGGACCCCGAGGCCTTCCTCGACGCGGCCTTCACCGGCATGGAGGAGGAGGCCGGCAAGAACCCGTCGCAGGGCAAGCTGATCGGTGAGCCGCAGGAGATGAGCCCCGCGGGCTTCGAGGGCGGCGCCATGAAGTGCCAGGAGACCGAGGTCGATCTGGGTGCGAGCCTGGGCGGCGACACGGGCGGCTCCAGCAAGCAGGTGATGAAGATGCCGATCTGCATGTGGAGCGACCACAGCACCTTCGCCGTGGTCATCACCTCGGACGCGAAGGCCATGCTCTCGGGCGAGAGCCCCTCGCTGGACGAGGCGGCCGCCACGGCCGCCAAGGTCCGCGACGAGGTCCGCGTCGAGGCCAAGTGACGCCTCGGTCGCACTGACCACGCACGAAGAGTCGCAACGACCACGCACGAAGAAGGGCCCGGCCGGATCGCTCCGGCCGGGCCCTTTCGCGTACGAACTGCGGCTTCGCGTACGAACCGCGGCTTCGCGTACGAACCGCGTCGCGTTACGCGCTCTTCTCGTGCCGTCCGTCGTTCTTGCCGACGATGCGCGGGACCAGCGTCGGGTTGACGTTGGAGTGGACGACGTCCGGGGTGATGACGACGCGGGCCACGTCCTTGCGGGACGGGACTTCGTACATCACCGACTGGAGGACCTCCTCCATGATGGCGCGCAGGCCGCGGGCGCCGGTCTGGCGGAGGATCGCCTGGTCGGCGATGGCCTCCAGGGCCTCGCGCTCGAATTCCAGCTCCACGCCGTCGAGTTCGAACAGCCGCTGGTACTGCTTGACCAGCGCGTTGCGCGGCTCGACCAGGATCTGCAGCAGGGCCTCGCGGTCGAGGTTGTGCACGGACGTGATGACCGGGAGGCGGCCGATGAACTCGGGGATCATCCCGAACTTCACCAGGTCCTCCGGCATGACGTCCTCGAACTGGTCCTTCTCCTCCAGCTCCCGCTTGGAGTGGATCGTCGCCCCGAAGCCGATGCCCTTGGCGCCCGCCCGGCCCTCGATGATCTTCTCCAGACCGGCGAAGGCGCCGCCCACGATGAACAGCACGTTCGTCGTGTCGATCTGGATGAACTCCTGGTGCGGGTGCTTGCGTCCGCCCTGCGGCGGTACGGAGGCGGTGGTGCCCTCCAGGATCTTCAACAGGGCCTGCTGCACGCCCTCGCCGGAGACGTCACGCGTGATCGACGGGTTCTCGGACTTGCGAGCCACCTTGTCGATCTCGTCGATGTAGATGATGCCGGTCTCGGCCTTCTTGACGTCGTAGTCCGCGGCCTGGATCAGCTTCAGGAGGATGTTCTCGACATCCTCGCCGACATAGCCGGCCTCGGTGAGCGCCGTGGCGTCCGCGATCGCGAACGGGACGTTCAGCATCCGGGCCAGGGTCTGGGCGAGGAGTGTCTTGCCCGAGCCGGTGGGGCCGAGCAGCAGGATGTTGGACTTCGCCAACTCGATGGCGTCGTCGCGCCCTTGGGCCCCGCCGTTCTCACCGGCCTGGACCCGCTTGTAGTGGTTGTACACCGCGACCGAGAGGGCCTTCTTGGCCGATTCCTGACCTACGACGTAACCCTCAAGGAACTCGTAGATCTCGCGAGGCTTGGGGAGTTCCTCCCACCGGACCTCGCTGGTCTCCGCCAGCTCTTCCTCGATGATCTCGTTGCAGAGGTCGATGCACTCGTCGCAGATGTACACACCGGGGCCTGCGATGAGCTTCTTGACCTGCTTCTGACTCTTTCCGCAGAACGAGCACTTGAGCAGATCGCCGCCGTCACCGATGCGTGCCACGAGGTGCTTCCCCTTCGCCTGGGAGACGCCCGTGACGGACGGCTCCTGGTGCCTCATATCCGACGGTACCTTGCCGGGCCCCCCGTTCGGGCCCCCCTTGGCGCGGTTCGCTTCTTCCGGCTACCGCGCCAAGGGGCTGCAGATACTGCTGCGCTCGGGTCAGGCGACCGACGCGTTGTTCATCTTGCGCGTCGAGATGATCTGGTCGATCAGGCCGTACGACAGGGCGTCCTCGGCCGTGAGGATCTTGTCGCGCTCGATGTCGTCGCGGATCTTGTCGATCGGCGTCGTGGAGTGCTTGGCCAGCATCTCCTCCAGCTGCGAACGCATGCGGAGGATTTCGTTGGCGGCGATCTCCAGGTCGGAGACCTGACCGCGGCCGGTCTCGCTGTACGGCTGGTGGATCAGGACACGCGCGTTCGGCAGGGCCATGCGCTTGCCGGGCGTACCGGCGGCGAGCAGGACCGCGGCGGCCGAGGCGGCCTGGCCCATGCAGACCGTCTGGATGTCCGGCTTCACGAACTGCATCGTGTCGTAGATCGCGGTGAGCGCCGTGAAGGAGCCGCCGGGGCTGTTGATGTAGACCGAGATGTCCCGGTCCGGGTCCATCGACTCCAGGCACAGCAGCTGCGCCATGACGTCGTTGGCGGAGGCGTCGTCGATCTGCACGCCGAGGAAGATCACGCGCTCCTCGAAGAGCTTCGCGTACGGGTCGTACTCGCGCACTCCCTGCGAGGTGCGCTCGACGAAGCGCGGGATGACGTAGCGGGACTCGGCGCTGGGGCCGGTGTACTGGCCGGCGGCCTGCTCGGCGCGCATGCGGTCGTAGAGGCCGCTGCCGGGGAATTCGTTCACTGGGGTTCTCCTGGAGTGAGCTGGGTCGGCTGGGGCTGGTCGGGGCTCAGGCCCCGGTGCCGCCGCCGCCCGGCATTCCGGCGGCCGTGGGCATGATGTCGTCGATGAGGCCGTACTCCTTGGCCTCCTGCGGGTCGAACCAGCGGTCGCGGTCCGAGTCGCGGGTGACCTGCTCGACGGTCTGGCCGGTGTGGAAGGCCGTCAGCTCGGCCATCTTCTTCTTGGTGAGCAGCAGCCGCTCGGCGTGGATCTTGATGTCCGACGCGGAGCCGGCGAGGCCCGCGGACGGCTGGTGGATCAGGATCTCGGCGTTCGGCAGGGCGAAGCGCTTGCCGGGGGTGCCCGCGCTGAGCAGGAACTGGCCCATGGAAGCGGCCATGCCCATGGCGATCGTCACCACGTCGTTCTTGATGTACTGCATGGTGTCGTAGATGGCCATGCCGGCCGTGATCGAGCCGCCGGGGCTGTTGATGTAAAGGAAGATGTCCTTTTCCGGGTCGGCGGCCAGGAGCAGCAGCTGCGCGGTGATCTTGTTGGCAATGTCGTCGTCGACCGGCTGACCGAGGAAGATGATCCGCTCGTTGAGCAGCCGGTTGTAGACCTGGTCGCCGAGGCCACCACCGATGGAAGGCTCGCCGGCGGCGGAGGGCATCAGATTCGTCACGTATCCACCTGCTCGTCTTGCGACGGCGCCGGGCCGTCTCACGTCTTCTGCGGGCCAGGAGCCTCTTTCGGGGACTCCCCTGCCCTCGTAGTTATGGACCCTAACGCGCGGGTCCCTTCGGGGAATCCCGGAGAGGGAACTGTTCGCTGTGAGCGCAGGTTCCTCGCAGGGGCGGTCAGGGGTACGCGCCGGGTGCCCCGTCAGGGGCGGTCGGGGGTACGCGCCGGGTGCCCCGTCAGGGGCGGTCGGGGGTACGCGCCGGGTGCCCCGTCAGGGGCGGTCGGGGGTACGCGCCGGGTGCCCCGTCGGGGGCACGACTGAGCCCCCGGGACCCGCAAGGTCCCGGGGGCTCAGTACCGCTACGCGGGTCGGAGGCTCAGGCCTCCGGCTTCTCCTCGGCCTCGGCCTCGGCGCCCTCAACGGCCGCCTCGACCGTCTCGGCGGCGGCCTCCGTCTCGTCCTCGTCCGAGAGGTCGACGACCTCGCCGTTCGTGTCCTTGACGGTGGCGGCCTCGACGACGACCGCGAGGGCCTTGCCGCGGGCGACCTCGCCGACCAGCATCGGGACCTGGCCGCCTTCGACGACGGCCTGGGCGAACTGGTCGGGGGACATGCCGGAGGACTGCGCACGCCGCATGAGGTGCTCGGTGAGCTCCTCCTGGTTGACGTTCAGCTTCTCCTTGTTGACGAGCTCGTCGAGGACGAACTGCGTCTTGATGCCCTTGACCGCCTGCTCGCGGGTCTCCTCGTCGAACTCCTCGGCGGACTTGCCCTGGATCTCCAGGTACTTCGCCAGGTCGAGGCCCATCTGCGCGAGCTGGTGGTTCTCAAGGTTGTGCTTGCGGGTCTGGACCTCGTCCTCAAGCAGCTTCTCGGGGACGGGCACCTCGACCAGTTCGAGCAGCTTCTCCAGGACGCGCTCCTGGGCCTGCGTGGCCTGGTCGTACTGCTTCATGTTCTCCAGGCGCTTGCGGCTGTCCGCCTTGAGCTCGTCCAGGGTGTCGAACTCGGAGGCCAGCTGCGCGAACTCGTCGTCGAGCTCGGGCAGTTCGCGCGCGGCGACCTGCGTGACCTTGACGGTGACCTCGGCGTCCTTGCCCTCGGCGGAGCCGCCCTTGAGCTGCGAGGTGAAGGTGGCCTCGCCGTCGGCCTCAAGACCGGTGACGGCCTCGTCGATGCCGTCGAGGAGCTCGCCGGAGCCGACGGTGTACGAGACACCGCTGGCCACGCCGTCCTCCAGGACCTCGCCCTCGACCTTGGCCTCCAGGTCGATGGTCAGCACGTCACCCTCGGCGGCGGCGCGCTCGACCGGGGAGGTCGAGGCGAAGCGCTCGCGGAGCTGCTCCACGGACTTCTCGACGTCCTCGTCGGTGACCTCGACCGCGTCGACCTCGACCTCGATGCCGGAGTAGTCCGGGATCTCGATCTCGGGGCGGATGTCGACCTCGGCGGTGAAGTTCAGCGTCTCGCCGTCCTTCAGCTCCGTGATGTCGACCTCGGGCTGGCCGAGGACGTTGAGCTCGGCCTCGTTGACCGCCTCGGTGTAGAACTTCGGCAGCGCGTCGTTGACCGCCTCTTCGAGGACCGCACCGCGGCCGAAGCGCTGGTCGATGACGCGCGCGGGAATCTTGCCCTTGCGGAAGCCCTTGACCGTGACCTGCTGGTTGATCTTCTTGTACGCCGCGTCGAGGCTGTCCTTGAGCTCCTCGAAGGGCACCTCGACAGTGAGCCGAACCCGGGTCGGGTTCAGGGTCTCCACGGCGCTCTTCACGGTTCGGTCTCCTTGGTGGCTGACTTCTGGGGTTCTGCCTCGGCCGGTCCCCGCCGCGACTGGGCGGTGGAGAGGGCTTCAGCGGATTGGTCGCCCGGGAGAACTTCATCAGACGTGAGACACACGGGCGCGCAGCTTGCATAGTAACCGCAGCAGGTACGCGCCCCAAAAGGCGATCTTGGCGGACCACGCCGAGCGGCGCCCGTACCCGTGCGACAGCGGAGAGCCACCGGGCTCCATGGCGGGCCACGGGAGAGACGCGGAGGGAATCAGTGCTGGTCGGGGTGGCGGGATTTGAACCCACGGCCTTCCGCTCCCAAAGCGGACGCGCTACCAAGCTGCGCCACACCCCGTCGGTGCGACACGTAGGGTACATGCCCGCCGAGCATGCGGCTCCCGGGTTGTTCATGGGGGTACGGCGAAGGGTTCGGTGGGGTTTCGCGGGGGCGCGGGGAGGGCTTCGCGGGGGCCTCGGACGGACCGGGTACGGGCCGGGGGCGGACCGGGGACGAGACCGGGAACGGACGGGGGTGTGCGCCGCGGGGGCCCGACCCGCTACGATGCTCTTCGTGCCGCCGTAGGTGTGACCTGCGGTGCGGTGCTTGCGGGCGTAGCTCAATGGTAGAGCCCTAGTCTTCCAAACTAGCTACGCGGGTTCGATTCCCGTCGCCCGCTCTGTGGCCTCCGGCCCGGTCCTTCTTCGCGTGCGTGCGCGGGGCGTGGACCGGGCCGGAGGCTTTTGCGCGGGTGGCGCGGCCCGGCCGTGAGAACCGGGTGCTGCGAGAACCGGGTGCCGTGAGAACCGGGTGCCGTGAGAACCGGGTGGAGCGGGCCGTCAGAACTGGATGGAGTTGATGGTCTCCGCTATCGAGCTGAGGAAGCGCTGGATGTCGTCGGCCATGCCGGTCGAGGCCAGGAAGAAGCCGAAGAGTGCGGCGACGACCGCCGGGCCCGCCTTGAGTGAGCCCGCACGGATCATCACTACAAGAATGATCGCCAACAGAAGCACCACAGACAGCGAAATCGCCACACTGATCACACCCTAGGTCGGTCCGCACTCCCGCTCGGAGGCACGCACCCCGCACACCCCCGCCAGAACCATGGTGCCACCAACGGGCCCTTGCTATGCGGCGGGTGACACATCGTTGGCCAATGACACGCACGCCCGCACGGCCCTGCGCGGCACCGGCGCACCCCCGGGGCGTATGGGAACGGCCGGGGCGCGCGGGACGGCAAGGGCCAAAAGTCCACTCCCTGGCCGGAATTCGACCTGTGTGCCGGTTACGGATTTCGGCTTGATCGTTTCGGAGTTCGGGGCGCGGGGCGCGGGGCGCGGGGCGCACAGCGCGTTCACAGGTAATTGGAATTGCGCGTACAAGGCCACGACATTTCCCCAGAGTCACCTGCGGGCGTTATGCCCCAATTAAACGGGATGTATGGGTCGCAACGGGCGCCATTTGAGGCCGTATTGGTGAGACCGATCACCAAGGCGACTTCGTCACCGTCGACCGTACGTCACCTCAAGTGCGGATACTCGGACAGGCATAAGCGGAAATTGCGCCGGGAGTCCTCAGAGGGTTTTACGAAAACACTCATCCGCCGCTAGGGTGCCTCAGATGTTCCACGCTGCCTCCTCCACTCCGCTGCCCCCGGCGCGCGAATCGGCGCACTCGATGCCCGGCCCGCGGCCGTCGCAGGGCGGAACGGACACCCCCACCGCCGCGAACACGCAGAACGCGTCCGGCGCGAAGCCGGCGAAACAGCGTGACGCCTTCTTCGACAACGCGAAGTATCTGGCCATTGTCCTGGTCGCGATGGGGCACGCGTGGGAGCCGCTGACGGACGGAAGTCGCGCCGCCGAGGCGCTGTACATGACCGTCTACACGTTCCACATGCCGGCGTTCATCCTGATCTCCGGCTATTTCTCGCGCAGTTTCGACATGCGCGCGGACCGGATCAAGCGCCTGGTGACGGGCGTGCTCGTGCCATTCGTGATCTTCGAGGTCGCGTACACCTTCTTCAAGAGGTGGGCGGACGACGATCCGACGCAGCCGATCAGCCTGCTCGACCCCTGGTATCTCACCTGGTTCCTGGCCGCGCTGTTCGTGTGGCGAATGACCACTCCGCTGTGGAAGCTGGTGCGTTGGCCGATTCCGCTGTCTATCGCGATCGCGGTGCTCGCCTCGGTCTCGCCGGAGATCGGCAATGACCTCGACCTGCAGCGCGTCCTGCAGTTCCTGCCGTTCTTCGTCATCGGCCTGTTCATGAAGCCGGAGCACTTCCAGCTCGCGCGGCGCCGTGAGGTGAAGCTGCTCTCGATCCCGGTGTTCGTGTGCGCGCTGGTGCTCGCGTACTGGGCCGCGCCCCGGATGACGTCGGCGTGGTTCTACCACCGCGACAGCGCGCAGGAGTTGGGCGCGCCGTGGTGGAGCGGTGCCGTGATGACGCTGGTACTGCTCGTCTGCTCCCTGGCCCTCGTGGCCTGCTTCTTCGCCTGGGTGCCCAAGCGGAAGATGTGGTTCACGATCCTGGGCGCGGGCACCCTTTACGGCTACCTGCTGCACGGCTTCCTCGCCAAGGGCTCGCGCTTCTGGGGCTGGTTCGACGACTACGAGTGGCTGCACACGCCGCTCGGCGAGATCTTCGTGACGCTGGTCGCGGCGTCCGTCGTCACGGTGCTGTGCACGCCGCCGGTGCAGCGGGCGTTCCGGTTCGCGATGGAGCCGAAGATGGAGTGGGCGTTCAAGCGGGACGCGGCGGCGGTGGCGCGGTCGCGTCGGTAGGTCTTGCGGAGGACGGCCCGCACCGTCGACTGCGGCCCGACGCGCTAGATGTTCACGGGCGCCTGAGCGACAGCGCCAGCGCCTCCGCCGCGATCTGCGTGACCGATTCCCGGGTCGTGTGGGCGAGCAGTTCCGTGCTGATCTCGCCGCCGGCCGCGAGGTGTCGGTCGTACGACAGGAGATGTACGGCCGCTCCCGTGGCGCGCAGTTTCTGGACCGCCTTGTCCACGTCGAGGCCCCCGTGCGGCACCGCCTCCGTGAGGACGACGACCGTGCCCGCGACGACCTGCCGGGGCAGGCCCGACATCCACTTCAGTACGGAGTGCGTGCTGGCCACGCCCTCGAACGTGGCGGGCGCGACCAGGACCCGGGAGTGCGAGGCGGAGAGCGCCGTGCGGGCCACCTCGGCGGGCAGCGTCTCGCAGTCCACCACGGTCACGCCGAAGTAGCGGCGCAGCGCCACCATGGCCTTCTCGTACGCCTTGGTGTCGAGCATCGCGCCGACCTCGCCCTTGCTGCCGGGCAACAGCCAGGCGTTGTCGGGGAGTTGGACGAGATAGCCGGTGACGTCGAGCAGGGACATGGACGGTTCGAGCATCCCGGCGAGGTCGCGCACCGTCCAGCGCAGCGAGGGCGCCCCGAGCCGGAACGGCAGCGTGCCCAGCGCCGGGTCGGCCTCGACGAGGAGCACCGGGTCGTGCCGGTAGTGCGCATACGTACGGCCGAGCAGCGCGGCGACCGTGGACTTGCCCGCGCCGCCGCGGATCGAGGTGACGGCGATCTGCCGCCCCGTGGCCACCGGCTGCTGCAGCACTTCGGCGGTACGGGACGCCTCGGCGACCTCGCGCGCCGCCGAGGACGAGACGGTGCGGCGCACGGCGCGCAGGGCGCGGCCGACCAGCGGTTCGCCGTGCCGCGGCTTGCGCCGGGTCCCGGCGAGCGAGTCGTCCACGACCGGCAGCGAACTGAAGGTGCCGGACGCGGGGGTGCTGCCGGGCGTGGCGTACGGGGTCGGCGCCTGGGGCTGTGGGGCTGCGGGCTCGGGCGGTGCGGGCTGGGGCCGTGCGGGCTGGGGCGGTGCCGGTGCGGGCAGGGGTTCCGTGGGGCGGCCGAGCGGGGGCGTGGGCGAGACGTCCGGCGCGGGGGACGGGGCCGGGGGCGGCATCGGGACGGACGGGATGACCGCCGTCACCTCCTCCGAGCCGACGGCCCGCACGGGCGGCAGCGCGGCGGACACCGGAGCAGGAGCAGGAGCAGGAGCAGGAGCCAGCGCGGGCTCGGGCGCGGCCTCGGGCGCGGGTGCAGGCTCGGGTGCGGGCTCGGCGAAGTCGTCCAGTACGGGCGGGGCGGCGCCCGGGCGGTCCGTGGCCTTCGCCAAGGACGGCCCGCGCCCGCGCACTGTCTCCGTACCCGTACCCGTCTCCGTACCCGTGCCCAGTTCGGGCCGGTCCTGGTCTCCGTTCGGCATCATGTCCCTCTCCCCTGCTGCCCGTTCAGGATCCGCCGAGCAGGTGCGCGTACACACCGAACACTCCGACCGTGAGCGGCAACAGGCCGACCACTCCGATCGACTCGACCAGGTCGGCCGCGCGCCGCAGCCGCTGCGCGAGCGGCGGCGCGGGCTGCAGCACGAGGGCGAGCAGCGGCAGGGCCGCGGCCAGGCCGAGGAGCAGCAGCGGCCCTGCCCCGTCCGTGCCGCGCAGCCACAGCTGCGCGAGCCGTACGACGAGCACGGCGGCGGCCGCGAACACCGCGACGACCTCGACGGCCAGCGGGAACGCCCGGGCCCTGGCGAGCAGGACGACGGCGGTGACCGCGGTGGTCAGGACCGTCCACGGCGTGGGCGCGGCCGAGGTGAGCAGCCAGCCAGCTGCCGCCGCGGAGGCCGCCGTGAGGACGGTGGCGGCGACGAGGCCGCGGTGGGTGTCGGCGAGCGCGTCGGCGACGTGGTGGCGGCTGACCGAACTGCCCGCCGCGCGCCGGTCGTCGATGGCCGTCAGGCCGGTGGCGCGCAGCGCGAGGCGGGGCAGCAGGCCGAGCAGGACGAGCGAGGCGGGCGCGAGCAGCGCGCCGAGCAGGGCCGGGTCGCCGCCGACGACGAGCGCGGCCAGTTCCCACAGCGCGGTGAGCCCGGCGGCGGCGCCCGCGCCGACGAGTCCGGCGCGCGCGAACGGCGTGCAGAGCCCGAGCAGCAGCAGGCCGAGCGCGAGGGCGGCCGAGGTGACGGCGAGCCGGGCCGGGCCGGGCAGCGCGTGCGCGTCGGCCGCGGTCCAGGCGCCCGCCACGGCGAACAGGCCCGCGATCAGCAGCAGTACGGCGGCGAGCGCGCGGTTGCCGCGCGCGGCGACGGCCCCGTCGACCGGGCCGGGCCCGAGCCGGGCGGTGAGCGCGCCGACGGCGGCGATGACGAGGGCGGCGCCGAGCAGTCCGTACGCCACCGGGCCCGCCGGGTAGGCGGCGCGGGCGAACAGGGCCGCGACGGCGGCGAACAGGACGCCGGCGACGGCCGCGACCGGACGGCGCGCGGCGGGGCGCCAGCGCCAGGACCGCAGGTCGAGCCGCCCGGCCGCCGCGGTCATGTCGTCGTGCGGCTCCGCCGAGGCGTCCACCCCACCCACCACGTTCACCACGCGCGGGAACCTCTCCGGGAATGTCATACGTCGTCCCGGAGGCCGAGCAGGCCGCGCATGTCCGCGTACTTGCGAGTGAGCCGGGCCCGTGTCGGCTCGTCCAGGGCGGCGAGCCGGGCCGGATCGGCGTTGTGCGCGAGATCGGCGGTTTTGACGAGGGTGGCGCCGGGGGTCGCGAGGATGCGGTCGGCGTAGCGCTGCGGGGTCTCGCCGGGGCGCTTGGTGAGGGCCAGGACGATCTGCTTCGTACGGGCCGCGAGCGGGGCGTCGGCCAGCCACTGCTCGGTGAGGGCGGCGTCCTCGATCGCATCGTGCAGCCAGGCCGCGGCGATCTGTTCGTCGTCGCCGCCCCGGGCGCGGACCCCCTCGGCGACCGCGGCGAGGTGTTCGGTGTAGGGGCGGCCTGCCTTGTCGGTCTGGGTGGCGTGGGCGTCCCGGGCGAGGGCTTCGACCTCGGCGAGGCTCAGCCGCCGCTGCTGCCGCTCCATCCCCGTCCCCCTCCCGCGCAGGCCCTGCTGCGCATCCCTGCCGGGCATTCTCCCGTACGCGGCGGAGCGGCCCGGCACCGGTCCCTCAGTTTCACCTTCAAACAGTTTCCCCTCGATCGTTTGGTAACCTAAATATTGACGCGTTCTTGACGCTCCCTTTGCCATGCCGAGGGGGCGTCTCGCATGCGGCGACCCGACCGCGCACGACCCGACACGGAGGTACGGCCCATCGGACACGCAGACACCTTGATAGCCATGGGCGGCGCCTTCCTCGCCGCCGCAGTCCTCGCCCGGCTCGGCGGCCGGATCGGACTGCCCACCATCCCGCTGTTCATCCTGGCCGGGATCCTCCTCGGCCCGCACACACCCGGCGTGGTGCTGCTCTCCGACCCGCACGACCTGGAAATGCTCTCGGCGCTCGGCCTGGTGCTGCTGCTCTTCTACCTCGGCCTCGAATTCCACCTGGACGACCTCAAGGCGGGCGGCCGCAAGATGGCCCTGGCGGGCGGGGCGTACCTCGTGCTGAACGTCGGCGCGGGCCTGGGCTTCGGATTCGCCCTCGGCTGGGGCACCTCCGAGGCGCTGGTCCTCGCCGGGGTACTCGGCATCTCGTCGTCGGCGATCGTCACCAAGGTCCTGGTGGACACGGGCCGGCTCGGCAACCCGGAGACCAAGCCGATCCTCGGGATCATCGTGGTCGAGGACGTGTTCCTCGCCCTCTACCTGGCCGCGCTCCAGCCCATCCTGTCCGGCGCCGACAGCCTCGCCTCGGCGCTGATGGACGGGGGCAAGGCCTTCGGCTTCCTGCTGCTGCTCGCGCTCGCCGCGCGGTTCGGCACGCGGGTGGTCGGCCGGTTCATCAACACCCGGGACGACGAGCTCCTTGTCATCTCCTTCCTGGGCGCGGCCGTGTTCGTCGCCGGGGTCTCCGAGTGGTTCGGGGTCGCGGACGCGATCGGGGCGTTCATGGTCGGCCTGATGCTCGGCTCCACGACGTCCGGCGAGCGCATCCTGAAGCTGGTGCACCCGCTGCGGGACGCCTTCGGTGCGATCTTCTTCTTCGCCTTCGGCCTCTCCATCGACCCCGGCGACCTGCCGACGGTGCTGTGGCCGGTGCTGGCCGCGGTGGTGCTGACGCTGGTCATGAACATCCTCGCGGGGCTCGCCGCGGCGAAGGTGTACGACTTCGGGCCCGGGCCCGCGGCGAACATCTCGACGACGCTCCTCGCGCGTGGGGAGTTCGCGCTGATCCTCGCCACGATGGCCGCTGCCGCGGGTCTGGACGAGCGGCTGTCGCCGTTCATCGCGGGGTACGTGTTGCTGCTCGCGGTTCTCGGGCCCCTTGCGGCGGGGCGGTCGCCGTTGCTTGCGCGGGTTCTGCCCGGCCGGCGCGGGGTTCCTGCGAGGCCGGCCGAGGAGCGGGTCGGCGCCGGGGTGTGAGTCCCGCCCGCCCGGGAAGGCCCGCACCCGGCGACGGAACAGCGCCCCGCGGACGGCAATCCGCCCCCCCCTCCCGGCGACGGAACAGCGCCCCGCGGACGGCAATCCGCCTACGCGTCCCGGCAGATCAGCAGCAACGCCCGGTCGTCGTTGACATCCTTCGCCACGGCCTCGATGAGGTGCCACGCCGCCCCGTGAAAGCCCCCGGCAACGTAGCGGTCGGCCTCGCCGGTCAGCCGGTCGATCCCCTCGGAGAGATCCCGCTCGGCCGTCTCCACCAGGCCGTCGGTGAACAGCATCAGCACGTCGCCGGGGCGCAGGCACCCCTTCACGGGGTCGAACTGCGCCCCGTCGTACACCCCGAGCAGCGGCCCCTCGGCGGACTTCTCCTCCCAGCGGCCGGTACCGGCGTGCAGCTGGACGGCGGGCGGGTGGCCGGCGGAGAGGAGTTCGTAGTCCCCGGAGTCCAGGTCGAGCGCGAGGTGGATCGACGTCGCGAAACCCTCGTCCCAGTCCTGGCGGAGCAGGTAGCCGTTGGCCGCGGGCAGGAAGCGGTGCGGCGGCAGCGAGCCGAGCAGCCCGCCGAACGCGCCGGACAGCAGCAGCGCACGGGAGCCCGCGTCCATGCCCTTGCCGGACACGTCGGTGAGGACGACTTCGAGGGTGCGCCCGCCGCTCGTACGCGCCGCCACCACGAAGTCACCGGAGAACGACTGGCCGCCGGCCGGGCGCAGCGCCATCTCGCGGTGCCACCCGGGCGGCAGCTTGGGCAGCTTGCTCTGGGTCTTGATGCGTTCACGCAGGTCGAACAGCATCGTGCCGCCGCGCCGCCACGGCACCCCGACCCGGCTGCGGAACTGGGCGATGACAAGCCCGAAGAACCCGCAGGCCGCGACGGTCAGGATGATGCCGGGGGTGACCCGCGAGGGCCCTTCGGTGTACGGGCCGAGCCACACCGACTCGACGATCAGCGCGCCGGCGGCCGCCGCGTACAGGCCGAGCAGGCTGGCCGGGCGGAGCAGCAGGCCGCCCGCGACGATCGGCAGGACGAGCAGGGCGGGCGAGAACCAGACCGGCACGGCGAGCGTGCCGAAGGCGATCACCGGGACGGTGAGGAGCAGCCCGGCCAGGGCGATCCAGTCGGAGCCGTCGCCGCGGAAGTAGTCGACACCGGATCTGCGCAGCCCGATGCGGGCCCGGTGCAGACGCTTGCGCAACCGGGCCGGGAACGTCTCCGCCGCCGCGCGCCGCTCGGGGTCGCGGCGGCTCCGATGTCGTACCGCCATTGCTCGCGGACTCTATACAGCCTGGGTGGAGATGCGCACGGGAGGTCCCGGTTGTCCCTCGGTCGAGCGGGTGGCGGGCCCGGATATGACGGGCGAACATCCCCTCGCTCACGCGGAGTTGCTACGTCCGCTGGCAGTCCGGGCACCAGAACAGGTTGCGGGCGGCGAGATCGGCGGTGCGGATCTCGCCGCCACAGATGTGGCAGGGCTGGTTCGCCCTGCGGTAGACGTACACCTCGCCGCCGTGGTCGTCCACCCTCGGCGGGCGGCCCATCGCCTCCGGGGTGTGCGCGGGGCGGACGGTGTCGATGCGGTTGTGGCGCACGCCCTCCCGCATCAGCCCGACGAGATCGTCCCAGACCGCGGTCCACTCCGCGTACGCGAGGTCCCGGCCCGGGCGGTACGGGTCGATGCCGTGCCGGAACAGGACCTCGGCGCGGTAGACGTTGCCGACGCCCGCGATGACCTTCTGGTCCATGAGGAGCGCGGCGACGGTGGTACGGGAGCGGGAGATCCGCCGCCAGGCCCTGTCCGGGTCGTTCGTGGTGCCGTCGACGGGGCGCAGCGGGTCGGGGCCGAGGCGTTCGTGTATCGCCTGCTTCTCGGCGTCCGTGATGAGCGCGCAGGTCGTGGGCCCGCGCAGGTCCGCGTACGCGGTGGGGCCGACGAGGCGGAGGCGGACGGTGTCGGTGGGCGGCGGGGCGGGTACGGCGCCGAAGTTCAGCTTGCCGAAGAGGCCGAGGTGGATGTGGACGTGGCCGGCCGGGCCGAAGCCGAGGAAGAGGTGTTTGCCGTGGGCGTCGGCGGTGTCCATCAGCTGGTTGTCGAGGAGGGCTGCCGCGTCGCTGAACTTGCCCTGGGGGCTGGATGCCCGGACCTGCCGGTCGAGGAAGCGGTCTCGGTGGTCGGCCGCCAGGCGGTGGATGGTGTGCCCCTCGGGCACGGCGGTCTCCTTGCACGTTCGTGTACGGGTGCGGCTCCGTGGCGCGGGTTCGACCCCCTCCCCGCCCCTTCCCGAAAGTCCTGCCGGACGGGCCTCCTCAAACGCCGGAGGGGCTGAAATTCGCGGGCCCGGCCGGCAAATCCAGCCCGTCCGGCGCTTGAGGACGAGCCCGGAGGGCGATCGACGGTGCCCGAGGCGACCTCGGACTTACGACTGCGGGTGGTGGGCCGGAATCGGCGGCAGCTCGCCCGTCGTCTCGTACGCCGACAGCATCTCGATGCGGCGCGTGTGCCGCTCCTCGTCCGAGTACGGCGTCGACAGGAAGATCTCCACGAACTTCGTCGCCTCGTCGAGGGTGTGCATGCGGCCGCCGATCGACACCACGTTCGCGTTGTTGTGCTCACGGCCGAGCGCAGCGGTCTGCTCGCTCCAGGCGAGGGCGCAGCGGACGCCCTTGACCTTGTTCGCGGCGATCTGCTCGCCGTTGCCGGAGCCGCCGATCACGATGCCGAGGGCGTCCGGGTCCGCGGCCGTCCGCTCGGCGGCGCGGAGGCAGAACGGCGGGTAGTCGTCCTGGGCGTCGTAGATGTGGGGGCCGCAGTCCACGGGCTCGTGCCCATGGGCCTTGAGCCATTCGGCGAGGTGGTTCTTGAGTTCGTAGCCGGCATGATCCGAGCCGAGGTACACGCGCATGGGTCCGAGTTTAACCTCTTCCA
>NZ_JASCIR010000017.1 GCF_029968095.1 Streptomyces solicavernae | reverse complement strand
TAGGAGCTAACCGAGTTGTGGTAGCCGAAACAGCGGTCCTGGGCCGGCGCTGTGGCGTCGGCCCAGGACCTGCTTCTGAGGGGAGGCCGGGAGGTCACGCGATCATTTCCCGGAGCTTGAACTTCTGGATCTTCCCGCTGGGCGTCATCGGGAGCTCCGGCACGCACTTCACGCGCTCGGGGAGGAAGTGCTTGGACAGCCCCCGGGCGAGCAGGTAGTCCGCCAGGGTGTCGACGGTCAGTTCGGGACGGCCTGCCCTGATCTCCAGTACCGCGCAGATCCGCTCGCCCAGCCGCTCGTCGGGGACGCCGACCAGGGCCACGTTCACCACGTCGGGGTGGTCGAACACGACCGATTCGACGTCGGTGACCGGGATGTTCTCGCCGCCCCGGATGATGAGGTCCTTGCTGCGCCCGCGCAGCGACAGCCAGCCGTGCTCGTCGAGACTGGCCCGGTCGCCGGTCTTGAACCACAGGCCGGGCAGGTAGGCCTCGTCGGTCGCGTCGGGCCGGTCGAAGTAGCCGTACACGAGGCCCGGGCCGCGCATCAGCAGGTCACCGATCACTCCGGTGGGCACGTCGCGGCCGTCGGGGCCGACGACGCGGACCTCGGAGCCGGCGAAGACCGAGCCGTCGGTGCGCTGGACTGCGGCCGGCTCGGCGGGTGTGCAGGAGCTCATGATGGTGCACTCGGTCATGCCCCAGGCCGGGGACATGTAGGCGCCGAGTGCCTTCTGGGCCTGCGCGGGAAGGTTGCGCGGCACCGGCGAACCGGCGATCACAAGGCACTTCAGCGGGCAGTCGGGGTCGCCGGCCAGGTCGGTGCGCAGCATGTCCTGGAGGAAGGTGGGCGCGCCGAAGAACGCGGTGACGGCCTCCTCGCGGATCACCCGCACCCCCCAGTCCGGGTCCCACCGGTCGACGTGCACCGCGGTGCCCGCGACCAGCACGGTCAGGACGATGCCGAACGCGAAGCCGGTGTTGTGGCCGGCGGGCGAGGCGACCAGGTGGACCATCGGGTCGCCGTAGACCGCCGGGCCGACATGCTCGACCTGGCGGCGGATCGCGTAGATGAGCGTGTTGTGGCTGTGCATCGCGCCCTTCGGCTCACCCGTGGTGCCGGAGGTGAAGCCGAGATAGCAGACCCGGCTGGGAACCGGCTCGGGGAACGTCCGCCGGGGCACATCGGCGTGACTGGACCACAGCGACTCGCCCTCGCGGAGGTCCGACCCGTCGTCGTCGAGGACGATGACGTGCTGGAGCGTCGGAATCCCGGCGCGCAGTCGGCGGGAGAGTTCCAGGTGCTCGGTGCTGCGCCACCGTCGCGGGATCACCAGCACCCTGGCCTTGCTGCGGCGCACGATCGCGGCCGCCTGGAGCTCGCCGTACGCCACCGGAATGCCCGCGTAGACCGCACCGAGCTCGTTGATGCCGAAGACCAGCTCGGGGTACTCCACCCAGTTGGGAAGCATCAGCACGACGGAGTCGCCCGGCCCGACGCCGAGGGAGGCGAGGACGCTCGCCGCGTGGTGGGCGCCCGCGTCGAACTGCGCGTACGTGCGGCTCACCCGGCTCCCGTCCGTGCGTCGCCCCACGAGCGCCACCCGGTCCGGACGCTTCTGCGCCGCCTCGGTCAGCAGCGACCGGATCGACCGCTCTTCCCACCAGCCGGCGGCCCGCCAGGCCTCGGCGTCGGCGTCGGTGACCGGGGTGTGCTGGCCGTCGAGGAGTTCGGCCAGCGGGGCATGGGTCTCAGGAATGGTCATGACGGTCTCCTTCATCCTGGGTCCCATCGAAGGAAGGCTGCACCACAAACCCAACCACACATACGGCCATACGACTAGACCGCCGATTAATCTACCGACCGGTTGAAAGTTGTCCGGTGCCCTGGTCGATCGGCGTTTTGACTGATTCGAGCAGGAGCTGCGAGACGTCGACGACCTGGAGGGATTCCTTGGCCTTGACGCCCGCGGCGGAGCCGCTTTCGGCTGCAGCCTTCTTGCCGTTGACGGAGTCGGTGAGCATGACGAGGCAGAACGGGCAGGCAGTGGAGACGATGTCCGGGTTGAGGGACAGCGCCTCGTCCACACGTTCCGTGTTGATGCGCTTGCCGATGCGCTCTTCCATCCACATGCGGGCGCCGCCGGCGCCGCAGCAGAAGCCGCGCTCCTTGTGGCGGTGCATTTCCTCGTTGCGGAGGCCCGGGACCTTGCCGATGATCTCGCGCGGGGGCGTGTAGATCTTGTTGTGGCGTCCCAGGTAGCAGGGGTCGTGGTAGGTGATCAGGCCCTCGACGGGGGTGACGGGGATGAGCTTGCCCTCGTCGATGAGGTGCTGGAGCAGCTGGGTGTGGTGGATGACTTCGTAGTCGCCGCCGAGCTGCGGGTACTCGTTGCCGAGGGTGTTGAGGCAGTGCGGGCAGGTCGCGACGATCTTCTTCGCGGCCTTGGGCTTACGAGTCGTCTCGTCCACGGAGCCGTCCTCTGCGAGGGACTCGCCGAACGCCGCGTTGAGCGTGGCGACGTTCTCCATGCCGAGCTCCTGGAAGAGGGGCTCGTTGCCGAGGCGGCGGGCGGAGTCGCCGGTGCACTTCTCGTCGCCGCCCATGATCGCGAACTTGACGCCCGCGATGTGCAGCAGCTCGGCGAAGGCCTTGGTGGTCTTCTTCGCGCGGTCCTCCAGGGCGCCGGCGCAGCCGACCCAGTACAGGTACTCGACCTCGGTGAGGTCGTCGATCGTCTTGCCGACGACCGGCACCTCGAAGTCGGCTCCCTCCCGCAGCAGCTCTTGTGTCCACTCCAGGCGCTGCTTCTTCGCCAGACCCCAGGGGTTGCCCTTCTTCTCCAGGTTCTTGAGCATGGTGCCCGCCTCGGACGGGAACGCGGACTCGATCATCACCTGGTAGCGGCGCATGTCGACGATGTGGTCGACGTGCTCGATGTCGACCGGGCACTGCTCGACACAGGCACCACAGGTCGTGCAGGACCACAGCACGTCCGGGTCGATCACACCGTTCTCTTCAGCCGTACCGATCAGCGGACGCTCCGTCTCCGAACTCGCCTCCCCCGCAAGGAGATACGGCGCCTTGGCGTGCGCGTGGTCGCGCAGCGACATGATCAGCAGCTTCGGCGAGAGCGGCTTGCCCGTGTTCCAGGCCGGGCACTGCGACTGGCAGCGACCGCACTCCGTACACGTGGAAAAGTCGAGGAGGCCCTTCCAGGAGAACTGCTCGACCTGGCTGACGCCGAACGTGTCGTCCTCGCCCGGGTCCTCGAAGTCGATCTCCTTGCCGCCCGAGGTCATCGGCAGCAGCGCACCGAGCGAGGTCTCGCCGGTCGCGTTCCGCTTGAACCAGATGTTCGGGAAGGCCAGGAACCGGTGCCAGGCCACACCCATGTTCGTGTTGAGCGCGACCGTGATGGCCCAGATGAAGGAGGTGCTGATCTTCACCATCGCCGTGAAGTAGATCAGCGTCTGGAGAGTCGTCACGCTCAGGCCCTTGAAGGCGAGGATCAGCGGGTACGAGGCGAAGTACGCCGCCTCGTAGTGCTCGACGCCGTGGATGGCACCCTCAAGGCCGCGCAGCACGTAGATCGCCAGGCCGATGGTCAGGATGACGTACTCGACGAAGTACGCCTGCCAGGCCTTGGAGCCCGCGAAACGCGACTTGCGGCCGGCCCGTGAGGGCAGGCTCAGCAGCCGGATCGCCATCAGCACGGCGATGCCGAGGATCGTCATGACACCGATGAACTCGATGTAGAGCTCGAAGGGCAGGAAGCCGCCGATGACCGGGAGCACCCAGTCCGGCTCGAAGAGCTGCCCGAACGCCTGCACCAGGGTGGGCGGCAGGGTCAGGAATCCGACGGCGACGAACCAGTGCGCGAAGCCGACGATGCCCCAGCGGTTCATCCGGGTATGGCCGAGGAACTCCCTGACCAGGGTGATCGTCCGAGCCTTGGGGCGGTCGGTGCGGCTGCCGGCGGGCACCGGCCGGCCCAGCTTGACGAAGCGGTAGATCTGCGCGACGGCTCGGGAGATGAGCGCAACGCCGACCACGGTCAGGGTCAGCGACACAATGATCGCGGCGAGTTGCATGGGGGCTCCTCGGGCCTGCGGGGCAGGTGGCTTGGAGTGTTCGGTGTGGTGTTACGGGTGGGGGGAGCCGGATCGCTGGTGAGCGGCCCGTCACAGGTGCCACCCGCCCGCGAGGGCGCGCGGGCCCTCCCGGGCAGCGTCCTTCCGCCGTCCGGCGCTCCGGGAAGAAGCGAGACCGCGGACGGCGAACCTCAGTGGGCAGGGCTGACGTCCGGCGGACCGCCAGGCATGCGGAATCCGCGCAGCCCCGCGGTGTGTCCCCGAGCCTCCGACCGCGCTGTGGCGTCAGACGAAAGGTGTGGCGTCAGACGAAGAGGCGAAGGGCGCAGTCGACGACGTCGCGGCGCAGGGCGGCGTGGTCGGCGACCACACCCGGCCGGATCCACACCGACGACTGGTTGAGGATGCCGTGCAGGCACTGCAGGGCCACGTTGATGTTGCTGCAGTTGAATTCGCCGCGGCGAAGGCCTTCCTCGGCGACGGTGCGGAACACCGCGTCGTGCCGTCGGCGCATGTCCTTCATCGGCTCGTCGAAGAGTTCAGGCCACGACTTGGGCCACGAGAACACCGTGGCGACCTCGGGGGCCGTCTCCGTGAGGATGAGGATCTGCTCATCCACCAGGGCGCGCAGCTGCTCGGTGGCGGATGCGTCCGAGACTGTACGTCGACGAGCGTCGAGCCGGGTCAGAACCTCTTCCGTGAGCGACTCCAGGGCCGCGCTCACCAGATCGTCCTTGCTGGCGAAGTAGTGGTACAGCGTGGCCTTGGCGATGTCGGTGCGCTCGGCCACGCCTTCGAGGCTCATGCCCTGATAGCCGTACGAGGAAAGAAGCTCGGTAGCCGTGCGGACGATCTCGGCCTTGCGGCGATCGCGACGTCGGGACAGTCGGCTGGCCCCGGGCTTGTCCGAGTCCCGCTCCGCGGTCTCAGCTCCATTCCTGCTCGGCACCGCGCCCCAGCTCCCCTCGTCGGTGGCCACGCGGTGGCGCGGCCGCGGCCAGCCTACCACGTGATGGTTCGCCCGTTCGGCAAACCATCCGCAGAGGCAGTTATGTGACCGACGTGCCGGTGAATCGACCTTTAGGGAGGGAAGTCGACTGACTGGTTGAATGTTTGGTTCTTGCGGCCTACGGTTGCCACCAAAAGCTCGCAGGGCCGGCAGCGAGCGTCGCCATCGACTGACCTGAGCGGTGCAACGCGTTTCGTGTAAAACGCGTTTCGTGTAAGAGGAGAAGGCCGATGAATCTGACGAACAAGGTCGCACTGGTCACCGGTGGAGCGTCGGGCATCGGCCGGGCGATCGCGGTGTGCCTGGCCGACGCCGGTGCAACCGTCGCCGTGGCGGACCTGAACCGGGACGGCGCGCAGGAGACTGTCGCGACCATAGGTGGCCGGGCGAGTCTCCACGAGGTCGACCTGACCGATCCCGGCAGCATTCTCGCGCTCCGCGACGCCGTCATCGCGGCGCACGGCCTGCCCGATGTCATCGTCAACGCCGCAGGCTGGGACCGGGTGGAGCCGTTCATGGCCAACGACGACGCACTCTGGACCTCGCTGGTCTCGGTCAACTTCCTCGGACCCGTCCGGCTCAGCCACGCGTTCCTGCAGGCGGTCCTCGCCGAGGGCAGGACGGCCAAGGTCGTCAACATCGCGAGTGATGCCGGCCGGGTCGGAAGTACCGGGGAGACGGTGTACTCCGGGACGAAGGGCGGCATCATCGCGTTCACGAAGTCCCTGGCCCGCGAGATGGCACGCCACCAGATCAACGTCAACTGTGTCTGCCCGGGGCCGACCGACACTCCGCTGTTCGCCACCCTGCCGGAAAAGATCCGGACCGGGCTGGTCAAGGCCATTCCGTTCCGGCGCCTGGGCACGCCCGAGGAAGTGGCCGACGCGGTGCTCTTCTTCGCCTCGGACCGGGCCAGGTTCGTCACCGGTCAGGTCCTCAGCGTCAGCGGCGGCCTCACCATGGCCGGCTGAGCCCGACGGCCGGCTGCACGCTGTGTGCCGCCGGTGCCCCGGCTGCGGTCGTCCCTGCCTTATGCATGAGGCGAACTCACGCATGAGGCGAACTCACGCATAAGGCGAACTCACGCATAAGGCGAACTCATGCATGAGGCGAAGAGAGCTTGGCGATCAGGGTGCAGTCGCGATCACCCAGGCCTTCGTCGATCAGCGCCTGGAGCCGTTCGGCGACCAGATTCGCGCCCGCCAGGTCGAGGTCGTGGCCCGCTTGGAGAGCGAGCTGGACGTCCTTGAAGGCGCCGGTGACAGGGAAGGAGGGCGCGAACCCATGGCTGGCGGGCGCACTGGGCACGACTCCCGGCACCGGGTACCAGTTCTCCAGGGCCCATGACCGGCTGGAGGAGACCGAGGCGATCTCCCAGAAGGCCCGCTGGTCGAGGCCGAGGTGCCCGGCGAGCTGGCTCCCCTCGGCGACGGCCATCATGTTGATGAACAGCATGAGGTTGTTGCAGATCTTCGCCGCGATCCCCGCTGTGGCGTCACCGACGTCGATGATCTCCGCGGCCATGGGGGCGGCTGTCTCCCGGAGTCGTTGTTTGGCCGTGGCGCGGCCGCCCATCATCCAGGTGAGCGTGCCGCGCTCGGCGCCGGGTACGCCGCCCGAAACGGGGGAGTCGACGAAATCGATGGCGTGTTCCGCCGCGCGCTCGTGGCACCACCGGCTCGTGGCGACGTCGACGGTGGAGGTGTCGACGACGAGCGCGCCCTTGCGGACATGGGCCAGGATGCCGTCATCCCCCAGGAAGACCGCTCGCACGTGCCCGCCCGAAGGCAGCATGGTGAAGACGGTCTCGGCGGTCGCCACGGCCTTGGCCACGCTGTCGACCACCTCGATTCCCTGCCCGGCAGCTTCGCGCCGGGCCTCGGGGACCACGTCGACCCCGAGGACACGGTGGCCCGCCGAGACAAGGTTGCGGGCCATGGGCAGCCCCATGGTTCCCAGGCCGATCCACGCAATGTCTGTCATCAGACTCCTCCTCGCTCCGCGCTCGTCCACTACCGGGACGGGACGACCTCGACGTGCTCCGGTACGACGAGGGGGACGCCGGTCTTCTCCCGGACCTCCTCGACCCAGACGCCGGGTGCGCACTCCTGCAGCAGCAGTCCGCGCGGAGTCACGTCGAGCACGGCGAGGTCGGTGATGATCCGGTCCACGACGCCCTTGCCGGTGAAGGGCAGGGTGCACTCCGGGAGGATCTTGAAGCTGCCGTCCTTGGCGACGTGGTCCATGAGCACGATCACCCGCCTGGCGCCGTGCACGAGGTCCATGGCGCCGCCCATGCCCTTGACCATCTTGCCGGGGATCATCCAGTTCGCGAGGTCTCCCCGGCCCGAGACCTGCAGGGCGCCGAGCATGGTGACGTCGAGCTTGCCGCCGCGGATCATGCCGAAGCTCTCGGCCGAGTCGAAGTACACACCGCCCGGGAGCATCGTGGTGGGCTCCTTGCCCGCGTTGATGAGGTCGGGGTCCTCGTCGCCGCGGTACGGGTGGGGGCCGAAGCCCAGAAGACCGTTCTCCGAGTGGAAGACGATGTGCCGGCCCGCGGGCACGTGTGTGGGAACCAGGGTCGGGACCCCGATGCCGAGGTTGACGTACTGCCCGTCCTGCAGTTCCTGGGCCGCGCGGGCGGCGACCTTTTCGCGGGTGCGTGCCATCAGTGCTGTCCCTCCTGAGCGCTGTGCTGCGCGCTGTTCTCGCGCTCGCGCACGGTCAGCCGCTCGATGAGCTTGTCCGCCGCCTGCTCCGGGGTCAGCTCGACGACCCGGTGGACGTAGATGCCGGGCAGGTGGATGTCGTCGGGGGCGATCTCGCCGGGCTCGACGAGCTCCTCGACCTCGACGATCGTGGTCCGGCCCGCCATCGCGGCGAGCGGGTTGAAGTTGCGTGCGGCGGCGTGGAAGGCGAGGTTGCCGTGCCGGTCGCCGCGCGCGGCGCGGACCAGGGCGAAGTCGGGGACGATCGCCTCCTCCAGGACGTATCCGTACCGCTCGCCGAAGGTCTCGAAGACGCGTACGTCCTTGGCCGGCGAGGTGACCGCGACGTTGCCGTCGGCGTCGTACCTCCAGGGCAGTCCACCCTCGGCGACCTGGGTGCCGGCACCGGTGCGCGTGTAGAAGCCGGGGATCCCGGCGCCGCCGGCGCGCAACCGCTCCGCGAGGGTGCCCTGGGGGGTCAGCTCGACCTCCAGCTCGCCCTCCAGGTACTGCCGCGCGAACTCCTTGTTCTCGCCGACGTACGAGGAGACGACGCGCCGCAGCCGGCGCGCGGCCAGCAGGATGCCGAGGCCGACGCCGTCGATGCCCGCGTTGTTGGAGACCACTTCGAGATCCGCCGCACCCTGGTCCATGAGGGCGCCGATGAGCGCGGACGGAATCCCGCAGACGCCGAACCCGCCGACCGCGAGGGACGAGCCGTCGGGTATGTCGGCGACCGCGGCGGCCGCGCTTGCGTAGACCTTGTCCATGCCGGTCACTCCCCGCCCTTGGACACCCGCGCGGACGGGAACGCGGGGGCCCGCTTCTCCCGGAGCGCGGCGATGCCTTCGCCGATGTCGTCGCCGAGGAAGCCGAGCACTTCGTAGGCGGCACCCTGGTCGAAGATCGGGCCGGCCATCTTGAGCCAGTTGTTGAGCGCCTTCTTGGTCCATCGGATCGAGTGCTGGGACCCGGTCGCCAGGCCGCCCGCGACGCGCAGTGCCTCGTCGAGCACCTGCTCGCGCGGCAGCGCCTTGCTGACAAGGCCGATCCGCTCGGCCTCCGCCCCGCTGAGCATGTCGCCGGTCATCAGGTAGTAGCGGGCCTTGGCCATTCCGCAGAGGAGGGGCCAGATGAGCGCGGCGTGGTCGCCCGCGGCGACGCCGAGCTTGACGTGACCGTCGCCGATCTTCGCGTCGTCCGCGCAGACGGAGATGTCCGCGAGGAGCCCGACCACGGCCCCGGCGCCGACGGCGACCCCGTTGATGGCCGAGACGATGGGCTTCTCGCAGTTGACCATGCCGTAGACGAGGTCGCTCATCTCGCGCAGCAGGTGCGCCACTTTCTCGTAGTCGCCGGCGGTGTCCTCGACCCAGCCGAGGTCGCCGCCCGCCGAGAACGCCTTGCCGGCGCCCGTCACGACCGCGACCCGGGTCTCCGTGTCCGCGGACACGTCGGTCCAGATGCGGGCCAGCTCCTCATGCATGCGGGCATCGGTGGCGTTGTACTTCTCCGGCCGGTTCATGGTGATGAGCAGGACGCCGTCTTCTCGGCGCTCGACGAGCAGGCGTTCGTAGTCAGTGAATTTCACGTTCGTTCCTTGGGCCTGGAGGGGGCGCCACTTCGCTGGGGACTTCACCAACGTAGAGCGACTTCGCACTGAACTCAACCCTTCGGTCGATTTTTCGTCTTGGCGGTTTCTTTTTAGGCACTATGGTCCATCTCTCTGAGGGGTGGGCGATCTTTCGAACAGTGGCGCTGGTCAGGAGTGCTGCCAGTTGGACCGGTTCCGTCGCAGCATCAGGCCGGAGAACGAGATGACCATGACAATGGCGGCGAAGCCGGCGACGGGCACGTGGCTGCCGGTCTGCGCGAGCAGGGGCACGGCGATCACCGGAGTGAGCCCGCCGGCGACCGCGCCCGCGACCTGGTAGCCGAAGGAGACCCCGGTGTAGCGCACGGCGCCGCGGAAGAGCTCGGCCATGTACGTGTTCAGCGGGCCGTAGAGCAGGCCCATGAAGGCCAGGCCGAGGGCGAAGGCGAGCGCGGCGGTCCAGTAGCTGCCGGAGGACACCATCGGGAACATGGCGAAGACCGAGCCTGCGAATCCGGCCAGCCCGACCACCATCGGGACCCAGCGCGGGGCCCTGTCCGACCAGTGCCCGCCGACGAGGATGAAGGTCAGGAAGGACACCGCGGCCAGCATCACCATCGAGCTCGCCTCGTCCACCGAGAAGCCTCCGTGGTCCCGGGCGAAGGAGAGCAGGAACACGGTCGTCATGTAGTAGCCGGTGTGCACGCCCAGGGGGACGGTGATCGACTTGAGCACCTCGACCGGGTGGCTGCGCAGCATGTCGAAGAAGGGCGCCCGCCGCACGGTGGCGGGGCTGGCCTCCGCCTGTGCCTGGAGCTGCTTGAACGAGTCGGACTCCTCAAGCTTGAGCCGGATGTAGAGGCCGATGCCGACCATGATCGCGCTGGTCAGGAACGGGATGCGCCAGCCCCATGTGGCCATCTGCTCCTCGGTGCTCAGCAGTCCGGTCAGCGTGATGACCGCGGTGGCCAGCAGGAAGCCGATGGGGGAGGCGGCTCCCAGGAAGGCGCCGAAGAACCCGCGGCGGTTCTTGGCCTGCGCGTTCTCGACGACCATCAGCACGGCCCCGCCGTACTCGCCGCCGAGGGCGAAGCCCTGGACCACCCGGCACAGCACCAGCAGCGTCGGGGCGAGGGCCCCCACCTGGCTGTAGGTGGGCAGCAGGCCGACGACCATCGTGGACACGCCCATGAGCAGCAGGGCCACGACCAGCGGGGAGCGCCTGCCCACCCGGTCGCCGAAGTGGCCGAGCACCACGGCGCCGAGCGGCCGCACGAAGAACGCCACGGCGAAGGTGGCCAGGGCGGCGAAGGTGCTCACCGCCGTGTTGTCGCTGGGGAAGAAGACCGGGCCGAGCACGAGTGCCGACATCGCCCCGAATATGAAGAAGTCGTACCACTCGATCACGGTCCCCACCATCGAGGCGGCGACGACGCGTGTCAGTGAGTTGCCGGTGGTGGTGGGCGCCGGCGGCGCGGAAACAGACGTCATGAGAGCTCTCCTGGGGAGGGGCGGCCGAGCACTGGCCGGTCGGGCCGGCGGGTGTGTCGGTGCCACCTGGGTGCGAGGGCATGACGATAAGGAGACGGTCACGAGGAAGTCAACCGCTCGGTCGAGAGTTCGCCCCTAAGGTCATTTTCCGTTCGTACGGACGGTGAATCGAACCATCGGCCGGGCGGGGCTTGGGTCAAAACAGGACGAGGCGCGGCCCCGGCTGTGCGGGACCGCGCCTCGGGGGAGCGGGGGAGCTGAGGTCTGTTGACGGGCACCGTGTCCTCGGGCAGCTTCGCCTCTTCCGCGTAGATGGCGGTGCCCTCGAAGCCGATGTGCGGGCCGAAGCCGAGGACGCACAGGCTGCCGGCGCCCGCGGCAAAGAACACGTGCCTGGGCGAGAGTGAGGCGGCCGGGCCCCCGGACAGTGCTCCCTGTCCGGCAAGGCGCTCGACGTCGCCCCGACCCATGGCCCTTGAGGACTACCTGGGGTTCCGGGCATCGCTCACGACCCGGCGTTCGACCGGGCGACGGCCCTGCGGATGGTGCGGGACTACGCCGAGCCGGCCACGGCGTCGGAGCTGCCCCCGATGCCGTGACCAGGCCGTCGCCCGTCAGGCTTACGTCGCGTCAGCTCTTGTAGTCGGGGCAGGTCCGGTCGAGCAGGCGGAGCATGGCCGCCCAGGCGAGGTCGTAGGCGTCCGTGTCCTCGAAGTCGGCCTCCGCCTCGCCGGCCAGCTGCCTCGCGGTGTACTCGCAGACATCGGCGGGCGGGACGACCAGCGGGACGCCGCCCGCCTGCGCGGTCACCTGGATCTCGCAGGCCTTCTCCAGGTAGAACATGCGCAGGAACGCGCGGGCCGCGCTGTCGCCGACCGTCAGCAGGCCATGGTTGCGCAGGATGAGGGCCGGGTGGTCGCCGAGGTCGGCGACGAGTCGCCGCTGCTCCTCCAGGTTCAGCGCGACGCCCTCGTAGTCGTGGTAGCCGACCCGGTCGTGGAACTCCATCGACATCTGGTTGAGCGGCAGCAGTCCGCCCTGCTGTGCGGCGACGGCGCAGCCGGCCTTGGTATGGGTGTGCAGCACACAGTGGGCGTCCGGGCGGGCCGCGTGGATGGCGCTGTGGATGACGAACCCGGCCGGGTTGACCGGGTGCGGCGTGGGCTCGACCGGGTTGCCCGCCAGGTCGATCTTGACCAGGTTCGACGCGGTGATCTCCTCGAAGAGCAGCCCGTACGGGTTGATGAGGAAGTGGTGGTCCGGGCCCGGCAGGCGCAGCGAGATGTGCGTGAAGATCAGATCGGTCATCCGGAAGTGCGCCACGAGCCGGTACACGGCGGCCAGTTCACGTCGGAGGCGAAGCTCCTGCTCGACGGGGGACGGCTCGACGGGGGCCGACAGGGTTGGGCTCGGGGGCGTTGGGCTCGGGGGAGTCGTGGTCATGACTGTTCCTCAGCGGGTGGGATCGACGACGGGGGTCAGCGGCCGGCCCGTACGGTGCCAGGCGATGACGTTCTCGGCGGGCTTGCACACGTACGCGCGGTGCGAGGTGCCGGACAGGTAGGCGACGTGCGGCGAGAGCCGAATGCGCGGGTGGCGGCGCAGTGGGTCGTCGGTGGGCGGCGGTTCCACGGGGAACACGTCCACGGCCGCCCCGGTGAGCCGCCCGGAGTCCACGGCGGCCAACAGAGCGTCCCGGTCGACGAGTTCGCCGCGCGCGACGTTGACGAGGAAGCCGCCGGGCCGCATCAGGCCGAGCAGTCGCGCATCGACCAGACCCCGCGTCCCGTCGGTCAGCGGGAGGTGGAGGGAGAGCAGGTCGGCGGTCGCAGCGAGGTCGTCCACGCTCCCGGTCCGCTCGACACCCCCGGGCCACCGCTCGGGGGCGGCGTGCGGGTCGAACGCGGCGATGCGCCCGAAGACCGGCGCGGCGAGGTCGATGAGTCCAGGGCATCGCGATCGGCGGCGAGTGGGGCGGCGCTGTCCTCGTCGCCGTCGAGAACGCCCCGAAGGGCAGGGCCACGTTCTTCGGTTCGTTCGCCCAACTCGGCTCTTCGGTGGGGGCGTTGCTCTCCACCGGTGCGTTCTCCCTGATGAACCTGTGGGGCAGCGAGACCTTCACCAGCTGGGGCTGGCGCGTGCCGTTCCTCGCGTCCGCGGTCCTCGTGGTGATCGGGCTCGTCATCCGCCTCCGGCTTGAGGAGGCCCCGGTGATGAAGGAAATCAAGGCCGAACACACCGGGCAGGACAAGCTGCCCGTCGTCGAGGTCTTCCAGTCCGCCTGGCGCACCGTTCTCACCGGCGTCTTCGCCCTCGCCACGGCCACCGGCGGCTACTACGTGGTGACCAGCTTCCTGCTCGCATACGGCACCGGGGAACTGCACCTCTCCGAGTCGATGCTCCTCAACGGGCTGACCCTGGCGGCATTCCTGGAGCTGGTCGTCACGCCGGGCCTGTCGTGGCTCGGCGACCGTGTCGGCGCGCACAAGGTGGTCGTGGCCGGTCTGGCGGGCGTGATCGTGCTGTCGGTGCCGCAGTTCCTCGCCATGGGGACGGGCAGCGTCGTCCTCATCTACGCGGCGATGCTCGGCATGCGGCTCGTGATGTCCGCTCTGTACGGACCGATCGCGGCGATCCTCGCCGAGGGCTTCGCCCCGCGCGTCCGCTACACCGGCATCTCGCTCTCCTACCAGGCCTGCAACATGATCTTCGGCGGCTTCGCGCCGCTCGCGGCGGTCTCGCTGTCGGCCGCGGCGGGCGGCCACTACTGGCCGGCGGCGGCCATGCTCATGGCGATCTCCGCGATCGGCATCTGGTGCACCCTCCGCCTCCGCACCCTCGGCGAACCGCCCGTTGCCGGTGCGACGGGACGCCAGCGGGTGTCGGACTCGGAGTGCCTCACGGCTTGAGGTGTTGCGGGCGACGAGCGCGGCCCTGACCGCGGTCCGGAGCTGGTCCGGGCCGCGGTCGGCGCCCGACGCGGGCGAGGTCAGCCCGTGGCCGGCAGGAGGGGCAGGTTCAGGCGGGTCGCGAGGTCGTCTACGGTCGTGCCGAAGGTTTCACGTACCGAGATGCCCTCCGCCGTGATGTCGAAGACGGCGAGGTCGGTGTAGACGCGGTCGACGCAGCCGAGGCCGGTGAGCGGGTAGCTGCACTCGGGCACCAGCTTGGGTGTTCCGTCCTTGGTGAACAGGGTCATCATCACGAAGACCTGCTTCGCGCCGATCGCCAGGTCCATGGCCCCGCCCACGGCGGGGATGGCGTCCGGGGCGCCGGTGTGCCAGTTGGCGAGGTCGCCGGCCGTGGAGACCTGGAAAGCGCCGAGTACACAGATGTCCAGGTGGCCGCCGCGCATCATGGCGAAGGAGTCGGCGTGGTGGAAGTACGCGGCTCCGGGCAGTTCGGTGACCGGCACCTTGCCCGCGTTGGTCAGGTCGGGGTCGACCTGACCGTCCCGGGCCGCGGGGCCCATGTTGAGCATGCCGTTCTCGGTGTGCAGCACCACGCCGGAGTCGGCCGGCAGGTGGTCGGCGACGAGGGTGGGCTGACCTATGCCGAGGTTGACGAAGGCGCCCTGGGGGATGTCGCGGGCGATGAGCGCGGCGATGTCGTTCTTGCCCAACGGGCCCTGTACAGGCGTGAGTTGACTGGTCTGGTTCATGCGCGGTCCGCCTCCTGCACCACTCGGTCGACAAAGATGCCCGGCGTCACCACGGCCTCGGGGTCGAGCGCGCCGGTGTCGACCACTTCCCGGACCTGTGCGATCACGGTGGTCGCGGCCGTGGCCATGACGGGCCCGAAGTTGCGGGCCGTCTTGCGGTAGACGAGGTTGCCCATGCGGTCGGCCCGGTGGGCGCCGATCAGCGCGACATCGCCCTTGATCGGGTACTCCAGCACGTACGTACGGCCGTCGATGACCCGGGTCTCCTTGCCCTCGGCCAGCAGGGTTCCGGCCCCGGTGGGGCAGTAGAACGCCCCGATCCCGGCTCCGGCCGCCCGCATCCGCTCGGCGAGGTTGCCCTGCGGTACGACCTCAAGGTCGATCTTTCCGGCCCGGTACAGCTCGTCGAAGACGTACGAGTCGGCCTGCCGGGGGAACGAGCACACGACCTTGCGGACCCGCCCCTTGGCGAGGAGCGCGGCGAGGCCGGTGTCGCCGTTGCCCGCGTTGTTGGAGACGACGGTCAGGTCGGTCGCGCCCTGGCGGATGAGGGCGTCGATCAGCTCGACCGGCATGCCGGCCATGCCGAAGCCTCCGACCAGCACGGTCGAGCCGTCCTCGACGTCGGCGACCGCCTCGTCGGCGTGGTCGCACAGCTGCATGCTCATCGGCCCGTCTCCATCCCGGTCTCCGTGACGTTCTCCAGGACCACGGCGAGCGCCTGGCCGACGCCGATGCAGATCGCCGCGAGGCCCCACCGCTCGCCGGACTCCTTGAGCCGGTGGGCCAGCGTGCCCAGGAGACGGCCGCCGGAGGCACCGAGCGGGTGGCCGAGCGCGATGGCGCCGCCCTTGGTGTTGACGGTCGACGGGTCGGCCTTCCAGGCATCCACGCAGGCCAGCGCCTGCACCGCGAACGCCTCGTTGAGCTCGACCGCCGAGACGTCGGACCAGGTGATGCCCGCGCTGCGCAGCGCCCGGTTCGCCGCCTCCACCGGCGCGAAGCCGAACTCCTGCGGGTCGAGCGCGAACACCCCCCGCCCCGCGATACGGGCCAGCGGCGCCGTGCCGATCCGCGCGGCGGCGGCCGCCGAGCCGAGGAGCACGGCCGAGGCCCCGTCGCTCAGCGGCGAGGCGTTGCCCGCGGTGATCACCCCGTCGGGGCGGAACGACGGCCCCAGCCCGGCCAGCTTGTCGGCCGTAGAGCCGGGCCTGATGCCCTCGTCCCGGGTGAGCGTGCTGCCCGCGCCGTCGGCCGTCGTACCGCCCTTGCCGTCGTGCGCCGGGCGGCCCTTGCGGTCGACCGCGACCGGCACCACCAGGTCGTCGTAGAACCCGGCCGTCCAGGCGGCGTCGGCGAGCTGGTGGGAGCGGGCGGCGAACTCGTCCTGCCGCTCGCGCGGGACGGTGAAGCGCTCGGCGAGCTGCTCGTTGGCCTCGCCCAGGGAGACCGTCCACTCCTTCGGCATCCGCTCGTTGACGAGCCGCCAGCCGAGGGTGGTCGAAACGGCGTTCAGGTCCCCTGCGGGGTACGCCCGTTCGGGCTTGGGCAGCACCCACGGGGCGCGGCTCATCGACTCCACGCCACCGGTAAGGACGATGTCCGCGTCGCCGCACTCGATGGTGCGGGAGGCGATCATCGCCGCGTCCAGGGACGACCCGCACAGCCGGTTGACGGTCGTGGCCGGCACCGAGGTGGGCAGCCCCGCCAGGAGTACGGCCATCCGGCCCACGTTGCGGTTGTCCTCGCCGGCGCCGTTGGCGTTGCCCCAGACGACATCGCCGATCTCGGCCGGGTCAAGGGCGGGAGCCTTGGCCAGGACACCGTTCACGGCGAGCGCCGCGAGGTCGTCCGGCCGGACCCCCGCGAGGGCGCCGGCGAACCGGCCGAAGGGCGTCCTGGCCGCTGCGTACACGTAACTGTCGGTCATGCCCTCACGCTAGAGCCGCCCGCTTCATCACGTCCAAGACCTAGTTTCTCGCCATTCATAAGCTGGCATTATGAATCCGTAGAATGGCTTCATGGAACTCCGCCAGGTCCGCTACTTCCTCGCGCTCGCCGAAGAGTGCCACTTCGGGCGCGCGGCGGCCCGGCTGCACGTCGCGCAGCCCGCCCTGTCCCAGCAGATCAAGCAGCTGGAGCGCGAGCTGGGGACACCGCTGTTCCACCGGTCCACCCGGCACGTCGAGCTCACCGAGGCGGGCCGCGAGCTGACCGGGTACGCGCGCACGCTGCTCGCCGAGGCCGAGCGGGCCCGCCTCCACATGACGGAGCTCGCCACCGGCCGAGCGGGCCGGGTCTCCGTCGGCTTCATCGGCACGGCCACGTACGACGTCCTGCCCCGCGTCGCCCGTACGGTACGGGCCCAACTGCCCCAGATCGCCCTGGAGTTGCACGGCGAACTGCTCACCCCGCAGTTGGTGGACGGCCTGCTCGCCGGCACGTACGACCTGGCCGTCTTCCGCTCCGCCACCGCACCCGAGTCGGTGAGCGTCACGCCGCTGCGCACCGAGAAGCTGGTCGCCGTGCTGCCGGCCCACCACCCCCTGGCGGCCGGCCATGCGATCCCCCTGGCCTCCCTCGCGGGCGAACCCTTCGTCATCCACCCGGCCGGGCCGCGGTCCGCCATGCACGACCGCGTCCTGAACGCCTGCCGCCAGGCCGGATTCCAGCCCCCGTCCCTCGTCGAGGTCGGTGAGACCGCCACCCTCGTCGTCCTCGTGGCCGCCGGACACGGCGTGGCACTCGTACCCGAGTCCGTGCAGAGCCTGCGCCTCGACGGTGTCACGTACGTACCGCTCGCGGAGCCGGAAACCGTCGAACTGGTCCTGGGCCGCCGCACACCGCACACCGCACCCGCCGCCCAGCAGGTGGCCGCGGTCATCGAGGAGTGCGTGCACGCCCCGGCTACGGTGGACCGCTGAACCTGCTGAACCTGCTGAACCTGCTGAACGGGCGGGGCGGAGGACGGAAAGGACCACGTGTGGAAGCCGCCGAACTGCATTTTCTGCGCCGGTGCGTCGAGCTGGCCGCCGAAGCGCTCGACGCCGGGGACGAGCCCTTCGGCTCGGTGCTCGTGGACGCCGAAGGCAAGGTCCTCGCCGAGGACCGCAACCGGGTGGCCGGCGGTGACCACACCCAGCACCCCGAGTTCGCCCTCGCCCGCTGGGCCGCGGGGCACCTGAGCCCGCCGGAGCGTGCCGCCGCCACCGTGTACACGTCCGGCGAGCACTGCCCGATGTGCTCCGCCGCGCACGCGTGGGTGGGCCTCGGCCGCATCGTGTACGTCGCGTCCTCCGCCCAACTCGGCGCCTGGCTGGCCGAGTTGGGCGTCCCGTCGGCGCCCGTACGGCCGCTGCCGGTCAACGACGTCGCCCCGGACGTCACGGTCGAGGGCCCGGTCCCCGAGCTGGTCGAGGAGGTCAGAGAACTGCACCGACGCCTGCACACCGGGACGGCCGCCGACTGACCCCCACAGCCTCTCGCGTGCCCCCGCCCCACCGTGCGCCCCGCCCCTGCGCCGCCTACCTTGGCAGAGACAGTGACAGCGGCTGCGGCAGTGAGAACCGCAGCATCGGCCGGGGGCGGGAAAGGGCTTGACCACCATGACCGCATTTTCGGACGGCGCACCCTGCTGGGCCGACGCCATGTTCCCCGACCTGGGCGCCGCCAAGGAGTTCTACGGCGAGCTGCTCGGCTGGACCTACGACGAGAGCTCGCCCGATTTCGGCGGCTACACGCAGGCGAACGTGAACGGCAAGCCCGTCGGCGCCGTCGTACCGCAGCTGCCCGAGATGGCGGGGCAGCCCGCCGCCTGGAACCTCTACTTCGCCTCCTCGGACGTGGCGGCGACGGCGGAGCAGATCACCGCCAACGGCGGCAAGCTGCTGATGGAGCCCATGCCCGTGGGCGAGTTCGGCAAGATGGTCAGCGCCCAGGACCCGAGCGGTGTGCACTTCAGCGTGTGGCAGGCGGGTCAGCACCAGGGCTTTGAGGCGATGGGCGGGCCCGGGTCCTTCTGCTGGGCCGAGGTCAACACCCGCGACACGGCCGCGGCCGACGCGTTCTTCCCCGCCGTCTTCGGCTTCGGAGTGAAGCGGGTCGTGGACGACACCGTCGACTTCCATGTGTGGGAGGTCGACGGGGCGCCGGTGATCGGCCGGTGCAAGATGGGCGACGACATCCCGGCCGAGGTCCCGCCGTACATCAGCGTGTACTTCGGCGTGGAGGACTGCGACGAGGCCGTCGCCACCGTCCAGCGTCTCGGCGGCCAGGTGTTCCTCGACCCGATGACCATGCCCTTCGGCCGCTTCGCCGTGGTCGCCGACCAGCAGGGCGCCGCCTTCGCCGTGATCGACACGACCACGACCGGGGGCGAGATGCCGGAATTCGCGCCCCCGGAGCGCTGACGGCCCCGGTCACCTGACGTACCCCAGAGGAGGCTGACGTACCCCGGCTGACGTACCCCAGAGAAGAGAGAGAATCGAGGTAACGGAGCAGCAGACCGCTCCGGAAGCGGCGCCCGGCAGCGCCGGGGCCTGACGGAGGATCGAGCCATGGCCCTTCAGTCGCGGTACACCGCCGACCGGGGACTGACCACCCGCATGGTGACCACCATGTTCCTCATCGGGCTGCTGTACGTGGTCTTCATCGGAGTCCTCCTCGTGCTGCTGCGGGACGCCTGGCCGATGA
The DNA here is from genome assembly GCF_029968095.1 of Streptomyces solicavernae. Taxonomy (GTDB): domain Bacteria; phylum Actinomycetota; class Actinomycetes; order Streptomycetales; family Streptomycetaceae; genus Streptomyces; species Streptomyces solicavernae. The sequence goes on along the minus strand of NZ_JASCIR010000017.1, from coordinate 119,620 downwards.
TCGTGATCGTCGCGGGCGTCCTGTTCGTCGCGCAGTTCTGGTTCAGCGACCGGATCGCCGCCTTCAGCATGGGAGCGCGCGAGGTCACCCCCGAGCAGGCGCCCGAGCTCCACGGCGCCGTCGACCGGATCTGCGCACTCGCCGACATGCCCAAGCCGCGGGTGGCCATCGCCCGGAGCGACGTCCCGAACGCCTTCGCCACCGGCCGCAGCGAGCGTACGGCTCTGGTCTGTGCCACGACCGGGCTGCTGCACCGGCTGGAGCCCGAGGAGCTGGAGGGCGTCCTGGCCCATGAGATGTCGCACGTCGCCCACCGCGATGTCGCGGTCATGACCGTCGCCGCGTTCCTCGGAGTCCTGGCCGGCATGATCACCAGGGTCGCCCTGTGGGGCGGATTCTCCCGGGCAGGCGGCAACCGGGACAGCGGTGTCGGGATCGCGCTGCTGCTGATTCCGCTGGTCAGCGCGGTGGTCTACGCGATCAGCTTCCTGCTCACCAGACTCCTCTCGCGCTACCGCGAGCTGTCCGCCGACCGGGCGGCCGCGCTGCTCACCGGCCGCCCGTCGGCGCTGGCCTCGGCGCTCACCAAGGTCACCGGGGAGATGGCGAGGATCCCGACCCGGGACCTGCGCAAGGCGGAGCCGTTCAACGCCTTCTACTTCGCCCCGGCCTTCTCCTCCAAGGAGAGCCTGAGCAGGCTCCTTGACTCGCACCCGACGCTGGAGCAGCGCCTCGACCAGCTCGCCCGTATCTCGACCGAGCTGGGCCGCTGACCGGGCCGACCGTGCTCGGAACCCGTGCTCGGAACCGTGCTCGGAACCCGTGCTCGGGACCGGTGCTCGGAACACGTGCTCCCGGAACCCCTGCTCGGAACCCGGAAGGAGCCACACCCATGGGTTTCCTCGACGCGATCCTCGGCCGCAGCAAGCCCGTGCGCCCCGACCTCGACCAGCTCTTCGGCCTCCCCTCCGCGGCCGTCACCCTCCAGGCGGGGCCGGGGTTCCTGCCGACCGGCCTCGGCTCGGTCTGCTTCGCGAGCGTCGAGGGCGGGGCGTTCAACCGGGTCCAGCAGGAGGTACGGGCCCTGCTCGACGCGGACACCGGGCGCGGCGGCATCCCGGTCGAGTTCAGCCAGGACGCGTACGGCTACACCTGGCTGCTCGCCCGGCAGCCGCCGGAGGACACCGCGGCCCTGGTGAACGACCTGCACGCCGTCAACACCCTCCTCCAGGACGGCGGCTTCGGCCCCCAGCTGCTCTGTTCCCTGATGGGTTTCCGCGACTCCGGACCGTGCTCGCTCGCCCTCGTCTACCTCTACAAGCGCGGCGCGTTCTACCCCTTCGCCCCGCGGCCGGGCGGGGTCGAGCAGCGGGACAACGCCCTGGAACTCCAGATCAGGGCGCTGCTCAAGGACGACCTGCGCATCGAGCCGGACCTCGCCCGCTGGTTCCCCGTCTGGGGCGCGCCGGGCCTGTGACCGGGCCGCCGTCACCGGCCCGCGGCGCCACCCGCCTACCGCGCTGCGCCGCGCGCCGCCAAAGCCGTTGCAGTGGTCGGGCGCGAAGGACACGACCGGCGTGGGGTCGTACTCCGCCACGAAGGACCGCACGGCGGAGAAGGCGCCCTGGACCGCGTCACGTCCACGATCATGTCCTCCTGGCCGCCGACGAGGCCGCGCCTGCCGACCTCGACGAGGATCGTGCGGACATCGACGCCGTAGCGCTCGGCCGCCGTCTCGGCGTGGCGGAGGAAGGAGCCGTAGACCCCGGCGTAGCCGAGCGTGAGGGTCTCGCGGTCCACCCGGACCGGGCGGTCCTGCAGCGGGCGCACCAGGTCCTCGGCCGCGTCCTGCAGGGCGAAGAGGTCGCAGCCGTGCGCCCAGCCGTTGAGGTCGGCGACCGCGACGAACGGTTCGACGGGGCAGTTGCCCGAGCCCGCGCCCTGGCCTGCCAGGGAGGCGTCCACCCGGGTCACGCCCTCCTCCACCGCGACCATGGAGTTGGCGACGGCGAGCGACAGGTTCTCGTGGGCGTGGATGCCGATCTCGGTGGCGGGGTCGAGCACGTCCCGGTAGGCGCGCATCCGTTCGCGTACGCCGTCCATCATCAGGCGGCCGCCGGAGTCGGTGACGTAGACGCAGTGGGCGCCGTACGACTCCATCAGCTTGGCCTGCCGGGCGAGCGTCGCGGCGTCGGCCAGGTGGCTCATCATCAGGAAGCCGGAGACGGCCATGCCCAACTCGCGGGCGGTGGCGATGTGCTGGGCCGAGACGTCGGCCTCGGTGCAGTGCGTGGCGACCCGCACCGAGCGCACCCCGAGCGCGTACGCCCGCTTGAGCTCCTCGATGGTGCCGATGCCGGGCAGCAGAAGGGTGGTGAGGCGGGCGTTGTGGATGTGCGCCGCCGCGGTCTCGATCCACTCCCAGTCGGTGTGGCTGCCGGGGCCGTAGGTGTCTTTGCTGGGCGTGGGGCTTTCGGTGGCGAGGTCCCGGCGGCGAGGTCAGTGGTTGCGCAGCTCCGCGCGGCGGCCGAGGGTCGCCGAGATCCCGGCCGCGGCCGCGCGCACGCTGCCCGCGTGCCGGGCGGGCTGGAACCGGTGCACCGGGCCCGTCACGCTGACCGCCGCCACGACCTCGTCCGACGGGTCGAAGACTCCGGCCGCAACGCAGACGATGCCGACCGCGGACTCCTCGTACTCGAACGCGACGCCGCTCGTGACGACGTCGGCCAGCTGCCGGGACAGGACGTCCACGTTGGTGATGGTCCGGGGCGCCTTGCGGTCCAGGGGTCCGCGCAGCGTGGCCTCGCGCACCTCGGCCGGGGCGTGCGCCAGCAGCACCTTCCCGATCGCCGTCGCGTGCAACGGCATCCGCCCGCCGAGCCTCGACGGGGAGTCGGCCTGCCGGTGGCCGCCCATCTTGGCGACGTAGACGACCTCCGCGCCCTCGCGCGTGCCCAGGTGGACGAGCTCGTGGGTGCGTACGTAGAGGTCCTCAAGGAAGGGCGTGGCCACTTCGAGCAGTCCGCGCTCGACCGACGCGCGCATGCCCAGCTCGAAGACCAGCCCGGACAGGCGGTAGCGCCCTTCGACCCGGTCGAGAAGCCGGGCGGCCACCAGATCGCCGAGGACCCGGTGCAGGGTGCTCTTCGCGAAGTCCGTACGGCGCTGCAGCTCGGCGAAGCCCAGGGTCGTGTCCTCGACGGTGAACGCCTGCAGCACGGTGAGGGCCTTGGCCAGGACACCGCTCGGCGCGTCGTCGCTCACGGGGCCTTCCTTCCGGGGAGTCCGGGGGCCGGGGGAGTCCGGGGGCGGGGAGTCCGGCGGACCGGGATTCCGGTGTGCTCCGGCCGCACGGCGTCACGGCTGTCCCGCCGGGCGGGGACCGGTGGCGTCCTGTGCGACGTTCCGACTGTACGGGACCGTGTGCCCGCCCCGGCGTGACGGTGCGTCACCACCGCGCTCGCAGACTGAGCGGATGAGCGACATGTATGCCTGTACGCCTGTACGTCTGCACGTTCTACGACTTCCTGCTTCGGCGACCGCGTCGGACGCAAGTCGATGACGGGCGGCACGACGCGAAGAGGGCGGTGCCGGGGTCATCGCTCGGGTGACGAAGGAACCCCCGGGGCCGCCGACCCCCGAGACCGCCGCCCCCGGGACCGCCGCCCCCGAGACCGCCGCCCCCGGGACCGCTGAGCGCCACGCCTCGTGCCGCCTGGCGCGTGCCGACCGGTGTCAGCCGAAGTGACGGTCAAGGGCCTCGGCCAGACGCACCATGTCGCTGCGCTCCCTGCGGGACCCGGCCTTCTGTACGGCCTGCAACGCAGAGCCGTGGACCACCGGGCAGTGGTCGCCGGGGTACCCCTCCTCGTGCAGCAGTTCGCGTATTTCCAGCTCGACCAGCTCGTTGATCTCGGCGTCGTCGACCAGGTCGCGCTTGCCGAGGAACACCGCGATCCGTGCCACCCCGGCCGCCCGCGCCGCCGCCAGGTACTCCCGCGTCTCGGGCAGCGGCCCGTCCTGGGCGGAGACGACGAGCAGGGCACCTCCCAACTGGTGCGCCCCGACGGCGAGCCGGGACCGGAAGTCGTCCAGACCGAGGCAGTCGTACAGCTGGTACGGGCCACGAGCCGTGGCGAACAGCCCCGACCGTTCGGACGGCCCGGACGGCCCGGACGGCGGGGACGGCGGGGACGGTTGCCGGAACTCCTGGGGCAACGCCTCGGCCAACGCCCGTACGAGCGTGCTCTTGCCGTGCCCTTGGGCGCCGATCACCGCCGCCTGCACCACCGGGCCCGTACCGCTGCTCCGTCGCCTACCCCACATGCCTGCCCCTTCGTCCGTTGCCGCCTGCCGGGGCAGGCTACTGGTCCGACTGGCCCGATGCCGGACCCGGGGCGGCGGTGGACCCTCGGCAACCCGTCGTCCCGGACGGCGTCTTCGCGGGCCTGCACCTCGCCGTCATCACCCTGCTCGCCCTCGCCCTGCCCGCCGCACCGGAACCCGCTGTCCTTCGGCCTGTTGGTGTCCCCGCCCCCGGAGAGGGCGCAACGGCTCAGGGCTGTCAGGCCGGTGGTCCGGCATCGGCTTCGGCTTCTGCCTCGGCTTCTGCCTCGGCCTCGCCGCCCCGCTGGCGGACACCGGGCCCTGAGCCCCCGGCGGCAGCCGTACGACGGCACCCGAGCGGACGACGCGACCCCGTCGGGCCGTATCTGAACGTACGAGTCTCCGCTAGTTTGTCCGGCATGAGCAACCTAGACCGTCAGGCCACCCTGTCCGTCTGCGGCGGGCGAGGCTTCGTCGTCGCCGAGCCGGTACGTGAACTCCTCGCCCCGCGCCACGTCCAGCTCGGCGAGTCCACCGAAGTCCGCCGACTGCTCCCCAACTTGGGCCGCCGCATGGTCGGCGCCTGGTGCTTCGTGGACCACTACGGCCCCGACGACATCGCCTCCGAGCCCGGCATGCAGGTCCCGCCCCACCCGCACCAGGGCCTGCAGACCGTCAGCTGGCTGCACGAGGGCGAGGTCCTGCACCGGGACTCCCTCGGCAGCCACGCGACCGTGCACCCGCGCGAGCTGGCCCTCATGACCTCCGGCAGCGCCATCAGCCACTCCGAACAGTCCCCGGTGCCCCACCCGCGCTACCTGCACGGCGCCCAGCTCTGGGTCGCCCTGCCGGACAGCCACCGCCACGTCGACGCCCACTTCGAACACCACGCCACCCTGCCCCGCGCCACGGCCCCCGGCCTCACGGCCACGGTCATCCTCGGCTCGCTCGACGGCGCGACGTCCCCCGGTACGACGTACACCCCGATCGTCGGCGCCGACCTCGCCCTCACGGCGGGTGCGGACGTCCAACTCCCCCTGGAACCGGACTTCGAGTACGCGATCCTCGCCATGTCCGGCGAGGTCCACGTGGACGAAGTCCCGGTCCTCCCCGGCTCGATGCTCTACCTCGGCTGCGGCCGCACGGAACTCCCCCTGCGCGCGGAGTCGGACGCGGGCCTGATGCTCCTCGGCGGCGAGCCGTTCGCGGAGGAGATCGTGATGTGGTGGAACTTCGTCGGGCGCTCCAACGAGGAGATCGCGCAGGCGCGTTCGGACTGGATGGGTGGTGACAGGTTCGGTGAGGTGAAGGGGTACGAGGGGGACTCGCTGCCTGCTCCTGAGCTGCCCGCCGTACCGCTGAAGCCGCGGGGGCGGGTGCGCTGAGCTGGGGATTTACGCGGGGCAGGCCGCGGTCATCCGGGGTGCGGAGTGCGGCCCTCCGCCTGCGCCGGGTGTGGTGGCCATGCACCGGTGGCCACGCACCGGTGGCCAGGTTCCACACAATCCCGATGGCCACGTGGCGCCGGTCCCGTACGGGCCCGCCCCTCCGCCCCGGCGTCGGCAACGGCTCAGAATCCGGGTCGATGCCGGCTCCAGCGCCGCCTTGATCCGCGGTCCTGGCGCGCCTGTGCGCTGCCCGTCTGGGCAGCGCACAGGCCTCGTTCATCAGCAGACGGAGGCTTGAGGCTTACCCAAGCGCTGCCTCTGCCTCTGCCTCGCCGCTCGCGACCTTTGCGGCCTTGTCCAGGAACGTGTCCAGTACACCGTCGCCGATCTTGGGCTGGACCTTGCCCCATGAGTTGCGCGGCGGATCGACCCGTACGGATTCGGCCTGTTGCCGCAGGTCGGTGGACTCGGCAAGGAGACGGTCCGCGGCCTCCTCGTCGCCGTCCTGCCGTGCCGCGAGCGCGTCGACCATCTTCACCGTTGCCTTGCCCCACAGCTCGGTGGCGTCCAGCCAGGGCGCGGCGTCGACGACGAACCCGTTCTGCACTGCTCCGCCACGGATGGTGTCCGGGGCGCCTTCGATGGCGGTGGCGTAGGCGCGAAGCCTCTTGAGTGCCTCGGTGTGGTTCCCCTCGTTCCAGGCCTTCCAGAACTCCGTTACGCGCTGGGCCAGTTCGGGGGCCTGCGGCTGCCAGGGCGTGGAGCCGAAGGTCGGGGCCATGTGCTGCAGGTCGGCGAAGACGAGAAGGGCCTCGGTCGCTTCGCGGTCACCGCCCGCGAGGTAGGACATGGCCCGCGGCCAGCTCTTCCGGGCGTCGTACGCACGGTCGTTCCAGGTGAAGTCAGCGGCCCCGAATACGGCCACCTTGCTGGCGTACGGTTGGTTCATGGGGTTGGCGACGATGCCGGAGAGGTGTTCCGAGAGGCCGGCCTCACGCTTGTCGTACGGTGCGAGCAGCAGCCGGCCGCTGGTGTTGCCGAAGTCGTTGACGGGGTAGTTGTCCCAGACGAAGACCTTGCGGCCGAAGAGCTTCGACGCTTTTTCCGCGTCGTCATTGGTGATCTCCGGCGGGACGACGGCCGTACCGGTCCACATCACCTCGACCGCCGGATCCAGGGTGTCCCGCAGGGTCTTCTTGTAGGCCGTGTCCGTCAGGTCGCCGTACTCGGTGGGCACCATCTGCAGCGGCCGGGTGCCGTCGTGAGTGGCGATGAAGTCGCGCTGCACGTCGTTGAGCAGGTCGACCTGAGCCTTGGCGGCTGTCTCGCGACCCGGTTCGCCGTACGCCGTCCGATCGGCTTCGCAGTTCCAGCTGGTGTAGTTGATGTCGTCGAGCGGGATGGAGAAGTCGCGGGTGCCCAGGTCGTACAGAGCCTGGAGCTTGGTCTTGAGAGCCTTGCGGTCGTCGGGATCGGAGTAGCAGATCGACTCGCCGGGGGACACCGCGAAGGTGAAGCGCACGTGGTTCGCCGTCGCCCGGTCCACCAACTCGCCGAGTTCTGCCAGCTTGTCCGAGGGGTAGGGCTCGCGCCACTTGCCCCGGTGGTAGGGGTCGTCCTTGGGTGCGTAGATGTAGGTGTTGGCCTTGACGTCTCCGTAGAAGTCCATCTGGTCGAGGCGCTCGGCATGCGTCCAGGGCTGCCCGTAGAAGCCCTCGACCGTCCCCCGGAGCGGCATCGACGGGAAGTCGCTGACCCGCACGCCCGACACCTTCCAGCGGTCGCCGCCCGTGCGGCTGAACAGCTGGCGGAGGGTCTGCACGGCGTAGAACTGGCCTGCGGAGTCCCTGCCGCCGAGGGCGATATCCGCACCGGATCCGGACCGCTTGACCCGCAGGGCGTACCCCTCGGCGTGATCAGGCACGGCCGTGTCGCCGAGTGCCCGTCCGACGTCGGGGCGCGTCGCCGGGCCGAGCCGTACGGTGAGCAGCCGGGCGGCTGCGTCGGGGAGCTTTCCAGGAGCGACGACCTGCACCTGGTTGGCGCCGTGTGCCTTCAACTCCCGTATGAGGCGGGCGAGAGCGGCGCGGTCGGTGTCCTTGTCGGCGACGACGAACACCTTCTTGGTCACAGAGGCGTCGCCACCAGCGCGAGTGAGCTTCTGCGGGGTCGGCGAGACCGGCGGTACCGAACTGGTCGCACGCGAAGCGTCATCGGAGACAGCAGTGGCCGGAAGCGCTTGGAGCCCCAAGGTGCTTGCGAGTGCGAAGCATCCGCCGATCGCGAACGTCACGTTCTTGCTTCGTCCCATGGCATCTCTCCATCGTGGTCTGGTCATCAAGTCTGTCTTGCTCCCGCCATGTTGAGGGAGTGGAGGGGAGGACGTAAGACGTCTGGGGTCTAGACCTCTTCTCGGCCTGCCTTTACTCTGGCCAACGTTGCTGAGCGCGACGGAGTTTGGCTACTCCGGAGCCGAAGTGGTCACTGAGCCGCCGCCGGCCCGCTTCGGCTCGGGCAGGGCCGCGAGCATGAAGGTCCGAGTGGCGTAGAGGCCGCTGTCCATGGCGAGGCGCCAGTCGTCGTCGGTCTGCTCCTCGGACCGCCGTTGCCGCGAGACGCTCGCGTTGTTGACCACGACGTAGAGCCCGCCGAACTGTTCCACGGCCGTCGCGGCCGCCGCATCCGCCACGGACGGCCTCCTCCTGCAGGTGCACGCCGCGCACGCCGTGCTGGCCGTACTGGCCGCGCACGCCGTGCTGGCCGCGCTCGCCGTGCTCGCCGCGCACGCCGCGCACCCGGGCGACGGATTCGGCGTTGGCGGTCCCGGGGCTTCCCGGGCTCTCAGGGGCGCTGTTACATTCCGGAAAACAAGAATTCATTTCAGTCTTTGCCCGGAGGCCCCCTGTGACGGTTGTCGAAGGTGTTCCCGCCATGGACGTGTCCGCCCGCCGCGAGCTGCCCCCGTCGATGGTCGAGCGCATAACGCTGATCATGGACGTGTTCGAAGGCTGCACCGTTCGGCGGTCCCTGGAGGACGTGGCCCGCACCACCCACCTGCCCCGCTCAACGGCCCATCGGATCCTCGATCAGTTGGTCCGGCTGCGCTGGCTGGAGCACAACGGCTTCGGTTACGGACTCGGCCGACGCGCGCTCGGCCTCGGCGGTGGCGACGGTTCGCAGGGCCGTATAAGGGAGGCCGCGGCCACCCGGCTCCACCATCTGCAGATGCGCACCGGCATGGTCGTCCACCTCGCCGTGCTCGACGGTGCGGAAGTCCACTACCTCGACAAGGCGGGCGGCCGCTTCGCCTCCTCGGTGCCCTCCCGTGTCGGCGGCCGCGCCCCGGCCCACTGCACCGCCCTGGGCAAGGCGATGCTGGCCTGGCTCGAACCGGAGGAGGTGGAGCAGCGGGCGGGCAACTCCATCAACCGCCAGACCCAGCGGACCATTTCCGACATCGGCACCCTGCACCAGGAGCTCCACCGCATCCGGCAGCGCCGCGGCCTGGCCTTCGAGCGCGGCGAGTGCTTCCCCGGCATCGCGTGCGTCGCGACCGCGATCCGTGGTCCCGAAGGTCCCGTCGCCGCGATATCCCTCGTCGGGGATGCAGACATGCCGCTGGAGAAGGTCGCCCCGCTGGTCGCGGACGGAGCGCGGCAGGTCTCCGCCGACCTCTTCCCTTCCCCGGACGGACCGGACCGCACGCCGCGCCGGGCGGCCGCGGTCACCCCGGAGGAAACCTGGTCGCCGCAGACGATGGACCGGCTGCTCGCGGTCGGGCAGTACGGCGACTGGCAGTGACGCGGCGTCACCTGGAAGGGAAACAGCGCCTCACGAGACAGCGGCCCCGGGGGTCACCCCCAGCGGTCGCCCCAGCCCCAGCCCCAGGGACCGGGGGCCACCGCCGGCCCCGGACTGCTCTCGACGTCGAAGCCGCCGCGGAAGAAGAGCATCGGACGGCCGTCGGCCACCGGCTCCAGGCCGAGGACCCGGCCGGTCACCACATCGTGGTCGCCCGCGCCCCGTACGTCATGGACTTCGGCGTGGACCCGGGTGAGGACCCCGGGCAAGGACGGCGTACCCCAGGGGGACAGCTCCCAGCCGAGCCCCTCGTACTTCCGGCCCCGGCCGGAGCCGAACCTGCCGCAGAGATCCGACTGTTCCGCACCGAGGACGTTCACTGTGAAACGCCCTGACTCCCTGATCCTCGGCCATGCGCGCCCCCGATGGTCGGCGCAGAACAGTACGAGGGGCGGCGTGAGGGAGACGGACGCGAACGACTGGCAGGCGAACCCCACGGGCTCGCCGTCCGGCGCGAGACCCGTGACGACGGTGACGCCGGTCGCGAAGGCCCCGAGGGCCTGCCGCATCCGCTGTGGCGTGGGGGCCGACTTCTCGGGAACCACGGGTGGAGTCGGGGACTTGGCGGTCATCGGTTCACCTCGACGGTCCGGTGCGGCAAGGTGCCCCGGTACGGGCACGGGCCGAACGTAGGACAGCCCGCGGGGCGGCCGGAGCGCGTTCCCGATGAGTGGAACTCCCGCCGGGGCGCGCCGGTTTCCCGAGCCCGGATGCCCCCGCTCCCCCCGCATCCCGCTGACCGAGACGCCCACGGCTCGCGCCCGATCGCGCTGGCTACCGTCCGGGAACCGGTCGCGTACGTCGCGTACCGGGACCAGGAAAGGTCGCCGGACCGCAGAAGCCGATCACGGGTCAACCGAGGGCAGGAATGATGACGGAGCTGAGCCACGACTCCACACGGCGCGAACTCGCGACCGGCCAGGGGGTGCTGCGCTACCACGAGGCGGGTGAAGGCCCTCCTCTGCTGATGTTGCACGGCTCCGGCCCAGGCGTCACAGGGTGGCGCAACTACCGTGACAACCTGGCCGCGTTCGCGCCGCACTTCCGCTGTCTGGTCCTGGAGTTCCCCGGCTTCGGGGTCAGCGACCCGGCCGACGGCCACCCCCTGGCCACCGCGGGCGACGCCGTCGTCCGCTTCCTCGACGGCCTCGGGCTCCAGCGGGTCGACGTGATCGGCAACTCCATGGGCGGCATCGTCGGCACCCGCTTCGCCCTCGACCACCCCGATCGCGTGCGGCGGCTCGTCACCATCGGCGGCATCGGGCGCAACCTCTACAGCCCCGGCCCGGGTGAAGGCATCAGGCTGCTCACCGAATTCACCGACAACCCCACACGGGACGGCCTGGTGCGCTGGCTGCGCTCCATGGTGTACGACCAGAACCTGGTCACCGACGAGCTCGTCGAGGAACGGTGGGCGCAGGCCACGGACCCGGACACGCTCGCCTCGGCCCGTCTGATGTACGGCTCGAAGGCTTTCGCCGCCCGCGCCGCCGCAGCGGCCGCCTCCGGCGAGCCGCCGTACTGGGCGCTGCTGCACCGGCTCAGGCCGAAGACCCTGCTCACCTGGGGCCGGGACGACCGTGTCAGCCCGGTCGACATGTCGATCCTGCCCATGCGGACCATCCCCGACGGGGAGTTGCACGTGTTCCCGGACTGCGGCCACTGGGTGATGATCGAGCAGAAGGCCGCCTGGGAGAGCGCGGTCCTCGCCTTCCTGACCCGCGAAGACGCGACCAAGGACGCCGCGTGAGCGCCCGCGGCGGAGACACCGCCTGGGACGAGGAGTACGACTTCGTCATCGTCGGCAGCGGCGGCGGGGGCATGGCGGCGGCCCTCACCGCCGCGGACAGCGGCCTGTCGGCCGTGGTGGTGGAGAAGGGCGGGAAGTTCGGCGGCTCGACCGGCATCTCCGGCGGCGGCATCTGGGTCCCCAACAACCCCACCCTGCGTGCCAAGGGCCACGACGACAGCCGCGATTCGGTGCGGCGCTATCTCGACCGCCTCACCGAGGGCCGCGTTCCCGCCGCCCGCCTCGACGCCTACGTGGACCACGGCCCGGCCGCCATGGAACTCCTCGGCGAGAGCCGGTGGATGCGCTTCTTCTGGGTCAAGGGCTACGCCGACTACCACCCCGAGTACGACGGTGGCCGGCCGCTCGGACGGTCCGTCGAGGCGCTGCCCTTCGACACCCGCAAGCTGGGCCCCGACGAGCGGTTCCAGCGGCCCAACAGCCTCAAGGGCCCGCTCGGCCTCTGGATCACGGCCAAGGACTACCGGGATCTCGCCATGGTCAAGCGCACCTGGCGCGGACGGTGGGCCTCGGTGGTGGCCGCCTGGCGGGTGTCGTCCAATGTGGTGCGCCGCCGCCACATGGCGACCGGCGGCCGGGCCCTGGTGGCGCGGCTGCGGATGGCACTCAAGGACGCCGGTGTCCCGCTCCGTCTCCGTACGCCCATGTCGTCCCTGGTCGTGGACGACACGAACACCGTCACCGGCATCGTCGCCACCCACGAGGGCCGGGAGATCCGCATCAGGGCACGGCGCGGGGTGCTCCTGGCGACCGGCGGGTTCGACCACAACCTGGAGATGCGCGAGAAGTATCTGCCGGACGGCGGCCGCGCCATCCACAGCGCGGGCGCCGCCGAGAACGTGGGGGACGGCATCGTCGCCGGTCAGGCCGTGGGCGCCGCCCTGGACTTCATGGACGACGCCTGGTGGATGCCGTCCGTGCACCACCCCGCCGGTGCGACGATCCCGCTGGTCTCCGAGCGGTGCATCCCCCCGTCGGTGATCGTCAACGCCGCGGGCCGCCGCTTCACCAACGAGTCGTCGCCGTATGTGAACTTCGTCCATGAACAACTGGAAGGCGGTCATGTCCCCGCCTGGTTCGTGATGGACGCAAAGGCGCGGGCGCGCTATCCGTTCGCCCAGATCCTGCCCGGCGTGCCGTTCCCCAAGGCGTTCTACGAGAACGGCACCGTCCACCGGGCCGACACCGTCGCCGAACTCGCCGGGAAGATCGGTGTGCCCGCAGAGACCCTGGCCGAGACCGTCGAGCGCTTCAACGGCTCCGCCCGCACCGGCCAGGACACCGAGTTCGGCCGCGGCGACAGCGCCTACGACCGCTACTACGGCGACCCGACCCTGAAGAACCCCAACCTGGACGAGATCGACAAGGCGCCCTATTACGCGATCCGTATCGAGGTCGGCGACCTGGGCACCAAGGGCGGCCTTGTCTGCGACGAGCACAGCAGGGTGCTGCGCGAGGACGATTCCCCCATCCAGGGCCTGTACGCCACCGGCAACACCTCGGCGCCCGTGATGGGCGGCGAGTACGCGGGCCCCGGCGCCACCATCGGCCCCTCCATCGTCTTCGGCTACCTCGCCGCCCGGCATGCCGCGTCGGCGGCCGGCCCCGACGCCGTGGCGACCGCGACGGGAGAGGCCGCGGGGGAGGCGCCGTGACCTCCCGCACCCCGCTCACGGTCCGTGTCGTCAAGGTCGTCCAGGAGACCGCCGACGCCCACTCGCTGATCCTCGAACCCGCCCAAGGCAGCGCGGACAAGTTCCGTTACAAGCCCGGCCAGTTCCTCACCGTCCGGGTGCCTTCGGAGCGCGAGGGCGGCTCCGTCGCGCGCTGCTACTCCCTGTGCAGCTCCCCGATGCGCGACGAGAACCTGAAGGTCACGGTCAAACGCACCGCGGACGGCTACGGCTCGAACTGGATCTGCGACCGGGTCACCGAGGGCGATGTCCTCGAAGTCCTGCGCCCCGCAGGCACGTTCACCCCGGACTCGCTCGACGAGGACCTGCTCCTGTGCGCCGCGGGCAGCGGCATCACGCCCGTGATGTCCATCCTCTCCTCCTGCCTGCACGCCGGGACCGGCTCCGTCACCCTCCTCTACGCGAACCGCGACGAACAGTCGGTGATCTTCCGCGACGAACTCGCCGCCCTGTGCAGGCAGTACGGGGAGCGGCTCACCGTCGTGCACTGGCTGGAGTCCGTGCAGGGCCGGCCCACCCGTACGGCAGTTCAGGCGCTCGCCCGGCCGTACGCAGCGCACCGGGCCTTCGTCTGCGGTCCTGGACCGTTCATGGACCTCACCACCGACGCGCTCGCCCGGGTCGGACTCCCACCGGACCGCGTGACCCTCGAACGGTTCACGTCCCTGACCTCCGACCCCTTCACGGTGCCGGAGCCGGAGCCGGAGCCGGAGCCGGAGCTGGAGGTGGCGCCCGGCAACCCGGCCGGGACGGTGGAGGTCGAACTGGACGGCGAGAAGCAGTCGTTGGCCTGGCCACGGGAGAGCAAGCTGCTCGACGTACTGCTCGCCGCAGGGCTCGACGCCCCCTACTCCTGCCGCGAGGGCAACTGCAGCGCCTGCGCCTGTGTGGTCGTCGAGGGCGAGGCCGCCATGGAGCGCAACGAAGTGCTCGACGCGGCCGACCTCGCCGACGGGCTGCTGCTTGCCTGCCAGGCACTCCCGGTCAGCGACCGGCTCCGTATCACCTACGACGGCTGAGCCGACACGCCCCCGTGGGCCTCCGCCCGGCCCGCACCCCACGATTCGGATGAGGTTGGAAACAGTGACCAAGGCGACCGCCGCGATCGTCGGCTCCGGGAACATCGGAACCGACCTGATGTACAAACTCCTGAGGTCCGAGACGATCGAGCCCCGCTGGATGATCGGGGTCGACGCACAGAGCCCCGGCCTCAAACGGGCGGCCGAGGAAGGGCTGCACACCGGCGCCGAAGGCGTCGATCCGCTCCTCGCCCAGGACGTGAAGCCCGACCTGGTCTTCGAGGCCACATCGGCGTACGTGCACCGGGCCAACGCCCCCAAGTACGCGCAACTCGGCATCCAGGCCGTCGACCTGACACCCGCCGCGCTCGGCCCCGCGGTGGTCCCCGCCGTCAACCTGGGCGAACACCTCGACGCGCTCAACGTCAGCCTCATCACTTGCGGGGGACAGGCCACGATCCCCGTCGTGCACGCCGTCTCGCGGGTCACCGAGGTGGCGTACGCGGAGATCGTGGCCAGTGTCGCCTCAGCGTCGGCGGGCCCCGGCACCCGGGCCAACATCGACGAGTTCACGCTCACCACCAGCAGGGGCATCGAGACCATCGGCGGCGCGGCCCGCGGCAAGGCCGTCATCATCCTCAACCCCGCCGAACCCCCGATGCTGATGCAGGACACGGTGTTCTGCGCGATCCCCGCCGACGCCGACCGGGCGGCGATCACCGCATCGGTGCGCGCGACCGTCGAGCGGGTCGCGTCGTACGTGCCCGGCTACCGGCTGCGCGCCGAGCCGCAGTTCGACGAGCCCACCGCGGCCGGCGGCGCACTCGCCCGGGTCGCCGTCTTCATCGAGGTCGAGGGCGCGGGGGACTTCCTGCCGCCGTACTCAGGAAACCTGGACATCATGACCGCCGCCGCCACGAAGGTCGGCGAGGGCTTCGCCGAGCGGATCGTCTCCCGGCGCGCCGCGTCCTGAACCCAAGGAGTTCATCAGCCATGCCCTACAGCTCCGACCTGGACATCCGTGTCACCGACTCGTCCCTCAGGGACGGATCGCACGCCAAGCAGCACCAGTTCACCGTCGACCACGTCACGTCCATGGTCGCGGCGCTCGACGCGGCCGGGGTGCCCGTCATCGAGGTGGCGCACGGCGACGGACTCGGTGGATCGTCCTTCAACTACGGCTTCAGCCACACACCGGAACAGGAACTCATCAAGGCGGCCGTGAAGACGGCCCACCAGGCGAAGATCGCCTTTCTGATGCTGCCCGGTCTCGGCCTGCAGGACGACATCCGCGAGGCCGCGGACAACGGCGCATCCGTCTGCCGTATCGCCACCCACTGCACCGAGGCCGACATCGCCGTCCAGCACTTCGGGCTAGCCCGCGAACTCGGCCTGGAGACCGTCGGGTTCCTGATGATGTCGCACAGCAGGCCGCCCGAGGTGCTGGCCGCCCAGGCCCGGATCATGGCCGACGCCGGATGCCAGTGCGTCTACGTCGTCGACTCGGCGGGCGCCTTGGTCATGGAGCAGGCCGGCGACCGGATCGCGGCGCTCGTCGCGGAGCTGGGCGACGACGCGCAGGTCGGTTTCCACGGCCACGAGAACCTGGGCCTCGGCGTCGCCAACTCGGTGCTCGCCGTGCGCGCGGGCGCCCAGCAGATCGACGGCTCGACCCGCCGCTTCGGCGCGGGCGCCGGCAACACCCCGGTCGAGGCCTTCGCGGCGGTCGCCGAGAAGCTCGGCATCCGTACCGGCATCGACGTACTGAAGATCATCGACGCTGCCGAGGACGTCGTACGGCCCGTGATGGACGGCGAGTGCCTGCTCGACCGCATGTCGCTGACCATGGGCTACGCGGGTGTCTACTCCAGCTTCCTCAAGCACGCCGACCGGCAGGCGGCGAAGTACGGGGTCTCCGGCGCCGAGATCCTCCTGGAGGCCGGCCGCCGCGAGCTCGTAGGCGGCCAGGAGGACCAGCTGATCGAGATCGCCGCCGCCCTCGCCGCGAAGTCCTCGTCACGGAACCCCTCGTCACGGAACCCCTCGTCACGGAACCCCTCGTCACGGAACCCCTCGTCAGGGAAGTGAGAACTCACATGTCCAATCCGGTACTTGACGCCGTCCTCGCGCGGGCCGACGAGATCCGCGCGCTGGGCACGGCGAACGAGGCCATCGGCAAGCTGGACGACCAGGCGGCCAAGATCCTGCGGGACACCGGAGCGATCCGCATGCTCCAGCCGAAGACGCACGGCGGCCTTGAGCTGCATCCGCGGGAGTTCGCCGAGACCGTCATGGAGATCGCCGCCTGTGACGGCGCCACCGGCTGGGTCGCCGGTGTGGTCGGCGTGCACCCCTGGGAGATGGCGATGGCCGACCCGCGGGTGCAGCAGGAGATCTGGGGCGCGGACCAGGACACCTGGATCGCCTCTCCCTACGCGCCGATGGGCGTGCTCAAGCCCGTCGACGACGGCTATGTCTTCAACGGCCGCTGGCAGTTCTCCTCCGGCACCGACCACTGCGACTGGATCTTCCTCGGCGGCTTCCTCGCCGACGCCGACGGCGAGCGTCTTTCGCCGCCGCAGTCCGTGCACGTCATCCTGCCGCGCGCCGACTACGAGATCGTCGAGGATTCCTGGGACGTGGTCGGCCTGCGCGGCACCGGCAGCAAGGACGTGATCGTCCGCGACGCCTTCGTGCCCGCGTACCGCGTCGTCGAGTACGCCAAGGTCGTCGACGGCAGCCTGGCGGAGGAGGCCGGTCTGACCAACCCCGCCTACCGGCTGCCGTTCTCCGCCGCGTTCCCGCTGGGCATCACCGCCGCCGTCATCGGCATCTGCGAAGGCGCCCTCGCCCACCACCTCGCCTACCAGCGTGACCGCGTCCAGATCACCGGCCGGGCGGTCAGGGACGACCCTTACGTCCTGTACGCGGTCAGCGACGCGTCGGCCGAGATCGCCGCGTCCCGGGCCGCGCTCCTGAGCAACATCAGCGAGCTCTACGACATGGTGGCGGCAGGCCAGGAGGTCACCTTCGAGCGGCGGGCTGTCGGCCGACGCACCCAGGCCGCAGCGGCCTGGCGGGCGGTACGCGCCGTCGACGAGATCGTCGCCCGCTCCGGCGGCAACGCGATGCGCCTGGACAACCCCATCCAGCGGTTCTGGCGCGACGCGCACACCGGCCTCGCCCACGCCATCCACGTACCCGGATCGGTCTTCCACGCATCAGCCCTGACCGAGCTCGGCGTCGAGCCGCCACAGGGCCCGATGCGCTCCATGATCTAGCACTTCCCGATGGACGAGAACGGGTGAGAGCGGACGAGAACGGGTGAGAGCGGACGAGAACGGGTGAGAGCGGACGAGCGCGGACGCGAACGGATAAGAAAGAACGAGAACGGATGAGAACGGATAAGAACGGACGAGTGCGTACGAGACAGGAGCAACGCATGACCCAGATCCGCGGACTCGGCTACCTCCGGGTGCAGAGCCGGGACATCGGCCGCTGGCGCGAACTCACCGTCGACGCCCTCGGCTTCGCCGAGGGCTCGGGGCCGGAACCGGACGGCCTGCACCTGCGCATGGACGAACGCCGGGCCCGGCTCGTCGTGCTGCCCGGGGACACCGACCAGGTCGTCGCCGTCGGCTGGGAGGTGCGCGACCAGTTCGCCCTTGCCGCGGTCGGCCGGGCCGTCGAGGCCTCGGGCACGGCGGTCAAGGAACTCTCCCGTACGGAGACGGAGGCGAGGGGAGTGGAGCGTGCCCTCGCCTTCGAGGACCCGGCGGGCGTCCCGGTCGAGGTGTTCTTCGGACCTGAGCTCGACCACAGTCCGGTGCTCACCGGGCTCGGCCAGGACTTCGTCACCGGAGCCCAGGGAATGGGCCATGTCGTGCTGCCCACCACGCGCATGGAGGAGACCGTCTCCTTCTACACCGAGGTGCTCGGCTTCCTGCCGCGCGGTGCTGTCAAGATCAGCAAGCAGGACCCCGACGCCCCGCCGCGCCGGGTCCGCTTCATGGGCGTCAACCAGCGCCACCACAGCCTCGCGGTCTGCCCCGCACCGCACGGGGAGGCACCGGGCCTCGTCCACCTGATGGTCGAGGTGGACACCCTGGACGCGGTGGGCCGGGCCCTCGACAACGTGGGGCGGCTCGGCTTCCCGCTCTCCTCGACCCTGGGCCGGCACACCAACGACAAGATGGTGTCGTTCTACGTGCGGGCGCCCGGCGGCTGGGACCTGGAGTACGGCTGCGAGGGCATGCTCGTCGACGAGACGTACTACACGGCGGAAGAGATCACCGCGGACAGCTACTGGGGTCACGACTGGTCGGGCTCCGAGCCGCTCGCGGCCTTCACCCCGCCCGGGGCGAAGGCGTGAGCACCGGCGGGCGCCGCTGCCGCCGCGCCTGAGCGGTCGCACGGCGAGGCGGGCCGTCTTCGAACTCCCCGTATCTCGTGGGGAGTTCGAAGACGGCCCGCCCCGCCCCCGTGTTCAGCCCGCGTGCTCGTCGTCCAGGACCTCGACCGTGCCGTTCAGGGCCGCAGCGCGGATGGTCGCGCCCAGGGCGTGGCAGGTCTCCAAGGCGCCGGGCGCGGCCGGGCCGGACATGGCGGCAGTGTGCTCCGTGCAGCCGCGCAGCGCCTCGCTGTTCCACTGCACGCTCGTCTGCTGCAAGCTGCTCTTGCGCACCAGCACCCGGCTGCCGCACTGCCCGCAGGACACCGGGCGCATGGGCGCCCCGTCGGTGAGACGGTTGTCCTGGGGCGCCATCAGGCGGCCGGGGTCTTCGCGGCGGCGGCCTTGCGGGCCAGATTGTCCTCGACCTCCCGCTGCCAGGCCTCGACGGGCCGGGTGGTGTCGAGTTCGAACTCGAAGCGGTCGGTCATCTCGGGGCGCACCGCGTCCGCGTCCACATAGAACTGCTCGTACCAGCGGCGCAGTTGATAGACCGGGCCGTCCTCCTCGCACAGGAGCGGATTGTCGATCCGGGTCTTGTTCTTCCAGATCGCGATGTCCTGCTCGAATCCCAGCTTGATGAACTCGGCCATGGCGGCCGCGAGTTCCTCGGACTCGTTGCCCGACATCGTGTCCGCTCGCTTCACGATGATGCCGTACTGGAGGATGAACTTGTCAGCACTGACCGGGTAGTGACAGTTGATCAGGACGCATTGGGCCTCGCCGCCGTCCAGCTCGTAGACGAGATCGTCGATCATGAACGACGGGCCGTGGTAAGTGGCCACCGAACTGCTGCCCGTGGTCTTCGCGCGGCTGCCGTCCTGCTCCTGCGGGCGGGCGTCGGGCCGCCCGGAGCCGCGCATGTACTGGGTGGCGGTGTGGCCCTCGAAGACGTTCTTGAAGTACGTCGGGAACGAGTAGTGCACGTAGAAGAAGTGCGCCATGTCCACCACGTTGTCCACCACTTCGCGGCAGTTGGCGTCCACCTCGGTCTCGTACCAGACCCAGTCGGTCCAGCCCTCGCTCGTGGCGCCCTCGATGCGCGGGACGGTGACGTCCGCGGGCGGCGGATTGCCCTCGGGGTCGTTCCAGACGAAGAGCATCCCGTCCTGGTCGAGGCTCGGCCAGGACGCGGTGCGGGCCCGCAGGGGCACACGCCGGGAGTACGGGATCTGCTTGCAGCGGCCGTCGCCGCCCCAGCGCCAGTCGTGGAAGGGGCAGGCGACCTGGTCGCCCTTGACGGTTCCCTGCGAGAGGTCGCCGCCCATGTGCCGGCAGTAGGCGTCGAGGACGTTCAGCGTGCCGTCGCCGCTCTGGAACACGACCAGCTTCTGGCCGAAGGCCTGCACCGCGTGCGGCTTGCCGTCCTTGAACTTCTCGGCGAGGCCCAGGCAGTGCCAGCCGCGGGCGAAGCGCGTCGGCGCCGCCCCGGCGTCGATGGACCGGACTGCGTCGTGCTCTGACTCGACTGCGCTCACGTTGATCTCATCCCCTCAGGACGCGACTTCTGCACGGTGCCGACGGTAGGCCCGGCCGCGCGCCGCCACCGGCGCCCGTCCCACTGACCGGAACCCGGCGTCCGGGCCGTTCGGGGGAGGCTTCCGGTCAGCGGGACGCTCCGCGACCCGCGTCCAGGGCGCCGGTAGGGTCCGCCGCCTCTTTCCGTGTGTTCTCCCTGGGCATTTCCGTGTGTTCTCCCGTGCGCAGCAGCCAGAGAAGGGGCCGTGTTGAAGCGTTTCGAGGGTCTTCGCGTCGTACTCACCGGGGCGGGCTCGGGCATCGGGCGGGCCACCGCGGTCCGTCTGGTGGCCGAGGGGGCGGCCGTCTTCGCCGTTGACGTCTCGGGCGGCGGCCTGGCTGCGACAGCCGCCGAGGTGGCCGGGTCCGGACGGATCGTCACCCGGGTCGCCGACGTCGGTGACGAGGGCGCGGTGGTGGACGCCGTGCGCGCGGCCGTCGCCGAACTGGGGGGCGTCGATGTCCTGGTGAACGTGGCGGGCATCCACCGCACCACGCCGATCGAGCGGCTCACCGTCGACGACCTGAACCAGCTCTTCACCGTCAACACGGTGGGTACGGCGCTGTTCTGCCGCGAAGTGCTGCCCCATCTCCCGGACGGCACCGGCGTGATCGTCAATGTGGCGTCCTCCGCTGCGGCGCACGGCAACCCGTTCATGACCGCGTACGCGGCGTCCAAGGGGGCGGTGCTCGCCTTCTCGCTGTCCCTCGCCGCCGAGGTGGCGCACCGCGGGATCCGTGTCGTGCCCGTCTCGCCCGGCACGGTCCGCACCCCGCTCGTCGGGCCGCACGTGCTGCCGCCCGACCTGGACGCGAGCTACTACGCGCGGATCCGGCCGCCGTTCGGGGCCGCGGACCCGGAACAGATCGCCGCAGCCATCGCCTTCGCGGCGTCCACGGACGGGAGTTACCTCACCGGCGCCGAGGTGCGGGTGGACGGCGGGTCCCACCTATGACGTCGTGTGATCGCGGGCGTCAAGTCACTCAGCGGGACTGACACTTGCCCCTTACAAGAACCAATTCTAGTTTTCGGGTGTGGCGCTGACCCGGATACCCCTCCGGGCCACTCGCGTCAGCCACCGCTCCGCCCGGAACCGGTGGCCAACCGGGCCCGTCCGTCCCGCTGTCGGACGCCGGGCCGCCCCACCCTTACGGAGAACCATGGCCGAGGCCGTCATCGTCGACGCCGCGCGCACGCCGGTCGGCCGGCGCCGCGGCGCCCTGTCCACCCTGCATCCGGCGCGGTTGCTCGGCCTGACCCAGCGAGGGCTCATCGACCGCTCGGGCATCGCACCGGACGTGGTCGAGCAGGTGATCGGCGGCTGCGTCACCCAGGCGGGGGAGCAGTCCAACAACGTCACCCGCAACGCCTGGCTGCACGCCGGACTGCCGTACACCACCGCGTGCACGTCCATCGACTGCGCCTGCGGCTCGTCCCAGCAGGCAGTCCACCTGGTCGCCGGACTCATCGCCTCCGGAGCGATCGAGGCGGGCATCGGTTGCGGCGTGGAGTCGATGAGCCGGGTCTTCCTCGGCCAGGCGCTCACCCCGGACACCGGGTCACCGGTACCGGCGGACTTCGCCCTCGACATGCCCGACCAGTTCAACGCCGCCGAGCGCATCGCCCGTAAGCGCGGCATCACCCGCGCCGACGTGGACGCCTTCGGCGTCGCCTCGCAGCGCAACGCCGCCACGGCCTGGGCCGAAGGGCGTTTCGACGGGCAGATCATCGAGGTCGACGCGCCCGTGCACGGACCGGACGGGCCGACCGGCGAGACCGTCCGCGTCACCCGCGACGAGGGGCTGCGCGCCACCACGCCGGAGCAGGCCGCCGCGCTGAAGCCGGTGATCCCCGACGGCATCCACACCGCCGCCAACTCCTCCCAGATCAGCGACGGAGCCGCCGCCGTCCTGCTGATGAGCGAGCGGCGCGCCGAGCGGCTCGGCCTTCGCCCCCGCGCCCGGATCGTCGCCTCCGGCATGGTCGGCTCCGATCCGTACTACCACCTGGACGGGCCCGTGGAGGCCACCGCGCACGTGCTGCGCCGGGCCGGGATGACGCTGGGGGACATCGACCTGGTCGAGATCAACGAGGCGTTCGCCTCGGTGGTGCTGTCCTGGGCGCAGGTCCACAAGGCCGACATGGCCAAGGTCAACGTCAACGGCGGCGCCATCGCGCTGGGTCATGCGGTGGGCTCCACCGGCGCCCGGCTCATCACCCAGGCCGTGAACGAACTGGAGCGCGCAGACCAGTCCACCGCGCTCGTCACCATGTGCGCCGGTGGCGCGCACTCCACCGCCACCATCATCGAGCGCATCTGAGGAGGCGTCATGACCATCGGCCTCACCGAGGAACACCGTGATCTGCGCGACGCCGTACGCGCTTTCGCCAAGCGGCACATCACCCAGGACGCCGTCCGTCGTGCCGTCGACGCCAAGAACGAGAGCCTGCCGCCGTACTGGGGTGAGCTCGCCGGGCAGGGCCTGCTCGGCCTGCACCTGCCCGAGGCACACGGCGGCTCCGGCTACGGGATGCTCGAACTGGCCGTATCCGTAGAGGAGTTGGGGCGGGCGCTGGCTCCTGGGCCATTCCTGCCCAGCTCCCTCGCCGCGGCCGTACTGCACCGGGCCGGGTACACCGGGCCGCTGCCCGCGCTCGCCGACGGAAGCCGCGTCGGCGCGGTCGGGCTCGCACCCGGCACCCTCGCCGTGACCCGCGCGCAGGACGGCACGGCGAGTGTCACCGGCGACTCGGAACTCGTCGTCGGCGGCCACCTCGCCGACCTCTTCGTGCTGCCGGTCCGCGACGGTGACGGCCTCGCCTGGATCGTGCTGCCACGTGCCGCCGCGTCGGTGGACGACGTCGCGAGCCACGACCTCACCCGGCGCTCGTCCCGGCTGCGGCTGCGGGACGTCACCGTCAAGGACGCCGACATCCTCGACATCGACGAGCACGCGCCGCTCGATCTGGCCGCGGTGCTGTTCGCCGCCGAGGCGTCGGGCATCGCAGACCGCTCCGTCACCACCGCCGCCGACCACGCCCGGGTGCGCGAGCAGTTCGGCCGACCGGTCGGCCAGTTCCAGGGGGTCAAGCACCGCTGCGCGCGGATGCTCGCCCAGGCCGAGCAGGCCAGGGCCTGCGCCTGGGACGCGGCACGTGCGGCGGACCCCGGAGCGGTGTCCGATCCCGGGGAGGCGGCACTTGCGGCGGCTGTGGCCGGAACGACCGGTGTGGAGGCGGGCTTCGCCACCGCGAAGGACTGCATCCAGGTCCTCGGCGGCATCGGCTTCACCTGGGAGCACGACGCGCATCTCGCCCTGCGCCGCGCCCAGACCCTGCGCATCACCCTCGGCTCGACGGCCCACTGGCGCCGCCGGGTCGCCCGCCTCACCCTGGACGGGGCGCGCAGGACCCTGAGCGTCGAGCTGCCGCCGGAGGCGGAGAGCGCCCGCGCCTCCGTACGGGCCGAACTCCGCGCCGCAGCCGCACTGGAGGGCAAGGAGCGCACGACCCGCCTCGCCGACGACGGCTACACCGCACCGCATCTGCCCGCCCCCTGGGGCAAGGGAGCCGACGCCGTGACGCAGCTCGTCATCGCCGAGGAGCTGCGGGCGGCCGGCCTGACCCCCGTGGACATGATCATCGGGGGCTGGGTGGTACCCACCCTCATCGCCCACGGCAGCGCCGCGCAGCAGGAGCGCTTCCTCGCCCCGAGCCTGAGCGGCGACCTGGTGTGGTGCCAGCTGTTCAGCGAGCCCGGCGCGGGCTCGGACCTCGCCGGGCTGACCACCCGCGCGGAGAAGACCGACGACGGCTGGCTGATCACCGGGCAGAAGGTGTGGACCTCCATGGCCCGCGACGCCCACTGGGGTGTCCTGCTCGCCCGCACCGACGCCGACGCGCCCAAGCACAAGGGCCTGTCGTACTTCCTCCTCGACATGACGAGCCCCGGCCTCGACATCAGGCCGCTGCGGCAGATCACCGGTGAGGCCGAGTTCAACGAGGTCTTCCTCGACCAGGTGTTCATCCCGGACGAACTGCTCGTCGCGGGACCCGGCGACGGCTGGAGGCTCGCCCGCACCACCCTCGCCAACGAGCGGGTCGCCCTCTCCGACGACACCGTGGGCTCGGGCGCCCAGACCCTCCTGGAGATGGCCGCGGCCACACCGGACATCGTCGACGACGCACGCCTGACCGAGCTCGGCGGCGCCCTGTGCGACGGTCAGTCGGGCGCACTGCTCGGACTCCGCACGACCCTGCGCTCGGTCGCCGGGCAGCAGCCGGGCGCCGAGGCCAGCATCGCCAAGCTGCTCGGCGTCGAACACCAGCAGCAGGTCTGGGAGATGTGCGTGGAGTGGCAGGGCACCGCCGCGCTGACCGGCGAAGGCCACCGCCACGACCCGACCTGGATGTTCCTCAACTCCCGCTGCCTGTCCATCGCGGGCGGCACGACCGAGGTCCAGCTGAACATCATCGGCGAGCGGCTGCTCGGCCTGCCGCGTGACCCGGAGCCCGCACCGAAGCGCTCCCGCCAGGCCTGACATCACCCCAACTCACCTACTGCGAAAGGTCGTTCATGCCCATCGACCGGCACAAGGCGCTCGGCGCCGAGCCGTCCCGGCGCGACATCAGCTGGAGCACCCGTGACGTGCTCCTCTACCACCTCAGCCTGGGCGCCGGAGCCGACGCGGCCACCGGCCCCGAACTGCACCTCACCTACGAACGCGGCCTCACGGTGCTGCCGACCTTCGCGGTGGTCGCGGGCTCAGGCCCTTCGGCCGGTGACGTTCCCGCCGTCGGCAACGCGATGCCCGGCATCGACATCGACCTGCGCTCCATGCTGCATGCAGGGCAGGGACTCGCGATCCACCGCCCCCTGCCCGCGTCCGGCACCGCGACGCTCACCTCACGCGTCACCGAGGTGTGGGACAAGGGCAAGGCGGCGCTGATCGTCCTGGAGTCGGCCGCCAACGCGCCCGACGGCGACGCCCTGTGGACCTCGACCACCCGCATCTGGGTCAGGGGCGAGGGCGGGTTCGGAGGCGAGCCGGGGCCGGAGGACGTCGTGTCCGAGCCCGAGGGTCCGGCCGACCGCGTCCTCAACTCGCCGACCGTACCCGGGCAGGCACTCCTGTACCGGCTCAACGGCGACCTCAACCCCTTGCACGCCGACCCGGAGTTCGCCAAGTCCGCCGGTTTCGACCGGCCGATCCTGCACGGCCTCGCCTCGTACGGCCTGGTCTGCAAGGCCCTGGTCGACGGACTGCTCGACGGTGACGTGACGCGATTGACCGGCCTGAGCGTACGGTTCGCCGGCCCGCTGACCCCGGGGGAGACGATCCGCACCGCCGTCTGGCGCGGTGCGGGCACGGACGCGGACGGGGCCGAGCGGCTCGTCCTGCGCTCCACCTGCCCGGAGCGTTCGGAAGCGCCGGTGCTCACCCACGCGAGCGCGACGGTCCGCGCATGAACACCGGCACGCGGGAGACGGGCGCGGGGCAGCAGACGGGCGAGACGGGGCGTCGGGACGCGCCTCCACTCGTCGCCACGCCCCATGACGACGGCGTCGACGCCGCGGTCGACGCCGCCCGCCGGGTGATCGCGGGACTGCTCGCCGTGGGCGACCAGACCGACCTGCAACTCAGCGCCGTCACCGCGCAGTTGAACGCCGTGGCGGACCACTTGGACAAGCACGCCCCCGACCGGGCGGCACGCCTGGCCGTGATGTGGCAGGGCGAGGGGGTGACCCGCCACGACCCGGTTACCGGACCCGAGAACGCCCTCGCCCCGCCGCTGGCCCTGCACGGCATGGACGACGGGTCGGTCCAGGGCACGGTCACCCTGGGCCTGCCCTACCAGGGCCCGCCGGGGCACGTCCACGGCGGTGTCTCCGCGCTCCTGCTCGACCACACCCTCGGCGTGGCGAACCACTGGGGCGGGCCCTCGGGCATGACCGCCGAACTGACCCTGCGCTACCGGCGCCCCACGCCGCTGTTCGAGCCGCTGACGATCACGGCACGGCAGGTGTCCGTGGACGGGTCCCGTATCCGGACCGTCGGCGCCATCTCGGCCGGCGGCCGCGCATGCGTCACGGCGGAGGGCCTGTTCATCAACAAGCACCTGCCGCGCCCGGACTGATCACGACTCGCCCGCTCGTACCACTGAGCGGGAGCGGCACACCGCCAGGCACGGGCCCGCGCCGAGGATGGGCCGCGGGGCCCGGGGCGGGTCGCCACCACCGAGCCGCCGCCACCGGGCCGCCACCACTGAGCCGCCGCCACCGAGCGCCGTCACCGAAAGCCGCCGCCGAAAGCCGCCACCGAAAGGGAGAGTGATGGGAAGCCTCGAAGGCAGGGTCGCGATCGTCACCGGAGCAGGGCAGGGCGTGGGTCGCGGCATCGCTCTCGCGCTCGCCGCCGAGGGCGTCTCGATCGCCGTGGCCGGGCGTACGGCGGCGAAGCTGACCGCGGTCTGCGAAGAACTGCGCGCCCGGGGGGTGGAGGCGGAGCCCTTCGTCTTCGACGTGCTCGACACCGAGCGCGCCCCCGAGGTGGTGGCGGCCGTCGCCGAGCGCTTCGGCCGCATCGACATCCTCGTCAACAACGCCTACACCGGCCGCTACGGCCCGCTGCTCTCCATGAGCGACGACGACTTCCACAAGGGCTTCCGCAGCGGCCCGTTCGCCGCCTTCGCCCTCATGAAGGCCACCCATCCGCATCTCAGGAAGAACGGCGGCTCGGTGATCAATCTGGTCACCTCCGCGATGGTCCGCTGGGACCTGCGCACGTACGGCGCGTACGCCGCGGCCAAGGCGGCCCTGCGCTCCCTGACCCGCACCGCAGCGGGCGAATGGGGCCGCGACGGCATCCGGGTCAACGCGATCGCCCCGCACGCCACTTCACCGTCGTACGAGAAGTGGCAGGCCGAACACCCTCAGGAGGCGGCCGAGTTCTGCGCCTCCATACCGCTCGGCTATGTCGGGGACTGCGAGCAGGACATCGGTCGCGCCGTCGTCATGCTCTGCGGCCCCGACGCCCGTTACCTCACGGGTGCGACCGTCCCGCTGGACGGCGGACAGGCCAACTTCGACTGACGGACCTGCGAGAGGGACCGACGTGCCACACCACACCATTGCCGACCTGCTGCTCGCGAGGGTCGGGGACGACCACGTGGGTCTGCGCACCCGCGAGCGCGGCTGGACCTGGGACGAGGTCGTCCGGGAGAGCGCCGCCCGCGCCGCCTGGGCGGGCGAGCTGCGCACCGAGGGGCCGTTCCACATCGGAGTGCTCCTGGACAACGTTCCTGAGTACGTCTTCTGGCTGGGCGCCGCGGCACTCGGCGGTGCGGCCGTCGTCGGCATCAACCCCACCCGGCGCGGCGCCGAGCTGGAGCGCGAAGTGCGGCACACCGACTGCCAGTTGATCGTCACCGACCGAGCCGGACTCGCCCTGCTCGACGGCCTGGACATCGGCGTCGACCGGGACCGCTTCCTGCTCGTGGACGCACCGGAATACGCGGCCCGGCTCGCCACGCACACCACGGAACCGACCGCGAACCCGGAGCCGACCGCGAACCCGGAGGTGACCGCCGCCACCCGGATGCTGCTCCTGCTGACCTCCGGGACCACCGGCACCTCCAAGGCCGCGATCTGCTCCCAGGGGCGGCTCGCCGCACTCGGCGCGGCCAACAGCGCCAAGTACGACATCGGCCGCAGGGACATCTGCTACTGCCCGATGCCGCTCTTCCACGGCAACGCCCTGATGGCGCTCTGGGCCCCGGCGCTCACCGCCGGGGCCACCATCGCCCTCACCGAACGCTTCTCGGCCTCCGGATTCCTGCCGGACGTACGGCACTTCTCGGCCACCTACTTCACGTACGTGGGCAAGGCGATCGGCTACATCCTGGCCAGGCCCGGGACGGCGGACGACCGGGACAACCGGCTGACGCACGCCTTCGGCACGGAGGCGTCGCCGGAGGACGCGGCCGCGTTCCTGGAACGGTTCGGCTGTCGGCTCGTCGAGGGCTACGGATCCAGCGAGGGCGCCGGCCTGCTCCGGCGGGCGCCGGACGCCCCCACGGGCGCGCTCGGGGTGCCCGCGCGGGACGGCGTGCGGATCGTGCACCCGGACAGCCGCGCCCGCTGCCCCGCCGCCGTCCTCGACACCCACGGCAGAGTCCTCAACCCCGAGGACGCCATCGGCGAGATCGTCGACACCGAAGGCGCCGCCCGATTCGAGGGCTACTACAACAACGAGGCGGCCAACGCCGAACGCGTACGCCACGGCTGGTACTGGACCGGCGACCTCGGCTATGTCGACGAGGCCGGCTACTTCTACTTCGCGGGCCGCGCAGGGGACTGGATCAGGGTCGACGGAGAGAACACCTCGGCGCTCCTCACCGAACGGATTCTGCGCCGCCATCCCGGAGTGCTCGCCGCCGGTGTCTTCGGCGTCCCCGACCCGCGCTCCGGTGACCAGGTGATGGCCGCGATCGAGATAGCGGAGGGGACCCGCTTCGAGGACCTGGACCTGGCGAACTTCCTGGCCGGGCAGGAGGACCTCGGAACCAAGGGGGCGCCCCGCTACGTCCGCGTCTCGCACGCCCTGCCGACGACCGGCTCCAACAAGCTGCGCAAGAAGGAGATGCAGCTCGCCGGCTGGCGCACCGCCGACCCCGTCCACCGCTGGGCCGGCCGCGGCCGGCCCGCGTACGCACCGATGACCGACGAGGACAAGGCGGCCCTGCGCGACGAGTTCCACGCGAACGGGCGCGCGCGCTTCCTTCCCTGACCACACCCGGCCCACTGCCGGGAGCGCGTCCGGCGTGACGACCAAGGAGAACCAGATGCAACTGCGCGAGAGCGCCGCGCAGCTAGAGCTGCGCCGGGAACTGCGGGCGTACTTCTCGGGCCTGATGCCCGAGGAGGAGCGCCGCCGGGCAGGCGAGGAAGGGGTGGGCGGAGGCCGTTTCCGCGAGGTGGTCGCCCGGCTCGGCGCCGACGGCTGGCTCGGCATCGGCTGGCCCACCGAGTACGGAGGCCAGGGCCGGTCGGTCGAGGAGCAGTACGTGTTCTTCGACGAGGTCCAGCGCGCCGGACTGCCCTTCCCCTTCGTCACCGTGAACACCGTGGGGCCGACCCTGATGGCGCACGGCTCCGAGGAGCACAAGAAGCGGTTCCTGCCCGGCATCCTGGCGGGCGACATCGTGTTCGCCATCGGCTACACGGAACCCGGAGCGGGCACCGACCTCGCCGCCCTGAGCACCCGGGCGCGGCGCGACGGGGACTCCTTCGTGGTGGACGGCAGCAAGATCTTCACCAGCGGCGCGAACACGGCCGACTACATCTGGCTGGCCGCCAGAACGGACCCGGATGCCCCCAAGCACCGGGGCATTTCCATCCTGATCGTGCCGACCGACGCGGACGGCTTCTCGTGGAACCCGCTGCCGACGGTGGGCGGCATGGTCGTCACGGCCACCTACTACAGCGGCATCCGGGTGCCCGTCGAGGACGTGGTGGGCGAGGTGGACGGCGGCTGGCGGCTGATCACCGCACAGCTCAACCACGAGCGCATCGGGCTCGCCGCGCTCGGCGGTCGCATGATCCAGCTCTGGGAGCGGGTCCTTGAGTGGGCCAGGGCCAACGGCACCGCCGAACTGCCCTGGGTCCGCGACGAGTTCGCCCGTACGCACGCCCGGCTTGAGGCGATGCGGTTGATGAACTGGAAGATGACGGCCGCGGTCGCCGAGTCCACGCTCACCGGCGCCGACGCCGGAGCCGCGAAGGTGTACGGGACCGAGACACATATCGACGTCCAGCGCTCACTCACCCAGATCCTCGGCGCGGCGGGGCGCATCAGGCCCGAGTCGCCCGGGGCCGTCCTCTCCGGCCAGGTCGAACAGCTCTCCCGGCAGGGCATCGTGAACACCTTCGGCGGCGGCGTCAACGAGATCCTGCGCGACATGGTCGCCACCCAGGGGCTCGGCCTGCCGCGAGCGGGGCGTGGCGCATGAAGGTCACTGCCGATGCCGATGCCGACCGCCCCGACCGCCCCGACCGCCCCGACCGCGCTGACCACGCGGGTCGTTCCGGTTACGAAGAGCGCCTGCAGGCGTTCGTCGGACGGGAGTTGAACGCGCGCACCCCGGGCCCCGACCCCGTCAACCAGCCCATGATCCGGCACTGGACGGCGGCCATGGGTGACGCGAACCCGGTGTACACCGACATCGAGGCGGCCCGTGCCACGGGCCGGCAGGGCGTCGTCGCCCCGGCGTCCATGATCCAGGCGTGGACGATGCGCGGGTACGGCGTGTCCGGCGCATCGCAGCCCGGCCGTCAGGGCTTCGACGAACTGGTCGAACTGCTCGACGCGGGCGGCTACACCTCGGTCGTGGCGACGGACTCCGAGTTCGAGTTCCTCCGCGAAGTGGTGGTGGGCGACCACGTCGCCGTACGGGAGGTCGTCGAGTCGATCTCGCCCGAGAAGCGAACAGGCCTCGGCACCGGACGGTTCGTCACAACCCTGAAGACCTACAGCGACCAGGACGGGGAGACCGTCGCCACCCAGCGCTGGCGCACTCTGCGCTTCCGTCCCCCGGAGCCGGAGCCGGAGCCGGAGCCGGAGCCGGAGCCGGAGCCGGAGGCTACGCGTGTGCCGGAGCCGCGTGCGCTGCGGCCTCGCCCCGCCGTCAACCGGGACAACGCCTTCTGGTTCGAGGGTGCGCGGGAGCACCGCCTTCTCGTCCAGCGCTGCGCCGCCTGTTCCGTGCTGCGCCATCCGCCGGGTCCCTGCTGCCCGGAGTGCGGCTCCCTGGACTGGGAGACCGTCGAGGCTTCCGGCCGCGGTCAGGTGTACAGCTTCGTGGTGAACCACCACCCCCGGCACCCGGCCTTCGACTTCCCGCACCTCGTCGCGGTCGTCGCCCTGGACGAGGGCACCCGGCTCATCGCCGACCTGACCGGCGTCGCCCCCGAGGACGTGGCGATCGGTATGCCGGTGGTCCTCGACTGGCTCGACGCCGACCCCGACCTGTCCCTGCCGGTGTTCCGGCCCGCCGCGACGGAGGCCAACTGATGGATTTCTCCCTGGGAGAAGAGCTCGAAGCCGTGCGGGACCTGGCGCGTGAGATCTTCACCGACCGGGCGTCCTCCGACCGGCTGCGCGCCGTGGAGACCTCGGCGACCCGAGTCGACGACCGGCTCTGGGGCGATCTGGCAGGGGCCGGGCTGCTCGGTGCCGCGCTGCCCGATGACGTGGGTGGTGCCGGGCTGGGTGCGGCCGGTCTGTGCGTGCTCCTGGAGGAGCAGGGGCGGCGGGTGGCGCCGGTGCCCCTGTGGCCCGCGCTCGTCGGTGCGCTCGCGGTCGCCGCGCACGGCGACCCGGGTATCCGGACCCGACTGCTCCCGTCCGTCGTGGCGGGCACGGCCCGGCTGACCGTGGCGCTGGAGGAGTTCGGCCCCGCGGATCCGGTTGCGCCCGAGGCCACGGCCACGCCAACGAGCGCTGCTGGTAAGGGGGTTCACAGTGCCGAAGGCACCCCGGGCTGGCGCCTGACCGGCACCAAGGCCGTCGTACCGGCCGCGTCCGGCGCCGGACACGTCCTGGTCAGCGCCCGCACGACGGGCGGCGACACCGGGCTCTTCCTGGTCGCCTCCGACGCCGCCGGTGTGACATGGGAGTACGCGGAGACCACCAGCCACGATCTGAGCGGCCACCTCACGCTGCACGGAGCCCCGGCCGAGGCCGTCGGAGCCCCCGGCACGGGCGTCGTCGAGTGGACCGTACGGCACGCCGGCGCCGCGCTGGCCGCGCTCCAACTGGGCGTGGCCGAGGGCGCCCTCGGCCATGCGGCCGACCATCTGCGCGAACGGCAGCAGTTCGGCCGTCCGCTGGCGACTTTCCAGGCGGTGCAGCATCAGCTCGCGGACTGCTTCATCGACGTCGAGGCGATGCGCGTGACGCTCTGGCACGCGGCGGACGCCCTGGGGGCGGTGGACGCCCTGGGAGCGGCGGGCGCCCTGGGAGCGGCGGGCGCCCTGGCGGCGACCGGCTCCCAGGGAGGTGGGACGAGCGAGGCCGAGTGCGAGAGCGCCGTGCTCGTCGCCAAGTGGTGGGCCGCGGAGGCGGGTCTGAACACCGTGCACCGGATTCAGCACCTGCACGGCGGGATCGGGGTGGACACGGACTACCCGGTGCACCGGCACTTCCTGTGGGGCAAGCAGCTCTCGTCCACCCTGGGGGGCGCCCGAGCGGACCTCGCCCGGCTCGGCGACGTACTGGCCGACTCCGCCGGCGGGGCGGCGGCCTCATGACGACGACGCCGCCCACCAGGACGTACGACGAGGTCCGCGTCGGTGACGTGTTGCCCGATCTGGTGATCCCGCTGACCCGCACCCTGATCGTCGCCACGGCCCTCGCGAGCCGCGACTACCAGGACGTGCACCACGATCCCGAACTCGCCCGGCAGCGCGGCTCGAAGGACATCTTCATGAACATTCTGACCAGCAACGGTCTCGTCGACCGGTATGTCACCGGCTGGGCAGGACCGGCCGCCGCAGTCAAGGCGATCCGCATCCGGCTCGGCGCCCCCAACCACCCCGGCGACACCCTGGTGCTCAGCGGCGAAGTGACGGCGAAGAGCGACGACGGCCGGTGCGTCGACATTGCGGTGACCGGCACCAACAGCCTGGGCGCCCACGTCACCGGCACCGTCTCGGTGCGCCTGCCGCAGGGGGTGGCGTCCCGGTGACCGCACACCCCTTGTCGGGCGCCGCCGCCGTCGCGGGGATCGGCGCGACCGAGTTCTCCAAGTTCTCCGGGCGCAGCGAACTGCAGCTCGCCTGCGAGGCGGTGCTCGCCGCCATCGACGACGCGGGCCTGAAACCGTGCGACGTCGACGGCCTGGTGACCTTCACCGCGGACACCAACTCCGAGATCCACATCGCCCGCAACACCGGCATGGGCGAGCTGACCTTCTTCTCCCGCATCGGCTACGGCGGCGGCGCCGCCTGCGCCACCGTTCAGCAGGCGGCCATGGCAATCGCCACCGGCGCCGCCGAAGTCGTCGTCTGCTACCGGGCCTTCAACGAGCGCTCCGGCGAGCGGTACGGCCTCGGCCAGGCCGACCGGCCGATGGACACCTCCGCGGACCGTGCCGCGTACGCATGGATGACACCGTTCGGACTGAACACCCCCGCCCAGTGGGTGGCCATGTTCGCCCGCCGCTACCTGCACGAGTACGGCGCCACCACCGAGGACTTCGGACGGGTCGCCGTCGTGGACCGCGCCCACGCGGCGAACAACCCCGCCGCGTACTTTTACGACCGGCCCATCACCCTGGCCGACCACCAGAGTTCACGTTGGATCGCCGAGCCGCTGCGGCTGCTCGACTGCTGCCAGGAGACCGACGGCGGCCAGGCGCTGGTGGTGGTCTCGGCCGAGCGCGCCCGGGACCTGCCCCACCCGCCCGCGGTGATCCGCGGCGCGGCCCAGGGGCTCGGTGCCGACCAGCACATGATGACGAGCTACTACCGGCCCACCATCACGGGCATCCCGGAGATGGGCCTGACCGGCCGGCAGCTCTACCGGCAGAGCGGGCTCACTCCCGCCGACATCGACGCCGCGATCCTCTACGACCACTTCACGCCGCTGGTCCTGCCCCAGCTGGAGGAACTCGGCTTCTGCGGCAGGGGCGAGGCGAAGGACTTCATCGCGGACGGCCATCTGGAGCTCGGCGGCAGCCTGCCGCTGAACACCCACGGCGGCCAGCTCGGCGAGGCGTATCTGCACGGCATGAACGGCATCGCCGAGGGCGTACGCCTGGTCCGCGGCACCTCGGTGAACCAGCCGGAGAACGTCGGGCACGTCCTGGTCACCGCGGGCACCGGAGTCCCGACCAGCGGCCTCGTCCTCGGGGCGGACCGGTGAGCGTCTCCCCGTGGCGCGGCCGCGACCTCGGCACCCGTACCGTCGCCTACACCGAACGGGACGCGATCCTCTACGCGCTCGCGGTCGGCGCGCGGGCGAGCGACCTGGACCTCGTGTACGAGGAACACCTGCGGGTGCTGCCCACCTTCGGACTGACCCTCGCCCAGTGGGCCCCCGACGCCCTGGGCGCACTCGGCGCCTTCGACGTCACCACGGCCGTGCACGGCGCCCAACGCCTGCTGGTGCGGGGCCCGTTGCCGCGCTCCGGTGAGCTGACGACGCACGCCCGGGTCGCCGAGGTGTGGGACAAGGGATCGGCCGCCGTCTTCGAGGTGGAGGTGACCTCGGAGTACTTCGTGGCCACCTGGTCGCTGTTCGCGCCCGGCTGCGGCGGTTTCGACGGCGACAGGGGGCCGTCGGCTCCCGCCCGCGCCGAGGGCGCCGCGGCCCGGCGGCTCAGCGTCGACACCCACCACCGTCAGGCCGCCCTGTACCGGCTGCTCGGCGACCGTCACGCCATGCACATGGACCCGGCCGCCGCGCGGGCCGCGGGCATGCCCCGGCCCTTCCTGCACGGCCTGTGCAGCCTCGCCGCCACCACCCTGGTGCTCGCCCCTTCGCTCGGCGCGCACCCGGCCGAACTGGCGGAGCTGGACGCGCGTTTCGCCGCTCCGGTGTTCCCGGGGGACCGCCTCGACGTGACCGCCCTGCCGGACGGGAACGGTGCGGTGCGCTTCCAGGCGTGGGCCGAGGGGCGCACGGCCCTGTCGGGCGGCCGGGCCCGCTTCCGATCCGCGCCGCCCACGGGCGGACACCCGACCCAGGAGGAGAACCCCGATGCTTGACCCCGCGCAGCGCGCCGCCGCCGCCGAACTGCTGTGGACCGCGGAGCACGACCGGTCACCGATCGCGCCCTTGGCCGGCACGTACCCCGGCATCGACGTGCACGACGCCTACGAGATCCAACTGCTCAACATCCGCCGGAGACTGGCGGCCGGCGCCACCGTCCGTGGCCACAAGGTGGGGCTGTCGTCGAAGGTCATGCAGCAGATGATGGGCGTCGACGAGCCGGACTACGGCCATCTGCTCGACGACATGGTCCTGTCCGGAACCAACGTCGAAACGGCACGCTACTGCTTCCCGCGCATCGAGGTGGAGATCGGCTACGTCCTGGGCAAGGCCCTGCCCGGCGAGGACTGCACGGCGGCGGACGTACTCGCGGCCACCGAGTGCATCGTGCCGACCATCGAGCTCATCGACAGCCGGATCACCGACTGGAGGATCGGCCTCGCCGACACCATCGCCGACAACGCCTCGTCGGCCGGTGTGATCCTGGGCGACACCCGCGTCTCGCCGGACCGCCTCGATCCGGCCGACATCGGGGCGGTGCTGCACCAGGACGGCGAGGAGGTCGCCCGGGGCAACACGAGCGCCGTGCTCGGCGACCCGACCGAGGCCGTGGCCTGGCTGTCCCGCAAGGTGGCGTCGTTCGGCGTCCGCCTGGAGGCCGGTCACCTGGTGCTGCCGGGTTCCTGCACCCGGGCCGTCGACGTCCGTGCGGGCGACTCCTTCCGGGCCGAATTCGCCGGACTCGGCTCTGTGGAGGCGCGGTTCACGTAGGCCCCAGGGGAAGCAGCGGCCGAGCGTGCCCCACTCAGCGGGACAGCCATCCGGCCGAAACTAGAATTGGTACTAGTTTTGCGCTCTCGGTGATCATCCGCCACCGATCACCGTCATCCCGTATCACCGCCATCCCGTATCACCGTGATGCCGTACGTAGGACAGAGGGAGCCGCAGCATGAGCGCGAAGCACAGCCTGGAAGGGCGTACCGCCATCGTCACCGGCGCAGGTTCCGGCCTCGGCAGGGCCGAGGCACTGGCCCTCGCGGCCAGGGGCGCCGACGTGGTGGTGAACGACGTCGGCCCGGCGGCCAGGGACGTCGTCGCCGAGATCAAGGACCTCGGCCGCGGTGCCGTCGCGGTCACCGGAGACGTCGGCGACTGGTCCATGGGGGACCGGCTCGTCGAGGCGGCGGTGGAGAGCTTCGGCGGCCTCGACATCGTCGTCAACAACGCCGGTGTTCTGCGCGACAAGATGCTGTTCAACCTCACCGAGTCCGACTGGGACGACGTGATCCGGGTCCACCTGAAGGGTCACGCGGCCGTCTCACGGGCCGCGGCCGTGCACTGGCGGGCGGCGAGCAAGGCCGCGGGCGGCCCCGTGTACGGCCGGATCATCAACACCTCTTCCGAGGCCTTCCTGTTCGGCGCCCCCGGGCAGCCCAACTACTCGGCGGCCAAGGCCGGCATCACCGCCCTGACGCTGGCCACCGCGCAGGGCCTCGCCCGCTACGGCGTACGGGCCAACGCGATCTGCCCGCGCGCCCGCACCGCGATGACCGCGCAGGCGTTCGGCGCAGGCGACCAGGCCGCCGCGGGCGGGCTCGACATCATGGCGCCGGAGCGGGTCGGCACCTTCGTCGCGCACCTGGCGTCGCCCGCCTCGGACGAGATCAACGGACAGGTGTTCGTCGTCTACGGCGACATGGTCGCGCTGATGGCGGCCCCCACCGTGGAACGGAAGTTCACCGCGGCCGACGGCGTCTTCACCCCCGAGGAGCTGGACGAGCAGCTCACGGCCCACTTCAAGGGCCGGGACCCGTACCGGACGTACGCCGCCTACTCGGTGGCCGAACTCGACACCACGGGGACGCAGCCCACCGGCGCGCGCTGAGCGGTGGCGGGTCGCCCGTGGCTGCTCAGCCCGTGTCCTCCTCGGGCGCGAGCAGCAGCTCGCAGGCCATGCGCAAGTCGGCGTCCGCTTCGGCGGGCGAGGAGCGTTCGTTGAGCCGGGACTGCAGGACGCCGTACCACAGCAGGGTGAGCAGCCGGATGCGGCTCAGATGCTGCTCCGTCGGCTCCGCCACGCCCCAGGCCCTGAGCAGCAGGTCCTGGAAACCGGTGTCCACGCGCGCGAGGTCGGGGACGGTGTGGGCCCGCGCCGCGTTCGCCGACTGGATCATCGCGGTGGCCAGTTCGGGTTTCCGCAGCAGATTGCGGGTGGCACCGGCCAGCGCGGCGAACACGGCGTCCCCAGGCCGGCTGTCGGTCGCAGGATCGGGCAGCCGTGCCCCGAACTCCTCGATCTGCTCGGCCATCACGGCGGTGAACAGATGGGTCTTCGAGGGGAAGTAGCGGTAGAGCGTGGCGATCGCCACGCCCGCCGCCTTGGCCACCTCGTGCATCTGCACGCGCTCAAGGCCCGTCTCCGCGGCGATCGCCTCGGCGGCCTTCAGGATGCGCCGACGACGCGCGTGCTGCCTCGGAGAGCTGGGCTCGGCACCAGCCCTGGCCTCGGCGATTCTCGGCATCCCGCACCCCCGGAGATCAGTCGACGAACGATCCCCGACCCTACGCCGCTCGCGCCCGCCACGTCAGTCCGAGCCCCGGCCCTCACCACGTCCCGTACGGCGAGTGAGGTGAACGCCGTCGCCGTCCGTCACGGAGCCACCCCGCAACGTCCCGGCCAGTGGGAGCCCGAAACCGGGGCCGCGCGGACCGGTCCTATGTTCAGCGCAACCGGGACGCGACAAGCGCAATCGGGGCGCGACAAGCGCAACCGGGACGCGACAAGCGCAATCGGGGCGCGACAAGCGCAACCGGGACGCGGACGCTACAGAAGGGAAGACGATGCTCGACAAGGGTGTGTACGGGCCGTGGGCCGTCGTCGCCGGAGGGTCCGAGGGAGTCGGCGCCTCGTTCGCCCACCGCCTCGCGGACGCCGGCATCAATCTGGTGCTCATCGCCCGCAAGCCGGAGCCACTGCGGCAGACCGCGGAGGAGGCCAGGGCGCGCGGCGTCGAGGTGCGCACCCTCGCCCTCGACCTGCTCGCGCCCGACGCGGTGACGCGGATCCGCACGGCGACCGAGGACCTGGAGGTGGGCCTGCTCATCTTCAACGCCGGGGCCAACAGCTACGGACACGAGTTCGTCAGCGGGGACCTGGACCGCGTCCAGGGCGTCCTCGACCTCAACATCACCGCCCAACTGGCCCTCGCCCACCACTTCGGCGCCCTCATGAAGGACCGAGGGCGGGGCGGCATCATGCTGGTCGGCTCCCTCTCGGGCTACCTCGGACAGGCCACGATCAGCGTCTACTCGGCGGCGAAGGCATTCAGCCGGGTCTTCGCCGAGGGACTCTGGCTCGAACTCCGGCCGCACGGCGTACACGTCCTGGAACTGGTGCTGGGCGTGACGCGCACCCCCGCCATGGAGCGGGCCGGGCTGCGCATGGACCTGCCGGGGCTGCGCGTCGCCGAACCCGACGACGTGGCCCGTGAGGGCCTTGAGCGGCTCGCGGACGGCCCCGTGTGGGTGGCCGGCGGCAACGCCGAGACGGCCGAGCGGCGCAGTGGCTTTCCGCGGGCCGAACTGGTGCGTGGCGCGCACGAGGCGTCCCGTCGGCTTCTTCCCGCCGCGGCCAAGTGATGGGCCAGGCCGATGACCGGCTGACGCTTCCCCGGGTGCTCGCCCGTACGGTCGCGGACCACCCCGGCGTCGAGGCAGTCGTGGACGCCGAAGTACGGCTGACGTACCAGGACTTGGGCGAAGCCGTGCA
The DNA here is from genome assembly GCF_029968095.1 of Streptomyces solicavernae. Taxonomy (GTDB): domain Bacteria; phylum Actinomycetota; class Actinomycetes; order Streptomycetales; family Streptomycetaceae; genus Streptomyces; species Streptomyces solicavernae. The sequence goes on along the minus strand of NZ_JASCIR010000017.1, from coordinate 81,010 downwards.
CCAGGCCGCCAAGTCCCTGATCGCGCTGGGCGTGTCGCACGGTGACCGCGTCGCACTCTGGGCGCCCAACGGTCACCGCTGGGTGGTCGCGGCACTGGCGGCCACCGGCATCGGCGCGATCCTGGTGCCCGTCAACACCCGCTACAAGGGAGACGAGGCCCGCTGGGTCCTCAAGAAGAGCGGGGCGCGCCTGCTCCTCGTCGACAACGGCTTCCTCGGCCACGACTACCTGGCCATGCTCGGCGCCGGTCCCGACCGCACCGCACCGGTGCCGGGCCTGCCCGCCCTCACGGACGTGGTGCTGACCGGCGGCGCCGACACCCCCGGCACCACAGGGTGGGACGCCTTCCTGCGCCTGGGCCGCACGGTCCCCGACGCCACCGCCGCTGCGCGGTCCGCGGCCGTCGCCCCCGACGACCCCTCGGACCTGCTCTTCACCTCCGGGACGACCGGCCGCCCCAAGGGCGCACTGACCACTCACCGGCAGAATCTGCTGACCTACCGCGCCTGGTGCGGACGCACCGGACTGACCCGTGGCGACCGCTGTCTGATCGTCAACCCCCTTTTCCACTGCTTCGGCTACAAAGCGGGCGTGCTCGCCTGCGTCTCACAGGGCGCCACGATGGTGCTGCAGGCCGTCTTCGACACGGACCGGACCATGTCCCTCATCGAGACCGAGCGGATCACCGTCCTGCCGGGACCGCCGACCCTCTACACCTCGCTCCTCGACGCCCCGGGACGCGACCGGTTCGATCTCACCTCGCTGCGCCTCGCGGTGACCGGCTCCGCCGTCGTCCCCGTCACCCTCGTACGGAGGATGCGCGCCGAACTCTTCCCCGCGGTGCTCACCGCGTACGGCCTCACCGAGAGCTGTGGGACGGTGACCGCCTGCTCGGCCGGGGACGACGACGAGACGGTCGCCCTGACCGTCGGCCGTCCCCTGGACGGTGTCGAGGTCGTGGTGGTCGACTCCGCGGGGCGGCGGCTGCCCGCCGGGCGGGACGGCGAGATCCTGGTCCGGGGCTTCAACGTGATGCTCGGCTATCTCGACCAGCCCCCAAACGCCCCGCCGGCCGTCGACCCGGACGGCTGGCTCGCCACCGGAGACATCGGGCGCCTCGACGAACGCGGCAATCTGACGATCACCGGGCGGTCCAAGGACATGTTCGTCGTCGGCGGGTTCAACGTCTACCCGGCGGAGATCGAGCAGGTCCTCACCCGGCACGAGGCCATCGCGGAGGCTGCCGTCGTCGGCGTCCCCGACGCCCGCCTCGGCGAGGTCGGCCGGGCCTATGTGACCCTGCGCCCCGGAGCACCGGCCGACTCCGCCGAACTCATCGGCTTCTGCCGCGGACGGCTCGCCAACTTCAAGGTCCCCCGCGAGGTCGTCGTCCTCGACGCCTTCCCCCGCAACGCCTCCGGGAAGATCCACAAAGCCGGACTGCGGCACCCATGACGCCGCCACAGGACACCGGGACATCGCACGCACACGGAGGTCGCCGCTATGGGCAATGAGGTTCTGGAATCGGTGCGCACCCTGCTCCCCGGCCTCGCGGACCGGGCGGTCGCCGCCGACGAGGCGCGGCGGATCCCCGAGCGCACGGTCCGCGAACTCGTGGACGCCGGCGTCTTCCGGATGCTCCAGCCCCGCCGCTACGGCGGTCTGGAGAGCGATCCGGTCGATTTCTACGCGGTGGTACGCGAGATCTCCGCCGTGTGCTGCTCCACCGGCTGGGTGGCGTCGGTGCTCGGCGTGCACCCCTGGCAGCTCGGCCTGTTCGCCGAGCAGGCGCAGGACGAGGTCTGGGGCGACGACCGGGAAACCCTGGTCTCCTCGGCGTATGCCCCGGTGGGGCGGCTCACCCCGGTCGACGGCGGCTACCGGCTCACCGGCAGGTGGAGCTTCTCCTCCGGTTGTGAGCACGCCGAGTGGGTGCTGCTCGGCGCGCTCGTGGTCGGTGCGCAGGGACGGCCGGTGGACTTCCTCACCGTCCTGGTGCCCCGGTCCGACTACCGCATCGACGACGTCTGGGACGTCGTCGGTCTGCGCGGCACCGCGAGCAACGACATCCTCGTCGACGACACCTTCGTCCCGGCCCACCGGGTGATCCGCAACTACGAGCTGGCGCAGCTGAAGGGGCCGGGCCAGAAGGTCAACCGAGGCCCCCTCTACCGGCTGCCGTTCGGCGCGATCTTCACCAGTGCCGTCACCGCGCCGGTGATCGGGGCCGTCTCCGGCGGATTCGAGTCGTACGTCGCGCTGATGAAAGAGCGGGTCCGCCTCAGCCTGGGGGGTGGCCGGTTCGCCGAGGACCCCTTCGCGCAGGTCGCCATCGCGCGGGCGGCGTCCGACATCGACGCGACGGTGCTGCAGATGGACCGCAATCTGCGTGAACTGGCCGAACTGGCCGCAGCCGGGCGGGAGATCCCGATGGAGCTGCGGCTGCGGACCCGGCGGGACCAGGTCAGGGGCACCGAGCGGGCCGTGGCTGCGATCGACCTGCTGTTCAAGACGGCGGGCGGTCATTCGCTGCGGCGCGGCAATCCCATCGAGCGGGCCTGGCGCGACGCCCACGCCGGCAGCGTCCACGTGGCCAACGACGTGGAGCGCGCCCTGGCCATGTACGGCCGCGGAGCCTTCGGCCTTGCAGTCGAGGACAACCTGGTCTGACCGCTCGGCAGCGCCTCAACCCCGGCCTCGGGACCAGGACCAGGTCCTGAGACCGGGGGTCAGGCGCTGCCGACTTGTCCTTGCAGCACGTCAGCCGGCGGTGTTCCGACGCGCCGCGAGGTAGCGGGCGGGGACCTCTCCGCCGCCGTGCACCGCAAGGTCCGCCCCGTTGACGTACCCGGACAGTTCGCCCGCGAGGAACAGGCAGGCGTGGGCCACGTCCTCGGGGACGGCCATCCGCTCCATGGGGATGACGCCGGCCACGGCGGCCCCGCCGTCCGCTCCGTAGACTTCGGCGGCGCTCTCGGTGCGGATGAGGCCGGTGGTGATGTGGTTGACCCGCACCTGTGGTGCCCACTCCAGGGCCAACGCCCGGGTCAGTGCGAGGAGTCCGGCCTTGGCAGCGGTGTAGGCGGCCGTGCCCGGCTGCGGGTCGTGCGCCGAGACGCTGCCGATGTTGATCACGGTGCCGCCGCTCTCCTGGTCCCGCATGACCCTGTTGGCGGCCTGCGCGACGTAGAACGGGGCGAGCAGATTGAGCGCGACGATCTTCTCGACGAAGCGGGGGGAGACGGTGGCCGAGTCCGCGTCGGGCGAGCCGCCCGCGTTGTTGACGAGCACGTCGAGCCGCCCGAACCGGTCCACCGTGGCGGCGACCAGACCGGCTGCCGCCGCGGGATCGCGGACGTCGCAAGGCAGGAACACCGCCTCCCGTCCGCCCCCGTGGGGCGGCGATGCGGGAGCACGGCGCCCGCAGACGACGACGTACGCACCGGCGTCGAGAAACGCCTCGGCGATCACCGCGCCGATCCCCTTGGTGCCGCCGGTGACCAGTACCACGCGATCCGTGAAATCCAGCGGATTGCCCATCTTCATATCGCCTCGTTCCTTTCTGAATCGGTCGGAGGATGCGGCCGGTTGGCGATCACGCGGGGCGCGGGCCGAGTGCGGCGCCGAGCGCTGCCGAACGTGCCGCCTCCACCACGACGTACGCATCAACGACGTACGCATCAACGAGCCGGTGCTCGACGGCCTCAGTCATCCGCCGGTTCGCCCCGCACCCCGCCCTGCAGGAGAGCGGGTGACTCGGGGCGGCCGTCGAGGATCCGGTTCGTACGGGTCGTGACCAGCCAGCCGGTGTCCGAGCGCCGCAGCCGCCAGTGGTTGGCGGTCGCCCGCCGCACCACGTACCGGCCCTCATCGTGGACCACCATCAGTGAGTGGCACACGGCGACGGCGGTGTCCCCGTCCACCGTGATGTGCGGTGGGCCGACGACGTGCGCGCAGCCGGCCCGTATCCAGCCTTGATGTGCGGCGGAACGCACCATGGCGTCGATCTCGTCCCGGCCGCTGAGGTAGAGCTCGTCGATGTCGTAGACACCGTCCGGCTCCCAGAGCCCGGCGACCTCGGCCGCGCACCCGCTGTCGACGAGTGGGCCGTACGACGTCATCAGACGGGCGATGTCGCGCTCGTCCTCAAGTCGGCGCAGCCGCGCCTCAAGTGTGGCAAGTCCGTCCGCTGCCAAGGGGGTTGGACGATCGGTCACCGTGACTCCTTCTCGGGTGGTGGGCGGGAGCGGCAGCGCGTCAGGACGGATCAGGACAGAGCAGCGGCCAGGGCGGCGAGCGCCTCGGCCTGCTCGATGTAGTGGTCCGCCGATTCGGCGGTCAGCGACACGCTCACCAGCGTCGCCCCTGCCTCGGCGGCCCTCTGCAGTGCCGCCGAAGTCCGACTGGCGTCCCCCGAGGGATCGAGCGGCCGGCCCGCGCTGAGCACCACCTCGAAGCCCTCGGGCAGGTCCGCGGCGCCGACCATCTCGCCGAGCCGGTCGAGCGGCAGGCCGAAGGGCACCCAGCCGTCGCCGTGGGTCACGGCCCGGCGCAGCGAGCGCGGGGTGCGTCCCCCGATCCACAGCGGGACGCGGTCCTGGACGGCATGCGGTTCCACCACGAAACCCTCGTAGTCGAAGTGCTCGCCGTGGTAGGCGGGTTCGCGCCGGGACAGGCTCACGCGCAGCGCGGCGATGGCGTCGTCGGCGATCGCCCCACGCCCCTCGAAGGCCGCGCCGAGCAGCTCGAACTCCTCCTGCAGGCTGCCGACCCCGAGGCCGAGGACCAGGCGGCCGCCCGAGATCCGGTCCAGTGTGCCGTAGCGCTTGGCGAGGGCGAGCGGATGGTGGTAGCCGAGGACCAGCACCTGGGTCGCGAAGCGGATCCGGCGGGTGCGGGCGGAGAGATGGCCGAAAGTCGCGAGCGGATCCCAGTAGGTCCCTCCCCGCTGTTCGGCGACGTCCGCGGGGACCGCGACGTGTTCGGAACAGGTCAGATGGTGGAAGCCGAGCCGGTCGGCGGCCTCGGCGATCGCCGCGAGTTCCTCGATACCGGCGGTGCGCTCCCACGGGGAGTGCGCGCCAGGAACGGCCGTGACGACGGGGCTGTTGATTCCGAGTCGCATGGACACCTCTCAGGAGCGGGCGGTCGGGCTCATCCCATCGGGTGTGTCCGGTCGGGCGCGGCGCGCGTCCCGGTGGGCGGGAACCCGACGAGCGGGTCCGGACGGGGCGGCGGGCACGCGGTCGGCGAGCGGCGCGTCGAGCGGCGGCCGAAGTCCCCTGCCGCACACGGATCCAGGGGCGCTCACCGTCCCATTCACCGGGAACCCGCCCGCCCGGCACGGGATCGGTTCACGATCGTGTACGGGTCGCCGTGGAAGGGAGCACCGTGCGCAGACCGTCGGGGGTGCGAGAGCCCGCCGAGCCGCACTCGGCCAAGCAGCAGGAGCGGTATGCCCGAATGCTGCGTGCGGCCGGCCGACTCGGTGCACAGCACGGCTTGGAGCGGATGCAGATGCACGACGTGGCACGGGAAGCGGGCGTCGCGATCGCCACGCTCTACCGCTACTTTCCCTCCAAGACCCACCTGTTCGCCGCGCTCATGCACGACCGGGTCCGGCGCCTCGACGCCGAAAGCCCGTCGCCCCCACCGGACCTCAGCCCCGTCGAAGCCGTCGTGCAGCTCCTGGTGAAGGCAGGCGGCCAGCTCTTCGAGCAGCCACGCCTCGCTCTCGCGATGATGCAGTCCAACAACGCCGCGAGCGTCGGCGATGCCCCCGGGGTGCGGCAGACGGACGAGATCGTCCGCGATCTGGTGCTGCGCACCGCCTCCGTCACCGACCCCACCGACCGGGAACTGCAGGCGGTGCGCATCCTGGAACTGGCCTGGTACGGGCTCCTCACGACGGTGCTTTACGAGAGGTCGTCGGCCGCGGACGCGCAGGAAGGCGTTCGCCTGGCCTGCAGCCTGCTGCTCGGTCCGGTCATCGGGGACCGCCGCACTTGATCTCCCGGACAGGCCCTGGCGTAAAAATCACCCGAGTCGAGGAGAACCCATGCCGCGCTGTGCCGTCGTAACCGGAGCCGGATCCGGGATCGGAGCCGCTGTGACCGCCCTGCTGAGGTCCCAGGGGGACCGGGTCGTCGGGGTGGATCTGCGGGGCGCCGAGATCGAGGCCGACCTGGCCACGCCCGAGGGACGAGCACGGGCGGCACGGGCTGTCTCCGATGCCACCGGGGGAGTCACCGACACCGTGATCACCTGCGCCGGCACGTCGGTGCCGGGCGAGGGCATGGTGACCGTCAACTACTTCGGTACGACCGAGTTCGTCACCGCCCTGCAACCCGCGCTCGCCGCGTCGAGCGCACCCCGGGTGGTGGTGATCGGCTCCGTCTCCGGCACCCGGCCCGCCGACGAGGCCGTGGTCGCCGCCCTGCTCGCCGCCGACGAGGAGACCGCCCTTCAGCACGCCCGCACCGCGATCGCGGAAGGACGCGAGCGGCAGCTCTACCCCTCGTCCAAGTCGGCGCTCGCCCAGTGGGCCCGGCGTACCGCGGTCGCCGTGGGATGGGCCGACACGGGCATCCCGGTGAACGTCGTCGCGCCCGGCATCGTGCTGACCCCCATGAGCGCGGACCTCTTCGACGACCCCGAGATGAAGCGGGTCATGGACACGGCGGTGCCCATGCCGCTCAACGGCTATCTGCAGCCCGAGGACGTTGCCCGCGCGGTCGCGTTCCTGGCCTCGGAGGCGAACACCCACATCACCGGGCAGGTCCTCTACGTCGATGGCGGCGCCGAGACCACCCTGCGCGCCCCCTCGGTGTTCTGACCCCGGACGGGGCCCCGACCGACGGAAGGGGCCCCGTCGGCCGCTCAGGGCTGTACGGCCCGCCGCAACACCTTGCCCGTGGCGTTGCGGGGCAGGCTCTCGGTCGTCAGGCGCCACCGCTTCGGCACCTTGAAGTAGGCCAACTCCTTTGCGACGCGGTCCCGCAGATCCTCCTCGGTGAGGTCGGTGCCCGGCTCGGTCACCACCACGGCAGCGACCTCCTGCCCCAGATCCGGATGCGGAACGCCGACGACCATGCACTCGCGTACGCCGGGATGCTCGGCGATGACGGTCTCGATCTCGGCCGGGTAGACGTTCTCACCGCCTCGGATGATCAGGTCCGAGCGGCGGCTGACCAGGTGCAGACGGCCGTACTCAAGCCGGCCGAGATCGCCGGTGCGCAGCCAGCGGTCCGCGTCGAGGGCGTCGGCGGTGGCTTCGGGATCGCCCCAGTAGCCGAGCATGTTGAAGGCACTGCGGACGCAGACCTCGCCCTCCTCGCCGTCGGGCAGCACCTGCCCGGCGGGGTCGCGGATCTCCAGGCGGACGCCGGTGACCGGCCGGCCGAGCGTGCCGGGTGCCTCCTCAAGGTCCTGCGGGGACGCCGCCGCGATCGCGGTGCAGGACTCGGTCAGGCCGTAGCTGTCGACAAGGGAGTTCCTGGCGAACGGCAGTTGCTTGCGCAGTCGTTCCTTGAACTCCGTGGACGACGGTGCGGAGGCCAGCGAGAACGCCGTCAGCGACGACGTGTCGTAGGCGTCGGCGCCGCCGTGCTCAAGGAGCCGGTGGGCCATCGTGGGCACCGCGCCCCAGTTCGTGACGCGTTCGCGCTCCACCATGCCGAGGACCGCGTCCACGTCGAAGGCGCCCTGGTGCAGTGCGATCCGGCTGCCGGTCGCGAGCCGGGGCACCGCGAGGTTGTGCAGGCTCGCGATGTGGAACAGCGGCAGGACGAGCAGGTAGACACGGTCCTTCGCGGCCGGCGGGTCGCCGAATTCCTCAAGCAGGGCGTCGTTGAGCCGGTGGTACTCCACGACCGAGAGCAGATTGCGGTGCGTGTGGACGGCGCCCTTGGGGCGTCCGGAGGTGCCGGAGGTGTAGAGGATGACGGCCGGGTCGTCCTCGGCGACGTCGGCGGAGGGCAGCGGCTCGTCCTCGTACCGGGTGCAGAAGCGCGCGATGTCGTTCTCCAGGGAGAGCAACGGCACCGCGCAGTCCTTGATCTTCGGCCGCTGCCTGGTATCCGCGACGACCAGGGACGGTGCCGCGTTCTCGACCCCGTAGGCGAGTTCGCGGGGTGACCACCAGGCGTTGAAGCCGACGGACACGGCGCCGATCGACACGGTGGCCCAGAACGTCAGGATCCACTCGGGGGAGTTGGCCGCGGCGATCGCGACCCGGTCGCCCTTGCCGATCCCGTACTCCTCGCGCAGGACGCGCGCCAGCGAGGCGACCCGGCCGGCGTGCTCGGCGAACGTGATCCGACGGTCGGCCGTGACGATGTAGTCCCGGTCGCCGTGGTCGACGGACTCGTGCAGCACCTCGTGCAGCGCACGCCGCCGGTGCCTGAACACCGGCAGACAAGTGCCCAGGACTTCCGTGTCGGCGAGCTCGAACCGACCGCCCGGTGCGGTGAGTTCGTCGAGAACGGCGCGGGCGGTGGTGCGTCGGTCCTTGGCGCTGGGCATCGAGGACTCCTCTGGGGCGTCGGGGGACTCCACTGGGATCGCGGTCCGGCCAGTGTCGGCCCATTGCGCGCCGTCGGCACCCACCAGGTTCCGGTCACTGGGACGGTGCTCCGCCGCAGCGGCCCGCCCACTCCCCGCGGACAGTCACGCGCGGCGCCGACGGCATCGGTTCCCGGTCAGTGGGATGCGTCACGTCGGCCGGATTCGACCGCCGTAGCGTCCCCCACCTGATGCGGTCCCGGGCCCCGCCCGGTCCCTTCCCCCACTGCGCCACAGGACTACTGGAGGAAGACATGAAGCGAGCACCACGGGTGCATGCCCGCACCGCCGCAGCCTTCGTGGCCGTGGGCCTGCTCACCTCCGCGTGCGCCTCGCCCGGCGAGAACGACGGCGGCAACGAGCAGAAGACCGAACGCGGCCGCTACGAGTTCGGCACCATCGGCAACCAGGGCAAGGCCGGAAAGCCGGTACGCGGCGGCACCCTGCACTTCGCCGACTACACCGAGGCCCGCAGCCTCAGCCCGGCCGCCACCTACGCCACGGGCGCGTCCGGCGGCTCCGCCCTCGCCGCCGTCTACGACGTACTGATGCGCTACGACACCGAGGCAGAGAAGTACGAGCCCTGGCTGGCGAAATCCCTCAAGAGCAGCAAGGACTCGAAGACCTGGACGCTCCGGCTGCGTGAGGACGTCACCTTCTCCGACGGCACCCCGCTGAACGCGAAGGCCGTCGTCGGCAGCATCAAGTGGTACCAGGAGAGCAAGGGCGCCGACGCCACGCTGCTCGCCGCGAACATCGCCAGGACCACCGCACCCGACGACCACACCGTTGTCTTCACGATGCGCAGGGCATGGGCGGGATTCCCGGCCCGGCTCGCCCAGGCACCCGGCATGATCGTGGCGCCCGCCGCACGGGCCGGCAAGACGTTCAAGCCGATCGGCGCGGGCCCCTTCACCCTCCAGAAGCACGCTCCCCAGGAGGAGATGGTCCTCAAGGCCAACAAGGACTACTGGAAGGGCGAGCCGTACCTCGACGCACTGCGTTTCACGTGGCCGAACTCCGACCGGGCCAGGCTGGAGGCTCTGGAGGACGGCAGCGCGGACGTCACCTACGTGCGCAGCCCCGATGTGGTCGACGAGGCCGTGAAGGCCGGTCATCCGGGCGAGCTCACCCTGACCGGCCTGGGCAACATGGTCACGATCAACACCCGTAAGGGCAGGCCCGGTCAGGACATCCGGGTCCGCAAGGCAGTCGCCTTCGCCCTCGACCCGGTGCTCGACGCCAAGCGCAGCTACCAGGGCAAGGGGCTGCCCGGACAGGAGCTGTTCCCGCCGGAGTCGCGGTGGCACTCGAAGGTCGAGCCGCTCGGCGTGGACCTCGCAGCGGCGAAGAAGCTCCTGGCGGCGGCCAAGAAGGACGGCTACGACGGCACCATCACCTACATGGACGGCACCGACCCGGTCTCGCGTGCCAAAGCCGTCGTCACCAAAGCCATGCTCGAACGCGTCGGTTTCAAGGTGAAGCTCGACCTGGTCTCCTCGACGGCCGACCGCGTGTCCAAGACCTACATCGACCACGACTTCGACCTCAGCCGCGGCGCGGCCAGCGTCTCCGAGGGCGACCCCTTCCACCGGCTGCAGAGCGTCCTGGACTCCAAGAGCTACGGGAACCCCGGCGGCTACGCCGACGCCGAGATGGACAAGCTGCTCGTACAGCTGCAGGGCGCGGCGAGCGACCAGGAGAAGCAGCAGGCCATCGACGCGGTGCAGCGACGGATCAACGAGACGGTGCCGGTGGCGAATCTGGGGGCCAGCGCGGCCTTCACCGCCTGGGGCAAGGACGTGCACGGCATCGTGCCCACCGACGAGTACATGGCCCTGTTCGGCGAGGCGTGGCTCAGCAAGTGAGGCCCTCCGCACCAGGCAGACCTGGAGGAACCATGAGTGCCGCCGCACTGCGCCGCCTCGCCCTGAGGGTGCTGGAACTGGCGGGAGTGCTGTGCATCGTCAGCGTCGGCGTCTTCTCCCTGGTGGTCCTGTTGCCGGGCGACCCGGCGGTCGACATCCTCGGCCCCGGACGGCCGCCGTCCGAGTACGCCGAACTCCGCCACGAGCTGGGCCTCGACCAGCCGTTGCACACCCGGTACTTCGACTGGCTCGGCGGTGTGCTCACCGGCGATCTCGGCCGGTCGGTCGTGCCGCCGCAGAGCGAAGTGAGCGACCGGGTGGTCTCTGCGCTGCCGGTGAGCGCGGAGATCGCGGTGCTGGGCCTGCTCATCGCCCTGCTGATCGCCGTGCCCCTGGCCATGTGGTCCGCGTACCGCGAGGGCGGGATCGCCGACCGGATCATCGGGGCGGGCACCTTCGCCGTCCTGTCGGTGCCCAGCTTCCTGGCCGGACTGCTCCTTGTCATGGTGATGGTCAACTCGCTCGGCTGGTTCCCCCGGTCCGAGTGGGTGCGGATCGGCGACGGAGACCTCCTCGGCAATCTGCACCACGCCTTCCTGCCCGCGCTCACCGTGGCCCTGGTCGAACTCGCCATGTTCGCCCGGGTGTTGCGCGGCGACCTGATCGTCACGCTCCGCGAGGACTTCATCCTCGCCGCGCGCGCCAAGGGCATGAGCCCGCTGCGGATCCTGTTCACCGACGCGTTGCGCCCCTCCTCGTTCTCCCTCGTGACGCTGCTCGGCCTGAGCCTGGGCCGGCTGATCGGCAGCACCGTGATCGTGGAGTACCTCTTCTCGCTGCCCGGCATGGGATCGCTCGTCGTCAACGCCGCGAACCAGGGCGACTATCCGATGGTGCAGGGCGCCGTGCTGACCATCGCGGTCATCTACGTGGTGATCAACGCCGGCATCGACTTCTCGTACGGCCACCTCGACCCGAGGACGCGACGTGTCCATGTCTGAGATCGCCCCGCGGACGCGATCCGCGCTCGCACCACCTGTCCTGGTGACGACGACCCTCGCCGTCACCGGCCTCGTCCTGCTGGTGTTCGGTGCCACCACCTCCGTACTCATCGCACCTGCCAAGGCGGGCATCGCGCTGCTCGGCATCGGCCTGTTCCTCAGCGGCGCCTCGCGGGTCGGCAAGGCGCTGGCCGGGCCGGGCTTCGACATCGTCTTCTGGGCGTCCGCCGTCTGGCTGGTGCTGCTCGCCCTTGCCATCGCCTTCGTGGGATGGCTGCCGCTCGGCGAGGACCGGGACGTCGCGGCCACCGTCACCGAACCGGTCTTCGCTACCCCGACGTTCACCGGCCCGCATCCCCTCGGCACCAACGGCTCCGGCCTCGACCTGCTGGCCCGGTCCCTGTACGGCGCGCGGTCCTCGCTCCTGATCTCGCTCACGGCCGTCGTCGTGGGAACGGTCGTCGGAGGACTCGTCGGGATCGTCGCCGGCTACTTCCAGAAGGCGGTGGACCGGATGGTGGGCATCGCCACGAACGCACTGCTCGCCGTGCCCCCGCTGATTCTGCTCATCGCCCTTGCCACGGTCCTCGAACCGCGGCTGCGCAACGTCGCCCTGTCCCTGTCCCTGCTCACCGTCCCCGGCATGGTGCGGCTGAGCCGGGCCACCACCGTGGCGTACGCCAACCGCGAATTCGTCACCGCCGCACGGGCCATGGGCGCCAAACGCTCGCGCATCATGGCGCGTGAGCTGCTGCCGAACGTACTGCTGCCCATCACTTCGCTCGCCGTCGTGATGATCTCGGTCCTGATCGTCGCCGAGGCGTCCCTGAGCTTCCTCGGGCTCGGCATCCAGCCGCCCGAGCCCACCTGGGGAAACATGATCGCCGAAGGGGAGGGCGACGTCTTCGAGGCGCATCCGCACATCGTCCTGGTGCCGGGGGCGTTTCTCTTCCTCACCGTGTTCGCCTTCAACATCGTCGGCGAGAAGGCTCGTCAGCGGTGGGACTCCCGGAGCGTGAAACTGTGACGTCCGCACCCGCACCCCTGCTCCGGGCCACCGACGTGGCCACCGTGTTCCGCACCCCGCGCGGCGCCATGCGCGCCGTCGACGGCGTCTCACTGTCACTGGCCCGCGGGGAGACCCTGGGCATCGTCGGAGAGTCCGGCTCCGGCAAGTCCGTCCTCGGCCGCACCCTGATGGGCCTGATCACCGACGGCCCCGGAACCTCCGTGACCGGTTCCGTGCTCCTCGGCGGCAAGGACGTGCACGCTCTCTCCCCGGCCGGGCGCCGGGCCCTGTGGGGCACCGAGGTCGCCATGGTCTTCCAGGACCCGATGACCTCCCTGAACCCGGTGAAGAAGATCGGGCGGCACCTGTCGGAGAGCGTCCGCCTCCATCTCGGCCTCAGCCGCGCCGCATCCCGGGAGCGGGCCGTGGAGTTGCTGCGCCAGGTCGGCATCCCCGAACCGGCCCGGCGTGCGCGCCAGTATCCGCACGAACTCTCCGGCGGCATGCGCCAGCGCGTGGTCATCGCCATGGCGCTCGCCTGCGGCCCCCGGCTGCTGATCGCCGACGAACCCACCACCGCGCTCGACGTCACCGTGCAGAAGCAGATCCTCGACCTGCTGCAGTCCCTCGGCGAGGAACTGGAGATGGCGACCATCCTCATCAGCCACGACCTGGGCACCATCGCCGGACGGACCGACCGTGTCGCCGTGATGTACGCGGGCCGCCTCGTCGAACACGCCCGTACCACCGAGGTGTTCGACAACCCCGAGCACCCGTACAGCCGGGCCCTGATCGCCTCGATCCCGCACCTGGGCCTGCCTCCGCACACGCTGCTCCCCGCCATCGAGGGACGCCCGCCCAATCTGCTGAACCCGCCGCCCGGCTGCCGGTTCGCGCCCCGGTGCAGGCTGGCCACGGACCTCTGTACGGCTCAGCCGCCCGCCCTCACCGCCCGCGCGGGTGACGACACCGGCGGCGCGGTCGCCTGTCACCACCCGCTGGGCGCAGCCAAGGAGGCCACGGTATGACCCTCGCCCCCCACGCTCCCGCCGCCCCGGAGCCCGCGCGCCCCGCACTCACCGCCCGCGCCCTGGTCGTGGAGTTTCCGGTGGGCCGCGGCCAGAAGGTGCACGCAGTCTCCGGCGTGGACCTCGACCTGCCGGCGGGCCGGACCCTCGGCATCCTCGGCGAGTCCGGCTGCGGGAAGTCGACCGTCGGCCGAGCCCTCATCCAGCTGCCGCCCCCCGACTCCGGCACCGTCCGGCTCGGGGCCGAGGAACTCACCGCCCTCGGCCCCGAGGAGCTGCGCCGGGCGCGGGCCCGGATCCAGATCATCATGCAGGACCCGGTGTCCGCCCTGAATCCGCGCCGCAAGGTCAAGGACCTGGTGTGGGAGGGCCCGTCGATCTGGGGCCGCGCAGCGGCGGACAAGGACACCGAGGTCGACGCGATCCTGCGGGCGGTCGGCCTCGACCCGGAGACCGTACGGGACCGCAGGCCGCACGAGCTGTCCGGAGGCCAGTGCCAACGGGTGTGCATCGCACGGGCGTTGATGCTCGACCCGGAGGTGCTGATCTGCGACGAGCCCGTCTCCAGCCTGGACGTGTCCGTGCAGGCCCAGATCCTGAACCTCCTGGAGACCACGACCAGGGAACGCGGCCTGAGCATGGTGTTCATCGCCCATGACGTCTCCGTCGTCAAGAACATCAGCGACGAGGTCATGGTCATGTACCTCGGCAAGGTCTGCGAGGTGCTGCCGTCCGACGGCATGCACCTGGCAGCAGCCCACCCGTACACCCGCCTGCTTCTGGCCTCCCTGCCCGAGGCCCAGCGCAGCGGCGACGGCTCCCCCGCGCACCCCGGTGCCTCCGCTGAACCGGCGGTCGTGGCGGCCGAGTTGCCTTCACCACTCGATCCGCCCTCGGGCTGCCGGTTCCGTACCCGGTGCCCGCTGGCCACCGACCGGTGCGCCGCGGAGGCACCCGGCCTCCGGGAGATCGCCCCGGGGCACCGGATCGCCTGCCACCACATCGAGTCCACGAGGAGCCTTCCGTGACGACCAGTCCCCAGCCGCCCGCCCCCGACGTCTTCGCCCCCGCCGGAATCGGCCCCCTCCAGCTCCGCAACCGCGTCATCAAGGCCGCCACGTACGAGGGACTCAGCCACAGGTCGCTCGTCACCCGGGACCTGCTGGACTTCCACGTGGCCTACGCAAGGGGCGGCGTCGGCATGACGACCGTCGCGTACTGCGCGGTCGCCCGGGAGGGGCGCACCGACCGGCATCAGATCTACTGGACCGACGAGGCGATGCCGGGGCTGCGCCGGCTGACCGACGCCGTGCACGCCGAGGGCGCCGCGGTGTCCGCGCAGATCGGTCACGGCGGCCCTGTTGCCAGCCCCAAGGCCAACGGCGCCCCGGCTCTCTCCCCGTCGAAGCACTTTCACGCGACCTCGCTGAGCTGGGCGCAGGAGGCGTCCGTAGCGGACATCCGGCGTATCACCGAGGCTCATGCAGAGGCGGCGCGCCGCGCCGTCGAGGCGGGCTTCGACGCCGTCGAGGTGCACCTGGGCCACAACTACCTGGCCAGTTCGTTCCTCAGCCCCAGGGTCAACCACCGCACCGACGCCTACGGCGGCAGCCTGGAGAACCGGGCCAGGTTCGCCCGCGAGATCATGAAGGCCGTACGGGACGCGGTCGGCGGCCGTATCGCGGTCATCGCGAAGATGAACATGGACGACGGTGTGCCCGGCGGCTTCTGGCTGGACGAGGCCATCCCGGTGGCGCGGTGGCTCGAACAGGACGGCACCGTCGACGCGTTGGAGATGACTGCGGGCAGTTCCCTCCTCAACCCGATGTACCTCTTCAAGGGCGACGCGCCGCTGGGGGAGTTCGCCGATGTCATGCCGCAGCCGATCAAGCTCGGGGTGAAGGCGGTCGGCAAGCGGTTCCTGCACAGCTACCCCTACCGGGACGCCTATCTCCTGGAGGACGCACGCCAGATCCGGGCCGCCGTGGACCTGCCGATGATCCTCCTTGGCGGGATCACCGGCAAACCGGTCATGGACCTGGCGATGCGGGAGGGCTTCGAGTTCGTGGCGATGGCCAGGGCCCTGCTGCGGGAGCCCGACCTGATCAACCGCCTGCAGAAGAACGCCGATACGCCGTCCCTGTGCATCCACTGCAACAAGTGCATGCCGACCAACTTCACCGGAACCCGCTGCGTCCTCACCGACCGCGGCACCACCCGCCACGCGAGCTGGGGCAAGCCCGAAGGGTACGTGGCGTGAGCGGCCCGGACGCCCACGCCACCGCCGCGGCCGTCAGGAGCGGAGAGCGGGACGCCAAGGCCGTCACCGAGGAGGCGATCGCCCGCATAGAGGACCGTGGCCCGGGGCTCGGCGCGGTGATCCACACCCGCTTCGAAGCAGCCCGCGCAGAAGTGGCGGCGGGGCTGCCGGACGGCCCGCTGCACGGCGTACCCATCCTCGTCAAGGACCTCGGCACCGAGGTCGACGGTCTGCCCGCGACCGGCGGCAGCAGGCTGTTCGCCGCCGTGACCGCCCGGCGCGACAGCGAGCTCGTGGCCCGCTACCGGCGGGCGGGAGCGGTCGTGCTCGGCACCACCAACACGCCCGAACTGGGTCTCAACGCCTCCACCGAACCGGTACTCCACGGCCCCACCCGCAACCCGTGGAGCCCCGCGCACTCGCCGGGCGGCTCAAGCGGCGGCTCGGCGGCGGCGGTGGCCGCCGGCCTGGTCCCCGTCGCGCACGCGAGCGACGGCGGGGGCTCGATCCGGATCCCGGCAGCGGCCTGCGGCCTCTTCGGCCTCAAGCCCAGCCGCGGCAGGGTCTCGCCCGCCCCGCGGCCCACCACCCTGTCGGGCCTCGTCTCCGGGCACCACGCCATCACCATGACTGTGCGGGACAGCGCGCTGCTGCTCGACGTCGCGGCAGGCCCGCTCCCCGGCGACGCGTACGCGGCCCCCGAACCGTCGGCCCCGTTCGCGGAACTCGCCCGCCGCGACCCGGGAAGACTGCGGATCGGCCTGCTCACCGAACTGCCCGACGGACCGGACGTGCACCCGGAGTGCGCGGCCGCCGCACGCGGCGCGGGCAAGCTGTGCGAACGCCTCGGCCACGACGTCGTACAGGCCACCGCCCACTACCGGCCCGAGGACGTCGGCCGGACATCCGGGGTCCTGATGGGCGCAGACCTCGTGGCGCAGATCGACGCCCGCCTCGCGGACCTCGGCAGGCCCCTGGCGGACGACGACATCGAACCCTTCACTCGCGTCCTGTACGAGCACTACCGGGCCCTGCCCGCGGCCGACGTGAGCCGCGCGCTGCGCCGCGCCCAGGAGATCGGCTGGGAGGCCGGCGCCGCGTTCCGCGAGTGCGACGTGCTGCTCAGCCCGACCCTCGCGCGTCCGACACCGCGGCTCGGCACGCTCGACACGACCCGCCCGGAGTCGGTCTACGAGCACGCCTCCGTCTACGCCGCCTTCACCAGCGTCCACAACGTCACCGGCATGCCCGCTATGTCGGTCCCCTTCGGCCGCGACGGCGAAGGCCTGCCGCTGGGCGTCCAGTTCGCCGCGCCCCTCGGCGGCGAGGGTGTGCTCCTTGCCCTCGCCGGGCAGCTGGAGCGGGCGGCGCCGTGGAGGTGCCCGCCTGCCCCGTGACCGCGGCTCATGCCGAAGTCGGCGGCCATGACGGCCGGGGAAGTGGCCGTTCTGGCGGCAAGTGCGGTCAACGGCCCACCACTTGGGCGTCAGATGTCTGATATCAGATGCCTTGATAGTGTGGGAAGGTGGTCCGACCAGAGGGAGGGGGCAAGAGGTGGCGGTGGGCCAGAAGGTGGTGAGTCCGGTAGTGCCGGAAGCCAAGTCGGCACGGCAGCCGCTGAGGCAGGAAGTCGTCGACGGCATCAAGTCGTACATTCTCCGGAACAAGCTCCGCCCCGGCGATCCACTGCCCACCGAGTCCGCCTTGTGCGAGGCGCTCGGTGCGAGCCGCTCCAGCGTGCGCGAGGCCATCAGGATCCTCACCGCGCTCGATATCGTCGAGGTGCGCCACGGGCACGGCACCTATGTGGGCCGCCTGAGCATGTCGGCCCTGGTCGAGAGCCTCACCTTCCGCGGGCTGCTCAGTCCCGACGACGACTTCCAGGTCATGGCCGATCTCATCGAGGTGCGTGAGCTCTTCGAGCGGGGCATGGCCGAGCGGCTCGTCGCAGCGCTCGACGCGGAGCAGATCGACCGGCTCCAGGGCCACGTCGACGTGATGCGCGAGGCGGGCGTGGGCAAGGGGAACGGCTTCGTCGACGCCGACCGGTCCTTTCACGCGCTGCTCGTGGCCCCGCTCGGCAACGACCTCATCGGACAGCTGTCCGCGGCGTTCTGGGACGTGTACGTCATCGTCGCCCCGCACCTCGACGTGTTCACGCACGAGCACGAGGCGGCGACCATCGCCCACCACCAGCGCATCGTGGACGCCGCGCGCGCCCGCGATGCCGTCGAGTTCGCCGCGGCTCTGAGCGAGCACTACGAACCGGTGCGCCGGCGGATCGCGGAGGCCCGAGCCCGCCACTGATCCGGCGATCCGGCCTGGCGGCGCACACCCCGATGGGGGTGTGCGCCGCTTCGTCGTATCGGGTCCGCGGTCAGTGCCGCCCCGAACTGCGCCATGCTGCCCGGCACTTGACGAGTGCTGCGGAGAACCTTAAGGTCCCGGAAACAGCAGACATCAGACGTCTGTCATTGTGTTGATCACTGCCGCACTCCATGTCTCCGTGCTGCGCCGCGCGACGCACTCCTCACCCCCCATCGAGAAGAGGTTTTCCGTCCATGCAGCGAAGAGTCACCCTGGCCACCCTCGCCGCGGCGCTCGCCGTAGTGGCCGCCACGACGACCAGTGCCAACGGCGCCACGACGACCAGTGCCAACGGCGCCACGACCGGAACACTCACCTCGCAGGACCTGGCGACCGCGGGCACCGGTTCGCCGTACTACCGCATCCCCGCGCTGACCAGGACCACCAAGGGCACCCTGCTCGCCGCCTACGACGCCCGCCCCACGCTCAGCGATCTGCCCGGCAACCTGGGCATAGTGCTGCGCCGCAGCACTGACGGCGGCGCGACCTGGCAGGCGCAGCAGACCATCCGCAAGGACGCGGCCCCCAAGGGCTACGGCGATCCGAGCCTGCTCGTGGACCGCGAGACCGGACGCGTCTTCGTCTTCTACGCTGCGTCCGTGAACCAGGGCTTCCTCGGCTCGGCCACCGGCAACGACGAGTCCGACCCGGACATCCTGCAGGCCGACTACAGCTATTCCGACGACGACGGCCTCACCTGGAAGCACGAGCGGATCACCGCCGACATCAAGAACCCCGCCTGGGGAGGCATGTTCGCGGCCTCCGGCGAGGGCATTCAACTGCGGCACGGCCCCTACAAGGGACGCCTGATCCAGCAGTACGTGATCCGCAACAACGGCGCCAACTACGCGGTCAGCGCCTATAGCGACGACCACGGCAAGACCTGGAAGATGGGCGAGCCGGTCGGCCCCGGCGGCGACGAGAACAAGACCGTCGAACTCTCCGACGGACGGGTCATGCTCAACAACCGCTCGGCCCCCTACCGGACGGTGGCGTACTCCGACGACGGCGGCGTCACCTACACCCCGTTCCAGCAGGACACCGAGCTGCCCGACCCCGCCAACAACGGATCCATCACCCGCTTCGCCCCGGGCGTGAGCGCCTCCCACCCGCGCGCGCAGTGGCTGATGTTCAGCAACACCGCGACCACCGGCAGCCGGAGCAACCTCACCGTCCGCCTGTCCTGCGACAACGGCAAGAACTGGCCCGTACGCAAGACCGTCGAGGCCGGATCGGCCGCGTACTCGACTCTTACGCCCCTGAGCGACGGCACTTCGGCAAACCCGCGGATGGGGCTGCTGTGGGAGCGCGACAACTACCAGCACATCACGTACTCCTCCTTCGACCTGCGGTGGCTCGGCGGCGTCTGCGCGCCCGTCACCGTCACTCCGCCCGCGGGCCTGAAGGCCGGCTCAACCACCGAGATCGACGTTCGCGTCGTCAGCCAGAACGACGTGGCCCTGCCCGCAGGATCGGTGAAGCTGAAGCTGCCTCAGGGCTACAGCGCCCCGAACGTGCCCGTTCCCGCGCTGGGGCCCGGCCAGGGCGCGACCGTGAAGGTGCCCGTCACGGTGCCCGCGTCCGCCACCGCCGGCACCGTCAAGGTCACAGCGGACTATCAGACACGAGGCTCGCAACACGCCTACGGCGACGCCTCATTGACCATCACCACCCCGTGACGCCGACGGGACAGCCCGCCCGACGTGCGACCCGCCCCGCCCCTTACCAGCCACGCAGGGGCAAGCCGGTTCAGACGTCACCCGATCAACTCGTCGATGTCCGGGCGTTGCTGCTGCGTTGCACAGTCCTGCCGATACGTGGCCCCAGCCAGCGCTTGAAGCTGCGCAGGACACTCACCCGGCTCGCAGCACGATCGAGGCGGTAGTAGAGGCCAGGGGGTACGTACGGCAGGAGGGGCGAGTGGCGCTGGCCCAGGAGAGCGAACATCTGGTCCGGCGGGAGCCGCAGGTAGCGTGGCAGGCTCTCGTACCACTGGGCGCTGTGGCGAGCCGCGCTCTGGACCGGCAGAAGCGCGTGTTTGCGCTGCTTCTCGTACTGTGCGAGCGCTGTGGCGAGCCCCTGTTCGGGGACGGTTCGCAGCTGCTCGGCCAGGACCACTGCGTCCTGCAGCGCCAGGGCTGTTCCGGCGCCGATGGAGAAGTGGGTGCTGTGGGCCGCGTCCCCGAGCAGGACGACGTTGTTGTGTGACCAGGTCCGATTGGTGACGGTCCGGAAGGCCTGCCAGTTCTGGCCGTCGCGAATCCGGTCTTCTCGGCTGATCAGCGGATGGCCGTCGAGGAGCGTGGCGAAGTGCTGTTCGAGGAACCGCAGACAGTCCTCCTGCCCCATTGTGTCCAGGCCGAGTCCGCGCCAGGTCGAGGGCGAGCACTCGATGACACAGGTGCTCTGTGTGGGACTGAACCCATAGGCGTAGCACCAGAGCCACCCATGGGCGGTGTGTACGAAGGCGAAACTGAACGTGGTGAACACCTTGGTGGTGCCCAGCCACAGAAACCGGTTCTTGCCGCTGGTGATGTGGGTTCCGAAGTGCTGCGCGTCCTTCGAGCGAAGTCTGCTGTGCATGCCGTCCGCGGCGACGATCAGTTCGGCGTCGGGCAGGGGCGTGCCCTCATGGATGTCGTGGCCGAACTCCGTTCGTACGCCGAGCTCTTGAGCGCGCTGAGCCAGGATGTGGAGCAACTGGTGGCGTCCGATGGCGTATCCGGCGTCGCCGGCCTGCGTGGTCGTCCGACCGCCCACCTGGGCCATGCCGTCCCGCCAGCGCATGGAGTGCCTGCGGATGCCCCTGGCTGAGATGGGGTCGTGTGCCTCCAGGAGGGCCAGAGTGTCGGACCAGTATGTGACGCCCCAGCCGTACGTTGTTCCTTTCTGGTTGCGCTCAAGCACCGTGACCTCGTGTGCGGGGTTGTCGAGCTTGACCAGAATGCAGAGGTACAGGGCCGCGGGCCCTCCGCCAACGCAAGTGATTTTCACTGCTGGTTGTCCTCATTCGGCTTCGTCGGTGTTTCTGCGGTGGCCGGTGTGGCGGGGCCTTTCCGGCAGGGGCTTTCGGGCAGGGCTTTTCCGGCGGGGTCTTACGGCGGGGTCTTACGGCGGGGCATTTTCCGGCGGGGCCTTTCCTTCTTCAGTATCGCCGTTCACCTGCCGGTCGGGCCGTTGCTCCGCTCGGCAGTCCTGGCGGGGCTCTCGAATGGGCCCTGCGGAGATGCCGAATCCCTCGGCGCGGTGGAACGTCCTATTACTGATAGTGATGACAGTAGGGACGGCCCAGTGGAAGCACCATTGCACCCTCGCCGCAGCGTGCAGGGAACATGTCTCGTGACGGCGGCACTGTTGACCACGGGAGTGCTGGTGCACGCCTCGGCTGCCGAGGCCTACAGCCCACCGGGAACCGTTCAAGCACGCCCCGAACCCCCGGTGCGTGCCATGGGCGCCTACCTCGACTACGGGCCTGCCGGTGTGAAGCGCATGCAGCAACTGGCGCGCTGGCTGGGAGGATCGCCGCTGCGCGTCGGGCACACCTATCTGCCCGGAGATCTGTGGTCCAACATCGAAGGACAGCCTGGCTTTCTCCAGTCCTGGGCAGAGTGGAAGCGCAGTGCGCCCAACCGCATGTTCGTCCTCAACGTCCCCATGCTGGAACGCAACGAGGCTCAAGTTCCCGACGAGGAAGTCCGCCGGCTGTTGCGTACGGGCGCGCAGGGCGGATTCGATCACCACTATCGGAAACTGGCTCAACGGCTGATCGGTCTGGGCGTGCCGGACACGGTGATCGTGCTCGGCTGGGAGATGAACGGCACCACCTACACCCACCGCTGCGGCCCTGATCCCGAGGCATGGAAGGCGTACTGGAAACGCATCGTCACAGCCATGAGATCGGTCCCGGGGCAGCGCTTCAAGTTTGACTTCACCCCCAACCGTGGCCCTGACGCCGTGCCCTGGCCCCGGTGTTACCCGGGAGACTCGTTCGTCGACATCATCGGCATGGACTCCTACGACCAGCCGCCGGGCGAGTCCTTCGAGGACCAGGTGCGCGGACCCTACGGCCTGCAACACCAGGTGGATTTCGCCAAGGCGCACGGCAAGGCCATCTCGTATCCCGAATGGGGCCTGTTCAGGAACGGGGACAATCCCGAGTACATGCGAGGAATGCTCGACTGGTTCGACCGGCACAAGCCGCTGTACCAGACCATCACCGACTATTGCCCGCATGGTGTGTGGCAGTGCGACGACAATCCGGAATCGTCGAAGGTCTTCCGCTCCCGCCTCTTCGGTCTCGGCCAACCCGAAACCCCGGACAAGCCGACCCCGACCCCGACCCCGACCCCGTCCAACGCCACGCGGCCGCCCGCGACACCGCCCCCCTCGCGGACCCCTGAGCCCACGACGCCCTCGCGCCCGACGCCGACCGACCCGCCCACCACACCGGACCCGCCCACCACACCGAAGCCGAGCACGGCTCCCGAGCCCACCTGGCCTCCCAAGCCCTCGGACCTCAACTCCGACGACTGGTGCGTTCCGCCCCGCGCCGCGGAATGGATCAAGAAGTTGACCGGGAACCAGGATGTCTGCGTCCGACACGGTTCGGAAAAGCCCTGGTTCTGGACGCTGCCCGACTGGCCCTTCTGATGGCTGGCCGAACTAGCCGAACTAGCCGAACCGACCCGGACGCAGGGCCTTGAGCCGCGACCGGTAGGTGGCAACGGCCGGTGCGTGCCGCCGTGCGGCACGCACCAGCCTGCGGCGCCCGTCGAGCTGCGCGCGATACAGCTCAAGGAGGGCGGACCGTCCCGCCGGAGCGAGCAACAGCCGCTGGTTGACGACCCGCTCGGGCTTCCAGTGATGCTTGTACGGTTCGTCCCCGCGCAGCAGGCTGATGACCGTACGGTCCCCGAGCACCGCCCGCTCCGCGTCCTGGCGCAACAGCAGCGTGGCCACGTCGATCCTGCGGCTGCGCAGCTCGGGATGAGCGCCGTAGAGGTAGCCGCCCGACACGTTCCGGTCCTGCAGGGTCAGGTTGGCGGCGATCGTTCTGCCGTCCATCTCGTACAGGGTCAGGGCGGCGTTGCCCGTGAGGATCATGCCCTGCACCGCATGCCGCAGGTGGCGGGCGAAGCGAGGGCTGAGGTGTTCCGGCGTCACGGCGCGGCCCTGCCACTGCAGGGCGTGCAGCCGCAGCAGCGTGTCGATGGCCCCGGCGACCTCGTCAGGGCCGCTGACCTGCCGTGCCTCGATCCCCGCAGCATCGATCTTGCGCAGCTTGGCCCGCACACGCTGTGCGCGGCCGGCGGCGAGACGGCCCACCAGCCCGTCCATCGGCACCGCCGGGAGCTCCAGGCAGACCGAGTCGTCCCTGCGGTGACGTGGGCCCGACCAGCGTGCGAACAGATCCTGTGCCGCCGCGTGCGGACGGACCTCGCGGAGGTCGACGACGTGGTGCCATGCCGCCCGCCGCAGCCCACGGGCCAGCGCGGACAGGGCCACGGCTCGATCCTCGTCGTCGACGAGGATGTCGGCGTAATCGGAGACGGCGCCGCCCAACGGCACGAGGACCGGCAGGGGCCGGTGCCTGAGCATCAGCGGAGCCGCACCGATGAGCTCCCCACCCCGCCTGACCAGCAGGACGCGCAGCCTCCCCGGCTTGCCGTACGTACGCCACCAGGAACACAGCCAGGCGTGGCTCTGGAACGGTGTGGCCGTACCGCACCGTTGATGCAACCGGGTCCAGGCAGCGTCGAGAGCGGCGAACTGCTCGCTGTCCCGGCACAACGACACGGTCACCGTCGGGTTCTGGCGTTGCGTTACGAGGGACTCGGTCATGACGGCTGCATCTCCGGCTTCTCCTGCTGCTCCTCGGCGCGCGCGGGTGTGGGCGACGGCACGACCGCCGTGTCGGACGAGCGGCCCGGGCGTGACTTCACCAGCAGGATCAGGCCCCCCACAAGCCCGCCCGCACTCGTACCGACCGCTGCGCTCAGTGGCAGAGACGGAGAGACCGGGTCGGGAGCCTTGACCGCCTGGGAGAACCGGACCAGTTTCACACCGGTGTTGTCGCTCTGGTCGTTGGCGTTCAGGCGCAGCGCGTCGGCGACGGCGTTGGCGATGTCGGCTGCCTCGCCCGGCTTGCCGGCCGTACCCGTGACGCCGATCATCGGTGACTCCGGCGATGTCTCGGTCTGCACACGAGCCGGCAGTTGACGCGCCGGAACCCCGGCGTTGGCCTGGGCGTAGGCGAGTGTGCTCGTGCTGGTGGCCAGACGCCCGTAGGCCTGGGCGAAGCCCAGGGCGGCAGCCGGGTCGGAGCCCTTCTCCGCCACAGCGATCAGATACGTCGTGGACGCGTACTCCGGGGCGGCGAGCGCCCCGTATGCGGACCCGGCCGCGAGTCCGAGCGCCGCGCACGCGGGCAGCGGCCACCAGAACGGCACAGTCGGTGTGGTGTCGAGCAGCCGTCGCTGTGCGGCCTTGAAGAACGACGGAGTGCGGAAGCGGAAGGGCACAGTGGTCAGCTCCTGGAAGACGTGCGGCGAAGGATGGCGTCGTAGATGTGCATGAGGCGGTCCGCGCTGTGCGAGATGTCGTAGTGCCCGACCGCGGCCGGGGGCGGAATCCGCCTGGTGCCGGCCCGGCCGTACCGGGTCAACTCCCGTGCCAGGAGTGTGGGATGACTGCTGACCCGTACCGCCCCCGTGGTGTGCTCGGCAGGCAGGTCCTCCAGGGCGGGGCATGCGGTGTGCAGCACCGGCAGCCCGGCCGCGAGTGCTTCGACGACGGCGAGTCCGAAAGCCTCCTCACGTGAGGTGGAGACGAACACGTCCATGGCGGCCAGGAGACCTGGGATGTTCAGCACTCGACCGTCGAGACCGCATGCGCCCGGCAGGTGCACCCGGTCGGTGATCCCGAGCTCAAGTGCCAGGCGTTCCAGGCTCTGCCGCTCCGGTCCGTCGCCGACGAGCAGGAGGTGGGCGCCGGGTGTCTCGGCCATGGCCCGCAGCAGCAGTTCGAACCGTTTGCCCGGGACCAGCCGTCCGACCGCGCCGACGACGAACGTGTCCGGCGCGATGGCCAGCCGTGCGCGTGTCTGCCGGCGCCGGTCCTCGCAGTAGCGGAACTGTGCGGCGTCGATGCCGTTCGGAACGACGTGGATGCGCCGGTCGGGCACTCCCCACTTGCGCAGCCGCATGGCGACCGTTTCCGACACGGCGACGGTGCCGTGGCCCAGGCGCTCGGTGAGCAGGTACAGCGCGCGGTTGCCGCGGCTGAGTGGCCGGCCCTCGATGTGGTGCCGGCCGAGGGAGTGCTCCGTGGCGATGGCCGGAACCCCGGCCAGGCGGGCAGCCGAACGGCCGTACACGCAGGCCCGGTAGAGGTGCGTGTGGACGAGGTCGTAGTTGCCCCTGGCGATGATCCGGGCGAGTTTCGGCACCGCACGCAGGTCTCGGTTGCCGCGCATGCCCAGGTGCGTGACCTGCACACCGTCGTCTCGCAGTTGACCGGCCACCGGCCCGGGGTTGGTGAGGGCGACGACATCGCTGCGCGCGGGCAGATGCCGCAGCAGCAGGCGCAGTTGCTGCTCCGCTCCGCCGATGCCGAGTCCGGTGATGACGTGGAGGGTTTTCATGGCGTCGCCTACTGATCGGAGGGAGTGGGCCGGATCGTGCTGAAACACCGGGGGGCTTGGTGCATCAGGTGCTTGATGTGGAGCCGCCAGGCGCGGTCGGCCTGGCTGATGTGGACCCGCGGGAGGGCGAGGAGTCCGAGCAGCGGACCAGGGCTGATCGCGCACGCGTACTGGTAGCCGGCCTCCCGCGCGGCTCGTACGGTCTGCTCGTCGAGTCGTCCGTACGGATAGCAGAAGCCGCGCAACGGCTGGTTCGTCACGCGGGTCAGCACGTCGCGGCTCTCCGAGACCTCGCTGCGCAGATCAGCGGGCGGGAGACGGGTGAGATCCCGGTGCCGCAAACCATGCGAACCGACCTCCATGCCGGCCCCGACGACCGCACGGACCCCATCGGCGCACAGCAGTCGCTTACGCGGCCCCAGTGGATCCCAGGCGTTGACCCCGTCGAGCCGTGAGGCAAGCACGAACACCGTGGCGGTGAAACCGTGGTGCCGCAGCACGGGCAGCGCGTGCGCGACGAAGTCGGCGTAGCCGTCGTCGAAGGTGAGCCCCACCATGTTGTGCCCCCTCCCGGCCGCGTGGGCGCGCAGCAGCTCCGCCACCCCGACGCCTCTGAGCCCGCGCCGCCGCAGCCAGCCCATCTGCTGCTCAAGGCGGGCCGGTTCGACGGTGATGCCGTACGGGTCGCAGGTGGCGTCGTCGACGGAGTGGTACATCCAGATCCACGGCGCCGGTGACCGCAGAGGCGTGGCTGCGGGGGCGGCCCCCGTCTCAACGGGCATGACGGACCTTCCTACGGAGCCAGTCGATCAGGTCGAGGATCTCCGGCACCCGCAGGGCGGCACCAGATGCGAGGAAGAGCGCGGGTACCAGCAGGCACCCCACGCACAGACTGAGGAAGGCGTGGGGCACGAGAGGGCCCACCAGCAAGCCGGCGGCCGCGCTGATGGCCGCCAGGGCCGCCGGCCTGGCCAGCGCGATGGCCGTGGTGCTCAGACGGATGGGCACCACCCGCGGTCCCAGGCCGCCGAGGAGCAGTGCGGCCGCGACGCTGATGCCCAGGGCATTCGCGGCGGCGATGCCGTACGCCCCCCACACGTGAACGCCCAGCGCGCCGGCCACCGTGCTCGTGGACAGGCCCGCCACCATCGCCGCCAGCGGATACCAGGTGGGGCGCCGGGTGGAGAAGTACGGGCGGCACAGCGCACCGACCAGACACTGTCCCAGCAACCCCAAGGCGTAGACCCGCATCACCCCGGCGGTGACAGCGGCGTCGGCGGAATCGAACGCGCCGCGCTGGAAGAGCACTTCGACGATCTGCGGCGCGTAGCCGATCACGAAGGCCGATCCGACCAGCACGACGAGGGCCGCACCGATCAGGTCGCGTTCGATGCGGTGCCGGACCCGCTCGGAGTCCCCGTCGGCCATCGCCTGGGCGACCACGGGAAAGGTGACGGTGCAGATCATCAGCGACAGCACCATCGGGATCTGCGCGACCTTCTGCGCGTAGTTGAGGTGCGAGATGGCGCCGGCCGGCAACCCCGCCGCCAGGAAACGCTCGACGACCACCTGGAGCTGGCGGCTCACCGTGAACAGCACGATGGGGGCGAGGGCCGCCAGAGTCAGCGCCGCCGGGTGCGCGACGGCGCCGTGCCCGGCACGAGGAGCGGGGATGCGGACGCTCGCGGCACGGTGGTAGAGGAACGAGGGCAACTGCACCAGAACCATCAGGCAGCTGCCGAGGGCGACCCCGGCCGCCGCGGCGCGGATCCCCCACGCGTCGTGCAGGAGCAGCATCGTGCCGATGATGCCGACGTTGTAGGCCACATAGATGGTGGCGGGAGCGGCGAAGCTGCGGTGTGCCCGCAGTGCGGCACTGAAGTATCCGGTCAGTCCGAAGGCGAGCAGCGTGACAGCCGTCAGACGCGTGCAGGCCACAGCGACGTCCGGCCTGCTCAGTCCTGGCGCCAACAGCTGGACGGCCAGGGGCGCGGCCGCCACGAGCAGTGCGGCACAACCGGTCAGGACGAGGACGAGCCGCGGCAGCGTGTAGCCGACCAACGCCCGTACGGGATCGGGGTCCTGGGTGGGGCGGGCGGCCCGCCGCGCGAGTGCGTGACTGAAGGCGGGCACCAGGACCAGGGCCATCCCGTCCTCGATCAGCAGCGTCGAGGCCATCTCCGGCACCGTCCAGGCGACGAGGAAGGCGTCACTGTCCTCGCCGGCTCCGAAGAGGTGCGCGATGTACTGGTCCCGGACCAGACCCAGGACCGCCCCGGCGATCGTCAGCGCGGCGGTGAGCGCGGCGGCACGGGCGAGGACTCGGCCCAGCCGGTCGGGCCCGGCCGGAACAGGGGGCGTGGGCGCCGGAAGGTCGAGCGGCGTCCCGGGCAGCGGTCCGCCGCCGCATACGGCCTTACCCATGGCGGCCGGCGCCTTCGGGCGCGGCCAGAGCCCACCAGGCGCACAGACCGAAGACGATGCCGGTCAGCGCGGTGGAAGGGCCGCCGATGTCCGCGTACAGAAAGTCGATCAGCTGCCATACGAGCAGGCCGACCGCGACAAGCCCGCAGTCGGCTCCCTGCCCGCAGCCGCGGAACGTGGCCCGCCAGGTCCGGCGCAACGCCAGTACCAGCAGGGCCAGCCAACTGCCGACGAGGCCCACCACCCCCAGCAGCCCCTGCTCGCTGAGGACGAGCAGGTACATGTTGTGCGGCGACAGCAGCGGCTGGCGGTGAAAGTCCCGCCCCGCGCCGGCGGTGTCACTGCCCGCGGACAGCGACAGCCCGGCATGCGCGTCACGGTGCGCGGCGAACCCCTTGAGCCCGACACCCGTGACGGGGTGCTCCTGCCACATGCCGGCGGCCGCCGACCACATGGTGTACCGGTCCGTGACGGACTGGTCGGGGGAGTCGGTGACCTGCGTGATGCTGCTCAGCCGTTCGTTCAGCAGAGCGGAGCCGACTCCGAAGCCGCCGATCAGCACCACCAGAGCGGCCGCCGCCCCGGCCAGGATCTGCAGCAGCCGACGCAGGCCCGCGAAAGAGATCAGAACCAGCAGCGTCAGCACCGTCGCGATCCAGGCACCGCGACTGAACGACACCACCAGCGGAACAGTCAGCAGACAGCCGGTCACCAGCAATCCGGGGAGCCACCAGGCCGGGCGGGGCACTGGCGGCTTGAGCGCCAGGGCCACCGCCACCACCGCCCCGAGCGCTACGACCGTCGCCATCCCCATGACGTCGGTGGCCCCGAAGGTCCCGACGGCCCGGATGTCCTGTCCCATGTACGAGGCGCCGGTGCCGCTGGCGTACTGATGCAGCCCGATGCCGCCTTCAACGGCTGCGAGCAGGACCAGACTTGCCGCCACGACACGGAATGCCTGCTGGTCACGGACCAGCAGAACCACGCTTGCCGGGATCAGCACGAAGATCTGCAGATAGCGTGCAAGGCCGGGGAGAGCCGCCCATGGATCCGACGCCGTCACGCACGCCACGGCCAGTGCCACCGTAGGCGCGGCGAACACCAGGACAGCGACCGGTGACAGCGGCCGGGTGCGGCCCCGCAGAACCTGCACGGAGCAGAAGCCGACCAGCAGCGCGGTGCCCACGTCGGCCGGTGTGACGTCGACGGTGGTGGCATCCCCGCCCGTGTACGGAACCGCCAACAGCAGGACCGGCGCCGTGAGCAGGACCAGGGTGAGAGCCCCGACGGTCCGACGCGCGCCGGGCGGAGCCGATGCCCGCAGCGGATGATTCAGTACGAGGTCAGCCATCAGCCGCCCCTCACACGGAGCAGCGAAACCACGGTGCGCAGCACGACACACATGTCCTGCCACAACGTCCACGTCGTGATGTAACGGTTGTCGAAGCGGACCCGGTCCGCGATGGAGGTGTCCCCTCGCAACCCGTTGACCTGGGCAAGCCCTGTGATGCCGACCGGCATGCGGTGCCGGGCCGCGTACCCCGGATGCTCCTTGGTGAACTTCGCTACGAAGTAGGGCCGTTCAGGCCGGGGCCCGACGAGGCTCATGTCCCCACGCAGCACATTCCACAGCTGAGGCAGCTCGTCCAGAGAGCTGCGGCGCAGAAAGCCGCCCACCCGGCTCAGCCGGGCGTCACCGGCGATGTTCCACCGTGTCTCGGACTCGGTGGCATCGGCGGGCCGCAAGGTGCGGAACTTCACCAACGTGAACGGCCGTCCGTCCTGGCCGATCCGCACCTGACGGAACAGCACGCCGGGTCCGTCGCTGCACCGTACCGCCAGTGCGCACGCCAACACCACCGGGGAGAGCACCACCAGCGCAACCCCGGACAGCAGGGCGTCGACGGCCCGCTTGGCACGCATGGACGGACGACGTGACGCACCAAAGCGCAGCATCTGGGCCGGATATCCGTACAGGTGATCCGGCACGGAACGCGTGGCGACCAGGTGATGGTCCTCCTCACCGGAGTCGATGACCCAGACCTTCTGCCCGTACCTGTCGAAGAGCCGCATCAAGTCAGGGGCCACCCATGGGGGAGAGCCGCCGGAGCTCGCCAGGACGACGTGCTCCACCCCGTTCTGGATGAGCGCCCGCGCCACGGCGTCACGGTCCCCCAGAACCGGCAGCGCGGGTTCCTTGCCGCCCGTTGCGGGAGGCGGGATGCGGCTGGTCGTGGAGAGTCCGACCGGACGAAGCCCCAACTGCGGCTGCTGCTGCAGTACCTGGACCAACTGGTATGCGTCGGTGCTGCGCCCGATCACGAGGGTCGGATGCGGTCGTCGCCTGCGCCGTACCCGCCTCACCTGGTGACAAGCACCCCGTACGGAGACCAGGACCAGCAACTGCACGCCCACCGCCACGGTCAGGTGGGCGAGGGACAACGCGTACCCGAGATCCCATGCCGCGAGCAGCGCCGCCGCCATCCCCCAGACGAACAGAGTGCAGGACACAAGCGCCGGGACCTCGGCCAGTGCCGAAGAGCTCAGCCGCACCTGGTAGAGGCCCCTGCTCAGATGCAGCTTGCTCTGCGCCAAGGCCAACAGGGCGGCCAGAGGCAGCGCTTGCTCGATCTGGTGCACCGCTGCGCCGGCGCACACCACCGCACTCATATCGCCGATCCACAGGGGAAGAGCGAACCGGCCGCGCCGCCGCGCCCCCGGCACCAGCGGGCGGCCCGGCCGCCCCTCGGTTCGGGAAGCACCAGGACCGGCGTGTGCCGCCGCGTCGTCCGTGATGTCGCGCGCTGACCGGGCGGGCGCCGGCAGAGCAGCGCTCTCCGATGTCATACGGGCTGCCGCTCACGTGCGGCGGGCGCCGGCGGAGTCACGCGCCGATACACGTCCATGACCGCCTGTGCGGCGCGGCGCACATCGAAGGACTCCTGAGCGTGACTGAACACCTGGCGGCCCATCGCCACCCGAAGCGGCGCGTCCGCGAGCAGCGTGGCCACCGACCGTGCCAGCGCCCGCGGATCCTCCGGTGGTACCAGAGCCACGTCGCGGTGGCCCGTCGGCAGACTCTCCCGAGCCCCGTTCACATCGGTCACCACCACCGGCAGCGCCGTGGCCATGGCCTCCAGCGGAGCCAGCGCCATCCCCTCCCAGCGCGAGGGAAGAACCAGCAGATCGGCCCGGTGCAGCCAAGGAAGGACATCGGCGACGCCACCGACGAACTCGACCCGCGCCGGTGCCGTGGCCTCCCACCGCGAGCGCAACGGCCCGTCACCGACCAGCGCCAGACGTGCATCGGGCACGGCCCCGAGGACCTCGGGCCAGGCCCGGAGCAGAACGTCCTGGCCCTTCTGGCGGCACAGCCGGCCCACACAGACCACCAACGGCGGCCGACGGCGCTCCCCGCTCCCCGGTGCCGGGCCGAACCGCGACAGGTCGACACCGTTCGGGATCACGTCCCAGCGCGCCGCGATCCCCGCCGCCTGCCCCTCGTTCCGCTCCGCTGCGCTGACGCACACGATGCGGTCGCACCAGCGGGCGGCGAAGCGCTCCCAACGGAGCGTCGCGGCGGCCATGGTTCCCTCGACGGCGGAGAAGGACCACGCATGGGGCTGGAACACGGTCGGAACCCGGCCGCGCAGGGCCAGACGCGCCGCCACACCCGCCTTGGCGCTGTGCGCGTGCACGACGTCGGGCCGGCAGGTCTGCACCATCCGGGCCACCGCACGCACCTCGGACGCCAGTCGCGGGCCCGGGGAGCGTGTGGCCCGCCACGGCAGGACGTGCGCTCCGGCGGCACGCAAGTCACCCGCCGAGGAGAGCCCGGGATGACACGCGACGACAGCGTCCATCCCGGCCTGGAGTTGCTCGCGAACGAGGTCGGCGACAACGCGTGGTACCCCTCCACCCTCCGGCTGCAGGATGTGAAAAGCCTTGAATTTGTGGCCTGTTGCCGCGAACTCGCTCTGCACGTTCGGCCTTCTTCCGCAGGGCTGAACATAATTTGTGACCAGCACGGAGCGAAACCATATGGAAAGCCGTCGACCAGATCGGGATACGTGGTGTGAGGCCACTCATAAACACCTGAATGGTGGCTCGCGCGTGCGGAATATTCACCCGCACGGTTGCCCTGCGCCTTCGGTGTTTCCCCGGCCGTCTGACGTAGGTTCCTTCTCCATGCCCGGCGAGGCACTTCGCACCATCGGAGGCCAACCACCGCACAGGAGTTCACTCGTGACCGCTTCTCGCCGCGTCATCATGCGCTCCCTCCTCACTCTGCCCGCCACTTTCACGGCTGCCTGCACAGCCGCTCCACACGACTCGGCATCCGGCGGCGCGTTCGCCGAGGTGTACAGAGGGCGCTGGATCCAGGGAATCGCTCAAGCGCAGGGGCCGCCCCGGCTCTTCATCGACCATCGCCCCCTGCACCTCATGCGCTGTGCCGACGGGGGCTACGTCACCCCGCTCGACCACTACCAGTCCTCGCCGACGCCACTGGAGGCTGCCCGTACGGCAGTTGACGCGCTGGGCACCGCTCAGCTCAGCCGGTGGGCCGCGGTGCACGGCGGTGGCGGGGAAAGGGGCGCACATGGTGTACACGCGTAAGGACGTCGGTGATCTCAGCAAGGCCGAGCGCCGCAGGTTCATCAACGCCGTGCTGGAGCTCAAACGGTCCGGTGAATACGATGAATTCGTCCGTGTGCACATCGACTATTACGTGGCAGATGGCGAGGACCGACTCAGGCTCGCGCACATGGCGCCGAGCTTCCTGCCCTGGCACCGGAAGTTCCTCCTTGAGTTCGAACGAGCCCTGCGCGCAATCGACTCGTCCGTCACCGTCCCGTACTGGGACTGGACCAGAGACCGCACCGCGGACTCGACGCTCTGGAGGGACGACTTCATGGGCGGCACCGGACGCCGCGGCGATCGGCGCGTCATGAGCGGCCCGTTCGCCCACGCGGAAGGACGGTGGCGGGTCCGGTACGCCATGACGGACGGCGATTTCCTCACCCGAAACCTCGGCCGTCCCGACGACCCGCTCTCACTGCCCACCAGGCGCCAGGTCGATCGCGTGATGCGGCAGACGGTCTATGACGTGGCGCCCTGGAACTCGACGAGCCGGTCCGGCTTCCGCAACCGGTTGGAGGGGTGGGGCGCGGGGGAGGGAGACGATCGCTTCCTGATCCACAACCGCGTGCACCGCTGGGTCGGTGGGCACATGCTCGGGGGAGCCTCGGTCAACGACCCGGTCTTCTGGCTCAACCACTCGTACGTCGACCTGCTCTGGTCACGTTGGCAACGGCACCATCCGCGCGCCGGCTACCTGCCGAGCACTCCACCCCCGCCGGGCGATCCCCAGCATGAACGGGTCGCCGCGCGCGAGCAGCCCATGGGCCCGTGGGGCGTGACCCCGGCGCAGATGCTCAGCCATGCGCGGATCTACCGTTACCGGTAGGCCGTTGCCCAGACACGGAGCGTCCCCCGGCCCATCAGCGGGCCGGGGGACGCTCCGAGCTGGAACTCAGGCACCGTAGCCCTTGTGGTGCCCGTTCTTGTCACTCTCGTTCACGCAGGTGTTGCCGAAGGCCGGGTTCAGCAGACCGATGACGTTGACGGTGTTGCCGCACACGTTGACGGGCACGTGGACCGGCACCTGAACGACGTTGCCCGAACCAACACCGGGCGACCCGGCGGCAGCGCCATGGGCGTCCGAGTCGGCCACAGCCATGCCGGCTCCGCTCAGTGCAACGGCTCCCGTTCCAGCGAGCACTGCAACGGCTTTAACGATGCGGGACATCAGATTCTCCTTGGACGTGAAGTGGCCGACAGAAGACGGCCATCACCTCCTGCAACGGCGTAACGGCCACTTGGACACGCAAGTTGCCCCACATGGGCGGCGTCGAGGCCGGCCCCTGTCCGCAGCTCTGCCCACCGCATGGCACTCCGTGGTGTCGGACCCGCGTGCAGCGTGCCGTCATCACCGCGCCACCCCAGCACGGCGGCGGGTCGTATGAGGCTCGTCAAGAGCGGGTGCGGGGTCGTATGGGAGCCGTCAACGGGGGTCGTCCGCCCCTGTTGGAGGGGGTTTCCTCTTCTCGACGGAGTTGCTCGACAGGGCAACCACTCGTCCTTCCCTTCCCTTCCCTTCACCTCAGGAGTTCGCGATGGCCGACGTGGCCTTCGTCGTCACCACGGTCGCGGTGTTCGCGCTGGTGGCCCTTGTCGCCAAGGGGGTGGCAAAGCTGTGAACGCCGAAACCGCCGTCGGCCTGATCGTGGCCGTGTCCCTCCTCGGCTACCTCGTGCTCGCCCTCATCGATCCGGAGAGGTTCTGAAGCCGGACATGAGTCCCGAAATTGCTGGTGTGCTCCAACTGCTCGCGCTCATAGCGGCGTTGGGGCTCGCCTACCGCCCCCTCGGCGACCACATGGCCAGGGTCTACTCCGCCGACCGGCACCTGCGGGCCGAGCGGTGGATCTACCGGGCCGTCGGCGTCGACCCGAACGCCGAGATGCGCTGGCCCGCCTACCTGCGCGGTGTCCTCGCCTTCTCCGCCGTCGGCGTACTGTTCCTCTACCTGCTGCAGCGGCTGCAGGGCTCCCT
Source organism: Streptomyces solicavernae (assembly GCF_029968095.1). GTDB lineage: Bacteria > Actinomycetota > Actinomycetes > Streptomycetales > Streptomycetaceae > Streptomyces > Streptomyces solicavernae. Next base: position 46,234 of record NZ_JASCIR010000017.1, on the reverse strand, counting down.
GCCCGGCTCGCTCGGCTTCGCGTCGATCGACCCGGACCAGGCGTTCAACACCGCCGCGTCCTTCGTCGCCAACACCAACTGGCAGTCGTACTACGGCGAACAGGCCATGGGGCACGTCGTGCAGACCGGTGGCCTCGCGGTGCAGAACTTCGTGTCGGCGGCCGTCGGCATGGCGGTCGCGGTGGCGCTCGTACGCGGCTTCGCCCGGACCCCGGCCGGTGAACTCGGGAACTTCTGGGCCGACTTGGTGCGGGGCGTCGTACGGATCCTCGTCCCCATGGCGGTGCTCGGCGCGCTCGTCCTCGTCGCCTGCGGGGCGGTCCAGAACTTCGCAGGCATCCACGAAGTCGGCCAGTTCATGGGTGGTACGCAGCAGTGGAACGGCGGGGCGGTGGCCTCGCAGGAGGTCATCAAGGAGCTGGGCACCAACGGCGGCGGCTACTTCAACGCCAACTCGGCCCACCCCTTCGAGAACCCGAGCCCGTTCTCCAACCTCTTCGAGGTCTTTCTGATCCTCGTCATTCCGTTCTCGCTGACCCGCACGTTCGGCCGCATGGTGGGCTCCCTCAAGCAGGGCTACGCGATCCTCGGCACGATGGCCGTCATCTGGATCGGTTTCACCGCCCTGATGATGTGGACCGAATTCGCGGGCAGGGGACCGGCGTTCGAGGCCGCGGGCGGCGCCATGGAGGGCAAGGAGACCCGCTTCGGTATCGGCGGCTCCGCGCTGTTCTCGGTGGCGACCACCCTCACGTCCACGGGCGCCGTGAACTCCTTCCACTCCTCCTTCACCGGCTTCGGCGGCGGCATCCAGCTGCTCGGCATGCAGTTGGGCGAGATCGCGCCCGGCGGGGTCGGCTCCGGCCTCTACGGCATGCTGATCATGGCGATCGTGGCCGTCTTCATCGCCGGACTGATGGTCGGTCGTACGCCGGAGTACCTCGGCAAGAAGATCGGCACCCGCGAGATCAAGTTCGCCGCCTGCTACATCCTGGTCACCCCGGCCCTCGTGCTCGGCTTCACCGCCGCAGCCATGGCCCTGGACACCCCGGCCGACTCGATGACCAACTCGGGCGCACACGGCTTCTCCGAGATCCTGTACGCGTACACCTCGGGCGCCAACAACAACGGCTCGGCCTTCGCCGGACTCAACGCCGACACGCAGTGGTTCAACAGCACCATCGGCATCGCGATGCTGCTCGGCCGCTTCCTGCCCATGGTGTTCGTCCTTGCCCTCGCGGGCTCACTCGCCGAGCAGAACCCGGTCCCGGCGACCGCGGGCACGCTGCGTACCGAAAAGCCCCTGTTCACCGGCCTCCTCGCCGGCACCCTCCTGATCGTCACCGGGCTGACCTACTTCCCCGCCCTGGCCCTCGGCCCGCTCGCGGAAGGACTGGCGGCATGACCACCCCCACCAACACCACCCCCACCAACACCACCCCCACCAACACCATCGAGCAGCACGACAAGCAGCACGCCAAGCAGTACGACTCGACGGAGCAGGAGGCCATGTCCACTACCACCCCGGCCCGGGCCCCGCACAGCGATGTGCCCACCGGCCACCAGCAGGACGCAGGCAAGGTGGGGGCGGGGCTGTTCGACCCCAGGCAGCTGGGCAAGTCCCTGCCGGACGCGTTCCGCAAGCTGGACCCGCGCGTCATGGTCAAGTCGCCGGTCATGTTCGTGGTCCTGATCGGCTCGGTGGGCACCACCGCGCTCGCGGTCAAGAACCCCGGTGACTGGTTCGGCTGGGCCATCACCGCCTGGCTCTGGCTCACCACACTCTTCGCGAACCTCGCGGAGGCAGTGGCGGAGGGCCGAGGCAAGGCCCAGGCCGACACCCTGCGCCAGGCCAGGACCGACACCGTCGCCCGCCGGGTGACCGGCGCCGACGAGGAGCGGGTGCCGGGCACCGAGCTGCGCATCGGCGACCTGGTGGTGTGCGAGGCGGGCGACATCATTCCCGGTGACGGTGATGTCATCGAGGGAGTGGCCTCGGTCGACGAGTCGGCCATCACCGGTGAATCGGCCCCGGTCATCCGGGAGTCCGGCGGCGACCGCAGCGCGGTCACGGGCGGGACGAAGGTGCTCTCCGACCGGATCGTCGTCAGGATCACGACAAAGCCGGGGGAGACGTTCATCGACCGCATGATCAGCCTGGTCGAGGGCGCCGCCCGGCAGAAGACCCCCAACGAGATCGCGCTCAACATCCTGCTCGCGTCCCTCACGATCGTCTTCCTGCTCGCCGTGGTGACGCTGAAGCCGTTCGCGGTCTACGCCGGTGCCGACGGACAGACCTCGCTCGTCGTCCTCACCGCACTGCTCGTGTGCCTGATCCCGACCACGATCGGTGCGCTGCTCTCCGCGATCGGCATCGCGGGCATGGACCGCCTGGTCCAGCGCAACGTCCTGGCCATGTCCGGTCGGGCGGTCGAAGCCGCCGGTGACGTATCGACCCTGCTCCTGGACAAGACCGGAACCATCACCCTCGGCAACCGCCAGGCCGCCGAGTTCGTCCCGGTCCCGGGCACCGCGGCCGCCGAGCTCGCGGACGCGGCACAGCTCTCCTCGCTCGCGGACGAGACTCCCGAGGGCCGCTCCGTGGTCGTACTCGCGAAGGAGAAGTACGGGCTGCGCGAGCGCCGGCAGGGCGAGCTGGACCACGCGAGCTGGATCGGCTTCACCGCGCAGACCCGCATGTCGGGCGTCGACGTGGACGGCCGCAAGGTCCGCAAGGGCGCGACCGGTTCGGTCGTCACCTGGGTCACCGAGCGCGGCGGCAGCGTCTCTCCGGAAGCACAGCAGCTCACCGACACCATCGCGCAGGCAGGCGGTACGCCGCTGCTCGTCGCCGTGGACGACGCCGACGGGGCACGAGTGCTGGGCGTCATCCACCTCAAGGACGTCGTCAAGGACGGCATGCGCGAGCGGTTCACCGAGCTGCGCCGCATGGGCATCAGGACCGTCATGATCACGGGCGACAACCCGCTGACCGCGAAGGCCATCGCCGAGGAGGCGGGTGTCGACGACTTCCTCGCGGAGGCCACGCCCGAGGACAAGATGGCCCTGATCAAGCGCGAGCAGGCGGGCGGCAGGCTGGTCGCGATGACCGGCGACGGCACGAACGACGCCCCCGCGCTCGCGCAGGCGGACGTCGGTGTCGCGATGAACACCGGTACGTCGGCCGCGAAAGAGGCCGGCAACATGGTCGACCTCGACTCCAACCCGACGAAGCTGATCGAGATCGTCGAGATCGGCAAGCAACTCCTCATCACCCGTGGGGCGTTGACCACCTTCTCGATCGCCAACGACGTGGCGAAGTACTTCGCGATCATCCCGGCGATGTTCGCGGTGGCCTACCCGTCGCTCGACAAGCTCAACATCATGGGCCTGTCCTCGCCCCAGTCCGCGATCCTCGCCGCGGTGATCTTCAACGCGCTGATCATCGTCGCCCTGGTGCCCCTCGCCCTGAAGGGCGTCCGGTACCGGCCGACGAGCGCCGACCGGATGCTCCGCCGCAACCTCGGCATCTACGGCCTCGGCGGCCTGGTCGCGCCGTTCCTCGGCATCAAGCTCATCGACCTCGTCATCTCCACGATTCCCGGGATCGGCTGACCGTCATGAACAACTCCGTAGGAAACACCGCCAGACTGCTCGGCGCCGGCCTGCGCGCCCTGCTCGTCCTCACCGCGCTCTGCGGCGTCCTCTACCCGCTCGCGGTCACCGGCGTCGCCCAGACGTTGTTCCACGACAAGGCCAACGGCTCCGAGATCACCGACTCCACGGGCCGCGTCGTCGGCTCCCGGCTCATCGGCCAGCGCTACGACCTGCCGCTGAAGGAGGGCCAGGAGACCCCGGACCCGGACCTCAGATGGTTCCAGCCGCGCCCCTCCAACGGCCTGGGCGAGAACAGCGCCAACACGCAGTACGACCTGATCCTCTCCGGCGCCACCAACCGCGCCGGCGACAACGCGGAACTCCTCCAGTGGGTCAAGGAAGCGAAGGCCGCCGTGGTGAAGGACAACTCCACCGCCGACTTCAAGGTCAACCCCTCCGACGTACCCGCCGACGCGGTCACCTCCTCCGGCTCCGGCCTCGACCCGCACATCTCCCCCCGCTACGCCGAACTCCAGGTCCACCGCATCGCGGACCGGAACCACCTGGACGTCCGGCAGGTCCGGAAGCTGGTCGACGCGCACACCGAGGGACGCACCCTCGGCTTCCTGGGCGAGCCGCGCGTCAACGTGCTCCAGCTCAACGTCGCCCTCGCCGAACTGGCGGCGAAGAGCCGATGAGTACCGGCACTCCCGGCGGACCTGCGGAATCCTCCGTACGAGGCGGACGCCGCGGCAGGTTCAGGATCTACCTCGGTGCGGCGCCGGGCGTCGGCAAGACCTACGCGATGCTGTCCGAGGGGCACCGCCGCGTGCGGCGCGGCACGGACTGCGTGGTCGCCTTCGTGGCCACGCACGACCGGCCGCACACCGTGGCGCTGCTGCCCGGCCTGGAACACATCGCGCGCACCGAAGTGGAGTACCGGGGCGCGGTCTTCACAGAGATGGACGTGGACGCCGTACTGGCGCGCAGGCCCGCGGTCGCCCTGGTCGACGAGCTTGCGCACACCAACGTCCCCGGCTCCCGCAACGCCAAACGCCGGCAGGACGTCGAGGAGCTGCTCGCCGCCGGTATCGACGTCGTCTCGACGCTCAACATCCAGCACCTCGAATCGCTGGGCGACGTCGTCGAGTCGATCACCGGGATACGGCAGCGGGAGACCGTTCCGGACGAACTCGTACGCCGTGCGGACCAGATCGAACTCGTCGACATGGCACCGCAGGCGCTGCGCCGCCGGATGGCCCACGGCAACATCTACAAGCCCGACAAGGTCGACGCGGCCCTGTCCCACTACTTCCGGCCCGGAAACCTCACCGCCCTGCGGGAGTTGGCGCTGCTCTGGACCGCCGACCGGGCCGACGCGTACCTCAACGCGTACCGCTCCCAGCACGGCGCCGCGGAGATCGGGGGATCCCGCGAGCGCGTCGTCGTGGGCCTCACCGGTGGCCCGGAGGGCCGTACGCTCATCCGCCGCGCGGCCCGGCTCGCCGAGAAGGGCGCCGGGGGTGAGCTGCTCGCCGTGTACGTCGCCCGCAGCGACGGCCTGACCGCAGCGTCGCCCGGGGAACTCGTCGGCCAGCGCACCCTGACCGACGACCTCGGCGGCACCTTCCACCACGTCATCGGCGACGACGTCCCCACGGCACTCCTGGAGTTCGCGCGCGGCGCCAACGCCACCCAGATCGTCCTGGGCGTCTCCCGCCGCAAGCCCTGGCAGTACGCGTTGGGGCCCGGCGTCGGCGCGACCGTGGCCCGGGACTCGGGCCCCGACCTCGACGTCCACCTGGTCACCCACGACGCCATCGGCCAGGGCCGCGCCCTGCCGGCGGCCCGTTCGACGCAGCTCGGCAAGGGCCGGGTGCTCGCCGGCCGGCTGACCGGCGTCGCCGGCCCGGCGCTGCTCACCCTGCTGCTCACCGGCGTGCTGCCCGATGCGGGTCCCGCCAACGACGTGCTGCTGTTCCTCGGCCTGACGGTCGGCGCCGCCCTGCTCGGCGGCCGGTGGCCGGGCCTCGGGTGCGCGGTGCTGAGCTCCCTGCTGGTCAACCGGTACTTCGCCCCGCCCGGGCACACGCTGACCGTCTCGGACCCGCAGTCCGTCGTGGCCATCGCCCTTGCCGTCGCCGTCTTCGTGGGCGTCGCCGTCGCGGTCGCCTCGGTCGTCGACCGGGCCGCCCGCCGCACTCAGCAGGCGGCCCGGCTGCGCGCCGAGTCCGAGATCCTCTCCTTCCTCGCCGGCAGCGTGCTGCGCGGCGAGACCAGCCTCGACGCCCTCCTCGAACGCGTCCGCGCGACGTTCACCATGGAGTCCGCCGCCCTCCTGGAACGCGCCGGCGACGTCGGCAGGGACGCCCCCGCCCTCCCGTGGACGTGCACGGCCCACTTCGGGGGCGGCGAGCCGCCCGCCCGGCCCGAGGACGCCGATGTGGACGTGCCCGTCGGCGACGACCTGTCCCTGGCGCTCACCGGCAGGGTGCTCCCCGCAGAGGACCGCCGAGTCCTCGCCGCCTTCGCCGCCCAGGCAGCCGTGGTCCTCGACCGCCGACGCCTGCAGGACCAGGCCGAACAGGCCGCCCGCACCCTGGCCGTGGACCACCGCATCCGCACCGCGCTGCTCGCCGCCGTCTCGCACGACCTGCGGACGCCGCTCGCCGGGATCAAGGCGGCCGTGTCCTCGCTGCGTTCGGACGACGTGGCGTGGTCCGAGCAGGACCGGGCGGAACTCCTCGAAGGCATCGAGGACGGCGCCGACCGCCTCGACCACCTGGTCGGCAACCTCCTGATCCTCGAACCCTTTCAGGGCGCACGGGACGGTGGACCAGAACGTCGCACGCGGGCCGCACGCGAGCCGCCTGCCGCCGACTGAGACAGCGGCAGGCGGCAGGCAGCACGAGTCAGGCGGCAGGCGGCAGGCACCAGGCAGCACGAGTCAGGCGGCAGGCGGCAGGCGGGGGCTCAGTGGCCGGGCCGGGCCGGGCGGAGGGAACGGGCCGTGAGGGTTTCGATGCGGAGTGCGCCGCCGCGGGCGTACGTGCGCAGGCCGCACGCGTCCGGGTCCGGGAAGATCTGGTCCGTCAGACAGACCGTGCCCCCGGCCGCGTACACCTCGACGGACGAGGCGTCCACCAGCACCCGCAGGTCGAGCCCGCCGTCCGGCAGGGCGACGGGAGCCCGGTGCACGCCCGGGAACTCGGCGGCGAAACCGACGGCCCCCGAGCTCCTGCGGTCGATGTACAGCTCGCCCGCCACGGTGTCGTACCCGATGCGGGTGTACGCGCCCCCGCCGGACCGCACGTCGACGCCGAAGTCGGACGTGGCCGGGGAACCGGGGGCGAGCACGGCCTGCAGCTCGTACAACTGGCCGGTGTCGGCGAGGAGTCGGCGGGTGCCCTCGGGCGCCGTCTCACCGGTCAGGGACAGCAGCCTGCGCGTACGGTGCGACTCCAGCTCGCGCACCGGGCGCTGCCTCAACCGGCCGTCCCTCAGGGTGAGTTCGCGGGGGAAGCCCATGGCCCCGCGCCACGGAGAGGTGGGGACGCGGTCGGCGTACAGCCAGTTGTTCATCCAGGGCACGAAGACCCGGCGGCCGTCGGGCGCGTCGTTGTACGTGATGCCCGCGTAGCAGTCGGCGCCCCAGTCGACCCAGCGGGTGCCCTGCCCGGCGTCGGGCGTGAACGCGGTGCCGTCGAACGTACCGGTGAAGTACTGCGTGGCCGAACCACCGGCCGGGCCACCGGGGTTGAGGCTCACCAGCAGCACCCAGCGGTCGCCGAGCGGAAACAGGTTGGGGCACTCCCAGATGCCACCGGTCGCGCCGAGCGGCCCGAAGTCGCTGAGGCGGCGCCAGGACTTGAGGTCGTCGGAGGCGTAGAAGCGGATCTTGTACTCGGTGGGCAGCGCCAGGGCCATCACCCAGCGGCCGCTGTCCGCGTGCCAGAACACGCTCGGGTCGCGGAAGTCCCGCGCACCGATGTCGAGGACGGGGTTGCCCGCGTACTTGGTCCAGGTCTCCCCGGCGTCCGTGCTGTAGGCCAGGGACTGGCGCTGCAGGCCGGAGTCGTCCTTGAGGGTGCTGGTGTAGACGGCGACGAGCGGGGGCCGGTCGGCGGAGCCGAGGCCGCTCGTGTTGCGCTCGTCGTACACCACGGACCCGGAGAAGATCATCTCCTGGTCGTCGTGCGCGATGGCGACCGGCCGCTCCTCCCACTGCACCAGGTCCGAACTGACGGCGTGGCCCCAGGACATGTTGCCCCAGACGTCGCCCTCGGGGTTGTACTGGAAGAACAGGTGCCAGCGGCCCTCGTGGAAGATCAGGCCGTTGGGGTCGTTGGTCCAGTTCCTGGCGGGGGAGAAGTGCAGCCGGGGGCGGTAGGTCTCGGCGCGCAGGCCGGAGGCGTCACGTACCGCGGGGGCCGCGGCGGCGGTGGTGCAGAGGAAGGGCGTCGTCGCCGCGGCGGCCGACAGACCGAGGGCGGACGACAGGACGGAACGGCGGCTGGGGAACGGCATGAGTCTCTCCACATCGAGGAGTAGCGAGTGGTCGCGCGTGACGGATCAGCTCCACCGCACCGGGCCGTTCCCGATCGACCGGGCGTGCGGGGGCTGGAGAAACAGGTTGGAGAAAGGCGCGGAGGTCCGGGGCCGCCAGCCGACGAGCGGGCCCGATCACCGCCCCGTCACGAAAAACCATCCGACGTGGTTACGTCAACCCCCCTCGCAAGAAAGGAAAGTTCACCGCCGACAGCGCGCGCCTCACGCCACGACAGCGCGCCTCACGCCACGACACCGCGCCTCACGCCACAGGGGCGCAGCCGCAGGACGCGCGGTGCACGAAGGTCGGCTCAAGGAGAACCGTCCTGCGCTCCCCGTCCGGGTCCGCGATCCGCTCGATGAGCAGCTCCACGGCCTGCCGCCCGGTCTCCCGTACGGGCTGGGCGATCGCCGTCGGCGAGGGGTGCATCAGGTCGGCCCACTCGAAGTCGTCGAAGGCGCACAGCGCCACGTCCGAGGGGACCTTGCGGCCGAGCCGGGCCAGGGCCCGCAGCACGCCGAGGGTCATCTGGTTGTTGCCGGACACCAGGGCGGTGGGCGCGTCCTCGCCGCTCATCAGGCGCTCGGTGGCGAGCTCCGCCGGGTACGCCTGGGAGTCGCCGACCACGACCAGGTCCGGGGAGGCCGCCAGGCCCTTGCGCTCCATGCCGCGCCGCCAGCCCCGCTGCCGCTCACCGCTGGTGCGCAGGCTGCGCCGCCCGGCGACCAGGCCGATCCGGGTGTGGCCGAGGTCGGCGAGGTGGTCGACGAGCCGTGCGGTGGCCTCGACGTTGGCGGTCGCCACCTGGTCGAAGGCCGGGGAGGCGCAGCGGTCGATCAGTACGGTCGGCAGGCCCGCGTTCTTCACGAAGCGCAGGGCGGCGCCGCGCGGCCCCGCCGAGGTGGCGAGCAGCAGGCCGTCCACACGCCGCTCGTGCAGCATCTTGACGACGCTCAGCTCCTCGGCCGGGTCGTCGTGGGTGTCGGCCATCAGCAGCGTGTAGCCGGAGGCCCGGGTCGCCGCGTCCACGGCCGACACCAGCTCCGCGAAGTGGAAGTTCCCGACGGCGGAGACGGCCAGGCCCAGGGTCAGGGTGCTCGACGTCTTCAGGGAGCGGGCGACGGTGTTGTGCGTGTAGCCCGTCGAGCGGACCGCCTCCAGGACCAGGTCGCGGGTCTCGTCCTTCACGTACCGGGTGCCGTTGATGACGTGCGAGACGGTCGAGACGGAGACGCCGGCCCTGCGGGCGACGTCGGCCATCTTCGCCATGAGCAGCTCCTCGGCTCGGTCGGGGGTGCCGGTGCGCGCGGGGGTACGCGGGCACGGCTGTGCGGGTTCGGCTGTACGGATACGGCTGTGCGGACACGGCTGTGCGGTTGCGGCCGCGCGGTACGGCCGTGTGTTACCGGATCGTACGACAGGCTTTCTGAGAAAACGATTGCGCAAACGGTTGCGCGTAGCGTTCGCTGCCGTCACGATGCTGCATCGGGGCCGGTCGCTTCCCGACCGGACGTCCACGGCACCCGAAGACGCGTGCCGCCGCGGACGCTCGTGACCGCCCCGGAGCCGCGCAGCATGCCCATGTTCCGCAGCAGCGGCAGCAGTTGCGGTCCGTCGCCCCGCCCAGCCGACCCGTGCGGGGCGCCGGACCGCAACGGTGCACGCTGCCCGGATTCCGCGTCGCCCCGTCGCACGGCCTCCTCCGAGCGCCGTGCACTCCGGCCTGCCTACGCCCGACTTCCCTGTCACACCAGGAGCCGCCCCATGCCGCAGACCCCCGCCACCTCCGCCACCTCCGACACCTCCGCAACCCCCGCCACCTCCGCAACCCTCGCCGCCACCGCCGTCGACGGCGGCGCGCCGCCGGGTTCTCCTCCGTTGAGTTCCGCCGCCCGGCGCTCCCTCCTCGGCGCGTCCGCGGTCGCCGCGCTCGGCGGTTTCCTCTTCGGGTACGACACCGGGATCATCTCCTCGGCCCTGCTGTTCATCGCGCCGGAGTTCGCCCTCTCCGACGGGATGCAGCAGGTCACCGTCGCCTCCCTGCTGCTCGGCGCCATCGTCGGCGTCCTGGGTGCGGGCGCCGTCACCGACGCGGCGGGCCGACGGCGCACGCTGCTCGTAGGAGCCGCCGTCTTCGGGGTCGGCGCGGTCGCCTCCGCCGCGGCGCCCGGCGTCGAGGTCCTGATCGCCGCCCGGGTCCTGCTCGGCCTGGCGATCGGCACCGCCTCGCTGACCGTGCCCGCGTACATCGCGGAGATCGCCCCGGCGGAGTCCCGCGGCCGACTTGTCTCCCTCAACCAACTCATGATCACGGTCGGCATCTTCGTCTCGTACCTCGTCGGCTATCTCTTCGACGACGCGGACGGCTGGCGGTGGATGCTGGGGCTCGGACTGCTGCCCGCCCTCGCCATGTTCCTCGGCGTGCTGCGGCTCGCGGAGAGCCCGCGCTGGCTCCTCCAGCGCGGTCGCCGTGAGGAGGCGCGCGTGGCGCTGCTGCGCACCCGTACCCCCGAGGCCGCCGACGCGGAGCTCGCCGAGATCGAGGCGCTGTCCGCGGCCGAGACCCGGACCAGCTACCGCGATCTGCTCCGTCCCGCGATGCGGCCCGCCGTCCTGCTCGGCGTGGTCGTCGCCGCCACCAACCAGCTCGTCGGCGTCAACGCGGTCATCTACTACGCGCCCACCATGCTCAAGCAGGCCGGTTTCGGCAGCTCCGCCGCGATCCTCTCCTCGCTCGGCATCGGCCTGGTCAACATGTGCCTGACGTTCGTGGCGCTGCTCCTCGTCGACCGGGTCGGCCGCCGCCCGCTGCTGCTCGGAGGCACCTCGGTCGTGGTCCTCGCCCTGGTGTACCTCGGCGCGCTCTACCTGCTGGGGGACGACGGGCGCCCCGTCTCGGGCGGACTCCTGGTGGCCGGACTGTGCCTGTACATCGCGGCGTTCGCGCCCAGCCTCGGCCTGGCGATCTGGCTCATCAACAGCGAGATCTTCCCGACCGCCGTCCGCGGCAAGGCCAGCTCCTTCGGCAACGTCACCCACTGGGGCCTCGACTTCGCCATCTCCCTCACCGTCCTGACCACCATCAACGCCCTCACACCCACCGGCCTGTTCTGGATCTTCGGCCTCTTCGGCCTCCTCGGCGTCGCCTACCTCCACCGCAGGCTCCCGGAGACGAAGGGCCGCAGCCTGGAGGACATCTCCGCGTCACTGCGGGGCTGAGGGCCCGGCGGCGCTCACGGGACCCGGCGGAGCTCACGGAACCCGGCGGCTGCCCGCTCACTGGCTCACTGGCTCAGCCATCAGTCGGGCAGCCCCCAGAACGAGCCGTGCAGGCCGACTTCCGCGAAGTAGGCACTGGCGGCGGCGGGGTCCCGGCGGGTGTAGCCCGGCTCCAGGCGTCCGGTGTACCAGTCGCGGGCGAAGCGCCACAGGGTGGCCAGGTCCATGACGTACCCGCGCTGCTGCCCCGACTTCTGCAGCCAGGCGTCGACGCATCCGGTGGCGCAGAACAGGCGCTGGTTGCCGCAGGTGTGCACGACGTCGTCCCAGGCCCGGTGCATGGGGGTGAGGAAGTGGGCCACCTGGTCGCCCGCGGGGGGTGCGTCCCGGCCGACCACCCAGGCGTGCGGGGTGTCGCAGGCCGGGCAGCGGGTGGCGACCAGGACGTCCGGCTCGTCCCTGAGCAGGTGGGGCAGCGCGAACGAGTCCCAGGCGCAGCCGCCCCACCACAGGGTGTGCGCCCCCATGACGGAGAAGCCGAGCGGCACGGAGGCGAAGGGGTGCGCCATCACGATGCGGCCGTCGTCCTGCGGGTCCAGAACCACGTCATGGCTGTCGTGCAGGGTGCGCAGTTCCCGGCGCACCTGGTCGGGGGCGAGTCCGGTGCGGGCGGCGAGTGCCGGCACGCCCGGCGCCTGTCCGGTGTTCGCGTACCCGTGGTACACGGCCAGCCGGACCCGCTCCGTCGCGGCAATAGCTGTGGGTGCCGTGGGTGCCGTGGGTGTTGCTGCTGCTGGGGTGGGATCGGTCATCGCTGTGGTTTCCTTCGCTGATCGGGGCGCTGGTGTCCAGGGTGCGTCCCGGCGGTCCACGGATGCTTGAACGCTCGTGCGGCACAATCGGGGCATGACACCCTCCGAGGAACGCGCCGCCTACTGGCGGGTTCCCGGGCTCGCCCTTGAGGCCATGGACGCCCGCTTCGAGCGCTACGCCTATCCGATGCACGCCCACGACACGTACTCCTTCGGAGTCACCGACGACGGCGCGCAGTCGTTCGTGTGCCGAGGGGGCCGGCACGTCAGCGCCTCCGGGCTGGTGATGGCGTTCAATCCGGACGACCCGCACGACGGACAGTCGGCCGTCCAGGACGGCTACCGCTACCGCATGCTGCACCTCGGCGAAGATCTCGTCCGGGAGGTTCTCGACGACGCGGCTTCCGGCCGTACGGGCCTGCCGCTGTTCGACACCCCGGTCCTGGACGACCCGGCTCTGGCCCGCACCGTGGCCCGTCTCCACGGCGCGGTTGCCGGGAACGCGGCCCGGCTGGCCGTCGAGGAACGGCTCACCGCGGCCCTGCTGGCGCTGACCCGCTGCGCCGCCACACGGCCGGCCCCGCTGCCGGACGGGCAGCCGGGCCGGGTGGACCGGGCCGCCCTGGCTCGGGCCCGAAGCCTGCTGCGGCAGCGCTTCGCCGAGAACATCGGTGCCGACGCACTGGCCAGGGCGGCCGGATGCAGCCGCTTCACGCTGTATCGGGGCTTTCGCGCGGTGTACGGCTTCGCCCCGAGTGACTACCAGCGCGACCTGCGGTTGCGCCGCGCCCGTGCACTGCTGGCCGAGGGCACGGCGCCGGCCTCCGCGGCCGCCGAGGCGGGCTTCGCGGACCAGGCGCATCTCACCCGGTGGTTCACCCGCACCTACGGCGTCACCCCGGCCGCCTACCTCGCGGCGCAGTACGGGAGAGCCGACGGCCGCCGAGCGTGAGGCGGAAGCCCCCGCGTTCGGGCGAGCCCGCCGAGGCAAGAGGGGCGCCGGGAGCCGTAACGGCCCCGGGCGCCCTGTCGTTGTGCCTGCCGGTCCGGTCAGACTGTGCCTGCCGGTCCGGTCACTGTGCCTGCCGGTCCGGTCAGACGCGGTCCGCGGCGATCAGCACGTACTGGAAAGAACCGTCCCTGTACGCGTTGATGAACGCCTCCTCGATGCCCGTGACCAGGGACGACGTGGCCCGCAGCTCCCAGTAGGGGAGGGTGTCCGGGGTGAGGTCCACGACGGCCTGCGGGACGAGGCGGTTGTCGGCCATCGCGCGCAGGTACTCGCGGCGCGAGTGGATGTTGCACTCGAAGTGCGCGTTGATCTGCGAGACCCACTTCGAGGGCTGGCCGTACCGCGGGTTCCAGCAGCCCGTGATCGTCACATAGCGGCCGCCGACCTCCAGGATCCGGGAGTGCTCGGCGAACAGGTCGTGCAGGTCGACGTACATCGTCGACTCGTTGTTCCACGAGGCGGCGGCCCGGCCCGTCTCGAACGGTGTCGCCAGCATGTTGCAGACCCGGGCGCGGACGTGGTCCTCGATGCCGAGTTCCCGGGCCCTGTTGTTCGCGAAGTCGGCCTGCTTGGCGGAGAGCGTGACGCCCTCGACCTTGGCGCCGAACCGCTGGTGCGCCATGACCATCGAGCCGCCGCGGCCGCAGCCGGCGTCCACCAGGGTGTCGTCACGGCCGAGGTCGCCGAGGTGCCCGAGGAGCAGCTCCGCCTGCGCCGACTCAAGCCGGTGGAGCTCGGCGATCAGCTTCTTCTCGCTCTCGCTGTCCTCGGGGGTGCCGAGGGCGGCGTGGTCGACCGCGCCGATGCCGTAGTGGTGGTGGTAGAGACCGTCGACATCGCCGAGCCGCAGGTTCACCGGACGCGCCTCCCCGTCCCAGTAGCGGGCGATGTCCCCCTGGTAGGGCGTCGCCGGGCCCGGGATGTGCGGAGCGTCGGTGGCGGTGGCGGTGAGTTCGGTACTGCTCGTCACAGATGTGTCCATTTCTCTTACGGGACGGTCGCCTACCAGAAGTCGGGCAGGCTGTAGCGGTAGGTGTTGGTCTGGTGCCAGTGGTGGTTGCCGTCGACCCAGGCGGCCACACCGCGGAGGAACCGCAGCACACTCGGCACCGGGCAGGCCGCCGCGAGGGACGCGGCCTCGCTCTCGAAGGCCTGCATGAGCTCGTTGTGGACCTCGACCGACTTCAGGTAGGCGTCCCGGTCGGAGAGGCCCTCGCGTTCGGAGATCACGACGGGCAGGTTCAAGTGCCGCCCGGGCGCCGCGAGTTCCTTCATGTACGAGTACAGGTCGTTGACGATGGTCGTCGCGTTCCCCGCCAGCGCGATGACCCGCTGCATCGCCGCCTGCGCGTGCAGGTCCGCGGGCAGTTCGTAGCCGCCTACGGTGTCGGTGATGGTCGGGCAGGGCCGGAAGTTGTTGAACTGACGCATCGCCAGATACGCCCACACCTCCGGGATCTCCTCCTCCTGCGCCCAGGCCGCCTCCGCGAGGTACCCCAGGTGCAGCCGCGCCATGTCGTGCCGGTACCGGTCGGCCTGGGAGGGGCTGCTCGCCCGTACGAAGTACTCCATCGCGGAGCGGTACGCGCGCCGGGGCGCGTCCGCCTGCAGCGACTCGACCCACTGCGGCTCGTACTCCCGTGTCGTGCAGAGCGGATCGAGCGCGGTGTGCGCGAGCAGTAGGCGTCCGCCGAGGCCGACCGGCGAACCGCCGTGGTCCTCGCAGTAGCAGTCGTCCACCGCGTTCTCGGCCACCATCAGGCGGGTGGCGATCATCAGGTGGTCGACGGTGGGCGCGTCCGGATGGCAGGCCACCATGTAGCGGCCCACGGAGAAGCCGTCGAACTCCTCCTCCCAGTCGTCCGGATAGAGGGAGACCTCGTCCATCGCCCAGGACTTGATCCGCCGGCTGACCTCCTCGACCCGCGCCGGATCGGGCTCGGCGATCGGGTGGAAGTACAGCCCCGGGACGGGCGTGCCCTCCGCCGCCGGTCCCGCACCGGGCGGCGCCTCGACGGCCCGCGGTTCGACGGCCCGCGGCCGCAGGCGCAGCCCCGCCGTCCCCAGGCCGTTCGGCCCCCCGAGCACCCGCGCGAGCCCGGCAGCCTGGGCGGGCGCAGCGGCGGGCGGAACGTCGAGGACTGGTCGTACGGGGATGGGGGCTGGGGCGGAGGCGGAGGCGGGGACGGGCACGGAATCGGAGACGGGGACTTGAGGTCGTCCGGGCGGCGAGGGCGGCGAGGGCGGCGAGGGCGGCGAGGGCGGCGAGGGCGGTCCGGGCAACGAGGGTGTGGCGGGCAACGGAGGGGAGGCGGGCAACGAAGGCGTGGCGGGCAGCGAGGGTGTGGCGGGCGGGCCGCCGGTGGCGGCCTTGATGTCGTGGGCGCGGGCCGCCGCGTCGGCGAGGACATGCGCCCCGAAGTGCGCAGCGGCAGCCGGCAGGCCCGACTGCGGGGGTGTCGGCTCAGGCGCGGGCATCCGTAGCTCCTTGGTGAAATGGGCGGGCTGCCCGAGGCCTTCGGGCGCGCCTGCCGGCGGCCTCCGGGCGGGAGACCCGGGACCTTCGGGCGACAGGCGGGTGCGGCCAGTCCGGAGGTCCCGGACCGGCGGACCACGCCCCCGGGACCGGGGCCGCTACCTGGGCCAGTGGCCGATCTGCACGTTCTCCAGGACGCCCACGGCGTCCGGCACGAGGATCGCCGCCGAGTAGTACGTACTGACCAGGTAGGAGGTGATGGCCTGCTCGCTGATGCCCATGAAGCGCACCGACAGACCCGGCTCGTACTCGTCCGGCAGACCGGTCTGCCGCAGCCCGATGACGCCCTGGTTGTCCTCGCCCGTACGCATGCACAGGATGGAGCTGGTCCGCTCCTTGGTGATGGGAATCTTGTTGCAGGGCAGGATCGGCACGCCCCGCCACGCCGGGACCTGCTGGCCGCCGAGGTCCACGTGGTCCGGGTACAGCCCGCGCGCGTTGAAACCGCGCCCGATCGCCGCGATCGTCCTCGGGTGCGCCAGGAAGAACCTGGAGCCCCTGCGGCGGCTGAGCAGTTCGTCCAGGTCGTCCGGGGAGGGCGGCCCGGAGTGCGTCTGGAAGCGCTGCTTGAAGTCGGCGTTGTGGAGCAGGCCGAACTCCCTGTTGTTGATCAGCTCGTGCTCCTGGCGCTCGCGCAACGCCTCGATGGTGAGCCGGAGTTGCTCCTCCGTCTGGTTCATCGGATGGTTGTAGAGGTCGGCCACCCTCGTGTGCACCTTCAGCACGGTCTGGGCGACCGAGAGTTCGTACTCGCGCGGCTTCAGCTCGTAGTCGACGAACGCGCCGGGCAGCTCGTACTCGCCGATGTGGCCGGCCGACATGGCGATCTCCGCCTCGCCGCGGTGGTTCTGCGGCCGCTCGGCGCGGGACCTGAACTCGTCCAGATGCGCCCGGAGTTGGGGCGCGTTGGACAGGACGTTCGCGAAGTCGGCGCGGGACAGGGTGAGGAGCGTGCCCGCCGTCTCGGCGATCGCGGTGTGCTCCCACCGGGCGTCGTCGTCCAGGAGGGCGTGCTCGCCGAAGCGGTCGCCGTCGGCGAGCACGTCGAGGGCGACCTCGTCGTCGTAGCTGCCCTCGGAGGTCTGGCTGATGCGGCCGTGCGCGATGAGGTGGAGCTGGTCGGCGGGGGCGCCGCGGACCACCAGGGTCTCGCCGCTGCCGAAGTCCCGCTGGACGCACCGGTCGGCGATGGCCGTGAGCACGTCCACGTCGTCGAAGCCGCGCAGCAGGTTCAGTTCGCCGAGCTCGCGGGGGATCACCCGGACGTCGGCGCCGTCCTGCACGAACTCCACCCGCCCGTCGCCGACGGTGTAGCTGAGCCGGCGGTTCACCCGGTAGGCGCCGCCCTTCGTCTCCACCCAGGGCAGCATGCGCAGCAGCCAGCGGGAGGTGATCTCCTGCATCTGCGGCGCGGACTTGGTCGTGGTCGCCAGGTTACGGGCGGCCGCCGTGCCCAGGCTGGTCTGCCGCGGCGGTTCGAGGCGCGTTTCCGGGCTCGATTCGACAGTCATCGGGATGAACTCTCCTTGTTCCGGGCGGAGTCGGGCGCATCGGGAACGCTAGTCACGGAGCCGCCCGCCCAGCCATGGAAAGCCGCGTACATTAACTCGATGCGATGATCATGCTCGCTCGACGTTTGCCCAGGGTCCGGCGATATTGAGCCGCGTTCCAGAGTCGTGCTCCGGTGCGGGGGAGCCGCACCCGAGGCTCTACGGAGCCGCAGCGGCCGGGTTCAACTGGCCGATCAGCTGCGGTAAGTTCACGCCGAGGCGAAGATCATGGCTGTACGTGACCGAAGGAATCCGGTAATGGCGCACTCTGCGGACGCGGCGACGCGGGGCGCGGCTCCGGCGCCGGACGGGACGTTGCCCCGTGGCGCCCCGGCGACCCGCTCCGCCGAGCACCTCACCGTGGGCGACCTCGCGAGGATGGAGCAGTTCGACTGCCGGGTCCTCGCCGGGACCGGCGGGCTGAACCGGCCGGTGGTGTGGGCGCACTCCTGCGAGCTGGCGGACCCCTGGCGCTGGCTCGGGGCCGACGAACTCCTGATGACCGTCGGCATCTGCGTCCCGCGCGGAGCCAAGGCACAGCGCCGCCTGATCACCGGGCTGCACGCGGCCGAACTCGCGGGCCTGGCCATCGGCGACGACCTCAAGGCGCCGCCGCTGACCCGGTCGATGCTGGACGCCGCCGACGAACTCGGCTTCCCCGTCCTCCTCGTGGGCCACACCACCCCGTTCGCGGCGATCGGGCGGACCGTGGCCATGGCGAGTCAGAGCGAACAGGTACGGCGCCTCGTGCGGGTCAGCCGCCTGTACGAGCCCGCCCGCACGGCCGCCTTCCGCGACGGTTCCCTGCTCGATCGCCTCTCTGCCGAGCTGGGCCACCGGCTGCACGTCCTCGACATGGCCCTGGGCAGCGAGGTGTTCCGGCAGCAGCACCCGCTCGACCCCGCCGTCACCGCCCGCCTCCGCGAGGAGACCGCGGACCAGCTCGCCCGGCTCCCCGCCCGGCTCTGCGTCACCGGAACCGAAGAGGTACGGGCCACCGCGCTCGCCCTGTCCACGCACCGGCCGTGCATGCTCGTCGCCGAAGGCCCCGGGGAACTGGACGCCGACGGGTTCCTGCTGCTGCACGTGCAGAGCCTGGTGTCGGTGGAGGTCGAGCGCGCGGCCCGGGAACGCGCCGCCCGGGACGACGCCGGGGCCGAGCTGTGGGACCGCCTGGTCGACGGCGGGCTCGGCGACGAGGCGGGCAACCTCGCGCTCGACGGCTTCGGCCTCGTCGGGGCCCGTACCGCCCTGGGGGTCCCGGCCGAGTCCCGGACCGTCGCCGCCGCGCTGCTCGGGGACGCGGAGGTGCCCGCGGTGCTGGGGAAGGTCCGGGGCGAGGCCGCGGTGCTGCTCGTCGAGTCCCGCCGCGCGGCCGAGGTCGTCGCACTGCTCCGGGAGCGGATCCCGGCGATCGGGGTGTCCGCGAGCGGGTCCGCGGTGGGCCAACTGCCCGACACCGCAAGGCAGGCCCGCTGGGCCCTGCAGGCCGCCGTCGCCTCCGGCGGGGGAGTGGCCGACTACGAGACCGCCGCGCCGATCCTGCTGCCGCGCACCGTGGCCGACGCGGAGCACGCGACGCGTACGGTCCTCGGGCCGCTGCTCGACCACGACCGGCAGCACGGCACCGAACTGTTGCACACCCTGGAGACGTTCCTCGGCAGCGACCGCAGCTGGCGGGACGCGTCCGAGGCGCTGCGCATCCACCGGCAGACCCTCGGATACCGGCTGCGCAAGGTCGAGGCGATCACCGGCCGCAGCCTGCGCGGCACCGGTGACGTGGCGGTCCTGTGGATGGCGCTGCTGGCACGGCGGATCACGGAACTCTGACGGTACGGCTCCGCCGCGGCGGCCACGGAACCCGCACCGCACCCCCGCTGACGCCGAACGCCGAACGCCGAACACCCGGGCATTCGCCGAACGCCGAACACCCGGGCATTCGCCGAACGCCGAACGCCGAACACCGAACACCGAACGCCCAGGCGTTCATACGCGGGTATGAACACACGCCCCAGATTGCGTCGGCAGGCGCATGTCGTGCCGGGGCGGCACCCCCCACGCTGAAGGCCGTTTCGCCCAGGCAGACGACGACAGGAGGCCGATCCGCCATGCTCACCCGGCTCTTCACCCCGCTCGACATCGGGCCCGCCAGGCTCCGCAACCGGATCGTGTCCACCGGGCACGACACGGTGATGGCGCAGGACGGCAAGGTCACCGACCGGCTCGTCGCCTACCACCGGGCCCGCGCCCGTGGCGGGGCCGGACTCATCGTGCTCCAGGTCGGCGGCGTGCACGGCAGCGCCCGCTACACCTCGCACGCGCTGATGGCCGACACCGACGCCTGCGTCGAGGGGTACGGCAGGCTCGCCGAGGCCGGGCACGCGCACGGCGCCACCGTCTTCGCGCAGCTCTTCCACGGCGGCGCCGAGGTGATGGACGCCGAGGACGGCTCGCTCGGGGTGTCCTACTCCGCCTCGGCCGTGCCGACCGAACGCTTCCGGGTGTTCCCGCGCGCCATGCCGTACGCCCTGGTCCGCGAGGTGGTCGACGGGTTCGCCGCCGCCGCGCTCCGGCTGAGGGCGGCGGGCCTGGACGGCGTGGAGATCGTCGCCTCGCACGGCTACCTGCCCGCCCAGTTCCTCAACCCCGCCACCAACCGGCGCACCGACGCCTATGGCGGGTCCTGGCAGAACCGGCTGCGCTTCCTGCGTGAAGTGCTCGAAGCGACCGGTGAGGCGGTACGCGGCCACCTCGCGGTGGGCCTGCGGATCAGCATCGGCGAGGCGTACGACCGGGGCCTGAGCGAGGACGAGGCGCTGCGGGCGGTCACCGAACTCGACGCGGCGGGACTCCTCGACTACGTCTCCGTCACCACCGGCACCTCCGCCACCCTCGCCGGATCCGACCACATCGTGCCGCCCATGACCAGGGACTCGTTGTGCACCACGGCCCAGTCGCGACGCGTGAAGCAGGCGGTGTCCGTGCCGGTGATCGTCGCCGGGCGCGTCAACCAGCCGCAGGACGCCGAGCTGCTCCTCGAACGCGGCGACGCCGACGCGGCCGGCATGACCCGGGCCCTGATCTGCGACCCGGAGCTGCCCGCGTACGCACAGCGCGGCGACCTCGTCGGCATCCGGGCCTGCATCGGCTGCAACCAGGCCTGCATCGGCCACTTCCACTCCGGCCACCCGATCTCCTGCATCCAGCGCCCCGAGACCGGCCGCGAGGAGGTCTACGGCCTGCTCACCCCGGCCCGCCGCGCCCGTGAGGTACTGGTCGCGGGCGCCGGACCCGCCGGTCTGAAGGCCGCGGTGGTGGCGGCGCAGCGCGGGCACCGGGTCACGGTGTACGACGCGGGCCGCCGCCCCGGCGGTCAGGTGCTGCTCGCCCAACAGCTCCCCGGCCGGGCCGAGTTCGGCGGCGCGGTGACCAACCTCCTGGAGGAGGCGCGGCGGGCGTCGGTGCAGATCAAGAGCGGCGTCACCGTGGACGCGTCCCTCGTACGGCAACAGGCGCCCGACGCCGTCGTGGTGGCGACCGGCGCCCGCCCCCACCGGCCCGAACTGGACGCCGCGGAAGCGGTGGTCCGGGACGCCTGGGAGGTCATCGCGGGCGCCCGACTGCCCAGAGGGCGCGTACTCGTCGCGGACTGGCGCGGCGACTGGACCGCGATCGGCGTGGCGGTCCTCCTCGCCGAACGCGGCCACCGGGTCGTCCTCGCCACGACCGGATACCAGGCGGGCGAGAGCCTGCAGCAGTACACCCGCGACGAACTCCTGCGCCAACTCCTGAGCCACAAGGTGGAGATCGTCCCCCTGACCCGGCTCTACGGGGCCGACGCCGACACCGTCTACCTCCAGCACGTCCTGACCGACGAACCGGTGCTGGTGGAGGGCGTGGCCTCGGTCGTCCTCGCGCTCGGGCACGCGCCCGTGACCGGGCTCGCCGAGGAGATCGAGGCGGCCCTGCCCGAGGCGCAACGCCCCGAACTCCACCTGATCGGCGACTGCTTGTCGCCCCGCACGGTCGAGGAGGCGGTCCTCGAAGGGATGCGCCTGGGCCACGCCCTCTGACCGCGACGAACACGTCTCTCTGCGCAGCGCGTTCATCGCCATGGGCACGGTTGGCGTGCTGTATCTGTTCCTCACGTTCGGGGCATTCACCATCAATCTGTTCAACCCGGACATCAGGCCGTCGGAGGTCGCGTTCATCTGGGCCGCGCAGCATGTGCTGGCGCCGGTGCTCGGGGTGATGGTCGTCACCGGCATCGTGGCCGCGGGCCTCTCCTCCGCCTCCTCGTTCCTCGCCCTGATCCTGGGGGTGACCGTGGCGTCCCTGCTGACGGACGTCGCCGGCGCGCACTTGCCGGTCTGGGCCGACCCGGTGTTCATCGGGCTGCTGCTCAGCACCGCGGCGACCTGGACCGCCGACCGCGGCGCCGAGCCGACCCCGGAGGCCCGCGCCTTCCGCGGCCGCCTCCTCACCACCCCCGCCACGGACCGCGACCCGCGCAAACTCAACGGCACCCGCCGCATCGCCACCGGCACGACCGCAGCGTTCGCCGCCGCGGGCCTGGCGCTGCTGGTCCTGTACGGGATTCCGGCGGCGTTCTGACCAGGGCCTGTCCCGCGAAGATCCGCCGGACAGGCCCTAAGGCGCAGGCAAAGGCAAAGGCGCGGGTGCAGGCGGGTCAGGCCAGGGAGAGGAACAGTTTCTCCAGGCGGGCCCGCATCTCGTCCCGGTCCTCGGCGGAGCGGCCCGAGCCCTCCAGGTCGGTCAGGCACTGCTGCAGGCCGGTCGCGATGATCGCGAAGCCCGCCCGGTCGAGCGCGCGGGACGCGGCCGCCAGCTGGGTGACGACCTCCTCGCAGTCCCGGCCCTCCTCGATCATCCGGATCACACCGGCGAGCTGCCCCTGCGCCCGGCGCAGCCGGTTGAGGACCGACTTCAGCTCGGCGCCCGCCGGATCAAGCTCCATCACCACTCCTCAATGCATACCCCCAGGGGTAATATACGCCTACTGACGGGGGGACCGTCGATCACCAAGGATGACACCAGCCATGACCGCGCCCAGCGCCCTCAGTACCGACGAAGCCCGCAGCCGCCTGCACGAGTTGACCGTCATCGACGTGCGCACCCCGGGCGAGTACGCCGGAGGGCACGTCCCCGGCGCCCTCAACATCCCCCTCGACCGGATCGAGCGGGCCCTGCCCGACATCCGCGGCGCCGCCGACCGCGGTGACGTCCTCGTCGTCTGCGCCTCCGGCGCCCGCTCCGCGAACGCCTGCCGGATCCTCGCCGAGCACGGCGTCGACACCGCCACCCTCTCCGGCGGCACCGGCGCCTGGGCCGCCGACGGCCATGACCTCGACCGCCCGCAGGGGGCCGCGCCGACGGTATGGGGCATGGAGCGGCAGGTCCGGTTCACGGCGGGCACGGTCGTGCTGCTCGGCCTGCTCCTCGGACTCCTGGTCCACCCCGCCTTCCAGCTCCTCTCGGCCGCCATAGCGGCGGGCCTGGTGTTCTCCGCGCTCACCAACACCTGCGGCATGGCCGTCCTGCTCGGCAAGCTCCCGCACAACCGCCCCCGCGGCGCGGACCTCGACCGCACGCTGGAGGCGCTGCGCAACGGCTGACCGCCCGGAAGGGGCACGGCGTACGAAGGCAACTTCCCTCGTACGCAAGGAGATTGACGCCCGCAGGAGATCGGCGCCCGCAAGGAGGTCGACGCCCGCAAGAGGCTGACACCCCAGTGACCGCTACGGCGTCACGACGTGCACCGGCCCCGGACGGTCGCCCGCCGACGTCAGGTGCCGGATGAACCACGCGCGTGCCAGGTCGGCGACCTGGTCGAGGGCGCCGGGCTCCTCGAAGAGGTGCGTGGCCCTCGGGACGATCTCCAGGCGGTTCTCGCAGCGGAGTTCGGCCTGGGCGGCGCGGTTCAGGTCGATGACGAGCGCGTCGTTGCCGCCGACGATCAGCAGGGTCGGTGCCTCCACCTCGCCGAGGCGGGGCGCGGCGAGGTCGGGCCGCCCGCCGCGGGACACCACCGCGCCGACCGCCGCGTCGCCCGCGGCCGCCCGCAGTGCGGCGGCGGCACCCGTGCTGGCCCCGAAGTAGCCGATGGGCAGGGACTCGCGCTCACGCAGCCAGCGCGTCGCGCCGAGCAGCCGGTCCGCCAGGGTGCCGATGTCGAAGACGTTCCGGCGGTCGCCCTCCTCGGCCGGGGTGAGCAGGTCGAAAAGGAGTGTGCCGAGCCCGGCCTCGCGCAGCGCCGACGCCACCCAGCGGTTGCGCGGGCTGTGCCGGCTGCTGCCCGAGCCGTGCGCGAACATCACCACGGCCTCGGCGCCCTCCGGCAGCGCGAGGTCTCCGGCAAGCCGGACCGCACCCGCGTCCACCTCGACCTCCAGCTCCTCCGCGACCTCGACGCCGACGCCGGTCACGTGCGGGTGGGCCGCCGCCGCCCGGGACAGCAGGGCGATCACCTCTTCGTCGGAGGTCTGCGAAAAGTCCCGGTACCACTCGCCGACCGACCCGAACAGGTGCGGCGCGGACAGGCACACCACCTCGTCCGCGACCTGACGCATCCGCTCCGCCGTGTCCGCGGGCGCGGTCGGCACGGCGAGGACCACGCGCGCCGCGCCCTGCGCCCGGGCGACCCGGCAGGCCGCCGCGGCCGTGGCGCCGGTCGCGATCCCGTCGTCCACCACGACGACCGTGCGCCCCTCGACCCGCACCCGGTCCAGGCCCTCCCGGTACCGCACGGCCCGGCGCCGCAGCTCCTGCTCCTCCCGCTGCTCGACCGCCGCGACCTCCTTGGGCCCGACCCCCGCATGCCGCACGATCTCCTCGCTCAGCACCCGTACGCCGCCCTCGCCGATCGCGCCGAAGCCCAGCTCCGGCTGGCGGGGGACGCCGAGTTTGCGTACGACGATCACGTCGAGCGGGGCTTCGAGGGCGCGGGCCACCTCGTAGGCGACCGGGACTCCGCCCCGGGGCAGGCCGAGGACGACGGGCCGTTCGTCCTTCAGGTGGCGCACCGCCTCCGCGAGGCGCCGTCCCGCCTCCACACGGTCGGTGAACAGCATGGCTGCTCGCCCCATCCGTCTCTCATGGACATCCGTAAGACCATCCGCACCTTCGGGGTAACTCCGTTCCCGGCGGATTGCAAACGGGGCGCCTCCGCCGCGCGCCCGTATGCGCCGGTACGCGGGCCAGCCCGTACGCGTGCCCGTATGCGCGCGCGTACGGGCGTCACTACCGTCGGTCGTATGCAACAAGCAGGCCGTGGCGGGGAAGCCGGCGCCGTCCTGATCGACATCGACGGTGTGCTGACCGTGTCCTGGGAGCCGCTGCCCGGCGCCGTCGCCGCCCTGGAACGGCTGCGCGCCGCCGGGCTTCCGCTCGCCCTGGTCACCAACACCACCTCCCGCACCCGCGCCTCGATCGCCGCACGCCTCGCGGACGCCGGGTTCCCCGTCACGGCCGACGACATCCTCACCGCGCCGTCCGTGACCGCCGCGTATCTGCGCGAGCACCATCCGCGCGCCCGCTGCCTGCTGCTCAACGCCGGTGACATCCGCGACGACCTCACCGGCGTGACGCTCGTCAGCGAGCCGGAAGCGCCCGACCGTCCCGGCGAGTCCGGCCCCGACGTGGACGTGGTCGTCCTCGGCGGCGCGGGCGACGCGTTCGACTACGCGGCCCTCAACCGGGTCTTCCGGCACCTCCAGGGCGGCGCGCGTCTCGTGGCGATGCACCGCAACCTGTACTGGCGTACCGCCGACGGGCTCGACCTCGACACCGGCGCCTTCCTGCTCGGCCTGGAGCAGGCGGCCCGCACCGAGGCCGAGGTCACCGGCAAGCCCGCCGCGGCGTTCTTCGGCGCCGCCCTCTCCCACCTCGGCGCCGCACCGTCCGCGACGCTCATGGTCGGCGACGACATCGAGTCCGACGTCCTGGCCGCCCAGCGCACCGGTGTCACCGGCGTACTCGTCCGGACCGGCAAGTACCTGCCCGAGACCCACCGCGCGGCGAGCGGCACCCCCGACCACGTACTCGACTCCTTCGCCGACCTGCCGGATCTGCTCGACCGCCTCGACGCGAGCTCCGACCGCGCCGGTGGGCGCGCGGGGGGCGACAATGGGAGTCGGGACTGATCGACGCGCCCGCCGGTGCGGAGAGGCGGCAGGAAGATGCCGTACGTGACGGTCACCGCCCTGAGCCACCCGGGGCTCATGCGCGAACACAACGAGGACAGCCTGGCCGTCGGGCCGTGGACGCTGTGCGCCACCGTGACGGAGAACCCGCAGACGCTGGGGTTCCCGCTCGGCACGCCCCTCGTCGTCGCGGTCGCCGACGGCATCGGGGGCCAGCCCGCAGGGGAGGTCGCCAGCAGTCTCGTGGTCCGGCAGCTCGCCTCGCTCGGGGCGGCCCTGGACAGCGAGCAGGCCGTCACGGACGCGCTGGACCTGTGCAACCGCTCCGTGTACGCGGCCGCCGACGGGGACCCGCAGCGCACGGCGATGGGCACCACGGTCGCCGGTGTCGTCGTGCTCGAACGGGAGCTGCTGGTGTTCAACGTCGGCGACAGCCGGGTGCTCGACGTGACCAGCCGGCACGCGATGCTGAACCGGCTGACCGTCGACGACAACCCGCCGCTGCCGCCGGGCCGGCGCACCACGTCGCTCCTCACCCAGGCGCTCGGCGGCGCCCCGGGCTTCACCGCGGTCACCCCGCACGTCAGTACGCGGCCGCTCAGCACCGGCGAGCGCTACCTGGTGTGCACCGACGGCCTCACCGACCCCGTGCCGGAGGACCGCCTCGACGCCGTGCTGCGCGGCAACGACGGCGGTCGTGCGGCCTTCGCGCTGTGGAAGTCGGCCATCGACGCGGGCGGTCCCGACAACATCACGCTGGCGCTGATCAGCATCGTCGACTGATCCGGCTGATCCGGCTGATCCGGCTGATCCGGCTGGTCCGGCTGATCCGGCTGATCCGGCTGGTCCGGCTGGTCCGGCTGGACGTACTGACCGACGGTCCGTGCATACGACCAGGAGCGCGGCGACGGAGGCCCGCAATGATCACGCTGTTCGTCTGCGGCGACGTCATGCTCGGCCGTGGCGTCGACCAGATCCTGCCGCACCCCGGCGACCCCGCCCTGCGCGAGGACTACGTGCACGACGCCCGCGACTACGTCCGCCTGGCCGAGGCCGCCAACGGGCCCGTGCCGCGCCCCGTCGACTTCGCCTGGCCGTGGGGCGACGCCCTGGAGATCCTCGACGCCGCCGCCCCCGACGCGCGCCTGCTCAACCTGGAGACCAGCGTCACCCGCACCGGCAGGTTCGCCCCCGGCAAGGCCGTGCACTACCGCATGCACCCCGCCAACCTGCCCTCCCTCACCGCCGTCCGGCCCGACGTCTGCGTCCTGGCCAACAACCACGTGCTCGACTTCGGCCGCCGCGGCCTCGCGGACACCCTCGACGCGCTCGCCGACGCGGGCCTGCGCACCGCCGGCGCGGGCCGCGACGCCGCCTTGGCCGCGCTCCCCGCGACCGTCCCGCTCGCCCCCGGCCACCGGCTCCTCGTCCTCGCCGTCGGCATGCCGTCCAGCGGCATCCCGTACGACTGGGCGGCGACCGACGACCGTGCCGGGGTCAGCTTCGTCGCCGGGGCCTCCGCCCCCGCCCAGGCCCAAGTGGCGTCCCGTATAAGGAAGTTGAAGCAGCCGGGCGACATCGCGGTGGTGTCGGTGCACTGGGGCTCCAACTGGGGCTACGACGTGACCCGCGACCAGGTCGCCTTCGCGCACGCCCTGGTCGACGCGGGCGCGGACCTCGTCCACGGCCACTCCTCGCACCACACCCGCCCGCCCGAGGTGTACGGCGGGCGGCTCGTGCTGTACGGCTGCGGCGACCTGATCAACGACTACGAGGGCATCACCGGGTACGAGCGCTACCGCGACGACCTGCGCCTCCTCCACCTCGTCTCGCTCGACCCGGACACGGGCCGGCTGCTCCGCCTGCGCCTCGTCCCGCTCCTGGCCCGTCGGCTGCGCCTGGTCCGCGCCCCGGCCGAGGACCACCGGTGGCTCGGCTCGCTCCTCGACCGGATCTCGGAGGGCTTCGAGCCGTGCGTCACGGACGACCCGCGGGCGCTGACGCTGGTGCCGCGGACGGCCCGCTGACCGCCCGCTCCGGCCGGCCGTATGCGTGCCGCACGCATGGACGGAGGCACGCGGGGAACTCGGCCCGCCGGGACGGGGAAAGCCGTACGAGGGAAGCCGCACGAGGAAAGCCGTACGAGGAAAGCCGCACGAGGAAAGCCGTACGAGGAAAGCCGTACGAGGAAAGCCGTACGAAGGAACACGGAATCTGGAAACGCGCTCATGAACTGCTACGAATGCGCCATCCAAGGGCTCACCGCGGAAGCCGTCGCCGTCTGCCACCTGTGCGGCGCCGCCGTCTGCACCGACCACGTACGCACGGAGTCCGTGCAGCTCCGCGAGGCCGCCAACCCCGGCAAGGTCATCCACGACCGTCCGGCCCGCCGGCTGACCTGCGTGGTGTGCAGTGCGGCGGAGGAGTCACGCTGACGCGCAACCGTCAGCGCAACCCCTCGGACCGCCCTTCAGCGCAGCACCACCGTCCGCCGCCCCTGCACGAACACCCGCCCCTCGCAGTGCCAGCGGACCGCGCGGGCCAGGGCCGCGGACTCCGCGTCGCGGCCGATCGCGGCGAGGTCCTCCGGGGTGTGGCTGTGGTCGACCGGGTTGACCTCCTGGGCGATGATCGGGCCCTCGTCGAGGTCGGCCGTGACGTAGTGCGCGGTCGCGCCGACGAGTTTGACGCCGCGCTCGTGGGCCTGGTGGTACGGCTTGGCGCCCTTGAAGCTCGGCAGGAACGAGTGGTGGATGTTGATCACCCGCCCGGCGAGCCGCCCGCACAGCTCGTCGGAGAGCACCTGCATGTAGCGGGCCAGGACGACCAGCTCGACCCCCAACTCCTCGACCAGAGCCAGGAGTTGCGCCTCGGCCTGCGGTTTGGTCGCCGCGCTCACCGGCAGGTGGAAGAACGGGATGCCGTGCCAGTCGACCAGTGCCTCGTGGTCGCGGTGGTTGGAGACGACCGCGACCACGTCGATCGGCAGATCCCCGCTGCGGGTGCGGAACAGCAGGTCGTTGAGGCAGTGGTCGTACTTGGACACCATGATCAGGACGCGGCGCCGGGTGCTGACCGGCTCCAGGTTCCAGCGCATGGCGAGCGGGGCGGCCACGGCCTCGAAGTCCCGGCGCAACCCCTCCGCCGCAGCGGCCCCGCCCGGCGTCGCGAAGCGCACCCGCATGTAGAAGTGGCCGTCGCGGCGGTCGCCGAACTGCTGGTTGTCGATGATGTCGCTGTCGTGCTCGACGAGGAACCGCGAGACGGCGTGCACGATGCCGGGCGCCTCGGGGCAGTCGAGGGTGAGGACGTGTTCGGTCATGGCCTCAGCAATCTCGGGTTTCTCAGCATTCTCAGCATTCTCAGCATGCTCAGGATTCTCAGCATTCGATGACGTTGACGGCGAGGCCGCCGCGGGCGGTCTCCTTGTACTTGTCCTTCATGTCGCGGCCGGTGTCCCGCATGGTCTTGATGGCCTTGTCGAGGGTGACCTTGTGAGTGCCGTCACCGGCGAGCGCGAGCCGGGCCGAGTTGATCGCCTTCACCGAGGCGACGGCGTTGCGCTCGATGCACGGGATCTGGACGAGCCCGCCGACCGGGTCGCAGGTCAGGCCGAGGTTGTGCTCGATGCCGACCTCCGCGGCGTTCTCGACCTGCGCGGGCGTCCCGCCGAGCACTTCGCAGAGCGCCCCGGCCGCCATGGCGCAGGCCGAGCCGACCTCGCCCTGACAGCCGACCTCGGCACCGGAGATGGACGCGTTCTGCTTGAAGAGGATGCCGATCGCGGCGGCCGTGAGCAGGAAGCGGACCACACCCTCGTCGTCCGCGCCGGGCACGAACCGTACGTAGTAGTGCAGGACGGCCGGGATGATGCCGGCCGCGCCGTTGGTCGGGGCGGTGACGATGCGGCCGCCGGAGGCGTTCTCCTCGTTCACGGCCAGGGCGTACAGGTTCACCCAGTCCATGACGTGCAGCGGGTCCGACTCCCCGGCCCCCGCGCTCAACTCCCGGAAGAGCGCGGGCGCCCGGCGTGGCACCCGCAGGCCGCCCGGCAGGACGCCCTCGCGCCGGCAGCCGGAGTCCACGCAGGCCCGCATGACCGACCACAGGTGCAGCAGCCCGGCCCGGGTCTCGGCCTCGCCGCGCCAGGCCGCCTCGTTGGCGAGCATGACATCGCTGATCGACAGGCCCTCGCGGGTGCACAGCCCGAGCAGTTCGCCCGCCGTGCCGAACGGGAACCGCACCGCCGTGGTGTCCTCCACGACGCGGTCGGCGCCGGTGGCGGACTCGTCGACGACGAAGCCGCCACCCACCGAGTAGTACGTACGGGCGGCCAGCTCACGGCCGTCCGCCGCGAGCGCCCGGAACGTCATGCCGTTGGGGTGCGCGGGCAGCGACTTGCGCCGGTGCAGGACCAGGTCCGCGTCGCCGTCGAAGCGCACCCGGTGCTTGCCGCCGAGCAGCAGCTGCCCGTCGGCCCGCACCTGGGCCACCCGGCCGTCGGACCGCTCGGTGTCCACGGTGGCCGGGTCCTCGCCCTCCAGGCCGAGCACGACCGCCTTGTCGGAGCCGTGCCCGTGCCCGGTGGCGCCGAGGGACCCGTACAACTCCGCCTGGACCCGGGTGACTTGGGCCAGCGTGCCCTCGTCCTCAAGGATCCCGGTGAAGCGCCGGGCCGCCCGCATCGGCCCCACCGTGTGCGAGGAGGAGGGGCCGATGCCGACCGAGTACAGGTCGAACGCGCTGAGTGCCATCAGGTCACCTCGGGCCGTGCGTACTCGCCGGTCACCTCGGGCCGTGCGTACTCGTCGGCGGCGTCGAGCAGCCAGCGCGCGAGGTAGTCGGCGAACGAGGAGCGCGGGAACAGCCGGTACGAGGGCGCCTCGTCGGTCTGCCACAGGATCACCGGCACCGGGCCGACCTGCGTGGCGACCGCATTGCCGGGGCCGAACGCGCGCGGGTGCAGATCGAGCGCGCAGCCCTTCTCCAGCACCTCACGGGCCGCCGGGCCGGAGAGTTCCAGCGTGGTGCGGTTGGCCGACACATCCACGACCGAACCCGGGTCGCCGCCCAGAGCCTGGGCCAACTCGGCGGTCAGGCAGGGGTGTTCGGCCTGGGACACGACCAGCCACTCGTCGGGCCCCAGCCACAGCACGGTGTGCGGCCCGGCGGTGGTGGTCTCGCCGCAGACGCGGGGGAGGTCCGCCGCGAGGGCCTTCTCGATGCGGGCCGCGGCCTGGGACCCCGGCTCGGCACGCACGCTCACCATCGTGATGTACGGCCACTCGGCGAGGGAGACGCCCCGGTCGCCCGTGACGGTCGCGGCGCGCAGCCGCTCCTCCAGGTGTGCCAGGGGGCTGCGGCGCAGGACCGCCGGTCCTGCAAGGGTCGGCTCAGCCATCGCGCTTGGTCCCTTCGGGGTCGTAGAGGACGGAGTCGGCGACCAGGCAGGGCACCAGGTCGTCGCCCACCGGGGCGAGCACGGTCTCGCCGATGCGGTTACGGCCGTCCGCCACCAGCGCGAGCGCGAAGGGGCGGCCCAGGGCCTCACTGTGGTAGCTGGACGTGACATGGCCGAGCATCGGCACCGGACCCGCCTGAGGCGTCAACGGCACGCCCTGCGCGACGAGTTGGGCCCCCTCGGGCAGTCGCGTCGTCCCGTCCGACGGCAGCAGGCCGACCAGGTGCTTGCGGTCCGTGCGGGCCGTGTCGGCGCGGGTGTAGGAACGGTTGCCGACGAAGTCCTTGCGCTTGGACACCACCCAGCCCATGCCCGCGTCCTGCGGGGTGACGGTGCCGTCGGTGTCCTGGCCGACGATGATGAAGCCCTTCTCGGCCCGCAGCACGTGCATGGTCTCGGTGCCGTACGGAGTGATGTCGTACGGCCGGCCGACCGCGTCGACCTCCTCCCACACCGTGAGCCCGTACCAGGCGGCGACGTTGATCTCGAAGGCCAGCTCGCCGGAGAACGAGATACGGCAGATCCGCGCCGGGATCCCGGAGGCGAGCGTCGTCTCGCGGAACGCCATGAACGGGAACGCCTCGTTGGACACGTCCAGGTCGGGGGCGAGCTGGGCGATCACCTCGCGGGACTTCGGGCCGACCACGGCGATCGTGGACCACTGCTCCGTCACCGAGGTGCAGTGCACGTCGAGCTCGGGCCACTCGGTCTGCAGCCACTCCTCCAGCCAGTCCAGGACGCCTCCGGCGCCGCCGGTCGTGGTGGTCATGAAGTAGCGGTCCTCGTCCAGGCGCAGGGTCACACCGTCGTCGAAGATCATGCCGTCCGGCTTGCACATCACGCCGTAGCGGGCCATGCCGGGCTTCAGCTTCTTGAAGGCGTTGGTGTAGACGCGGTTCAGGAACTCGCCCGCGTCCGCGCCCCGGATCTCGATCTTGCCGAGTGTGGAGGCGTCCATGAACGCCACCCCCTCGCGCGCCGCCCGGCACTCGCGGGCCACCGCCCCGTCCATGTCCTCGCCGGGCCGCGGGTAGAACCACGGCCGCTTCCACTGGCCGACGTCCTCGAACTCCGCGCCGTTCGCCACGTGCCAGGAGTGGATGGACGTGGTGCGCTCCGGGTCGAACAGCTCCCCGCGCTCCCGGCCCGCGAGCGCGGCGAACGCGACCGGCGTGTACGGGGCCCGGTACGCGGTCGTGCCGATCTCGCCGGGCGAGGCACCCGCGCCGAGCGCCTCGGCGATGACCCCGATCGCGTTGACCCCGGAGGTCTTGCCCTGGTCGCCCGCCGTACCGAGCGAGGTGTAGCGCTTCACGTGCTCGACGCTGCGCATCCCGGCGCCGGTGGACCGCCACACGTCCGCCACGGTCACGTCCCGCTGGTGGTCGACGAAGTGCGTGTCCCACGTACCGGGATCGCCGCCCTCGGGCGCGGGCACCAGCCACACGGCCCGGGTCGGGGCCGTCGCGGTCCGCACCAGTTGGGCCGGCCGCACCCGCACCGGGAACCCGGCCTCCGTGGCCGCGACGGCACCCGCGCGGGCGCCCTCCACGACACAGCCGTCGAGCCCGTACGTGCCGCGTGCGGCGCCGACGACCTGCTGGTCCCGTACGACGGTGTCCGGCACGAACGCGACCAGCTCGTCGTCCCAGCGCAGCTTGCCCTGCCGCTGCGAGTGCAGATGTACGACGGGGCTCCAGCCGCCCGACACCGCGAGCAGGTCGCACTCGAACTCCTCGGCTGTGCCGGTGAGCTGACCGTCGGCGTCGAGGCCCTGGACGGTGACCCCGGTGAGCCGGTCCGCGCCCGCGGTGTCGGCCACGACGCTGCCGCCCAGCACCCGCACCCCGGTCCGCACGGCGATCTCGGTGGCCCGCGCCGTCAGTTCGGGCCGGGCGTCCACCACGGCGGCGACCTCGACCCCGGCGGCGTGCAGATCGGCCACCGTCTCGTACGCGCTGTCGTTGGTGGTGGCCACCACGGCACGCGAACCCGGCGCCACCGCGAAGCGGTTGAGGTACGTGCGCACCGCACCGGCGAGCAGCACCCCGGGCCGGTCGTTGCCCGCGAAGACCAGCGGACGCTCGTGCGCGCCGGTCGCGAGGACCACCTGCCCGGCCCGGATGTGCCACACCCGCTGCCGGGACACGCCCTGCGGCGCCGCGTTCCCCAGGTGGTCGGTGCGCTTCTCCAGGGCCAGGACGTAGTTGGCGTCGTAGCTGCCGAAGGCCGTGGTGCGGGGCAGCACGGTGACCTCGGGCGCGGCGTCGAGCGCCGCGCGGACCCCGGCGACCCAGTCGGGCGCGGGCTGCCCGTCGACCGTCTCGGCGCGCCCGGAGAGCAGCGCACCGCCCGGCTCGGCCCGGTCGTCGACGAGGATCACCCGGGCGCCGGACCCGGCGGCGGCGGAGGCGGCCGCGAGACCGGCCGGGCCCGCGCCGACGACCAGGACGTCGGTGTGCACGTACTTCTTGTCGTACACCGACGTGTCGGGCGTCGGGTCGAGCCGGCCCATGCCGGAGAGAGTGGTGGCCGTGAGGCCGTCGTACAGCTCCACCGTGGTGGCGGGCAGCATGCCCTCCGAGCAGTGGCTCTCCACCTGGATCAGCGCGTTGGACTCCTCGACGCCGGCCGAGACGATGCCGCGCGGCCGGCCCCGGTACAGGGACGGGGCGACGTTCACCGTGCCGTTGGCGAGCATCGCCGAGGCGACGGTGTCACCGGGGTGGCCGGTCAGCTCGCGGCCGTCCACGGTGAAGCGGAGCACGGTGGAGCGGTCGATGCGGCCGCCGCCGGGCAGCCTACGGGCCTGCTGACTGTTCTGCTCGCTCATCGGGGACCTCCGGCCTGCGCTGCGGCCTGCTGCGGTTCGGGGCGGGCCTCGTCGAGGCGGTAGGAGGCCAGCACCTCGTTGGTGACGGTGTCGCGCAGCACGTTGAACCAGCGGCGGCAGCCGGTGCCGTGCATCCAGCGCTCCGCGAACGGGCCCTTGGTGTTGTCGCGGTAGAAGACGTACTCGGCCCACTGCCGGTCGTCGAGGTCGGCGGGGTTGCCCGGGTAGGGGACGTGGGCCTGGCCCCCGTAGTGGTACTCGGTCTCGTCGCGAGGCCCGCACCAGGGGCAGTTGATCAGCAGCACGGTCTGCTCCTCTCCACAGGCTTTCAGTGGGCCACGGCGGCGGCGCCGTGCTCGTCGATCAGGGCGCCCGAGGTGAACCGGTCGAGCGCGAACGGGGCGTTGAGGGGGTGCGGCTCGCCGGTCGCGATGGTGTGGGCGAACGTCCAGCCGGCGGCCGGGGTGCCCTTGAAACCGCCCGTGCCCCAACCGCAGTTGACGTACAGGTTCTCCACCTCGGTGGTGGAGATGATCGGCGAGGCGTCCGGGGTGGTGTCCACGATGCCGCCCCAGGTCCGCAGCACATGCGCCCGCGCGAAGATCGGGAACAGCTCGACGGCGGCGGCCATCTGATGCTCGATCACATGGAACGAACCGCGCTGCCCGTACCCGTTGTACGAGTCCACGCCCGCGCCCATCACCAGCTCGCCCTTGTGCGCCTGCGACACGTACACGTGCACGTGGTTGGACATCACGACCGTCGGGTGCACCGGCTCGTGCAGCTCGGACACGAGCGCCTGCAGCGGGTGCGACTGGATCGGCAGCCGTACGCCCGCCTTCTCGGCGAGGACGCTGCTGTGCCCGGCCGCGGCGAGCGCGACCCGGCCCGCGTTGATGCGGCCGCGGTTGGTCTCCACGCCGACGACCCGGTTGCCGTCCTTGACGAACCCGGTCACCTCGCAGCCCTGGATCAGGTCCACGCCCATCTCGTCCGCGCGCCGGGCAAGGGCCCAGGCCACGTGGTCGTGCTTGGCGATACCGGCACGCGGCTGGAAGGTTGCCCCGAGCACCGGATAGCGGGTGTCGGACGACACGTTGAGGATCGGACAGACCTTGGCGACCTCGTCCGGCTCCAGCCACTCGGCGTCCACGCCGTTCAGCTTGTTGGCACCCACCCGGCGCACGCTCTCCCGCACATCCTGCAGGGTGTGCGCCAGGTTCAGCACACCGCGCTGGCTGAACAGGAAGTCGTAGTCCAGCTCCTCGGGCAGCTGCTCCCACAGCTTCAGCGCGTGCTCGTAGATCGCGGCGCTCTCGTCCCACAGGTAGTTGGACCGGATGATCGTGGTGTTGCGCGCCATGTTGCCGCCGGCCAGCCAGCCCTTCTCCAGGACCGCGACGTTGGTGATGCCGTGCACCTTGGCCAGGTAGTAGGCGGTGGCGAGGCCGTGCCCGCCCGCGCCGACGATGATCACGTCGTACGAGGAGCGCGGCTCGGGGTTGCGCCAGAGCCAGTCGGGGTGCTCCGGCAGCGACTCGGTGGTCATGCCGCTTCTCCGTTCAGGTGCGGGTAGAGGGGGAGGGCGAAGGCGAGCTTCTCGACGCGCTCGCGCAGCAGGGCCGCGCGCTCGTCGTCGAACCGCTCGTCCTTGAGAGCCTGGGCGATGATGTCGGCGACCTCGCGGAACTCGTCCTCGCCGAAGCCGCGCGTCGCCAGCGCCGGGGTGCCGATGCGCAGGCCCGAGGAGACCATCGGCGGCCGCGGGTCGCAGGGCACCGCGTTCCGGTTCACGGTGATGCCGATGCGGTGCAGGCGGTCCTCGGCCTGCTGCCCGTCCAGCGCGGAGTTGCGCAGGTCGACCAGGACCAGGTGGACCTCGGTGCCGCCGGTGAGCACGGTGATGCCCGCCTCGGCCACGTCGTCGGCGAGCAGCCGCCCGGCCAGGATGCGCGCGCCGTCCAGGGTGCGCTGCTGCCGCTCCCGGAACGCCTCGGACGCGGCGACCTTGAACGCCACGGCCTTCGCCGCGATCACATGCTCCAGGGGGCCGCCCTGCTGGCCGGGGAAGACCGCCGAGTTGATCTTCTTGGCGAGCCCGGCCCTGCTGAGGATCACCCCGCCGCGCGGCCCGCCGAGCGTCTTGTGCGTCGTGGTCGTCACCACGTCCGCGTACGGTACGGGACTTGGGTGCAGCCCTGCCGCCACGAGCCCGGCGAAGTGCGCCATGTCGACCATCAGGTACGCGCCCACCTCGTCGGCGATCCGACGGAACGCGGCGAAGTCCAGGCGGCGCGGGTAGGCCGACCAGCCGGCGACGATCAGCTTCGGCCGGTGCGTGCGGGCCAGCTCCGCTACCTCGTCCATGTCGATCCGCAGGTCCGACTCGCTGACGTGGTACGGGACCACGTTGTAGAGCTTGCCGGAGTAGTTGATCTTCATGCCGTGGGTGAGGTGGCCGCCGTGCGCCAGGTCGAGCCCGAGGATCGTGTCGCCCGGGTTCAGGAGGGCGAACATCGCGGCGGCGTTGGCCTGGGCACCGGAGTGCGGCTGGACGTTGGCGGCCTCGGCGCCGAAGAGCTCCTTCACGCGGTCGACCGCCAACTGCTCGACGACGTCGACGTGTTCGCAGCCGCCGTAGTAGCGGCGGCCGGGGTAGCCCTCGGCGTACTTGTTGGTGAGGACGGAGCCCTGCGCCTCCATGACGGCGGCGGGCGCGAAGTTCTCCGAGGCGATCATTTCGAGCGTGGACTGCTGGCGGTGCAGTTCCGCGGAGAGCGCGGCTGCGACCTCCGGGTCCAGACCGGTCAGAGGGAGGGAGAGAAGAGCTCCGTCATCGGTCACCGACGGATTCGCTGCCATGCCGAACACCACCTTCGAGCCACTGGGAACTTTTAATATTCGACTGATATATCAGCGCTGCCTGGAAGGTAGGCCGTGCCGCCGGGGCGGGTCAAGAGGTCGACGCGGCCGGTTCGTACGAGTCGGCGGCACCGGCTCGTACGAGTCAGTGCGGCCGACTCGCACGACTCCCCTCGATCGCCCGCCGAACCTCCCGTTGGCCCTACCCTTGACCCTCGCGAACGCCGGGCATACGTTGCGTCCGGCACTGATATATCAATTGCCTCGCAGGCTCCTCCCCGTACGCAGACCGACATCCAGGAGCACCGACATGCAAGAAGTCCGCGCCGTCGTAGCCCGGTCGAAAGACGCGCCCGTGACCGTCGAGACCATCCGCATCCCCGACCCGGGACCCGGCGAGGTCGTCGTGAAGGTGCAGGCGTGCGGCGTCTGCCACACCGACCTGCACTACCGGCAGGGCGGCATCAACGACGAGTTCCCGTTCCTGCTCGGCCATGAGGCGGCCGGCCTGGTGGAGACCGTCGGCGAGGGCGTCACCCAGGTCGCGCCCGGCGACTTCGTCGTCCTCAACTGGCGTGCCGTGTGCGGGAACTGCCGCGCCTGCAACCGCGGCGAGCCGCAGTACTGCTTCGCCACGCACAACGCCACCCAGAAGATGACCCTCACCGACGGGACGGAGCTCACCCCGGCCCTCG
The DNA here is from genome assembly GCF_029968095.1 of Streptomyces solicavernae. GTDB lineage: Bacteria > Actinomycetota > Actinomycetes > Streptomycetales > Streptomycetaceae > Streptomyces > Streptomyces solicavernae. Next base: position 8,946 of record NZ_JASCIR010000017.1, on the reverse strand, counting down.
GCATCGGCGCCTTCGCCGAGAAGACCCTCGTCCACGCCGGACAGTGCACCAAGGTCGACCCGGCCGCCTCGCCCGCCGCCGCAGGCCTCCTCGGCTGCGGCGTGATGGCCGGACTCGGCGCCGCCATCAACACCGGCGCCGTGGGCCGCGGCAAGAGCGTCGCCGTCATCGGCTGCGGCGGCGTCGGCTGCGCGGCCGTCGTCGGGTCGAGCCTCGCCGGGGCCTCCCGCGTCATCGCCGTGGACATCGACGACCGCAAGCTGGACTGGGCGAAGGGCCTCGGTGCCACCGACACCGTCAACAGCAAGGAGCAGGACCCGGTCGAGGCCATCCGCGAGCTGACCGGCGGCTTCGGCGCCGACGTGGTGATCGACGCGGTCGGCAGGCCGGAGACGTACCAACAGGCCTTCTACGCCCGCGACCTGGCGGGCACCCTGGTCCTCGTCGGCGTGCCCACCCCGGACATGAAGCTGCCCGACATCCCGCTGATCGACGTGTTCGGCCGCGGCGGCGCCCTCAAGTCCAGCTGGTACGGGGACTGCCTGCCCTCGCGCGACTTCCCGATGCTGATCGACCTGTATCAGCAGGGCCGCCTCGACCTCGACGCGTTCGTGACCGAGGAGATCACCCTCGACGACGTCGAGTCGGCCTTCGAGCGGATGCACCACGGCGACGTGCTGCGCTCGGTGGTGGTCCTGTGAGCCACGGCCGCGTCCGCATCGAGCACACCGTCACCTCCGGGACCTTCTCCCTGGACGGCGAGACCCACCAGGTCGACAACAACGTGTGGGTGATCGGCGACGACGAGGAGTGCGTCGTCATCGACGCCCCGCACGACGTGGACCGCATCCTGGAGGTCGTCGCCGGGCGCCGCGTGCGGGCGATCCTGTGCACGCACGCCCACGACGACCACGTCCGCGTGGCCCCGCAGCTGGCCGCCCGTACGCAGGCGCCCGTACTGCTCCACCCCGACGACCGGCCGGTGTGGGAGCTGACGCACCCCGACAGCCGGTGGGACGGCGATCTGAAGGACGGCCAGGTCGTCGAGGTCGCGGGCACCGCACTGCGCGTGCTGCACACGCCGGGGCACGCGCCCGGCGCGGTGTGCTTCCACGCCGAGGACCTGGGCGCCGTCTTCACCGGCGACACCCTCTTCCAGGGCGGCCCCGGCGCCACCGGCCGCTCGTTCAGCGACCACGACGTGATCGTGCGCTCCATCCGGGACCGGCTGCTCCGGCTCCCCGGCGACACCGTGGTGCACACCGGGCACGGCCCGGACACCACGATCGAGGCGGAGCGGGCCGGCATCCCCGCGTAGCCCGCACCGCCCACCCGGCCGCCGGACCGCCGTGACTGCACCCACGGCGGTCCGGTACGGGGCCGCCCGTCCGGGGCGAACGGGGGCCGCCCAGGGGGAGAGGAAAGGTGACCGAGTCAACCGGGCTACGGGTGAGTCACTAGACTCGGCGTGCAGCACACAGGGTGCGCGCCCGGTAGGCAAGGGGGACTCATGCAGCAGGTCGCGACCGATCCCCGGGGCGATGCGCTGTCGCTGGCCGAGCGGGCGTACCGCGCCATCCGCGACCGCCTCGTCATGCTGGAGATCCGCCCCGGCGACCCGATCAACGAGGACCAGCTGATGCAGTCCCTGGGGCTCGGCCGCACCCCGGTGCGCGAAGCCCTCAAGCGGCTCCAGTACGAGCGGCTGATCACCACCTACCCGAGGCGCGGCACCTTCGCCACCGAGGTCAACATCACCGACCTCGCGTACATCTCCGAGGTCCGCCAGGAGCTGGAGCCGCTCGCCGCCGCGCAGGCCGCGCGCCGGGCCACGGCCGCCGACCGCGAGGCCCTGGCCACGCTGCTCGCGGAACTGCGGGCAGTGGCCGACGCGCACCGGGACGCCGCCGAGCTGATGCGCCTCGACCTCCAGGTGCACCGCGCCATCTACGCGGCCACGCACAACCCCTACCTGGAGGACACCCTCGTACGCCACGACAACCTCGCCACCCGCATCTGGTGCCTGTTCGTCGACCGCCTGGACGACATGTCCGGCCACGTCGAGGAGCACAGCCCGCTGATCGAGGCGATCGTCGCGGGCGATGCGGACCGCGCGGGGCGGCTCGCGCGGGGGCACGTGGAGGGGTTCGAGCGGGCGATCCGCGAGGCGATCTGACGCGCTCGGTTCCTCTGCCAGACTCTTTCAGGGGGCCGGGAGGAGTCGGCCGGCCGTCTCGGTGACGGTGTGCACGGCGTGCGCCAGCGTGGGGACGCCGCGGCCGCCGGGGCGGGTCACCGCCATGATGCGGCGGGCAGGCGCGGGCTCCCCGTACAGCCGCAGGCGGACGACCCGCCGGTCCTCGTGCAGCCGCGCGAGCCGCGGCACCAGGAACACCCCGAAGCCGTGCGCGACCAGTGCCGTGCCGGTGTCCCACGCGTCGGAGTGGTGCGCGATGTGCGGCGTGAACCCGGCACCCATGCAGGCCGCGAGCACCAGCCGGTGGTACGTCGTCCCGGGGTTGCCGACGATCCACTCCTCCCGCGCGGCGTCGGCGAGCGTCACCCGGCGCTTGCGCGCGAGCGGGTGGCCCTGCCGTACGACGAGGTCCAACGGTTCGTCGAGCAGCGGCTGCTGGTCGAAGCGGCCGTCCGTCAGGGGCGGCGAGTCGGCGGTGACGACCAGCAGCGCGAGGTCGGCCTCCTGCGACAGGAGCAGGTCGAAGCAGCGGTCCGGCGCGGCCTCGACGATCCGCACCGCCACCTGCGGGTGCGCGTCGCGCAGGGCGGCAGCGGCGGGCGGCAGCAGGGTGCTCGCGGCGCTGGAGAAGCCGCACAGCGTGATCCGGCCCACGGGCTCGGAACCGGCGGTGGCCAGCTCGGCGCGCGCCAGCTCCCACTGCTCCTGCAGCCGCTCGGCGTGCCGCAGCAGGATCCGCGCCGCGTCGGTGAGCCGGACGCCCCGGCCCTGGTGCACGAGCAGTTCGGTGCCGACGTCCGAGGCCAGTTGGCGCAGCTGGTACGAGACGGCGGACGGCGTGTAGTTGAGGGCCTGGGCGGCGGCGGTGACCGTGCCGTGCTCGGCGACCATCTGCAGGATCCGGAGCCGGGGATCAATCATGCGGACAGCTTGCACGGCCTGCGAGGGAATCGCCCGATTCAGCCCATTTCCGTCCCGGGTGCCGCGCCGCGCCGCCCCGTTCCGTCCCGGGCGCCGCGCCGTCCGCGCGCCCGGGTGGTCGACAGGCCGGTCCCGGCCCACCTGCCCGTGGACCGCGCCTACGCTGGAGGCAGAGCCCCTCGTACGCGGCAGGAGGCAGTCATGGCCACGGGTCAGCGCTTCCACATCGACCGGGACGGCCACTCCGTGACCGTGCAGGTCTCCGGTGGGCACGGGACGGTCGAAATCCTGGTGGACGGCAAGGTCGTCGCGTACCGCCGCGAACTCGGCCGGGAGACCGCCGTGCTCGACGCCGAACTGCCCGACGACCCGCCCCGCCCCTTCCGCATCCTGATCGCACCCGTGGCCGGAGTCGGCGAGCCGCCGCTGTGCCTGATGGAACGCGACCACACCCGCTATCTGCTGCCCCTCACCCCCCAGCCCCCTCGCCCCGACCGCCCCGCACTCCGCGGCCTCGGTCTCGGTCTCGGCCCGATCGGAGTGGTACGGGTGCTGCGGCGCCGGATACGCCGGATACGCCGGATGCACCGGGTGCCGGGGCGGCGGCACTGAGCCCGGGCGCTCAGGCCGCCGCGCGTTTCGGAGCCGTTCAACGCCCGGAGCCGTTCAACGCGTGCTCCGTACGTACTTCAACGCGTGCTCCGTACGTACCTGAACAGGCCTTACGTTGGCGATCGGCCGGGCGAACCGGTACACCTGGGGATCACCGAGGAGCCCGCCCGCTCCCCGGCGCACCGTATCCGTCTCCCGGCGCGCACCCCGCCCTGCGCGGCGCGCGCCCGCCCTGAGCTGGAGGACCCCCATGCCCGTCGCCGGCCCCACGCTGCGCGACCGTGCCGCCGCCCGGATCGACGCGTACAAGGACCGGCTCGTCGAGCTCAGCCACGCGCTGCACGACGACCCGGAGACCGCCTTCGCGGAGACCCGCGCCGCCGAACGCGTCGCCGTCCTCCTCGAAGAGGCCGGGTTCGACGTGCGGCGCGGCGCCTGCGAGCTGCCGACCGCGCTCACCGCCACGTACGGCGCCGGCGACCTCACCATCGGCGTGTGCGCGGAGTACGACGCGCTGCCGGAGCTCGGCCACGCCTGCGGGCACAACGTGATCTGCGCGGCCGGTGTCGGCGCCGCGATCGCGCTCACCGCGGCCGCCGACGAGCTGGGGTTCCGCGTGAAACTCCTCGGCACCCCCGCCGAGGAGGAGGGCGGCGGCAAGGTGCTGATGCTGCAGCGCGGCGCCTTCGACGACGTCACCGTCGCGATGATGGTCCACCCCGAGCCCCGCGACACCGTGGACCCGCGCGGCTCCAGCACCGCCGTCGGCCGCTTCGAGGCCACCTTCACCGGCCGGGCCGCGCACGCCGCGTCCGCGCCCGAGGCCGGGCTCAACGCCGCCGACGCCGCCGTCGTCGCGCAGGTCGCCGTCGGCCAGCTCCGCCAGCAGCTCCGCGACGGATACCGCGTCGCCGGGATCGTCCGCCACGGCGGCGACCGCACCAACATCATCCCGGAGCGCACCGTCCTGGAGTACGAGGTCCGTACGCCCACCGGCGAGGAGCTGCACACCCTCCGCGAGCGCGTCCTCGACTGCTTCCGCGGCGCCGCCCTCGCCACCCGCACCACCCTCGACGTACGCCCCGTCCAGCCCGACTACCTGGAGCTGCGCCACGACCCCGCCCTGATGGCGGCGTACGCGCGCAACCTGCGGGCCACCGGCCGCGACGTGCCCGAGCCCGGACCCGTCCCGCACGGCACCGGCGCCTCCACCGACATGGGCAACGTCACGCACGCCCTGCCCGCCATCCACCCCGGCCTCGGCATCGACGGCGCCCAGGGCACCCCGCACACCCGCACGTTCGCCGAGGACGCCGCGAGCCCCGCCGCCGACGAGGCCGCCCTGACCGGCGCCCTCGCGATGGCCTGGACGGGCCTCGACCTGGCCGCCGACCCGGACTGGAGGGCCCGCGCCCTGGCCGTACGGCGCGATCACCGAGGTTGAGGGTGAGGGTGAAGGAGAGGGAGAGGGCGATGGAGAGGGTGAGGGAGAGGGTGATTGAACGGTCGTTCGGGAGGCTACGATGCAGCCCCGACGCCGTCCGGAGGGGCGCGGAGGAGGACAAGGGAGGACAGCGGTGCGAGGCACAGGCAAGGAGGCGATCCTGGACGCCGCCCGGCAGGAGTTCGGGGAGCGCGGGTACGCCGCCGTGTCCATCCGCGACATCGCCCGGCGGGCCGGCGTCAGCCTCTCGGCGATGTACCACTACTACCCCGGCAAGCAGGACCTGCTGCACGCCCTGGTGAACGGCAGCGGCCAGGCCTACTTCGACGCCTGCCGCGAGGAGCTGGCCTCCGCCGGCGACGACCCGGGCGAGCAGCTGGCGGCGGTGGTGCGGGCCACCGTGCGCTACCGCGCGGAGTACCGCCTGGAGAGCAGCCTGACGCTCACCGAGTGGCGCAGCATGTCCGAGGAGGGGCTTGCCGAGTTCCGGCGCAGGCGGCTCGACGGCACCCGCATGTTCGAGCAGATCATCGAGGACGGCGTCGCCCAGGGCGTCTTCCGCACCCCGCACCCGAAGGACGCCCGCCGCGGCGTCATCGCGATGTGCAACGCCGTCGCCCAGTGGTACCGGGAGAGCGGCGAGGAGAGCGTGCCGGACCTCGCCGAACGGTACGTCGAACTGGCACTGGTCCTCGTCGAGTACCGCCCGGCGGCCCGCCGCAGCCGTATCCCCCGTATCTCCACGCCCGCGCCCGCGCCCACGCGCATGTCTCCGGACAACCCCTGACCGGGACAGTCGGGAAGACTGGGACACATGGGTAAGCACGGATCCGAGCCCCGGACGTCGAGTCCCCCGCCCCGGCCGAGCGGACAGCACGAGCGACAGGGGCGGCCGGCGGGGCGGCGCCGGGCGCGCCTCAACGCGCGCAGCGTCGCCGGCCAGGTCTTCCTGCTGCAGCTCGGGATCGTCGTGATCCTCGTCGTCGCCACGCTGCTCGTCATCGTCGTCCAGGTCCGCAACCAGGCCGCCGACCAGGCCCGGGACGAGGTGCTCGTCGCCGGCGAGGCCTTCGCGAACGGCCCCGGCACGGCGGCCGCCCTGGACGGCCCCGACCCCACCGCGGTCCTCCAGCCCCGCGCCGAGGCAGCCCGCAAACGCTCCGGCCTCGACGCGGTCGTCGTGACCGACACCAAGGGCCTCCGCCTCACCCACCCCGACCCGGAACAGATCGGCAAGCCCTTCGTGGGCACCATCGGGCCCGCCCTCGAAGGCCGCACCATCGTCGAGAGCGCCCAGGGTCCGGTCCTGCCCGGCGGCGAGACCGACGTCGTCCAGTCCGTGGTGCCCGTGCTTCGCGCGGACGGCTCGGTCGCCGGGATCGTCTCCGTCTCCGTCACCGTCAAGCACGTCAACCGGGACGTCGCCCACCGCCTGCCCGTGCTGCTCGCCACCGCGGGCGGCGCCCTCCTCGTGGCGGCGGGCGGCGCGGCCCTGGTGAGCCGTCGCCTCAAGCGCCAGACGCACGGCCTCGGCCCCGTCGAGATGACGCGCATGTACGAGCACCACGACGCCGTCCTGCACTCCGTCCGCGAAGGCGTCCTGATCGTCGGCGCCGACGGCCGGCTGCTCCTCGCCAACGACGAGGCCCGCCGCCTCCTCGACCTCCCCGCCGACGCCGAACGCCGCCAGATCGCCGAGCTCGGCCTCGCCCCCGCCGCCGCCCGGCTCCTCGCCTCCGGCGAGTCCGTCACCGACGCCGTGCACCTGGTCGGCGACCGGCTGCTCGCCGTCAACGTACGGCCCGTCGACCGCCACGGCGGCCCCGCCGGCAGCGTCGCCACGCTCCGCGACTCCACCGAACTGCGCGCCCTCGCCGGCCGCGCCGAACTCGCCCGCGAACGGCTCCAACTCCTCTACGACGCCGGGGTGGGCATCGGCACCACCCTCGATGTGGCCCGTACCGCCGAGGAGTTGACCGAGATCGCCGTGCCCCGGTTCGCGGACTTCGCCACCGTCGAGCTCCTTGACGCGGTGACGCGCGGCGACGAACCCGACGACACCGACGCCGCCGGCGACGCCGCCATGCACCGCATCGCCGTCCGCGGCGTCCAGGCCGACCCGCCGCTGTACCCGGCCGGCTCGTCCCTGCACTTCGTGACCGGCAGCCCGATGGCCGAAGGCCTGGCGACCGGCCACGCCGTGCTCGCCGCCGACCTGCACGCCTCCGAGGGCTGGCGCGCCCAGGACCCGGAGCGGGCGCGGCGCGTCCTCGAACACGGCATCCACTCCCTGATCTCGGTGCCGCTGCGCGCCCGCGGCGTCGTCCTCGGCTCGGTCAACTACTGGCGCTCCGAGCAGGAACCCTTCACCGAGGACGACGTGTCCTTCGCCGAGGAACTCTCCGCCCGCGCCGCCCTGTCCGTGGACAACGCCCGCCGGTACGCGCGCGAGCACGCCGTCGCCGTCACCCTGCAGCGCAGCCTGCTCCCGCGGGCCCTGCCCGAGCAGACCGCCCTCGACGTGGCCCACCGGTATCTGCCCGCCGAGGCCGGGGTGGGCGGCGACTGGTTCGACGTGCTGCCGCTGCCCGGCGCCCGGGTCGCCCTCGTCGTCGGGGACGTCGTCGGCCACGGACTGCACGCCGCCGCGACCATGGGCCGGCTGCGTACCGCCGTGCACAACTTCTCCGCCCTGGACCGCGGCCCCGACGAACTCATCGGCCACCTGGACGAGCTGGTCGCCCGCATCGACGCCGACGAGGCCGACCCCGAAGCCGCGGGCGAAGGCATGATCACCGGCGCCACCTGCCTGTACGCGATCTACGACCCGGTCACCGGACGCTGCACCCTGGCCCGCGCGGGACACCCGGGCCCCGCCGTCGTCCACCCCGACGGCACCGCCGAGTTCCCGGACGTGCCGGTCTCCCCGCCGCTCGGCCTCGGCGCCGGACTGCCCGTCGAGACCGCCGAACTGCACCTGCCCGAGGGCAGCACCCTCGCCCTCTACACCGACGGCCTCGTCGAGGACCGCCACCGCGATCTGGAGGTCGGCCTCGGCCTGCTGCGCGCCGCCCTCGCCGAGACGGCGGACCGCAGCCCGGACGAGGTGTGCCGGGCCGTCCTCGACACCGTCCTGCCCGAGCGGCCCGGCGACGACGTCGCGCTCCTGGTGGCCCGTACCCGGCGGCTCGTCCCCGACCGGGTCGCGGAGTGGGACGTACCCGCCGACCCCGCGGCCGTCTCCCGGGTACGCGCCGACGTCACCCGCAAGCTGGCCGACTGGGACCTGGACGAGGCGGCGTTCGCGACCGAGCTGGTGGTCAGCGAACTCGTCACCAACGCCATCCGCTACGGCACCGACCCGATCCGGCTGCGCCTCCTGCACGACCGCAACAGCCTGATCTGCGAGGTGTCCGACGGCTCCAGCACCTCCCCGCACCTGCGCCGCGCCAAGTCCACGGACGAGGGCGGCCGCGGACTGTTCCTCGTCGCCCGGTTCGCGGAGCGCTGGGGTACGCGCTACACCGGCCGCGGCAAGGTCATCTGGACCGAGCAGTCCCTCCACCACGGCTCCCGCACCCCGGAGGCCGAGTCCGAGGAGAGCCTGCTCGACCAGTGGGGCGACGACGGGGAGTTCTGAGCGCCGAAGAGTCCTGCGGGGCTCGGACCCGCACGCCGCTCGACCCGCACGCCGCTCCACCCGCACGCCGCGTGAGGCCGGAACGTGGCGCCCATCCTGTCTCCTTCGTGGGTACCCCCACCTTTAGGTGGG
>NZ_JASCIR010000016.1 GCF_029968095.1 Streptomyces solicavernae | reverse complement strand
GGGGAGACGCCCCCTAGGGCCTGTGGGTAGCGGCCTGTGCGTAGTGGCCTGTGCGTAGTGGCCTTGGGCGCGGGCATGAAAAAGCCGGTCCACCCGAGGGTGGACCGGCTTTCTACAGCAACCAGCTAGGTGGCCGCGCTACACGTTCGTCAGCGCGAGACCTTGCCGGCCTTGATGCACGAGGTGCAGGCGTTGAGCCGCTTCGGCGTCCCACCGATCACGGCACGCACGCGCTGGATGTTCGGGTTCCAGCGACGGGGCGTGCGGCGGTGCGAGTGGGAGATGTTGTTGCCGAAGCCCGGCCCCTTGCCGCAGACGTCGCAGTTGGCAGCCACGGGTCACTCCAAAGACTTCAGATGCACTTACGGTTGATCCCGGCATGCCGGGATCTAGTGATCTGTTTGGCGGTGCCAGGGGGAAGGTTGGCCCGACTCTCGTCAGGCAACCGAAGCAGCATACAACGACCGCTTCGGTAGAACGAAACTACCATGACCGCCCGGGGGCCTGCCCCGGGCGGTCTCCCCACCGGGGACTACGCTGCGGGACGACCCCTGAGCAAGGAGGCAGCCGGTGCCCCAGACCCCCGACGCCGAGGTGGTGCGCACCTGGTGCCGACTGGCGCTCCGCGCCCTGGGGAAGGCCCGCGAGGAGATCGACGCGATCAACGTCTATCCCGTCGCCGACGGGGACACGGGCACCAACCTGTACCTGACCGTGGAATCGGCCGCACGCGCGGTAGAGGCGGTTTTCGCCGCCCATGAGGCGGCGGGCGCCGGCCCGGGCCCTTCCCTGGCGGACGCCGTACGCGCGCTGGCGCACGGTGCGCTCATCGGGGCCTGCGGCAACTCCGGCACGATCCTGGCGCAGCTGCTGCGGGGCATGGCCCAGGTGCTGGCCGAACGGGCCGAGCGGGCCGAGCAGGCCGAGCAGGCCGAGCGTGACGCTGTTCACGGCGAGCCCGGCGACGCGGAGGTGGGCGACGACGCCGCACTGCTGCGGCTCGCGCTGCGCCGGGCCGCCGAGTCCGGCTATCAGGCGGTGGCGCATCCCGTGGAGGGCACCGTCCTGACGGTCGCCACCGCCGCGGCCGAGGCGGCACAGCGCACGGCCGGGGACTGCGCGGCGGTTGCCACCGCCGCGTACGAGGGCGCCGCCGCGGCCCTGGAGGCGACGCCGGAGCAGCTGGCCGTGCTCGGCCGCGCGGGCGTCGTCGACGCGGGCGGCCAGGGCCTCGTCGCGGTCCTCGGGGCGCTCGTGCAGGCCCTGTCGGGGCGGCCGCCGGCCCATCGGCCGCCGCCCCGTCCCGTACGGCAGCAGTCCGGCCCGCACGCGCGCGTGCGGGGCGACGTAAGGGACGCGCTGCTCGCGGACCACGTCGACTGCGCGGCCGACAGCGACGCAGAGGGCAGTGGGCCGGTGTTCGAGGTGATCTACCTCCTGGAGGCCGACGACGCCGCCGTGGCCCGGCTCCGCGCCCGCCTCGACGGCCTGGGCGACTCCCTGGTCGTGGTCGGCGGGGACGGGCTGTGGAACGTCCATGTGCACGTGGACGACGCCGGTGCCGCGGTCGAGGCGGGCGTCGAGGCGGGACGCCCGTACCGCATCCGGATCACACACTTCGGGGCGCAGGACGCGCACAGCGCCGGGCACGCCGGGCACTCGAAGCAGCCGCGCGAGCGGGCGCAGCGCGCGATCGTCGCGGTCGTGCCCGGCGAGGGCCTGGCCGAGCTGTGCGGCGAGGCCGGGGCGACCACCGTGCTCGCGCGGCCCGGCGAGCCACCGGCGAGCGGCGAGCTGGTCGACGCGATCCGGCGTGCGCACGCGCGCGAGGTGGTGCTGCTGCCCAACGACCCGGAGCTGCGGTACACCGCGGCGGCCGCGGCCGAGCAGGCCCGCGCGGAGGGCGTACGGGTCGCGCTGATCCCGACGCGCTGCGCGGTGCAGGGCATCGCGGCGCTCGCCGTGCACGAGCCGGACCGGCGCTTCGACGAGGACGTGGTCGGCATGACCTCGGCGGCCGGAGCCACCCGCTACGCCGAACTCGCCGTCGCCGAGAGGCAGTCGTGGACCACGGCGGGCATCTGCCAGGCCGGGGACCTGCTCGGCCTGATCGACGGGGACGTCGCGGTGATCGGTGCCGACATCACGGCCACGGCGGCCGCGGTGCTCGACCGGATGCTGTCCGCGGGCGGCGAGATGGTCACGCTCGTCCTCGGCGACGACATACCCGGATCGGTCGGCGCCGCCCTCGCGGAACATGTGCGCGAGCACCACCTCGCGGTCGACACCGTCGTGTACCGGGGCGGACGGCGGTCGCCGCTGATGCTCATCGGCGTGGAGTAGTGGAGTAGGGGCGCGGGAGTGCTCATCGGCGTGGAGTAGGGGCGCGGGAGCCGTGGCTCGGGGGACGGCGGCCCGGCACGGCCGGGTTATCCACAGGCCCGGCGCGTTGTCGGTGGCGTGGTGTGGAATGGATTCGTGCCCGCGCTCGAAGAACCCCTGAAGAAGACGCTCGGCCCCGCCACCGCGAAGGTGATGGCCGAGCACCTCGACCTGCACACGGTCGGCGACCTCCTCCACCACTACCCCCGGCGGTACGCGGAGCGAGGCGAGCTGACCACGCTCTTTGACCTGCCCCTGGACGAGCACGTCACGGTGGTCGCGCAGGTCGCGACCGCCCGCGTCCTGAAGTTCAACGGCGGCCGCGGACAGCGCCTGGAAGTCACCATCACCGACGGCAGCGGCCAGCTCCAGCTGGTCTTCTTCGGCCGCGGCATCCACAAGCCGCACAAGGACCTGCTGCCCGGCACCCGCGCGATGTTCGCGGGCAAGGTGTCCGCGTTCAACCGCAAGCTCCAGCTCGCCCACCCCGCGTACCAACTCCTGCGCGGCGGCAGCGGACCGGAGGCGGAGGACGCCGTCGAGTCCTGGGCCGGGGCGCTCATCCCGATCTACCCGGCCACCGCCAAACTGGAGTCCTGGAAGATCGCCAAGGCGGTGGACGCGGTGCTGCCGAGCGCGCAGGACGCCGTGGACCCGTTGCCGCCCTCGCTGCGCCAGGGCCGGGGCCTGGTGGCGCTCCCCGAGGCGCTGCTGAAGATCCACCGGCCGCACGCCAAGGCGGACGTCGCCGCCGCGAAGGACCGCCTCAAGTGGGATGAGGCCTTTGTCCTCCAAGTCGCCCTGGCCAGGCGCCGGTTCGCCGAGACGCAGCTGCCCGCCGCGCCCCGCCGCCCCACCGCGGACGGCCTGCTCGACGCCTTCGACGCCAAGCTGCCCTTCACCCTCACCGACGGCCAGCAGCGGGTCTCCAAGGAGATCTTCGACGACCTCGCGACCGAACACCCGATGCACCGGCTGCTGCAGGGAGAGGTGGGTTCCGGCAAGACGATGGTGGCGCTGCGCGCCATGCTCGCCGTGGTCGACGCGGGCGGGCAGGCCGCGATGCTCGCGCCCACGGAAGTCCTCGCCCAGCAGCATCACCGCTCGGTCACCGAGATGATGGGGGAGCTCGCCGAGGGCGGCATGCTGGGCGGCTCCGAGCACGCCACCAAGGTCGTCCTCCTCACCGGCTCGATGGGCGCCGCCGCCCGCCGCCAGGCCCTGCTCGACCTCGCCACGGCGGAAGCCGGAATCGTCATCGGCACGCACGCCCTGATCGAGGACAAGGTGCAGTTCCACGACCTCGGCCTGGTCGTCGTGGACGAGCAGCACCGCTTCGGCGTCGAGCAGCGCGACGCCCTGCGCAGCAAGGGCAAACAGCCGCCGCACCTCCTGGTGATGACGGCGACGCCCATTCCGCGCACGGTCGCGATGACGGTCTTCGGCGACCTGGAGACCTCCGTACTCGACCAACTCCCCGCCGGGCGCTCGCCGATCGCCAGCCATGTCGTCCCCGCCGCCGACAAGCCGCACTTCCTGGCCCGCGCCTGGGAACGCGTCCGCGAGGAGGTCGAGAACGGCCACCAGGCGTACGTGGTCTGTCCCAGGATCGGGGACGACCTGGACGACAAGTCCGCCAAGAAGAAGTCCGCCGAGGACGAGGCGGAGAAGCGCCCGCCGCTCGCCGTCGTCGAGGTCGCCGAGCAGCTCACCGCCGGACCTCTGAAGGGCCTGCGCGTCGAGGTGCTGCACGGCCGCATGGCGCCCGAGGACAAGGACGCCGTGATGCGCGCCTTCGCCGCCGGCGAGGTGGACGTCCTGGTGGCGACGACGGTCATCGAGGTCGGGGTGAACGTCCCCAACGCCACCGCCATGGTGATCATGGACGCCGACCGCTTCGGCGTCTCCCAGCTGCACCAGCTGCGCGGCCGCGTCGGCCGGGGCTCCGCCCCGGGCCTGTGCCTGCTGGTCTCCGAGATGCCCGAGGCCAGCCCCGCGCGCGCCAGACTCGGCGCCGTCGCCGCCACCCTGGACGGCTTCGAGCTCTCCCGTATCGACCTCGAACAGCGCCGCGAGGGCGATGTGCTGGGCCAGGCCCAGTCCGGTGTGCGCTCCTCGCTGCGGGTCCTCGCGGTCATCGACGACGAGGAGATCATCGCCGAGGCCCGCGAGGAGGCCGTCCGGATCGTCTCCGCCGACCCGGAGCTCACCCGGCTCCCCGCCCTCCGCACGGCCCTCGACGCACTGCTCGACAAGGACCGGGAGGAATACCTGGACAAGGGCTGACCAACCGGACGGAGAGCCGGGGCCGGGCGGCGCCGACCCCCGGGCCGCCCGCCTCCGCCCCCGCCTATCGTTGAGTGACCCCACCCTCGCCCCTGAGCACCCCCTGACCTCGAAGGACGCAGATGACCCGCGTGATCGCCGGCCGCGCCGGCGGACGCCGACTGGCCGTACCGCCGGGGACCGGCACCCGCCCCACCTCGGACCGCGCCCGCGAGGGCCTGTTCTCCACCTGGCAGTCGCTCCTCGGCGGCCCCCTCGAAGGCGAACGCGTCCTCGACCTGTACGCGGGCTCGGGCGCCGTCGGCCTCGAAGCGCTGTCCCGGGGCGCGGGCCACGCACTCCTGGTCGAGACGGACGCCCGAGCGGTCCGCACGATCCGGGAGAACGTCAAGGCGCTCGCCCTGCCCGGCGCCGAGGTCCGGGCCGGCAAGGCGGCCTCGGTCATCGCGGGCCAGGCCCCCGACGCGCCGTACGACCTGGTGTTCCTCGACCCGCCGTACGCCGTGAGCGACGACGATCTTCGGGAGATTCTGCTCACACTCCGTGCCCAGGGCTGGATCGCTGAGCAAGCGCTCGTCACCGTGGAGCGCAGCACCAGAGGCGGGGAATTCGGCTGGCCGGACGGCTTCGAGGGGCTTCGGTCCCGGCGTTACGGCGAGGGCACGTTTTGGTACGGTCGCGCCGCCTCCACCAGCGAGGAACCCACCTCATGAACGCATCGTCAGGACCCGAGAGCGAGGGACTTCAGTTGCGCCGCGCCGTCTGTCCGGGGTCGTTCGACCCCATCACCAACGGACACCTCGACATCATCGCCCGCGCCTCCAAGCTCTACGACGTGGTCCACGTCGCGGTGATGATCAACCAGTCCAAGAAGGGCCTGTTCGAGATCGAGGAGCGGATCGAGCTGATCCGCCAGGTCACCACCGAGTTCGGCAACGTCGAGGTGGAGGCCTTCCACGGCCTGCTCGTCGACTTCTGCAAGCAGCGCGACATCCCCGCCATCGTCAAGGGGCTGCGCGCCGTCAGCGACTTCGACTACGAGCTGCAGATGGCCCAGATGAACAACGGCCTCTCCGGCGTCGAGACCCTGTTCGTGCCCACCAACCCCACGTACAGCTTCCTCTCCTCCTCGCTCGTCAAGGAGGTGGCGGCCTGGGGCGGTGACGTCTCGCACCTGCTGCCGCCGCTGGTGCACGCCGCGCTGACCGAGCGCCTGGCCAAGAACGGCTGAGCCCGCCCGGGCCGGAGGGGGCGGGCCCCGGGGAGCTGACGTTCCGTCACCCGGTGTCGGTGGGGCGGCCGCTGCCCGTACAGTCGCCTTGTCCGGCTCCCGGCCGGGCGCAGACTCCTGGGGGGCGTCTCCCCGGGGGCCCTACCAGGCAGAGAGTGGCGAGTACACGGTGGACGTGGACGTGCAGAAGAAGCTGGACGAGATCGTCGAAGCGGTCGAGGGCGCCCGGTCCATGCCGATGTCGGCCTCGTGCGTGGTCAACCGGTCCGAGCTGCTCGCGCGACTCGAAGAGGTCCGCGAAGCCCTGCCCGGCTCCCTCGCCCAGGCGCAGCAGGTGCTCGGCAGCGGCGACCAGCTGGTCGAGCAGGCCCGCCAGGAGGCCGACCGCATCATCGAGTCGGCCCGCGCCGAACGCGGCTCGCTGGTGTCGGACACCGCGGTCGCCCGCCAGTCCCAGGACGAGGCCGACCGCATCCTCGCCAAGGCCCGCGCGGAGGCCGAGGAGATCCGCCAGGATGCCGACGAGTACGTCGACTCCAAGCTCGCCAACTTCGAGGTCGTCCTCACCAAGACCCTCGGCTCGGTCGGCCGCGGCCGCGAAAAACTCCTCGGCACCGGGCAGGGCCTGGACGCCCAGGGGTACGAGGACCCGGACTTCACCGAGGCCCCCGAGCGCAGCCAGGACCCGGAGACCCTGCGCCAACGCGCGGACGGGTACGTGGACGTGAAGCTCGGCGCCTTCGAGGCCGTGCTCTCCAAGACCCTGGAGGCGGTCGGCCGCGGCCGGCAGAAGCTCCAGGGCCGCGTCGCCTCCGACGACCTCGGCGGGCTCGGCGCCTTCGACGCCCCCGGCCACCAGCACCTCGCCAGCGACGCGGACTACCTCGCGGACCTCGCCGAGCCCCAGCCCCAGCCCCACCCCGAGGCCCAGCCCCACCCCGAGCCTCAGCTTCACCAGCAGCCCCAGCCCCAGCCTCACCAGCAGCCCCAGCCGTACCAGCCCCCGACCCCGCCTCCGCCGCCGCCCGCCGCCCCGGCCCCGGTCCCCGCGCAGCAGCCGTACGGCCAGGACCCGTACGGCTACCAGCAGCAGGACCCGTACGCGTACCAGCAGATGCCGCAGGAGTACGCGCAGCAGGACCCGTACGCGTACCAGCAGCAGGACCCGTACGGCTATCAGCAGCAGAGCCAGGACTTCGGGCAGCAGGCGCACTACCCGGACGGCGCGCAGCAGCAGGGTCCCGCGCTCGACGAGACCAGCCTGTTCGACACGAGCATGATCAGCGTCGACCAGCTGCGGGAGTACGAGCGGGAGTACGGACAGGGGCGCGGGCCGGGGCAGTGAGCGCCCCTGGTCATGCCCCCGGTCATGCCCCTGGTCATGCCCCTGGTCATGCCCCCGGGCATGCCCCTGGCCAGTGGTAAGAGGGCGGATTGGGCCGACAGCGAAAGGTCCAGTATCCTGGCTCTTCGGTCGCGCGTGCGCTCTGTCGTTTCTTGACGCCCGCGGCCAGGCGCTCCGCTCACAGCGGGGTCAGCCTCCCCGAGACTTCGATGATCGAAAGCAGGAAAAGCCCTGAACGCCCGCCTCGACCACCGCAACCCCCTCGTGTTCGACACACACGAGTTGGGTCGGCGTCCCGGTGCGCTCCAGCGGCTGACCCGCACGATCGACGCACCCTCCTCAGACGCAGTCTTCGGCATCCAGGGAGTCATCGGTGTGCCCGGTGGCGCTCCGGTCGAGCTGGAGCTCCGGCTTGAGTCCGTCATGGAAGGGGTGCTTGTCACAGGCACCGCCCGTGCACGGGTCGAGGGGGAGTGCGTAAGGTGTCTGGAGCCGCTGGAGCGTGAGCTCGAAGCGGACTTCCAGGAAATGTTCACGTACCCCGACGCCGATGACCGTGGCCGCAGCAAGCAGGCGGAACCGGCCGACGACGCCGAGGACGAGGACATGACCCCCCTCGAGGACGGACTCTTCGACCTCGAACCCGTGCTGCGCGATGCGGTGGTGCTCGCACTGCCCATGCAGCCGGTGTGCCAGGACGACTGCCCGGGTCTGTGCGCCGAATGCGGTGCGCGGCTCGCGGACGACCCGGACCACCACCACGACGCCGTCGACATCCGTTGGGCGGCATTGCAGGGACTCGCTGATTCGCTCCAGGACGGCGAGAAGGACGAGATGAGCGGCGCCGAAGCGGAAGCTGGCGTCGACGAGAAGCAGGAGAAGTAGCCGTGGCTGTTCCGAAGCGGAAGATGTCGCGCAGCAACACGCGCCACCGCCGGTCGCAGTGGAAGGCTGCGGTCCCCACCCTGGTTTCGTGTGAGCGTTGCCAGGAGCCGAAGCAGCAGCACATCGCGTGCCCGAGCTGCGGCACCTACAACAAGCGCCAGGTCCTAGAGGTCTGAGCGGCTGGTGAGAGGCACCGTGTCTAGCCACAAAACGGCGGATGACGCCAAAGCGGCAAACGCCAAGAAGCAGGCGGAGAACACGGCCTCGTCCCACACGCTTCTGGAAGGGCGGCTCGGCTACCGGCTTGAGTCCGCCCTTCTGGTGCGTGCGCTGACCCACCGTTCCTACGCGTACGAGAACGGCGGCCTGCCGACGAACGAGCGCCTTGAGTTCCTCGGGGACTCCGTGCTCGGCCTCGTCGTCACGGACACGCTGTACCGCACCCACCCCGACCTGCCCGAGGGCCAACTGGCCAAGCTGCGGGCCGCGGTGGTCAATTCGCGTGCGCTGGCCGAAGTGGGCCGCGGGCTCGACCTCGGCGCCTTCATCCGGCTCGGCCGGGGCGAAGAAGGCACGGGCGGCCGGGACAAGGCGTCCATTCTCGCCGACACCCTCGAAGCGGTGATCGGTGCCGTCTATCTCGACCAGGGCCTCGACGCGGCCTCCGAGCTGGTCCACCGGCTCTTCGACCCGCTGATCGAGAAGTCCTCCAACCTCGGTGCCGGCCTGGACTGGAAGACCAGCCTCCAGGAGCTCACCGCGACCGAAGGCCTCGGCGTGCCCGAGTACCTGGTCTCGGAGACCGGCCCCGACCACGAGAAGACCTTCACCGCTGCCGCCCGCGTCGGAGGCGTCTCGTACGGCACCGGCACCGGTCGCAGCAAGAAGGAAGCGGAACAGCAGGCCGCCGAGTCCGCGTGGCGTGCGATTCGCGCCGCGGCGGACGAGCGGGCCAAGGGCGAAGCCGCCGAGGGGGCGGACGCCGACAGCGCCCCCGAATCGGCGAAGGCCTGACGCCGACGCCGACGCCGAGCCGCAAGCCGTTCCGCAGGCAGGCTGTACGACGGCCCGTCCCGTTCTCCTACGGGGCGGGCCGTCGGCTTCTTAAGGAGACTTGCCGGGCGGGCCGTCGGCCGTGCATCCACACCTACGTACCGGGGGAGGACCCGTGCCCGAACTGCCCGAGGTCGAAGTCGTCCGCCGCGGCCTTGAGCGCTGGGTCTCCGGACGCGTCGTGGCCGAGGTCCAGGTGCTGCACCCGCGGTCCGTACGCCGCCACCTCGCCGGCGGGCCC
Source organism: Streptomyces solicavernae (assembly GCF_029968095.1). Taxonomy (GTDB): domain Bacteria; phylum Actinomycetota; class Actinomycetes; order Streptomycetales; family Streptomycetaceae; genus Streptomyces; species Streptomyces solicavernae. Next base: position 142,265 of record NZ_JASCIR010000016.1, on the reverse strand, counting down.
GACTTCGCGGCCCGGCTCAAGGGGCACGGCATCGGGGTGGCCCGGCGGCGCGGCAAATACCTGTGGCTGCCGCTCACCGATTCGCCCGAGGCGGTCCTGGCGCACCTCGGCATGAGCGGACAGCTCCTCCTGCAGCCGCAGGACGCCCCCGACGAGAAGCACCTGCGCATCCGCGTCCGCTTCGCCGACGAGCTCGGCACCGAGCTGCGCTTCGTCGACCAGCGCACCTTCGGCGGGCTCTCCCTGCACGGCACCACCGCCGACGGCCTGCCCGACGTCATCGCGCACATCGCCCGCGACCCGCTCGACCCGGCCTTCGACGAGGAGGCCTTCCACCAGGGCCTGCGCCGCAGCCGTACGACGATCAAGCGGGCGCTGCTCAACCAGTCGCTGATCAGCGGCGTCGGCAACATCTACGCGGACGAGGCGCTGTGGCGCGCCAAGCTGCACTACGAGCGGCCCACCGCGACGTTCACGCGCCCCCGCACCATCGAACTCCTCGGCCACATCCGCGACGTCATGAACGCCGCGCTCGCCGTGGGCGGCACCAGCTTCGACAGCCTGTACGTGAACGTGAACGGCGAGTCCGGCTACTTCGACCGGTCCCTCGACGCGTACGGGCGCGAGGGTGAGCCGTGCCGGCGCTGCGGTACGCCGATACGGCGACGGCCGTGGATGAATCGGTCCAGCTACTTCTGTCCGCGGTGCCAGCGGGTGCCGCGGGGATAGGTGCGGGCGCGTGGTTTCCCCTGCACCCCTGCCCGCCCCTTCCCGAAAGTCCCGCCGGACGGGCCGGATCACGTGCCCCGACAGGGGCGCGGGGAACTGCGCGACCAGCCACGACGGCGCGGCAGCCGAAAAGCAGCCGGAGGGGATCAAGAGCCCGCAGGGCGAGCGACGGCGCCCGAGTCGACGGTGCCGAACTCCCAGGGGAGACGCCCCTAGAACCCGAAGTCCTGCGTCCACCAAGGCCCGCCCGGCGCGAAGTGCGCGCCGACGCCGAGGGTCCTGTACTCGCAGTTGAGGATGTTCGCGCGGTGGCCCGGGCTGGCCATCCAGGAGTCCATGACGGACTGGGCGTTGGTCTGCCCGCGGGCGATGTTCTCGCCGCCGAGGTTCGTGACACCGGCCTGTTCCGCACGGTCCCAGGGCGTGTCGCCGTCGGGGTCGGTGTGGTCGAAGAAGCCGCGCTCGGCCATGTCCTCGCTGAAGTCGCCCGCCAGGTCCGCGAGGGCGGCGTCGGCCGTCACCGGGCTGCAACCGGCCTGCGCCCGCTCCTGGTTGACCAGCGACAGCACCTCGGCCTCGGCGGCCTGGCCGGAGTCCGGGGACGGCGCCGACGGCTTGGCGGGGGCGGCCTCGGGCTTCGCCGGCACCGGCTGCTCGCTCTTCGGCTTCTCGGCCTTCTTCTCGGCGCCACCCGCGCCGGCGTCCGCGGAGGACTTCTCGGGCGAGGGCGCGGACGAGGACGAGGACGACGACGGCGACGGGGACTTCGACGGCGAGGCGGAACGGGTCGGCGACGACGAGGTCTTCGACGGCTCGGGCCGGTCGGAGCCACGGCTCGCGGGGCTCTCCGGACGGTCCGGGGACGCCGAGGCCCCGCCCTGTGTCTCCAGGTCGGTCGGGCTGCCGGCCGACTGCACACGGCTCGACTCGTTGCCGTCGCCGGAGAACGCGTCGCCGGGTATCAGGCCGGAGGCGACCGCCACGGCGCCCATCGCCACCGCAGCCGAGACGCCGAGCAGACCGGTGCGCACGGGCACCGACGCCCGCTTCGCCCGACGGTGGGAGTGCGTGCCGCCCGTGCGTACGGTGTCCGCCGGGTGCTGCTCTTCGCTCGCGCCCGCGGCGCCGACGCGTCGGTGGCGTCCCATCTGGTGGCCTTCCTGATCCCTGAGGTTCTTGTGCTTCACCCGAACGAGTGAGGCTCGGCTGTCGCGACTGTACGTGAAGGGAATGTGGGGGCGAAGTGCTGTACAGGCAATTGGCCGGTTAGCTTTCCCACATGAATGAAGAGGTACGGCTCACCGCCTGGGTCCGCGGTCAAGTGCAAGGAGTGGGCTTTCGCTGGTTCACCAGGGCGAAGGCTCTTGAGATCGGCGGCCTGGTCGGCTTCGCCCTCAATCTGGCCGACGGCCGCGTACAGGTCGTCGCCGAGGGCACCCGTACCGGATGTGACGCACTGCTCAGCTGGCTCCAGGAGGGCGACACACCCGGCAGGGTCGACGGCGTCACTGAGATCTGGGACACGCCCCGCGGCATCTACGACACCTTCGCCATCCGGTGAGGGCCGACGGCAGCCCGGGCGTCGCCGACGGCGCCCGGCTGCCGCGGCGGTCGCGGCCGCGTGCGGACAGCGCCTGTCCGCGTACGGAAAGCGAGAGTCGCGTACGGAAAGCGCCTGGTCGCGCACGGAAAGCACCTGGTGGTTGCCAATATTGGCTTGTCGTGCCAGGCTGCGCGGACAAGAATGATCTCCACGCCCCCAGGGCCCCGAAGGAGAGCAGCGCCGCCCGTTCCCCGGCCGCGCGCCCCCGGGTCGCCCGCCAATACGGGGTGTGATCGTGTTGACCGTCAAACTTTTTGGTGAGACTCTGGAAGTCCCCGCGCACCCTGGCTGTTTGGCATGTGGGAACGGCAATCAAAACAAGCAGTGCCATTCACCGCGGGTGCTTCCCTCACGACCCACACCGATTCGGTCGGTCACTCAGTGTGGAGGACCATCCATCATGGCAAAGGCGCTTCTCGGTTACGTCGGCGGCTCCGACCCGCGACTCCTCGCCGAGATGCGACGGCTCCAGCAGCGCGTCCAAGACCTGGAATCCGAGCTCGTACGCATCCAGGCCGAGAACGACGCGCTGGCTACTGCTGCCGCTTCTCACGAAGGCGACTCGTTTCTGGAGAGCATTGACGTACCCCAGGCGGAGCCTGCACTGACCTGAGCTGCTGCCGCGTGAGGCATCACTCGGGGCTGCCCGTGTCAGCCGCTTGAGAAGATCTGCAAGGGACGCTTCGGCGTCCCTTTTTCTTTGCCGTGCCTCCGCCCCCTCGGTTTCCCCGTTCCCCCTCAACGTCTGATGTGCCCTGCACCTTCCGCGATGAAACCGCGTGTTCATGCCGTGAGACGCGGCGGTTCATGGAGCCGGGGCGAGGCCGAAAGGTAGAGTCCGGCGGCGTGCACCTCAAGGCCCTGACCCTGCGCGGGTTCAAATCCTTCGCCTCGGCGACCACACTGCGCTTCGAGCCGGGCATCACCTGCGTCGTCGGACCCAACGGCTCCGGCAAGTCGAACGTGGTGGACGCGCTCAGCTGGGTCATGGGCGAGCAGGGCGCCAAATCGCTGCGCGGCGGCAAGATGGAGGACGTCATCTTCGCCGGCACCACCGGGCGGCCCCCGCTCGGCCGGGCCGAGGTGTCGCTGACCATCGACAACTCCGACGGCGTGCTGCCCATCGAGTACGCCGAAGTCACCATCACGCGGATCATGTTCCGCAACGGCGGCAGCGAGTACCAGATCAACGGCGACACCTGCCGACTCCTCGACATCCAGGAGCTGTTGTCCGACTCCGGCATCGGCCGCGAGATGCATGTCATCGTCGGCCAGGGCCGGCTCGACTCCGTACTGCACGCCGATCCCATGGGGCGCCGCGCCTTCATCGAGGAAGCGGCCGGAGTGCTCAAGCACCGCAAGCGCAAGGAGAAGGCGCTGCGGAAGCTGGACGCGATGCAGGCCAACCTCGCGCGCGTGCAGGACCTCACGGACGAGCTCAGGAGACAGCTCAAGCCCCTCGGCCGGCAGGCCGCGGTCGCGCGCCGGGCCGCCGTCATCCAGGCCGACCTGCGCGACGCCCGCCTCCGCCTCCTCGCCGACGACCTGGTCACGCTGCGGGAGGCGCTGCGCAGCGAGGTCGCCGACGAGGCGGAGCTGAAGCGGCGCAAGGAGCAGGCCGAGGCGCGGCTCAAGGCGGCGCTCGCGCGGGAGGCCGAGCTTGAGGGCGAGGTGCGCCGGCTCGCACCGCGGCTGCAGCGGGCGCAGCAGACCTGGTACGAGCTGTCACAGCTGGCCGAGCGGGTGCGCGGCACGATCTCGCTCGCTGACGCCCGGGTGAAGAGCGCCACCACCGCGCCCGCCGAGGAGCGGCGCGGCCGCGACCCCGAGGACATGGAGCGCGAGGCCGCCCGGATCCGCGAGCAGGAGGCCGAGTTGGAGGCCGCGCTCGAAGCGGCCGAGAGGGCCCTGGAGGACACGGTCGCCCACCGGTCCGAGCTGGAGCGGGAGTTGGCGCGCGAGGAGCGGCGCCTGAAGGACGTGGCGCGGGCGATCGCCGACCGCCGCGAGGGCCTGGCCCGCCTGAACGGCCAGGTGGGCGCGGCCCGCAGCAGGGCCGCTTCGGCGCAGGCCGAGATCGACCGCCTGGCCGCCGCGCGCGACGAGGCACAGGAGCGGGCGGCCGCGGCCCAGGAGGAGTACGAGCAGCTCAAGGCGGAGGTCGACGGGCTCGACGCCGACGACTGCGAGCTCGGCGAACGCCACGACGCGGCCAAGCGCGAGCTGGCCGACGCCGAGGCGGCCCTCACCGCGACCCGGGAGGCGGCCACGGCGGCGGAGCGGAAGCGGGCGGCGACGGCGGCCCGGCGCGAGGCGCTCGCGCTCGGGCTTCGCCGCAAGGACGGTACGGGGGCGCTGCTCGCCGCGCAGGAACAGCTGGCCGGGCTGCTCGGCCCGGCCTCCGAACTCCTCACCGTCACACCGGGGTTCGAGGTGCCGGTGGCGGCGGCGCTCGGGGCGGCGGCCGACGCGCTCGCCGTGACGACCCCGGCGACGGCCGCCGAGGCGATCCGGCTGCTCCGCAAGCAGGACGCGGGCCGCGCGGCCCTGCTGCTCGGCGGCGCCCCCGGTGACGTACCGGCGCAGCAGCACGAAGGGGCGCCGTTCGCCGCCGAACTGGTGCGTGGGCCCGAGGAGTTGATGCCCGCGGTGCGGCGGCTGCTTCGCGGGGTCGTCGTGGTCGGCACGCTTGAGGACGCCGAGGATCTGGTCTACGCGCGTCCGGAGTTGACGGCCGTGACCGCCGAGGGCGACCTGCTGGGTGCGCACTTCGCGCAGGGCGGCTCTGCCGGGGCGCCGAGCCTGATCGAGGTGCAGGCGTCGGTGGACGAGGCCGCGGCCGGGCTTGAGGAGTTGGCCGTACGGTGTGAGGCGCTGGCGGACGAGCAGCGGCGGGCGGTGGAGCGCAGGCGGGAAAGTGCCGCGCTCGTCGAGGAGTTGGGGGAGCGGCGGCGGTCCGCGGACCGGGAGAAGTCGGCCGTCTCGCAGCGGCTCGGCCGGCTCGCCGGGCAGGCGCGCGGCGCCGCGGGCGAGGCCGAGCGGTCGGTGGCGGCGGCGGCCCGCGCGCAGGAGGCCCTGGACCGTGCCCTCGAAGAGGTGGCGGAGCTGGCCGAACGGCTCGCCGTGGCAGAGGAGTTGCCGGTCGAGGAGGAGCCGGACACCTCCGTACGGGACCGGCTTGCCGCCGACGGGGCCAATGCGCGGCAGACCGAGATGGAGGCGCGGCTGCAGGCGCGGACGCACGAGGAGCGGGTCAAGGGGCTCGCGGGGCGTGCCGACGGCCTGGACCGGGCGGCGCGCGCCGAGCGGGAGGCCCGCGCGCGGGCCGAACAGCGCAAGGCGCGGCTGCGGCGCGAGGCGGCCGTCGCGGAGGCGGTCGGCGCGGGCGCCCGGCAGCTGCTCGGCCACGTGGAGGTGTCCCTCGTACGGGCCGAGGAGGAGCGGGCCGCGGCCGAGCGGGCCAAGGCGGAGCGCGAGCAGGAGCTGGTGGCGGAGCGGAACGCCGGCCGGGACCTGAAGGCGGACCTTGACCGGCTGACCGACTCGGTGCACCGGGGCGAGGTCCTCGGCGCCGAGAAGCGGATGCGGATCGAGCAGCTGGAGTCGAAGGCGCTGGAGGAGCTGGGCGTCGAGCCGGCCGGGCTGGTCGCGGACTACGGCCCTGACCAGCCCGTACCGCCGTCGCCGCCCGCCGAGGGCGAGGAACTGCCCGAAGACCCGGAGCACCCGCGGAACCGGCCGCGGCCCTTTGCGCGCGGCGAGCAGGAGAAGCGGCTCAGGGCGGCCGAGCGGGCGTACCAGCAGCTCGGGAAGGTCAACCCGCTGGCGCTTGAGGAGTTCGCGGCGCTGGAGGAACGCCACAAGTTCCTGAGCGAGCAGCTGGAGGACCTGAAGAAGACCAGGGCCGACCTCCTTCAGGTCGTGAAGGAGGTCGACGAGCGGGTCGAGCAGGTCTTCACCGAGGCGTACCACGACACGGCGCGGGAGTTCGAGGGCGTTTTCGCGCGGCTGTTCCCCGGTGGTGAGGGCCGGCTGATCCTGACCGATCCCGACAACATGCTGACCAGTGGTGTGGACGTCGAGGCGCGGCCGCCGGGCAAGAAGGTCAAGCGGCTCAGCCTGCTCTCGGGCGGCGAGCGGTCGCTCACGGCGGTGGCGATGCTGGTCGCGATCTTCAAGGCGCGGCCCAGCCCGTTCTATGTGATGGACGAGGTCGAGGCGGCCCTCGACGACACCAACCTGCAGCGGCTGATCCGGATCATGCGGGAGCTGCAGGAGTCCTCGCAGCTGATCGTGATCACGCACCAGAAGCGCACGATGGAGGTCGCGGACGCGCTGTACGGGGTGTCCATGCAGGGCGACGGCGTCTCGAAGGTCATCAGCCAGCGGCTGAGCTGAGCTCTCGGGGGAGTGGCAGCGGCTGAGCTGAGCTGTCGCGGGAATGGCAGCGGCTGAGCTGCGCTCTCGCCGCGCGGGCGGGCCGACCGTTCCGTCCGGTTCCCCCTAAATAAGTTCAAGCGTTGAAGTTCTGGTAACTCTGTGTGTCCAAGAACTCCTAACTCTCGGGCTATTGACTTCGACACTTGAAGGCATAGTCTCTGCAGCGTCGTATTTACCTTCAAGTGGTGAGTGGCTCAAAGTTATGCGCCACTGGAAGGTGCTTCTGCCCCCACCCCGGCGCTGTGGCCGGTGGCCCGAGGAGTACACGTGACGAGCACATCGCCGGCCCCGCAGGCGGCCAAGGGTCCCCAGCCGGACCATCTCGGCCATGTCATCTTCATTACGGCGGCGGCCGCGATGGGCGGCTTCCTGTTCGGCTACGACAGTTCCGTGATCAACGGTGCGACTGTCGCCATCCAGCACAGGTTCGACGTCAACGCGGACATGCTCGGCTGGATCATCGCCACCGCACTGCTCGGCTGCGCCGTCGGTGCCGCCCTCGCCGGGCGGATCGCCGACCATATCGGCCGCATCCGCTGTATGCAGATCGCCGCGGTGCTCTTCGCCGCCAGCGCCATCGGCTCGGCGCTGCCCTTCGCCGCCTGGGACCTGACGCTGTGGCGCCTGATCGGCGGCGTCGGCATCGGCATGGCCTCCGTGATCGGCCCGGCCTACATCGCCGAGGTCGCCCCGCCCGCGTACCGCGGCCGGCTCGCCTCGTTCCAGCAGGCCGCGATCGTCATCGGCATCGCCGTCTCGCAGCTGGTCAACTACGGCATCCTCACCCTGGCCGACGGCGACCAGCGCGGACAGCTGGCGGGCCTGGAGGCCTGGCAGTGGATGCTCGGCGTGATGGTCGTCCCGGCCGTCCTGTACGGCCTGCTGTCCTTCGCGATCCCCGAGTCGCCGCGCTACCTGATCTCCGTGGGCCGGGTGGCCGACGCCAAGAAGGTGCTCACCGAGGTCGAGGGCACCGGCATCGACGCGCACGCGCGCGCCGCCGAGATCGAGGACGCCATGCGCCGCGAGCACAAGCCGTCCTTCAAGGACCTGCTCGGCAAGGTCGGCTTCCTGCCCATCGTCTGGATCGGCATCGGCCTCTCGGTGTTCCAGCAGCTCGTCGGCATCAACGTGATCTTCTACTACTCGAACCAGCTGTGGCAGTCGATCGGGCACGACCCGACCAGCTCGTTCCTGTACTCCTTCGAGACGTCGATCGTGAACATCATCGGCACGGTCATCGCGATGATCTTCGTCGACCGGATCGGCCGCAAGCCGCTCGCCCTCATCGGCTCCGCCGGTATGGCCATCGCCCTGTTCACCATGGCCTGGGCGTTCTCGTACCGGACCGGCTCCGGCGGCAACGTCTCGCTGCCGGACGCCCAGGGCCTCATCGCGCTGATCGCCGCCAACGGCTTCGTCCTGTTCTTCGCGCTCTCCTGGGGCGTGGTGGTCTGGGTGCTGCTCGGCGAGATCTTCCCGGGCCGGATCCGCGCCGCCGCGCTCGGTGTGGCCGCCTCCGCGCAGTGGCTCGCCAACTTCGCGATCACCAAGACCTTCCCGAGCATGTCCGAGTGGTCGCTGACCGGCTCGTACATCATCTACGGCGCCTTCGCGGCGCTCTCCATCCCCTTCGTCCTGAAGTTCGTCCGGGAGACGAAGGGCAAGACCCTGGAGGAGATGGGCTAAAACCCCGCTGCCCCCTCTCTCCAGATCGGTCGTGCCCCGGTTCAGTCCTTGAGCCGGGGCATGACCCTTTCCGCGAACAGGTGCAGGGAGCGCCAGCCCTCGTCGAGCGGCATGCCGCCGCACAGCGGGTGCAGGATCAGGGTGTCCTGGCCGCCCTCGCTCAGCGCCACGCACTCGTCCGGCGTGAGGATCCGGTACACGCCCTCGGCCCGCAGTTCCGCCACGCTGTCCGCGCCCGAGCGGACCGCCGAGCGGATGTCCGTGTTCTGCCAGGAGGCGTACGTCCGCGCCTCGTGCAGGAAGTGCTCCCCGTACTCGGCCCAGGTGCGGTCCGGGTCCTCGGAGATGTGCAGCAGCGGGGTCTCCTCGGCGGGCATCATGGTCCAGCCCTCGGTGCCGTACTCCCGCAGCTTCTCCTGGTAGTACGCGTCCAGGTCCGGCAGATGCGCGCTCGGGAAGAACGGCAGGCCGAGCCGCGCCGCCCGCCGCGCCGCCGGCTTCGAGGAACCGCCCACCAGGAGCAGCGGGTTGGGCTCGGTGCACGGCCGCGGCGTCACCCGGACCGTACGGCCCCGGAACGCGAAGGGCTCCCCGGTCCACGCCTTGAGCAGCGTCTCCAACAGCTCGTCCTGCAGCGCCCCGCGCCGCGCCCAGTCGACGCCCGCCGCCTCGTACTCCTCGCGCCGGTAGCCGATCCCGGCGACGGTCACGAGGCGGCCGCCGCTGAGCAGGTCGAGCGCGGCGATGTCCTCGGCGAGCCGCAGCGGATCGTGCAGCGGCCCGATGATCGCGGAGACCGTGACCGCAAGCCGCCGCGTTGCCCCGAACACCGCCCCCGCGAACGTGAACGGCGACGCCATCCAGTTGTTGGCGGCGCCGTGGTGCTCCTCGGTCTGGACCGTGTTCAGGCCCCGGTCATCGGCGTACGCGGCCATCTCGACGGCGGCGCGATAGCGGGCGGACAGCGACTCGGGGGTCGCGGCGGGTTCGACCAGGTTGAAACGTACGACGGTGACGGCCATGACAGACGACGTCCCCCTTCACCGGGAACACGGACTACGGGAACCGTGGCCTTGCGAAGGGGGACGGTAGTTGACGCGGAGTCAGATAGACAGGGGTCGGGTCAGACGGACACGGTCGCGCGCTCCGCCTCGGCCTCAGCGGACGAATCGGCTGCCACCGCACGGGACTCGGCACGCGGCAGCACCGCGTACAGCAGCGCCGAGACCGCGATGCCGGTCACCCAGCCCAGGCCGTGCTTGCCGATCCAGGACGAGGCGAGCGGACCCGCGAACCAGTCGACCCTGGTGAAGAGCAGTCCGGTGACGAGGGCGACCGCCCACGCCGTCATGGCCTGCCAGGCGAAGCCCGCCTTGTACCAGTAGGCGGAGGTGCGCGTGGTGTCGAGCAACGCCCGGCCGTCGTACGACGTGCGGCGGAGCATGTCGACGCCGAAGACGCCGATCCAGGCCGAGAACGCCACCGCGAGCAGCGTCAGGAACGAGATGAACGAGCCGATGAAGCTGGTCGCCACCACCATCAGGAGGAAACCGAAGATCAGGCTGATCACCGCGTTCACACTGACCGCCGCCGCGCGCGGCACCTTGATGCCGAGGGTCTGCGCGGTGAAGCCCGCCGAGTACATCGACATCGAGTTGATGAGCAGCATGCCGATCAGCGCGATCAGCAGATACGGCACCGCGATCCAGGTCGGAAGCAGCTCGCCGATGAACGCCACCGGGTCCTGCGCGCTCGCCAGGTTCGGTGTCGACACCGCCATCACGGCACCCATCAGGACCATCGGCAGCACGACGATCCCGGCGCCGCCGACCGTCGTGCCGACCATCTTCTTCGACGAGGCCGTACGCGGCAGGTACCGCGTGAAGTCCGGGCCCGAGGGCACCCAGCTGATGCCGCCCGCGCCGATCATGCCGATGCCCGCGACCACCATCGCCGCCGAGCCCGCCGGCTTGTCCAGGACCGCCGACCAGTCCGTCTCGACGACCAGATAGCCGAGCACGAGCACGCTGAACGCGCCGAACAGATACGTCGACCACTTGCTGCACACCCGCAGCGCGTTGATGCCGAGCCCCGACACCAGGAACGTGCCGGTCACGAAGAGCAGCAGCGTCACCACGATCAGGACGGTGTTCGACTTCACCCCGAAGAGCAGGTCGAGCACGGTCAGGATCGCGTACGCACCCGTGACCGCGTTGATCGTCTCCCAGCCCCAGCGGGCCACCCAGATCAGCGAGCCCGGGAAGAGGTTGCCGCGCTGCCCGAACACCGCCCGCGACAGCGCCATACCGGGCGCGCCCCCGCGCTTGCCCGCGATCGAGATCAGCCCGACGATCCCGTACGAGACGATCGGCGCGACCGTCGCGACGAGCAGCACCTGCCAGATGTTCAGGCCGTTGAAGACCACCAGGCCCGCGCCCATGGTGAGCAGCAGCACACTGATGTTGGCCGCGACCCAGGTCGGGAACAGCTCCCTGACCTTGCCGGTGCGCTCGCCGTCGGGGACCGGTTCAAGGCCGCGGGTCTCGATCGCGCTCTCGGACTCGGTGACGGCGGACGGCGCCTGCGAGGTGTCGGCGGACGCGCTGGGGGACGCGGGCATGCGGTAGCTCCGTGGGGGAGAGGAGGGGGAACCGCAACTATCGTATGTTCGCCCTAAAAATGGCAAATAGGGTCCAAGGTCCTTCGTCCTGCCCCCGCAGTCGTACGGGGCAGGCCGCCCGTGTCCGCGGCCGCACGCGCGCCGGGGGTCTCCCGCATACTGGCAGGGTTATGGACATCCTCATCCTTGCCGTAGTCATCGCCGTAGTCGTGATCGGCGCCATCAGCGGCCTGGTGGTGAGCGGCCGCAAGAAGAAGCAGCTGCCTCCGTCGGCCCCGTCGAGCACGCCGACCATCACCGAGCCCCCGGCCGAGCCGCACGTCGGCGAAGAGGCCGAGGAGCCGCACGAAGAACCACGCCGCACCATCGAGGAGGTCGACCTCCCCGCGGCGCAGGCGCCCGCGCCGGAAGCCCCCGTCGAAGAGGCCGAGCCCGAGCCTCTTGAGGCGGCGCCCGAGATCGAGGTGCCCGAGCCGACCGCCGGCCGTCTGGTCCGGCTGCGGGCCCGACTGGCCCGCTCGCAGAACACGCTCGGCAAGGGCCTGCTGACCCTGCTCTCCCGTGAGCGCCTGGACGACGACACGTGGGAGGAGATCGAGGACACGCTCCTCACCGCCGACGTCGGCGTCGCCCCCACCCAGGAGCTGGTCGAACGGCTCCGCGAGCGCGTCAAGGTGCTCGGCACCCGCACGCCCGACGAGCTCCGCGCCCTGCTGCGCGAGGAGCTGCTGACGCTGGTCGGCACCGACTTCGACCGGTCCGTGAAGACGGAGACCGGGCACGTGGCGGGCGGCGTCCCCGGCGTCGTGATGGTCGTCGGCGTCAACGGCACCGGCAAGACCACCACCACGGGCAAGCTCGCCCGCGTCCTGGTCGCCGACGGCCGCACCGTCGTCCTCGGCGCCGCCGACACCTTCCGCGCCGCTGCCGCCGACCAGCTGCAGACCTGGGGCGAGCGCGTGGGCGCCTACACCGTGCGCGGGCCCGAGGGCGGCGACCCCGCCTCCGTCGCGTTCGACGCGGTGAAGGAGGGCAAGGAGATGGGCGTCGACGTGGTGCTCGTCGACACCGCCGGGCGGCTGCACACCAAGACCGGGCTCATGGACGAGCTGGGCAAGGTGAAGCGGGTCGTGGAGAAGCACGGTCCGGTGGACGAGGTGCTGCTCGTCCTCGACGCCACGACCGGGCAGAACGGCCTGGTCCAGGCCCGGGTCTTCGCCGAGGTGGTCGACATCACGGGCATCGCCCTGACGAAGCTCGACGGCACGGCGAAGGGCGGCATCGTCGTCGCTGTGCAGCGGGAGCTGGGGGTGCCGGTGAAGCTGGTCGGGCTCGGGGAGGGGGCGGATGATCTGGCGCCGTTCGAGCCCGAGGCGTTTGTGGATGCGCTGATCGGGGACTGAGGGGGCTGAGGGGACTGAGGGGGCTGACGGGGGCGTCCCCGTCGCGTCGTGTTTCGTGGCCGGGTTCGGAGAGCGGTGCTGCTGCTGTCCGGGCCCGGCTTTGTTTTCCCCTCCCCGCCCCTTCCCGAAAGCCTGCGGCGCTTCGGGGCTCCGCCCCCGGACCCCCGCTCCTCAAACGCCGGAAGGGCTGAAACGATCAGCCCTTCCGGCGTTTGAGGAGGCGCGCCCGATCACATCCCCGAGCGGTGGCTGACGTAAGCCAGCGTGCCCAGCAGCAGCCGCGCCGGCGGCGGATGGGTCGCCGAGTCGAGGGCCGGGGCGCGGAGCCAGCGGGTCGGGCCGAGACCGGCGCGGTCGGACGGCGGGCCCGTGATGTGCTCGCCGGGGCCCAGCGCCCGCAGGTCCAGATCGGCGTCGTCCCAGCCCATGCGGTAGAGCAGCCCGGGGAGTTCCGCGGCCGCACCCGGGGCGACGAGGAACTGGGCGCGGCCGTCGGGCGTGACCGTGACCGGGCCGAGCGGGATGCCCATGCGCTCCATGCGGACCAGGGCGCGGCGCCCGGCGGCCTCCGACACCTCCAGTACGTCGAAGCTGCGCCCGGTCGGCAGCAGTACCGCCGCACCCGGGAACTCGCCCCACACGCGCGTGACTTCGCCGAGCGTCGAGCCCGCCGGGACGGGCGCGGCGAAGTGCAGCGGATGCGCGCCGGGGGCCGGGCAGTCCGCCTTGCCGCACGAGCACTGCCCGTCGGCGGCGCGCGCGCCCGGCACCACCTCCCAGCCCCACAGGCCGGTGAACTCGGCCACCGCGGTGCAGTCCGAGGCCCGCCCGCGCCGCCGTGCACCGGTGCGCACCGGCCGGATCTCGCGGATACCCCGGCTGCCGCCGATCGTGAAGCCCATGCCCCCTCCAACGGGTCCGACAGGTTGCTGGTTACGAAACCTGGTGACGATGCGGAGTGGGGCCGCGACTCTGCGTCGCCGTCGATGCGACCCCGGACTCCCGCGTGCCGCCTGGTCGTTGAGCAGGTGGCGCGAGGGGTGACACGGGGTGGTGCGGGTGGAATGGTGCGCCCCGGCGCGCTCCGTTCCGCCCGCTCCCGGCCGTCGGTGTCAAGTCAATCGTGTGCAGCGGTTCCTGAGTTCATTCAAAGGGGTGGCGAATGGTGGCGATTCTGAGAACGCCCTCGCCGGGAGGGTGATCGTAGGACTACTTTCAGTACACGAAGCCCGGGGACGTACGCGTTCATGGGTATGCCGGAGGCAACTCGGTTGCTTGTTCGACGGGTGATGATGCGCAGACCGTCGGCCTCGACTCACGGCATGCTGTCAGGGCTCGGCGCAGCGAGACGGACAAGTGACCCGAGGGATGGGGGCGCTCCAGTGGGCGGCAACGGCGGCAGCGGCGCGAACGCTGACAAGCGCCCCAACGAACCACTCACGTCGTGGTTCGTGCGCAGTGGTTGGTCCAAGGGCGAGCTCGCCCGCCAGGTGAACCGCAGAGCACGGCAGTTGGGCGCCGGTCACATCTCGACCGACACGTCGAGAGTCCGCCGCTGGCTCGACGGCGAGCAGCCGCGCGAGCCGATCCCGCGAATCCTCTCCGAGCTGTTCTCCGAGCGCTTTGGCGCCGTCGTCGCCGTCGAGGACCTCGGGCTCCGCTCCGCCCACCAGTCGGCCTCGCTCTCCGGCGTCGACCTGCCGTGGACCGGCGACCAGACCGTCGAGATGATCAGCGAGTTCTCGCGCAGCGACCTGATGCTCGCCCGCCGCGGCTTCCTCGGCGCCTCGCTCGCCCTCGCCGCCGGGCCCTCCCTGATCGAGCCCATGCAGCGCTGGCTCGTGCCCAGCCCCGGGCCCGCCCCGGACGCCGCCGAGCCCGCCGTCCCCATCCGCCGGGCGACCCGCCTGTCCAAACCCGAGCTCGACCTCCTCGAATCCACCACCGCGATGTTCCGGCAGTGGGACGCCCAGTGCGGCGGCGGCCTGCGCCGCAAGGCCGTCGTGGGACAGCTCCACGAAGTCACCGACCTGCTGCAGGAACCCCAGCCCGCCGCCACCGAACGCCGCCTCTTCAAGATCGCCGCCGAACTGGCCGAGCTGGCCGGGTGGATGAGTTACGACGTCGGCCTCCAGCCCACCGCCCAGAAGTACTTCGTCCTCGCCCTGCACGCCGCCAAGGAAGCGGGCGACAAACCCCTCGGCTCGTACGTCCTCTCCGGCATGAGCCGCCAGATGATCCACCTCGGCCGGCCCGACGACGCCCTGGAGCTCATCCACCTCGCCCAGTACGGCAGCCGCGACTGCGCCACCCCGCGCACCCAGGCCATGCTGTATGCGATGGAGGCCCGCGCCTACGCCAACATGGGCCAGCCCAGCAAGACCAAGCGCGCCGTGCGCATGGCCGAGGACACCTTCGCCGACGTCCACGACATCGAGGAGCGCGAGCCCGACTGGATCCGCTTCTTCTCCGAGGCCGAACTCAACGGCGAGAACGCCCACTCCTACCGCGACCTGGCCTACGTGGCCGGCCGCAGCCCCACGTACGCCTCGCTCTCCCAGCCCGTGATGGAGCGCGCCGTCGACCTGTTCAGCAAGGACACCGAACACCAGCGGTCGTACGCGCTGAACCTCATCGGCATGGCCACCGTGCACCTGCTGCAGCGGGAGCCCGAGCAGAGCTGCGTACTCGCCGGGCAGGCCCTCGGCATCGCCAGGAAGGTGCGCTCCGAGCGGGTCAACACCCGGCTCCGCAAGACCGTCGACACCGCGATGCGCACCTTCGGCGAGGTCAGCGAGGTCGCCCGGCTCACCGACGAGCTCACCGCCCAGCTGCCCGAATCCGCGGAGGCCGTCTGACCACGGCCCACCCCGCACCCTGAGCCCCGGCCGCGGCCGGACCATCCACGACTGCCCGACTCGGCTCCCCCATGCCAGGTCAGCCGGATGGCCCGCCGCGGCCGGTCCCGTACCGGCACCCCGCGACCGCACACACACGGACCGTGATCCGGCAGTTCATTAACGCGTAACACGCAGGACCTCTTCGTCACTGCGGCGAAACACCGAGGGGCATCGGCGGAAACCGCGCTGCGCCAATGTCGTGGCGCATAACCGGCCCACCCCTCAAGCCGCACAGGCTCCGCCCGCACGGGCCGCAACGACGAGGAGACGCCGATGCCTCCAGGCATCACGATCGCCGCAGAAGCCCCGCAGCTCTCTGCCGCCAACACCGGCTTCATGCTCATCTGCTCCGCCCTGGTGATGCTGATGACTCCGGCACTGGCCTTCTTCTACGGAGGCATGGTCCGGGTCAAGTCCACCCTCAACATGCTGATGATGAGCTTCATCAGCCTCGGGATCGTCACGATCCTCTGGGTGCTCTACGGCTTCAGCGTCGCCTTCGGCACCGACAAGGGCTCGCTCATCGGCTGGGACCCCGACTTCGTCGGCCTCAGCGGCATCGGCGTCACCGAACTGTGGGGCACGTACGACATCCCCGTCTACGTCTTCGCGGTCTTCCAGCTGATGTTCGCCGTCCTCACGCCCGCCCTGATCAGCGGCGCCCTCGCCGACCGCGTGAAGTTCACCGCCTGGGCGCTGTTCATCGCACTGTGGGCGACCGTCGTGTACTTCCCCGTCGCGCACTGGGTGTGGGGCGAGGGCGGCTGGGCCTTCGAGCTCGGCGTCATCGACTTCGCCGGCGGTACCGCCGTGCACATCAACGCCGGTGCCGCCGCGCTCGGCGTGATCCTCGTCATCGGCAAGCGCGTCGGCTTCAAGAAGGACCCGATGCGGCCGCACTCCCTGCCGCTCGTCATGCTCGGCGCCGGGCTCCTCTGGTTCGGCTGGTTCGGCTTCAACGCCGGCTCCTGGCTCGGCAACAACGACGGCGTCGGCGCCGTGATGTTCGTCAACACCCAGGTCGCCACCGCCGCCGCGATGCTCGCCTGGCTCGCCTACGAGAAGATCCGGCACGGCGCGTTCACCACCCTCGGCGCGGCCTCCGGCGCCGTCGCGGGCCTCGTCGCCATCACCCCGGCCGGCGGCTCCGTCTCCCCGCTCGGCGCGATCGCCGTCGGCGCCATCGCCGGTGTCCTGTGCGCCATGGCCGTCGGATGGAAGTTCAAGCTCGGCTACGACGACTCCCTCGACGTGATCGGCGTCCACCTCGTCGGCGGCGTCATCGGCTCCCTGCTCGTCGGCTTCTTCGCCACCGGCGGGGTCCAGTCCGACGCCAAGGGCCTCTTCTACGGCGGCGGCCTCGACCAGCTCGGCAAGCAGGCCCTCGGCGTCGCCGTGACCTTCGCGTACTCCCTGATCGTCTCTGCCATCCTCGCCTGGGTCATCCACAAGACCATCGGCATGCGGGTCAGCGAGGACGACGAGGTCTCCGGCATCGACCAGCTCGAACACGCCGAAACGGCCTACGACTTCAGCGGCGCGGGCGGCGGCAGCCTCCCCCGTACCGCACCGGCCGCACCCCCCGCGAGGACCGCCGAGGCCGCGGCCGCGGCGACGAAGAACACGAAGGTGGACGCATGAAGCTCATCACGGCAGTCGTCAAGCCGCACCGGCTCGACGAGATCAAGGAGGCCCTGCAGGCCTTCGGAGTGCACGGACTCACCGTCACCGAGGCCAGCGGCTACGGCCGGCAGCGCGGACACACCGAGGTGTACCGGGGCGCCGAGTACACCGTCGACCTCGTACCCAAGATCCGCATCGAGGTCCTGGTCGAGGACGACGACGCCGAACAGCTCGTCGAGGTCGTCGTGAAGGCCGCCCGCACCGGGAAGATCGGCGACGGCAAGGTCTGGAGCATCCCGGTCGACACGGCCGTACGGGTGCGCACCGGCGAGCGCGGACCCGACGCGCTCTGAACTGCCTCTGAAAAAGGAGCTGTTGGGTGACGAGCGTGGATGTTCCAGTCGAAGCGGAAGACTCCGGACCCAGCGGCTACGCGGCGGCCCGGCTGCGCCTCCTCCAGGACGGGGAGGCGCGGTCCGGGCCGCCGCGCCGTGCGGCCCTCGCCGAACTGACGGACCAGTGGCTGGCGGGCCTCTTCGGGGACGCAGAAGGGGCGGGCCTCTTCGGGGGCGCAGAAGGGGCGGGCCTCTTCGGGGATGCAGAAGGAGAGGGAGCGGAGCGACTTCCGCAGAAGGGCGGTGGCGGGCGAAGGGAGGTCATGCGGGGCGTCTCGCTCGTCGCCGTCGGCGGGTACGGGCGCGGCGAACTCTCCCCGCGCTCCGACCTCGACCTGCTCCTGCTGCACGACGGCAGCGCAGACCCGGGCGCCGTCGCCTCCCTCGCCGACCGCCTCTGGTACCCGGTCTGGGACCTCGGCCTCGCCCTCGACCACTCCGTACGCACCCCCGCCGAGGCCCGCAGGACCGCCGCCGACGACCTGAAGGTCCAGCTCGGCCTCCTCGACGCCCGGCACATCGCCGGCGACCTCGGCCTCACCGCTTCGCTGCGCACCACCGTCCTCGCCGACTGGCGCAACCAGGCCCCCCGGCGCCTCCCACAGCTCCGCGAACTCTGCGAGGAACGCGCCGCCCGCCAGGGCGAGCTGCAGTTCCTCCTCGAACCCGACCTCAAGGAGGCCCGCGGCGGCCTCCGCGACGCCACCGCCCTGCGCGCCGTCGCCGCGTCCTGGCTCGCCGACGCCCCGCGCGCCGGACTCGCCGAGGCCCGCCGCAGCCTCCTCGACGTACGCGACGCCCTGCACCTCACCACCGGCCGCGCCACCGACCGCCTCGCCCTGCAGGAACAGACCCAGGTCGCCGAAGAACTCGGCCTGTTGGACTCCGACACCCTGCTCCGCCAGGTGTACGAGGCGGCCCGCACCCTGTCGTACGCGAGCGACGTGACCTGGCGCGAGGTCGGCCGTGTGCTGCGCGCCCGGTCCGCCCGGCCCCGCCTGCGCTCGCTGCTCGGCGGGCGCGGCGGGCGCGGCGGGCGAGGCGGACGCGGCGGACCAGGTGGACCCGGTGGACTGGGCGGACTCGGCGGACGCGGTGGCGGCAAGCCCGCGCCCGAGCGCACCCCGCTCGCCGAGGGCGTCGTCGAGCAGGACGGCGAGGTCGTCCTCGCCCGCACCGCCCGCCCCGACCGCGACCCGGTGCTGCCGCTGCGCGCCGCCGCGGCCGCCGCCCAGGCGGGACTCCCACTCTCCCCGCACGCCGTACGCCGCCTCGCCACCGCCGGGAAACCGCCGCCCACGCCCTGGCCCGCCGAGGCCCGCGAACAGCTCGTCACGCTGCTCGGCGCGGGCCCCGCCACCGTCGACGTCTGGACCGCCCTGGAGGCCGAGGGCCTGATCAGCCGCATCCTGCCCGACTGGGAACGCGTCCGCTGCCGGCCGCAGCGCAACCCCGTGCACACCTGGACCGTCGACCGCCACCTCGTCGAGACCGCCGTACGCGCCGCCGCCCTCACCCGCCGCGTCGGCCGCCCCGACCTGCTCCTTGTCGCCGCGCTCCTGCACGACATCGGCAAGGGCTGGCCCGGCGATCACTCGGTGGCGGGCGAGGTGATCGCCAAGGACGTGGCCGCCCGGATCGGCTTCGACGCGGACGATGTCGCCGTCCTCGCCCGTCTCGTACGCCACCATCTGCTGCTGGTGGAGACGGCGACCCGGCGCGATCTGGACGACCCGGCGACCGTCGAGTCCGTCGCCGCGGCCGTCGGCTCCGCCTCCGCGCTTGAGCTGCTGCACGCCTTGACCGAGGCGGACGCCCTCGCCACCGGGCCCGCCGCCTGGTCCGCGTGGCGGGCCTCACTCGTCGCCGACCTGGTGGCCCGCGTCGGCGCCGTCCTCGCGGGCGACCCGCCGCCGCAGCCCGCGCCCGCACCCACCACCGCCGAGCAGGAACGCCTCGCCGTCGAGGCCCACCGCACGGGCGGGCCCGTACTCGCGCTGCGCGCGCAGACGGAGGGCGCCGATGCGGAGGGCGCCGATGCGGAGGGCGCCGCTGCGGAGGGCGCCGATGCGGAGGGCGCCGCTGCGGAGGGCGAGGAGCCGCTGGGCGTCGAGCTGCAGATCGCCGTGCCCGACCAGCCGGGTGTCCTGCCCGCCGTGGCCGGGGTGCTCGCCCTGCACCGGCTCACCGTCCGCACGGCCGAGGTCAGCGTCCTCGACCTGCCGGATTCGGTGCCCGCCGAGGGCTCGGTGCTCTTCCTGGACTGGCGGGTCGCCACCGAGTTCGGCTCCCTGCCGCAAGGCGCCCGGCTCCGCGCCGACCTGGTCCGCGCCCTCGACGGCACCCTCGACATCCCGGCCCGCCTCGCCGAGCGCGACGCGGCCTACCCGCGCAGGCGGGGCGCGCCCGCCCCGCCGCCCCGGGTCACGGTCGCGGCGTCGGGCTCCCGCCTGGCCACGGTCATCGAGGTCCGGGCCCAGGACGCGCCGGGGCTGCTGCATCGGATCGGGCGGGCGCTGGAGTCGGCGGGGGTACGGGTGCGGAGTGCGCACGCCTCGACGCTCGGGTCCAATGCGGTGGACGCGTTCTACGTGACCGGTGCGGACGGGGAACCGTTGCCCGCGCGGGCGGCGCTGGAGGTGGCCCGGGGGGTGGAGGAGGTGTTGCGGGGGGTGTAGGAGGTGTTGCGGGGAGTGGAGGAGGTGCTGCGGGGAGTGGAGGAGGTGCTGCGGGGGGTGCAGGAGGTGGTGCGGGGGTGAGGCGTTTTTTTCCCTCCCCCCGGGAAAATGTGCTCGGCCGCCGGAGCAGTTTGCCGGGCCCGATACCCTGGAGGGCGACTGTCTTCGCCCCCGACCCTGAGGATCTGCGACCGCCGTGTTCGACACTCTTTCCGATCGCCTCGCAGCGACTTTCAAGAACCTCCGCGGCAAGGGGCGTCTGTCCGAGGCAGACATCGACGCCACGGCACGGGAAATCCGCATCGCCCTGCTGGAAGCGGACGTCGCGCTCCCCGTCGTGCGCGCGTTCATCAAGCAGATCAAGGAGCGGGCTCTCGGCTCCGAGGTCTCGCAGGCCCTGAACCCGGCCCAGCAGGTCATCAAGATCGTCAACGAGGAGCTGATCGGCATCCTCGGCGGCGAGACCCGCCGCCTCCGCTTCGCCAAGAACCCGCCGACCGTGATCATGCTCGCGGGTCTGCAGGGCGCCGGTAAGACCACGCTCGCCGGAAAGCTCGCCGTCTGGCTGAAGGCCCAGGGCCACTCGCCGCTGCTCGTCGCCTGTGACCTGCAGCGCCCCAACGCCGTGAACCAGCTGAGCGTTGTCGCCGACCGCGCCGGCGTCGCGGTGTACGCCCCGGAGCCGGGCAACGGCGTGGGTGACCCGGTCAAGGTCGCGCAGGACTCGATCGAGTTCGCGAAGCAGAAGGTGCACGACGTCGTCATCGTCGACACCGCAGGCCGCCTCGGCATCGACCAGGAGCTGATGCAGCAGGCCGCGGACATCCGCGACGCGGTCAAGCCGGACGAGGTCCTCTTCGTCGTCGACGCGATGATCGGCCAGGACGCGGTGAACACCGCGGAGGCCTTCCGGGACGGCGTCGGCTTCGACGGCGTGGTGCTCTCCAAGCTGGACGGCGACGCCCGCGGCGGTGCCGCGCTCTCCATCGCGCACGTCACCGGCAAGCAGATCATGTTCGCCTCCAACGGCGAGAAGCTGGACGACTTCGACGCGTTCCACCCGGACCGCATGGCGTCCCGCATCCTCGGCATGGGCGACATGCTCACGCTGATCGAGAAGGCCGAGCAGACCTTCAGCCAGGCCGAGGCCGAGAAGATGGCGGCCAAGCTGCAGAAGGGCCCGAAGGAGTTCACGCTCGACGACTTCCTGGCCCAGATGGAGCAGGTCAGGAAGATGGGCTCGATCTCCAAGCTGCTCGGCATGATGCCCGGCATGGGCCAGATCAAGGACCAGATCAACAACCTCGACGAGCGGGACGTGGACCGCACGGCCGCGATCATCAAGTCGATGACGCCGCACGAGCGCGCCGAGCCGACGGTCATCAACGGCTCGCGCCGGGCCCGTATCGCCCGTGGTTCGGGTGTCGACGTCAGCGCGGTGAAGAACCTCGTGGAGCGGTTCTTCGAGGCCCGCAAGATGATGTCGAAGATGGCCCAGGGCGGCGGCATGCCGGGGATGCCGGGCGTGCCGGGCATGGGCGGCGGCCCCGGCCGGCAGAAGAAGAAGCAGAAGCAGGCCAAGGGCAAGCGGCGCTCCGGCAACCCGATGAAGCGCAAGCAGGAGGAGCAGGAGGCCGCCGCGCGCCGCGAGCAGGCGCAGCAGGGCGGCGGCGCGTTCGGCCTGCCGGCCGGCGGCCAGGGCGGCCAGGACTTCGAACTGCCCGACGAGTTCAAGAAGTTCATGGGCTGATCCCTCTTCCGTCCGTACGTCTCCGGGGTCCGGGCCGCCTTCACGGGCGGCCCGGACTCTGTCGTACGTACGGGGCCGGGCACCCGTCTCGGCCCGGTCCAGCGGGTGAGCAGCAGATGGCTGGTGAGCAGCCCGGTGCTCTCCTCGGCCGAAGCGCGACACCGGCCGGGAACCCGGAAACCCCGAATCCCGGAAACCCCGAATCCCCGCAATCCCGGAACCCCGACCCCTGCGGGCGGAAAGCTCGACATGCCCGGTAAGTCCCCTCCGCCAATAATGGCCAGCGTGACCAGCCCCGTGCCTCCCCGCGACCGGACCGACCAGCCGTGGCGCTCCGAGGGCGCACCTCCGCCCCCGCCACCGAAGAAGAAGGTGAGCTGGCGCGGCCTGATCTGGACCGCGCTGCTCGTCTTTCTCCTCACCAACCTGCTGCTGTCCCTCTTCGGGGACGAGCCGCCCACCAAGATCTCGTACACCGAGTTCAGCCGGCAGGTCACGGCCGGCAACGTCTCCAAGATCTACGCCAAGGGCGACCAGATCCAGGGCGACCTGAAGAAGGCGGTGGACGCGCCCGAGGGCGAGAAGGGCACGTACGACAAGTTCTCCACCCAACGCCCGAGCTTCGCGGACGACCAGCTGTGGGACGAGCTCACCAAGGCGAAGGTCACCGTCACCGCCGAGCCCGTCTACAAGGAGCCCAGCCTCCTCACCAACGTGCTCCTCTCCCTCCTGCCGATCCTGCTGCTCGTAGGACTCTGGGTGTTCATGGCCCGGCGGATGGCGGCCGGCCTGGGCGGCGGCGCGGGCGGCATGCTCGGCCGTAAACAGCCGCCGAAACCGGTCGAGCTGGAGCCGCACAAGCGCACCACGTTCGCGGATGTCGCGGGCATCGACGAGGTCGAGGGCGAGCTCAACGACGTCGTCGACTTCCTCAAGAACCCCGACAGCTACCGGAAGATGGGCGCCCGCATGCCCGGCGGCGTCCTCCTCGCAGGCCTGCCCGGCACCGGCAAGACCCTGCTCGCCCGGGCCGTCGCGGGTGAGGCGGGCGTGCCCTTCTTCTCGGCCTCCGCCTCCGAGTTCATCGAGATGATCGTCGGCGTCGGCGCATCTCGCGTGCGGGAACTCTTCGCAGAGGCCCGCAAGGTCGCCCCGGCGATCATCTTCATCGACGAGATCGACACCATCGGCCGGGCCCGCGGCGGCGGCTCCGCCATGGGCGGCCACGACGAGCGTGAGCAGACCCTCAACCAGATCCTCACCGAGATGGACGGCTTCACCGGCTCCGAGGGTGTCGTCGTCATCGCCGCCACCAACCGCGCCGACGTCCTCGACCCCGCCCTCACCCGCCCGGGCCGCTTCGACCGCACCGTCACCGTCAGCCCGCCCGACCGCAGGGGCCGCGAGGCCATCCTGCGCATCCACACCCGGGACATCCCGCTCGCCCCCGACGTCGACCTCGCCCAGGTCGCCCGTACCACCCCCGGCATGACCGGCGCCGAACTCGCCAACCTCGCCAATGAATCCGCCCTCCTCGCCGTCAAACGCCAACAGTCCCAAGTCACCGAGAGCGACCTCTCCGACGCCCTGGAAAAGGTCCAACTCGGCGCCGAACGCCCCCTGGTGATGCCCGAGGAGGAGCGCCGCCGCACCGCCTACCACGAGTCCGGGCACGCCCTGCTCGGGATGCTGCAGCCCGGCGCCGACCCCGTCC
Organism: Streptomyces solicavernae; assembly: GCF_029968095.1. GTDB lineage: Bacteria > Actinomycetota > Actinomycetes > Streptomycetales > Streptomycetaceae > Streptomyces > Streptomyces solicavernae. The sequence continues at coordinate 118,721 of NZ_JASCIR010000016.1, read as the reverse complement.
GCAAGATCACCATCGTGCCTCGGGGCCGCGCCCTCGGCGTCACGTTGTCCACACCCGAGGCCGATAAATATGCTTATACGGAGGAGTACCTGCGGGGCCGCATCATCGGCGCCCTCGGCGGCATGGCGGCCGAGCAGGTCGTCTTCGGCGTCATCACCACCGGTGCCGAGAACGACCTCGAACAGGTCACCAGCATCGTCCGCGGCATGGTCGGCCGCTGGGGCATGAGCGAACGCGTCGGCCGCCTCTCCGCCCTCCCCGGCGACGCCCAGCAGGCCTACGGCCTCGCCGCCGCACCCGGCACCCTCGACGCCATCGACGGCGAGATGCGCCGCATCGTCGACGAGTGCTACGAGAGCGCCTGCCGCCAACTCCGCGACCACCGCCACCAGCTGGACGCCCTCGCGGAGGCCCTGCTCGCCAACGAGACCCTGCAGGAGGCCGACGCCTACCGCGCGGCCGGCATCACCCGCCTGACCAAGGACACAGACTGACGCGGTACGGTCTCCTGCGCCGCGTGGGCCGCCTACGCATCGGAACGGACCCGGCCGTCCTGCGACGTACGTGCCGCTAAGCAGCACCTTGGTGCGAGCTGTGCGTGTTCCGCCAAGGATCGGCGCAGATCGGCGCACCCGCCCGCGTCAGGACGCATCAGCGGCGACTGACTGGTACGTGCAAAATATTTGGGATGCCCCGGAATAGGAACACCAGGGGCCCCCGGCTCGTTGTCACGACGTGAGCACGACACCACCTGTACTCGCCGCAGAGCTGGCGCAGGCGTGGGCCGACATTCAGCGGCACCACCCCGAGCTGCCGAGCCTTGCCGCGCCCGAGTCCCTGATCGGAGAGTCCTCGTCCGCCTGCGGCGCCGAGCTCTCCTTCGAGCGCCTGCTGCACGAGGCCGTCCACGGCATCGCCGCCGCCCGCGGCGTCCGCGACACCTCACGCGCCGGCCGCTACCACAACCGCCGCTTCCTCGCGATCGCCGAGGAACTGGGCCTCGACCACCCCGAGGAGCCGCACCCCAGCAGCGGCTTCTCCCTGGTCACGCTCAACCCGGAGGCCAGAAAGCGGTACCGCGCGACGATCGAACGCCTCCACCGCGCCCTCAAGGCCCACACCGCGGCCACCGCCCACGACACCGCCCGCAGCTTCCGCGGCCCCGCCGCGCGCCACGGCTCGTCCGGCGGCGGCGTCCGCGTCAAGGCGGTCTGCGACTGCGGTCGCAACGTCCGCGTGGTCCCCTCGGTCCTCGCCCAGGCCCCCATCATGTGCGGCGGCTGCGGCAAGCCGTTCCGTATCCCGGAGGTCGTGGGCGCGGCGTAATCCGGCCCAGAGCCGGCCCCTCCGGCGTTCGAGGAGCAGGGGTGCGGGGCCGGAGCCCCCGCGGCCTCAGCCCCTTACCCCCGCCCCCGCGAGGTATGGCACAATTGCCAGCTGTACTCGACAGCCGCACAGGACCCCTCTCTCCTCCGGCTGACGCGTCCATCGGGCATTCGAGTACCGCAACCCCACGCGGCATCTTCGTTGTGCCCACCCCCGTCAAGACCAGGAGACACCACTCCCGTGGCAGTCAAGATCAAGCTGAAGCGTCTGGGCAAGATCCGTTCGCCTCACTACCGCATCATCGTCGCCGACTCCCGCACCCGCCGTGACGGCCGGGCCATCGAGGAGATCGGCCTGTACCACCCGGTGCAGAACCCCTCGCGCATCGAGGTCGACGCCGACCGCGTCGCCTACTGGCTGGGTGTCGGCGCGCAGCCGACCGAGCCCGTGCTCGCCATCCTGAAGAAGACCGGCGACTGGCAGAAGTACAAGGGCGAGCCCGCCCCGGCCCCGCTGCTGCAGCCGGAGCCGAAGGCCGCGCGCCCCACCTTCGAGGCCGTCGGCGCCGAGGACGAGCCCAAGGGCGAGGCCATCACGCAGAAGAAGAAGGCCGAGAAGAAGGACGACGCTCCGGCTGAGTCCGCGGCCGAGTCGACCGAGGCCTGAGCATGCTCGAGGAGGCTCTCGAGCACCTCGTGAAGGGCATCGTCGACAACCCCGACGACGTGCAGGTCGCCTCCCGCAACCTGCGCCGCGGGCGCGTCCTGGAGGTCCGGGTCCACCCCGACGACCTCGGCAAGGTGATCGGCCGCAACGGCCGCACCGCGCGCGCCCTGCGCACCGTCGTAGGGGCCATCGGCGGCCGTGGAGTCCGCGTCGACCTCGTCGACGTCGACCAGGTTCGCTGAACCACCAGGCAATACCGGCACGGGCCGGGGAGGGCTTCAGGCCCGCCCCGGCCCGTCGTCGTACGAAGGAGAACGCAACGTGCAGTTGGTAGTGGGACGCATCGGCCGCGCCCACGGCATCAAGGGCGAGGTCACCGTCGAGGTCCGCACCGACGAACCCGAGCTGCGCCTCGCCCCCGGAGCCGTACTCGCCACCGACCCGGCCGCCACCGGGCCCCTCACCATCGCCGCCGGCCGCGTGCACAGCGGACGCCTGCTGCTGCGCTTCGAGGGCGTACGCGACCGCAACGGCGCCGAGGCCCTCCGCAACACCCTGCTCATCGCCGACGTAGACCCCGAGGAACGCCCCGAGGGCGAGGACGAGTACTACGACCACCAGCTGATGGACCTGGACGTGGTCACCGTCGACGGCCAGGAGGTCGGCCGGATCACCGAGATCTCCCACCTCGCCTCGCAGGACCTGTTCATCGTCGAACGCCCCGACGGCACCGAGGTCATGGTCCCGTTCGTCGAGGAGATCGTCACCGAGATCGACCTCGAAGAGCAGCGCGCCACCATCGACCCGCCGCCCGGACTCATCGACGACCGCGCCGCCCGCGACGAAGTCGCTGATGGACACAGCGCCTCCACGCGCGAGGACCGCGAGGACTCGTAATGCGCCTCGACGTCGTCACGATCTTCCCCGAGTATCTCGAACCGCTGAACGTCTCCCTCGTCGGCAAGGCCCGCGCCCGCGGCCAACTCGACGTCCATGTGCACGACTTGCGGCAGTGGACGTACGACCGCCACAACACCGTCGACGACACCCCCTACGGCGGCGGACCCGGCATGGTCATGAAGACCGAGCCCTGGGGCGACTGCCTCGATGACGCGCTCGCCGACGGCTACGACAACGGCGCGCACGGCCCCGTACTCGTCGTGCCCACCCCCAGCGGACGGCCCTTCACCCAGGAACTCGCCGTCGAACTCTCCGAGCGGCCCTGGCTGATCTTCACGCCCGCCCGCTACGAAGGCATCGACCGCCGCGTCATCGACGAGTACGCGACCCGCATGCCCGTGTACGAGGTCTCCATCGGCGACTACGTCCTCGCCGGGGGCGAAGCCGCCGTACTCGTCGTCACCGAGGCCGTCGCCCGCCTCCTGCCCGGCGTCCTCGGCAACGCCGCCTCCCACCAGGACGACTCCTTCGCGCCCGGCGCCATGGCCAACCTCCTCGAAGGGCCCGTCTACACCAAGCCCCCCGAGTGGCGCGGCCGGGACATCCCCGAGGTGCTGCTCAGCGGCCACCACGGCAAGATCGCCCGCTGGCGCCGCGACGAGGCGCTGCGCCGCACCACGCGCAACCGCCCCGACCTCATCGAGCGCACCGACCCCAAGGCCTTCGACAAGAAGGACCGCGAAATGCTCTCGATCCTGGGCTGGGCCCCCGGCCCCGACGGGCGATTTGGGCCAACGCCCGACGCCGTGGAAGAATAGGCCGCTGCTGTACGTCCAGCCTGCGCCCCTGCCACAGGGGGACCGCCGTCGGCCCGATGTAATCAGCTACCGAAACTCACCTCGTATCCTCCCGCCGATGACCTGTGGCATCGGTGAAGAAAGCAGACGAACATGTCTCACCTGCTCGACACCGTCGACGCCGCGTCGCTGCGCAGCGACGTCCCCGCCTTCCGCCCGGGCGACACCGTCAACGTCCACGTGCGCGTCATCGAGGGCAACCGCTCCCGTGTGCAGCAGTTCAAGGGCGTAGTCATCCGCCGCCAGGGCGCGGGCATCAGCGAGACCTTCACGGTCCGCAAGGTCTCGTTCTCCGTCGGCGTCGAGCGCACCTTCCCGGTGCACACCCCGATCGTCGAGAAGATCGAGCTCGTCACCAGGGGTGACGTGCGTCGCGCCAAGCTGTACTACCTCCGTGAGCTGCGCGGCAAGGCCGCGAAGATCAAGGAGAAGCGCGAGAACTGATCTCGCGCCCCGGATCCCTACGCGGATCCGGCGCCTCGGGGCCGGCCGGATAGGCTCTGACCCCGATGGACACCGAAGCAGCACAGCATGCGGAGCGCGACCGCTCCTCCCAACCCGCCGACGCCGAGCGGGAGGAGGAGGGGGCGCGCTCCGCTGCTGTCTCCGGCCGCCGTTGGCGGCGGGCCGGAGTACTCCTCGCGCTCTGCCTGGTGTTCCTGCTGCTCGTCAGCACCTTCGTACTGCAGCCGTTCCTCATCCCCAGCGGCTCCATGGAGCCGACCCTGAGCACCGGCGACCGTGTCCTGGTGAACAAGTTGGCGTACCGTTTCGGTTCCGGGCCGCAGCGCGGGGATGTCGTCGTCTTCGACGGCAGCGGCTACTTCGGCGACTCGGACTACATCAAGCGGGTGGTGGGCGTCGGCGGTGACCGGGTGACCTGCCGCGGCAAGCGGGGCGGCGGGCAGGGGCGGATCGAGGTGAACGGGGAGCCGGTGGACGAGCCTTATCTGTTTCCGGGGGACGCGCCGTCCTCGGTGCCGTTCGACGTGGTGGTGCCCGAGGGCACGCTGTTCGTCCTCGGCGACCACCGCAGCGACTCCAGCGACTCCCGCGACCACCTCGGCTCACCCGGCGGCGGCATGGTCCCCGTCGACACCGTGATCGGGCGCGCCGACTGGATAGGGCTGCCTCTCGACCGGTCCGGCGCCCTCGGGCGGCCCGACGTCTTCGCGAAGGTGCCGGAGCCGGGCGGCGCCCATGGGTAGGCGCGGCAAACCGAAAGGCGGCCAAGGCCTGCCGAAAGGCACCGGCCGCGCGGACACCGGAACGCCGCCCACCGGAACGCCGCCCACCGGAACGCAGGCCGCCGACACCCATGGCGGCACCCGCCCAACCGGAACCCACGGCGCCGGCTCCGGACCTACCGGCTCCGGCCCCAGCGACTCCGGCCCTACCGGCTCCGGCCCCAGCGACTCCGGCCGCCCCAGCGACGAGCCCGCTGCCCCGCCCCGCGCCGGCCGGGCCGAGCGCCGCAAGCTGGCCCGTAAGGTCAAACGCCGCAGGAGGCGCTCCGCGATCAAGGAGATACCCCTCCTGCTGGGCGTCGCCGTCCTCATCGCCCTCGTCCTGAAGACGTTCCTCGTCCAGGCCTTCGTCATCCCGTCCGGCTCCATGGAGCAGACGATCAAGATCGGCGACCGTGTCCTCGTCGACAAGCTCACTCCCTGGTTCGGCGCCGAACCCCAGCGCGGCGACGTCGTCGTCTTCCAGGACCCGGGCGGCTGGCTGCGCGCCGAACAGCAGCCTCAGACGGCCGACGACCCCATCGGCGTCAAACAGTTCAAACAGGCGCTCACCTTCATCGGCCTGCTGCCCTCCGCCGACGAGCAGGACCTCATCAAACGCGTCGTCGCCGTCGGCGGGGACCGCGTCAAGTGCTGTGGCCAGGACGGCCGCGTCACCGTCAACGGCGTCGCCCTCAACGAGCCCTACCTGCACCCCGACGACATCAACCAACCCTCCCAGCGCACCTTCGACGTCAAGGTCCCCGAAGGCCGCATCTTCGTGATGGGCGACCACCGCTCCGACTCCGCCGACTCCCGCTACCACCTCGACAGCCCCTACCAGGGCACCGTCTCCCAGGACCAGGTCGTCGGCACCGCCAAGGTCATCGCCTGGCCCGTCGACCACTGGAGCGAGCTGGAGCAACGCGAGACGTACGCCTCCGTGCCCGACGCCGTGGACGCGCGCGGCGATTCGGATGCCGCGGACAGCAGGTCGCATAGGGTGGCCCCCGAGAATCTGAACGCGAACGTCCCCCTCCCGACCCCTGCGGAACTCCCGCTCGTTATGGGAGTGGTAGGCCTGCAGCGCGTACGACGTCACGCACGACATCGACTGCGACATCGACTGCGACATCGCGTACGAGATGCCGTACGAAGCAGGCAGCGGCACGGAACGAGGAGTGGATGTGGGGGATTTGGCCGTCGGCGCACGATCCGGACACGACGAACCCGAGGATGAACGCGACGTGATCAACGGCGGCTCCGGCGGCTCCGGCGGCTCCGACCCAGGCGCGACGGACCCCGAGGGCAGCTCCGAGGACAGCTCCGAGGGCAGGTCCGACGACCGCTCCGAGGGCAGCTCCGGGCGGGGCCGGGGCGGGCACCGCTCCTTCTGGAAGGAGCTGCCGCTCCTCATCGGTATCGCCCTGCTCCTCGCCCTGCTGATCAAGACGTTCCTGGTGCAGGCGTTCTCCATCCCCTCGAACTCCATGCAGGACACCCTGCAGACGGGCGACCGGGTCCTCGTGGACAAGCTGACCCCCTGGTTCGGCTCCGAGCCCGAGCGCGGCGAGGTCGTCGTCTTCCACGACCCGGGCAACTGGCTCAAGGGCGAGCCCACCCCCGAGCCGAACTTCGTGCAGCAGGCCCTCAGCTTCATCGGCCTCATGCCGTCCGCCGAGGAGAAGGACCTGATCAAGCGCGTCGTCGGCGTCGCCGGTGACACGGTCGAGTGCAACGGCACCGGCCCGCTGAAGGTCAACGGCAAGGCCCTCGACGAGAGCAGCTACGTCAGCCACAGCTTCGGCGACTTCAAGGCGACGCCCTGCAGCGACGACGACCTGGGCGGCCAGTTCAAGGTCACCGTGCCCGCCGGCAAGATCTGGGTCATGGGCGACAACCGCCAGAACTCCCTGGACTCCCGCTACCACCAGCGGGACCCCGGCGGCGGCTTCGTGCCCGTCGACAACGTCGTGGGGCGCGCCATTGTCAAGGCCTGGCCCATCGACCGCTGGGGCACGCTGCCCGTCCCGGACACCTTCGACCAGCCGGGCATCAACACGGCGGCAGCGGCCGTTCCGGGGGCGCTGGGTGTGGCCGGGGCGCTGCCGCTGGTGCTGTGGCGCAGGCGCAGGGTTTCCGGCGGCGGCAACCTCGGGGTTTCCGGCTCCGACAGCTCCAGGCTTTCCGACGGCGACGACTCCAGGCTTTCCGGCGGCGGCAACTCCAGGGTTTCTGGCGGCAGTACCGCCCGGTAGGGTGCCGTCCCAGATCACCGATCTTCCGAGTGCGACCGGTCATGCCCGAGCGTGACCGAATGTCACCGGGTCGATTCACCGAGGTGGGGCTGGGATGACCAGAACGCGACGTACGGACGAGGGCCGCGGCGGGCTCGGCAGCAGGCTGTCGAACCTGGCCGTGGCCCTCGGCTGTGTGCTCTTCCTCGGCGGCTTCGCCTGGGGCGCGCTGCTCTACCAGCCCTACACCGTGCCGACCCAGTCGATGACCCCGACCATCGGCGCCGGCGACCGGGTCCTCGCCGAACGCATCGACGGCAGCGAGGTGCGCCGCGGCGACGTCGTCGTGTTCAACGAGGAGTCCTGGGGTGACCTGCCCATGGTCAAGCGCGTGGTGGCCGTCGGCGGCGACAGGATCGCCTGCTGCGACGACCAGGGCCGCCTCACCGTCAACGGCGAGGCCATCGACGAGCCGTACCTCCCCGACGGCGTCAAGGCCTCCGACACCGGCATCCCCCCGACCACCGTGCCCAAGGGCCGCCTCTTCCTCCTCGGCGACGAACGCAGCACCTCCCTCGACTCCAGCGTCCATCTCGACGACGCGGGCAAGGGCTCCGTACCGCGCGACGCCGTGGCCGCCCGCGTCGACGCCGTCGCCTGGCCCCTGAACGGCATGCTGCCACGTCCCACCGGCTTCGCCGACCTGCCCGGCGGCCTCTCCGAACCCGGACCGCTGCGCCTCGTCGTCGGCGCGATCGGCACGGGTGCGGTCCTCATCCTCGGCGGCGCCGCGGGCGGCTCGTTCGCCAAGCGCGGCAGGCGCCGACCCCAGGGGCGACGCAGGGAGCCGGCCGGTGTCCGCTGAGCCCGCCGGGCCTGCCGGGCCTGCCGGTCCTGCCGGTCCTGCCGGTCCTGCCGGGCCCGCCCCGCTTGCCGAGGACGAGGTGCGGAGGGTCGCCCGCGTCGTGCTCCTCGACCCCGACGACCGCATGCTGCTGCTGTACGGGCACGAGCCGGAGGACCCGGACGACACCTGGTGGTTCACGCCCGGCGGCGGCCTGGAGGGCGACGAGACCCGCGAGCAGGCGGCCCGGCGCGAACTCGCCGAGGAGACCGGCATCACCGACGCCGAGCTCGGCCCGGTGCTGTGGCGGCGCACCTGCTCCTTCCCGTTCGCCGGCCGCCGCTGGAACCAGGACGAGTGGTACTTCCTCGCCCGTACGAGACAACTCGCCCCCACCGCACGGACCGCGGCGCACATGCCGGGGCTCACCGATCTTGAACAGCGCAGTGTGTCCGGAATGCGGTGGTGGACCTGGGAAGAACTCTCCGCCACCCATGAGACGGTGTATCCGACCAAGCTCGCCGGGCTGCTGAAGGCGCTGCTCGACGAAGGACCCCCGGCCAGTCCCACCGTCCTCGACACAGAAATCGTCTAGCGACGGACCGGACTGGCGCACAATAGGGGCACGCACGGCTGAAGGGGAACATGCCATGAGCGCCGAGGACCTCGAAAAGTACGAGACCGAGATGGAGCTGAAGCTCTACCGGGAGTACCGCGACGTCGTCGGTCTGTTCAAATACGTGATCGAGACGGAGCGGCGCTTCTACCTCACCAACGACTACGAGATGCAGGTGCACTCCGTCCAGGGCGAGGTCTTCTTCGAGGTGTCCATGGCCGACGCCTGGGTGTGGGACATGTACCGGCCGGCCAGGTTCGTGAAGCAGGTGCGGGTCCTCACGTTCAAGGACGTGAACATCGAGGAGCTCAACAAGAGCGACCTCGAACTGCCGGGCAGCTGAGTTCTGTGGCGCCCTGGGGCGGGCGTAACCCCTGTGGGTGACGGAGTTATCCACAACCAGCCGGTTATCCACCAAGATCCACAAGCGCGGCGCTGATACGCCACCTTCGAACCCGGAGGTGGTGCCCCATGAACGCACGCGGAGCACTCGGCAAGTACGGCGAAAACCTCGCCGCGCGGCAACTCGTCGCCGCAGGAATGAAGATCCTCGACCGCAACTGGCGGTCCGGACCCGGCGGCGAGATCGACATCGTCGCCCTCGACCACGACACCCTCGTCCTCTGCGAAGTCAAAACGCGCCGAGGACACCCCGACCCCCACCACACCGACCGGCCCTTCCAGCACCCCATGGCGGCCATCACCCCCGCCAAGGCCGACCGTCTGCGCACCCTCGCCGCACGCTGGCTCCACCACCACGGAGGACCACCACCCGGCGGCGTCCGCATCGACCTCATCGGCGTCCTCCTGCCCACCCGCGGCGCCCCCGTCGTCGAACACGCACAGGGGGTGGCGTGATGGCCTTCGCCCGCACCTGCTCCGTCGCGCTCGTCGGCGTCGAAGGCGTCGTCGTCGAAGTCCAGGCCGACCTCGAACCCGGCGTCGCCGCGTTCAGCCTCGTCGGCCTCCCCGACAAGAGCCTCACCGAAAGCCGCGACCGGGTCCGCGCCGCCGTCGTCAACTCCGGCAACTCCTGGCCGCAGAAGAAACTCACCGTCGGCCTCAGCCCCGCCTCCGTACCCAAGGGCGGCAGCGGCTTCGACCTCGCCGTCGCCTGCGCCGTACTCGGCGCGGCCGAACGCCTCGACCCCCGCACCCTCGCCGACGTCGTCATGATCGGCGAACTCGGCCTCGACGGACGCGTCCTGCCCGTACGCGGCATCCTGCCCGCCGTCCTCGCCGCAGCCGACGCAGGCTACGACCAGGTCGTCGTCCCCGAACACGCCGCAGCCGAAGCCGCCCTCGTCCCCGGCATCTCCGTCCTCGGCATCCGCAGCCTGCGCCAACTCATCGCCGTACTCACCGACGAACCCGTACCCGAGGAAGAACCCGCCACCGACACCACCCGCACCACCCCCGCAGGCTTCGCCGGAACACTCGCCACCATCAGCACCCCCGACACCACAGCCGCCCACCACGACCTCTCCGAAGTCGTCGGCCAGACCGCCGCCCGCACCGCCCTCGAAGTCGCCGCGGCCGGCGGCCACCACCTCTTCCTCCAAGGCCCCCCAGGCGCGGGCAAAACCATGCTCGCCGAACGCCTGCCCTCGATCATGCCGCCCCTCACCCAGAAGGAATCCCTCGAAGTCACCGCCGTCCACTCCGTCGCCGGCACCCTCCCGCCAGGCCGCCCCCTCGTCGAAACCCCGCCCTACTGCGCGCCCCACCACTCCGCCACCATGCAGTCCCTCGTCGGCGGCGGCCCAGGCCTCCCACGACCCGGCGCCGTCTCCCTCGCACACCGCGGCGTGCTCTTCCTCGACGAGGCGCCCGAGTTCAGCGCCAAAGCCCTCGACGCCCTGCGCCAACCCCTCGAATCCGGGCACATCGTCGTCGCCCGCGCAGCCGGAGTCGTCCAACTCCCCGCCCGCTTCCAGATGATCCTCGCCGCCAACCCCTGCCCCTGCGGCCGCTGCACCCTCCTCAGCGAGACCAGCAGCTGCACCCCCGGCGCCATCCGCCGCTACCAAGGACGCCTCTCCGGCCCTCTCCTCGACCGCGTCGACCTCAAAGTCGAAGTCGAACCCGTCACCCGCGCCGACCTCACCGCCACTGTCCGCCGCGGCGATTCCACCCGCCAGGTCGCCGACCGGGTACGCCAGGCCCGCGAGCGCGCGGCCGCACGCCTCACCGGCACACCCTGGACCACCAACAGCCACATCCCCGGACACGAACTCCGCACCCGCTGGCACCCCGCCCCCGGCGCCCTCCACGAAGCCGAACGCGACCTGGAGCGCGGACTCCTCACCGCCCGCGGCCTCGACCGCGTCCTCCGCATCGCCTGGACCATCGCCGACCTCAGCGGCCGCGACCGCCCCGACGTCAACGACGTCAACCTCGCCCTCCACCTCCGCACCGGCATCCCCCGCGGCACGCCCATGGCCATCGCACCCTGACCGCCGCAGCGCGCAACTCACCGCCACCGCAACCTTCCTGACCACCCCTTTCGCAACTCACCGCCACCGCAACCCTCCTGACCACCCCTTCCACAACTCACCGCCACCACAACCCTCCGGACCACCCGTTCCACAACTCACCGCCACCACAACCCTCCGGACAGGAAGCAGCCATGCCCGCCGACACCGCAGCGGACGAACGCCACGCCCGCATCGCCCTCAGCCGCATCCTCGAACCGGGCGACGAAACCACCGGCCGGTGGCTCCGCACCTACGGCGCCACCGGCCTCCTCCACCACCTCACCCACGAAGACACCGCCCTCCCGGGCGTCACCCCCAAACGCCTCGCAGGACTACGCCACCGCGCCATCACCACCCACCCCGAAACCGACCTCCACACCCTGCACGCCACCGGAGCCCGCTTCCTCATCCCCACCGACCCCGAATGGCCCGGCCAACTCCACGATCTCGGCGACACCCGGCCCATCGGCCTCTGGGTGCGCGGCAACGCCGACCTCCGCATATGGGCCCTGCGCTCCGTCGCCGTCGTAGGCGCACGCGCCTGCACCGAATACGGCGCACACATGGCCGCCAGGATCGCCGCCGGCCTCGCCGAACACGGCTGGGTCGTCGTCTCCGGCGGCGCCTACGGCATCGACGGCGCAGCACACCGCGCCACCCTCGCCGCAGGCGGCGCCACCGCCGCCGTCCTCGCCAACGGCGTCGACACCGCCTACCCCCGCGGCCACACCGGGCTCCTCCAGCGCATCGCCCAACAAGGCCTCCTGGTCGCCGAGTTACCCCCCGGTGCGCACCCCACCGCCTACCGTTTCATCCAACGCAACCGCATCATCGCCGCCCTCACCCGCGGCACCCTCGTCATCGAAGCCGCCCACCGCAGCGGCGCCCTCGTCACCGCCCGCAACGCCGCCCGCCTCGGCCGCCACACCCTCGGCGTCCCCGGTCCTGCCACCAGCAGCCAGTCGGCAGGCGTCCACCAACTCCTGCGTGGCGAGGCCACCCTCGTCACCGACGCGGCCGAAGTCATCGAACTCATCGGCGAGATGGGCCAGCTCGCCCCCGAACGCCGCGGCCCCGTCGTCCCCAGAGACCTCCTCAAACCCCTCCCCGCACGCGTACTCGCCGCCCTCCCTGCCGCCCGGCCCGCCCCCGTCGCGGCCATCGCCACCGACGCGGCCACCACCACCGACGACACCATCGCCAGCCTGTACGAACTCCAATCCCTCGGATTCGTCGAACGACACGGCGACAACTGGAAGTTGACACGCCAGAGCGCCCGAAACGACTTTCCGCGACGCGAAGACAAACGTGAAGACACCTGAAACGTCACGTTGCGCCGTCCGGACGATCCCCGGTGACCTTGGCAGATTCTGTGATTTCGGCCCCCGCAGACGTCATCCGCACACCCGACGGGAACAACCTCCGGCAACCCCGACCGCACATCCCGCGGCCAACAGATCCCCTACTCTTCGCACACTGCGACGCTCCAGTCACGCTACGCTCACAAAGCTTCCGACTCCGATGCGCACGTACTCGATCCACAGCAGAACGGCTCAAGGCAACGAATGCCCCAGCACACCTCCGGGTCCGACCGGGCGGCGGCCATTACCCCCGCCGCCCGCGACGGCGCGCGGCCCCCCGCACCCTCGTCGCTCGACGAACTCTGGAGGTCGTACAAGGCAACGGGCGACGGACGACTGCGCGAACAACTGATCCTCCACTACTCGCCCCTGGTGAAATACGTCGCCGGCCGCGTCAGCGTCGGCCTGCCGCCCAACGTCGAACAAGCGGACTTCGTCTCCTCCGGCGTATTCGGACTCATCGACGCCATCGAGAAGTTCGACATCGACCGCGAAATCAAATTCGAGACGTACGCCATCACCCGTATCCGCGGCGCCATGATCGACGAACTCCGCGCCCTCGACTGGATCCCACGCTCCGTACGCCAAAAGGCCCGCAACGTCGAACGCGCCTACGCAACCCTCGAAGCCCAACTGCGCCGCACACCCTCCGAAAGCGAAGTCGCCGCGGAGATGGGCATCCCACTCGAAGAACTCCACGCGGTCTTCAGCCAGTTGTCCCTCGCCAACGTCGTAGCCCTCGAAGAACTCCTGCACGTCGGAGGTGAGAGCGGCGACCGGCTCAGCCTCATGGACACCCTTGAGGACACCGCCGCCGAGAACCCCGTGGAGATCGCCGAGGACCGCGAACTCCGCCGGCTCCTCGCCCGCGCCATCAACACCCTGCCCGACCGCGAGAAGACCGTAGTCACCCTCTACTACTACGAGGGCCTCACCCTCGCCGAGATCGGCAACGTCCTCGGGGTCACCGAGAGCCGCGTCAGCCAGATCCACACCAAGTCCGTCCTCCAGCTCCGCGCCAAGCTCGCCGGCTTCGGACGCTGAATCGGTCCTGCCCCCACGACCACACCGAACGCCCGCCACCGGAACCGCCCGCCGCGCGCCGCCTGCCGCCCGTCGCCCGTCGCTCGGCCCTTGGCCGCCGGGGCCGCGATCGACTGCGACGGACTGCGACGGACCCCGACGGACCCGAACACGGCGGATCCCCGCCCGAGCCGACTCCCGCACCAGGCGTCCGCTCCGTACAGTGGGTACGTGCCAAGGATTCGAGCGGCCTCAGTGGCCGAGCACCGGTCGATGCAGCGCGGCGCCCTCCTTGACGCCGCCAGGTCCCTGCTGTCCGAAGGCGGAACGGAGGCGCTGACCTTCCCCGCGCTCGCCGAACGCACCGGGCTGGCCAGATCCTCCGTCTACGAGTACTTCCGCTCCCGCGCAGCCGTCGTCGAGGAACTCTGCGAAGTCGACTTCCCCGTCTGGGCCGCCGAGGTCGAATCCGCGATGCAGGCCGCGGTAGGCCCCGAGGACAAGGTCGAGGCGTACGTACGGGCCCAGCTCGCCCTCGTCGGCGACCGCCGCCACCGAGCCGTGGTCGCCATCTCCTCCAGCGAACTCGACGCGGGCGCCCGCGAGAAGATCCGCGCCGCACACGGTGGCCTCGTCTCCATGATCGGCGAAGCACTCGAAGCGCTCGGCCACGAACAGCCACGCATGGCGGCGATGCTCCTCCAAGGCATCGTCGACGCCGCCGTCCGCCGCATCGAACTCGGCGCGGCCGAGGACCCGGAGGCGATCACGGAGGCTGCTGTCGGGATGGCCCTGCGCGGCGTCCACGGCTGACCCGGGGGCCCTCCCCCCTCCCCCTCCCCCCACCCCCACCCCCACCCTCACCCCTCCCTCTCCTCGCCCCCTCCAGTGCACAGAGGACCTCGGCCGTCCCGAGATCCGTATGACGGAAGGCGGCTGGAGTGCCTTCGTCGAGTCGTTGGCGTTGGGCGCGGCCGGGCCGGAGGACTCGGATCTACCTCGTCCCTGACTCCGACCCCTTCCCCGACCCCCAAACCGGCAGCAGCCTGGAAGGCCCTCGGCTGAGGAGTTGTGGCGGCAGCAGCGTGAGCGGGTCGAGGTACGTCGCGCCGCGCCGCAGGCCCCAGTGCAGGCAGGATCGCGGGCAATGGGCGTCGGCGGCTGACGCCGGGCGTTCCACGGTGCCGATGACGTCTCCTGCGGCTACTTCATCACCCTTGTCGACGAGGGCGTGTACGGGTTCGTACGTGGTGCGCAGGGGTGGGTCTCCGGTTCCGGTGTGGTCGATGGTGAGGACTCCTCTGTCCGCGATGCGTCCGACGTAGCTGATGCGGCCGGGTGCGGCCGCGCGTACGTCGGTTCCGCGTGGTGCGGCGAGGTCGATGCCGCGGTGGCCGGGGCCGTAGGGCGTGGCCGGTGGGTCCCAGCCGCGGACGATCAGGGCGCGGACGGGCCAGGCCCGGTCGCCGGGCGGCGTGGGCGTGACCGCAGCAGGAGGCGTGGCCGGTGCCGTGGCCGGCGGCGCCGTGCCCCCGGCCTCGGCAGCCCGCACCGGTGTGCCGCCCACATGACTCCCGGCGGCCGCCGAGATCACAGCCGGGGCGGCGAGCGCCAGCGCCAGAGCCCGAGCCAGCGCCAGCCGGGGCGTCAGAGCCCGAGCCCGAGCCCGAGCCCGAGCCGGGACCAGGGTTGGTGGCCGTGGCCGTGGCCGTGTCCGGGGTTTTCGGGGTGCGAAGTGCATGGGTGGAGTCTGCCGAAGTGGGCTCGGTGGCGGTGATCTTGGTGCGGATCTGTGGATAACTGGCCGGTTGTGGATATCGGCGTCACCCGGTACGTCGCGGGTCCCGTACACTTCTTGTGGCGATCCGGGTCACCGGGTCGACTTCGCACGCCCCGACACCTGGCTGCAGAGCCGGAAGGTGTCAGCGCCCCTCGGTCCCGTACGCAGGTACGTGGCATGGCGCGCGCCGGGGTGTCAGGACACAACCGAGAAAAACAAGGAGTACGGCCATGGCCGTCGTCACGATGCGGGAGCTGCTGGAAAGCGGCGTCCACTTCGGTCACCAGACCCGTCGTTGGAACCCGAAGATGAAGCGTTTCATCTTCACGGAGCGCAACGGCATCTACATCATCGACCTGCTCCAGTCGCTGTCGTACATCGACCGCGCCTACGAGTTCGTCAAGGAGACCGTCGCCCACGGCGGCACGGTCATGTTCGTGGGTACGAAGAAGCAGGCCCAGGAGGCGATCGCCGAGCAGGCGACCCGCGTCGGCATGCCCTTCGTCAACCAGCGCTGGCTGGGCGGCATGCTCACCAACTTCTCGACGGTCTACAAGCGCCTGCAGCGCCTGAAGGAGCTTGAGCAGATCGACTTCGAGGATGTGGCCGCGTCCGGCCTCACCAAGAAGGAGCTCCTGGTCCTCTCGCGTGAGAAGGCCAAGCTGGAGAAGACCCTCGGCGGTATCCGCGAGATGCAGAAGGTGCCCAGCGCCGTCTGGATCGTGGACACCAAGAAGGAGCACATCGCCGTTGGTGAGGCCCGGAAGCTGAACATTCCGGTCGTCGCGATCCTCGACACCAACTGCGACCCCGACGAGGTCGACTACAAGATCCCCGGCAACGACGACGCGATCCGCTCCGTCACGCTGCTCACCCGTGTCATCGCCGACGCCGTCGCGGAGGGCCTGATCGCCCGCTCCGGCGGTGCCGGTGAGGGCAAGGGCGAGAAGGCCGCGGGCGAGCCGCTGGCCGAGTGGGAGCGCGACCTGCTTGAGGGCGAGAAGAAGGCCGAGGCCGACAAGCCGGCCGAGGCCGAGAAGGCCGCCGAGGCCGACAAGCCGGCCGAGGCCGAGAAGGCCGCCGAGGCGGAGAAGCCGGCCGAGGCCGCTGCCGAGGCTCCCGCTGCCGAGGCTCCGGCCGCTGACGCCCCGGCTGCCGACGCCCCGGCCGCCGAGCAGGCCTGACCTTTCACCGGTCACAAGGTCACAGCTTCGGTAGGTGACGGCGGGGGCCGATGTGCCCCCGCCGTCGACCCGTCACGTGGAACCCGCTGAACCGCTGAACCTCTGAACCGCTGACCCGCAGATCTCTGGTCGCAGGTGTTCGAGCCCGGCGGCCGTCACAGACTTCGAGAAAGATTCACTGAATCATGGCGAACTACACCGCCGCCGACGTCAAGAAGCTCCGGGAGCTCACCGGCGTAGGCATGATGGACTGCAAGAAGGCGCTCGACGAGGCCGAGGGCAACGTCGACAAGGCCGTCGAGGCGCTTCGTATCAAGGGCCAGAAGGGCGTCGCCAAGCGCGAGGGCCGCAGCGCCGAGAACGGCGCCGTGGTCTCCGTGATCGCCGACGACAACACCTCGGGTGTCATCGTCGAGCTGAAGTGCGAGACGGACTTCGTCGCCAAGGGTGAGAAGTTCCAGGCTGTCGCGGGCGCGCTCGCCGCGCACGTCGCCGCCACCAAGCCCGCCGACATCGAGGCGCTGCTCGCGTCCGAGATCGAGGCCGGCAAGACCGTGCAGGCGTACGTCGACGAGGCCAACGCCCTCCTGGGCGAGAAGATCGTCCTGGACCGCTTCGCCCAGTTCTCCGGCGCTTTCGTCTCGGCGTACATGCACCGCACGATGCCCGACCTGCCGCCGCAGATCGGTGTTCTGGTCGAGCTGGACAAGGCCGACGCGGACCTCGCCAAGGGCATCGCGCAGCACATCGCCGCGTTCGCTCCGAAGTACCTGACCCGTGAGGACGTCCCGGCCGAGGTCGTGGAGTCCGAGCGTCGCGTCGCCGAGGAGACCACGCGCGCCGAGGGCAAGCCGGAGGCCGCGCTCCCGAAGATCGTCGAGGGTCGCGTCAACGCGTTCTTCAAGGACGCCACGCTGCTCGGCCAGCCGTACGCCCTTGACAGCAAGAAGTCCGTCGAGCAGGTCCTCAAGGAGGCCGGTGTCAGCCTGAAGCGCTTCTCGCGCATCAAGGTCGGCATCTGAGTCCGTACCGCGCTCGACTCAAGACCCCGCTAGGGTCGACAGCAGCCGTCCGGGACAGGATGCGCCCGCGGAGTGCCGTGGGCGCCGGGCGGCCGCAGATCTGACGAGGAGGCCATTGCCGCAGTGGGACGCAAGTACCCCCGGCAATGGCCTTCTTGTATGTGTGCCACGCAAGAGAGCGAGATCTCCCCATGACCAAGGCCGACCAAAGCGGCGACGGTAAAACGACCGGCAAAACGACCGGCCGATTTCTGCTGAAGCTCTCCGGTGAGGCGTTCGCCGGCGGCGGCGGTCTGGGCGTCGACCCCGACGTGGTGCACGCCATCGCCCGCGAGATCGCGGCCGTGGTGCGGGACGGCGCGCAGATCGCCGTCGTCATCGGCGGCGGCAACTTCTTCCGCGGCGCCGAGCTGCAGCAGCGCGGCATGGACCGGGCCCGCTCGGACTACATGGGCATGCTCGGCACGGTCATGAACTGCCTTGCCCTGCAGGACTTCCTGGAGAAGGAAGGCATCGACAGCCGGGTGCAGACCGCCATCACGATGGGTCAGGTCGCCGAGCCGTACATTCCGCTGCGGGCCGTGCGGCACCTGGAGAAGGGCCGCGTGGTGATCTTCGGTGCCGGTATGGGCATGCCGTACTTCTCCACCGACACCACCGCCGCGCAGCGCGCCCTGGA
Organism: Streptomyces solicavernae; assembly: GCF_029968095.1. Lineage (GTDB taxonomy): Bacteria > Actinomycetota > Actinomycetes > Streptomycetales > Streptomycetaceae > Streptomyces > Streptomyces solicavernae. The sequence continues at coordinate 100,523 of NZ_JASCIR010000016.1, read as the reverse complement.
GATCGACGCCGAGGCGATGCTGATGGGCAAGAACGGCGTCGACGGGGTGTACGACTCGGACCCGAAGAAGAACCCCGACGCGGTGAAGTTCGACGCGCTGGGGTACGGCGAGGTCATCACCCGGGACCTGAAGGTGGCCGACATGACCGCCATCACGCTGTGCCGGGACAACAGCCTTCCCATCCTGGTCTTCGAGTTGCTGGCGGAGGGCAATATCGCCCGCGCCGTCAAGGGTGAGAAGATCGGCACTCTCGTGAGCGACCAGGGCACCCGGTCCTGACCCTCATCTCCCGGGCCCGGTCCGGGGGATGGACAATGTCCTGCCGGTCGGACACCGTGCAGGAAGAGACGCGACGCAGCCGGTGCCCTTGCCGTACCCGCGGACGGGACGCGCGGGGTGCCCCCAGCCCACTCAAGACACGCAGGAGCAAGTGGTGATCGAAGAGACCCTCCTCGAAGCCGAGGAGAAGATGGAGAAGGCCGTCGTGGTCGCCAAGGAGGACTTCGCCGCAATCCGTACGGGGCGGGCGCACCCGGCGATGTTCAACAAGATCGTGGCCGACTACTACGGGGCGCTGACGCCGATCAACCAGCTGGCCTCGTTCTCCGTGCCGGAGCCGCGCATGGCCGTGGTGACGCCGTTCGACAAGAGCGCGCTGCGCAACATCGAGCAGGCCATCCGCGACTCGGACCTGGGCGTCAACCCGAGCAACGACGGCCACATCATCCGAGTGACGTTCCCGGAGCTGACCGAGGAGCGCCGCCGCGAGTACATCAAGGTCGCCAAGACCAAGGCCGAGGACTCCAAGGTCTCGATCCGCTCGGTGCGCCGCAAGGCCAAGGACACCATCGACAAGGCCGTCAAGGACGGCGAGGTCGGTGAGGACGAGGGCCGTCGCGCGGAGAAGGAGCTCGACGACACCACCGCGAAGTACGTCGCGCAGGTGGACGAGCTGCTCAAGCACAAGGAAGCCGAGCTGCTAGAGGTCTGATGAACGACTCTTCGTGGGGGGCTCCGCCGCAGGCCGGTTATGGGGAACCGCCCGAGACGGGCCCCGCCCAGGGGCGCCCCCCTGCGGGTGCTGCCTACGATGAGGCCGACGCGCAGCGGACTCGGCCCATGCCGGTCGTCCCCGGGATGTCCGAGCTGCCCGGCACCGGGGGAGCACCCGGCACCGGGGGAGCACCCGGCACCGGGAGAGCACCCGGCACCGGGGGAGCCGCTGCAGACCGGTTCGACAGCGAGGCGGGGGCCGCTCTGACGAGTGGCCCCTTGTTCCGCGACGAGATGCCGCAGGAGCCCATGGCCAGTCCCACACCTCAGGTTCCGCAGCCGCCTCAGAAGAAGCGTGCGGGCCGCGATCTGCGGGCGGCCATAGGGGTCGGCGCCGGACTCGGCGCGGTCATCGTGGCGTCGTTGTTCGTCGTCAAGGCCGTGTTCGTCGGTGTGATCGCGGTCGCCGTGGTCGTCGGCCTGTGGGAGCTGACGTCGCGGCTGCAGGAGCGCAAGGAGATCAGGGCTCCGCTGGTGCCGCTCGCGATCGGCGGCGCGGCGATGGTCGTCGCCGGGTACGCCCGGGGCGCCGAGGGCGCCTGGGTGGCGATGGCGCTCACGGCGCTCGCGGTCCTGGTGTGGCGCATGACGGAACCGCCCGGAGGTTATCTGCGGGACGTCACGGCCGGTGTGTTCGCCGCGTTCTACGTGCCGTTCCTCGCGACGTTCGTGTCGATGATGCTGACCGCGGACGACGGCGCCTGGCGGGTGCTGACGTTCCTGGTCCTGACGGTCGTCAGCGACACCGGCGCGTACGCGGTGGGCTGGCGGTTCGGCAAGCACAAGCTGGCGCCGCGGATCAGCCCCGGCAAGACCCGCGAGGGGCTGCTCGGCGCGGTGTCGTTCGCGATGGCGGCGGGCGCGCTGTGCATGGAGTTCCTGATCGACGGGGGCTCCTGGTGGCAGGGGCTGCTGCTCGGCCTCGCAGTGGCGGCGAGCGCGACCCTCGGCGACCTCGGCGAGTCGATGATCAAGCGGGACCTCGGCATCAAGGACATGGGCACCCTGCTTCCCGGCCACGGCGGGATCATGGACCGGCTCGACTCGCTGCTGCCGACGGCTCCGGTGGTGTGGCTGCTGCTCGTGCTGTTCGTCGGCTCCGGCTGACCTCGTCGTACTGCTTCCTTACGGTTGCGGGCCCGCCGCCCCCCGGACGGCGGGCCCGCTGTCGTATCGCAGGTACCCCCGAGTGGCAGCCGCCGTGAGACAGTCGCCACGTGAGAGACGCAGGTCACGCGGGTGCGGCGGCCCGGCGGCCGGGCCGCCTGTGGGCCGTCCGAGGGGGCCTACGACGACCAACGACGACCGCCAACGGCCACTGCGGGAACCTTGAGCCGCAGGTCACCCCAAGTGGATCTGCCACACTGGTGGAGTCATGCCTAAGCCCGGAGAACTCACTTTCGTCGCGCCCCGCGGAGCCAAGAAGCCGCCGCGGCACCTCGCCGACCTCACGCCCGCCGAGCGCAAGGAAGCGGTGGCCGAGATCGGCGAGAAGCCGTTCCGCGCCAAACAGCTGTCCCAGCACTACTTCGCGCGGTACGCGCACGACCCCGAGCAGTGGACGGACATCCCCGCCGCCGCCCGCGGCAAGCTGCAGGAGACGCTGCTGCCCGACCTGATGTCGGTCGTGCGGCACATCAGCTGTGACGACGACACCACCCGTAAGACGCTGTGGAAGCTGCACGACGGGACGCTCGTCGAGTCCGTCCTGATGCGGTACCCGGACCGGGTCACCATGTGCATCTCCTCGCAGGCCGGCTGCGGCATGAACTGCCCGTTCTGCGCGACCGGGCAGGCCGGCCTCGACCGGAACCTGTCCACCGCGGAGATCGTCCACCAGATCGTGGACGGCATGCGGGCGCTGCGCGACGGCGAGGTGCCCGGCGGTCCCGCGCGGCTGTCGAACATCGTGTTCATGGGCATGGGCGAACCCCTCGCCAACTACAACCGCGTCGTCGGCGCCATCCGCCGCCTCACCGACCCCGAGCCGGACGGCCTCGGCATCTCGCAGCGCGGCATCACCGTGTCCACGGTCGGCCTGGTGCCCGCGATGCTGCGCTTCGCCGACGAGGGCTTCAAGTGCCGCCTCGCGGTCTCCCTGCACGCCCCGGACGACGAGCTGCGCGACACCCTCGTGCCGGTCAACACCCGGTGGAAGGTCCGCGAAGTCCTCGACGCCGCCTGGGAGTACGCGGACAAGTCGGGCCGCCGCATCTCCATCGAGTACGCCCTCATCCGGGACATCAACGACCAGGCGTGGCGCGGCGACCGGCTCGGCCGGCTCCTCAAGGGCAAGCGCGTGCACGTCAACCTGATCCCGCTGAACCCGACGCCCGGCTCGAAGTGGACGGCCTCGCGGCCCGAGGACGAGAAGGCGTTCGTCGAGGCCATCGCGGCGCACGGCGTGCCCGTCACCATCCGGGACACCCGCGGCCAGGAGATCGACGGGGCCTGCGGGCAGCTCGCCGCCGCCGAGCGCTGAGCCCCGGGCCCGCACAGGGGCGCCCGGCACCGGTGCAGTACTGTGCATTAGTACAAATGAATTCCGACAGGGGAGCGCCAGACGGGCGCTGAGAGTGCGGCGGTGCCGCAGACCCTCGGACCTGATCCGGGTCATACCGGCGTAGGGAGTCAGCACCAGTCATGAAGATCCATACTCGGCGTGTCTGCACGGTCGTCCTCTGCGGGGCGCTCGGCGTCTCCACCCTCGCCGCCTGCGGCGACAGCGGCGGCTCCGGGGCCTCCGGCGACGGCGGCAAGACCGTCACGCTCGTCACGCACTCGTCCTTCAACGTCTCCCCCGAGGTGCTGAAGGAGTTCGAGAAGACCTCCGGGTACAAGGTCGACATCCTCAAGGGCGGCGACGGCGGCGAGGTCGTCAACAAGGCCGTCCTGTCCAAGGGCAACCCGCAGGGCGACGTCCTCTTCGGCGTCGACAACACCCTGCTGTCCCGCGCCGTCGACAACGGCCTGTTCACGCCGTACGAGGCGAAGGGCCTGGAGAACGTGCTGCCCCAGTACCGGGTGGACGAGAAGCACCACGTCACGCCCGTCGACAGCGGCGACATCTGCGTCAACTACGACCGGAAGTACTTCGCCGACAAGAACATCGAGCCGCCGAAGACCTTCGACGACCTGATCAAGCCCGAGTACAAGAACCTCCTCGTCACCGAGAACGCCGCGACCTCCTCGCCCGGCCTCGGCTTCCTCCTCGGCACCGCCGCCGAGTACGGCGACCAGGGCTGGCAGGACTACTGGAAGAAGCTGAAGGCCAACGGCGTGAAGGTCGTCGACGGCTGGGAGCAGGCCTACAACGAGGAGTTCTCCGGCTCGGCCGGCGGCAAGAAGGCGGGGGCGGACCGGCCGCTCGTCGTGTCGTACGCGTCCAGCCCGCCCGTCGAGGTCCTCGGTGTGAAGCCGGAGCCGGAGCAGGCGCCCACCGGCGTCGCCACCGGGACCTGCTTCCGGCAGATCGAGTTCGCGGGCCTGCTGAAGGGCGCGAAGAACGAGAAGGGCGGCAAGGCCCTCATCGACTTCCTGATCTCCAAGAAGTTCCAGGACGACATGCCGCTGCAGATGTTCGTGAACCCGGTCCGTGAGGGCGCCCAACTGCCCGAGCTGTTCCGGAAGTTCGGCGTCGAGGTCGAGGACCCGAAGACCATGGACCCGAAGAAGATCACGGAGCACCGTGAGGACTGGGTCAAGTCGTGGCAGTCGCTGGTCCTGAAGTAGACGCAACGGCCCGCAGCACGACGAAGGACGTCCGCGGGAGCGCGCTGCGGCTCGGCCTGCTCGTCGTGCCGGTCGCGTTCTTCGCGGTGTTCTTCGCCTACCCGGTCGCGGCGATCGTCGCCCGCGGCCTCAAGACGGGCGACGCATGGCAGTTCGGGCGGCTCGCCGATGTCCTCGCCGAGCCCGACCTGCAGCAGGTGCTGTGGTTCACCACCTGGCAGGCGCTCGCCTCCACCGGGCTCACGCTGCTCGTCGCACTCCCGGGCGCGTATGTGTTCGCGCGCTACGACTTCCCCGGCAAGCAGCTGCTCCGGGCCGTCGTCACCGTGCCGTTCGTGCTGCCCACCGTCGTCGTCGGCACCGCGTTCCTCGCGCTGCTCGGCCGCGGCGGCGCCCTCGACGAGCTGTGGGGGCTGCGGCTCGACACCACCGTGTGGGCGATCCTCCTCGCGCATGTCTTCTTCAACTACGCCGTCGTCGTCCGCACCGTCGGCGGCCTCTGGGCGCAGCTCGACCCGCGGCAGGAGGAGGCCGCGCGGATGCTCGGCGCGTCCCGGTTCGCCGCCTGGCGGAAGGTGACGCTGCCCGCGCTCGGGCCCGCCGTCGCCGGGGCCGCGCTGATGGTGTTCCTGTTCACGTTCACGTCGTTCGGTGTCGTGCAGATCCTCGGCGGGCCCACCTTCACCACCCTCGAAGCGGAGATCTACCGGCAGACCGCGCAGCTCCTCGCCCTCGACACCGCCGCCGCCCTCACCCTCGTGCAGTTCGCCGCCGTCGGCGCCATCCTCGCCGTGCACGCCTGGACCGTGCGCCGCCGCGAGGCCGCCCTCCGCCTCGTCGACCCGGCACAGACCGCCCGCCGCCCGCAGGGCCCGGCCGGGTGGGCGCTGCTCGGCGGGGTGCTGCTGACCGTGCTGCTGCTCGTCCTCGTCCCGCTCGGCGTCCTCGTCGAACGCTCCCTGCACCCCTCCACCGGCTACGGCCTCGACTACTTCAGCGCCCTCACCTCCGCCGACGGCGGCGCCTTCCTCGTACCGCCCATCGAGGCCATCGCCAACTCCGTCGAGTACGCGCTCGCCGCCACCGCGATCGCCGTGACCGTCGGCGGGCTCGCCGCGCTCGCCCTCACCCTCACCCGGCGCGGCGGCACCACCGCAGGACGGTTCGTACGGGGCTTCGACGCGCTGCTCATGCTGCCGCTCGGGGTGTCCGCCGTGACCGTCGGCTTCGGGTTCCTCATCACCCTCGACGAACCGCCGCTCGACCTGCGCGCCTCCTGGATCCTCGTGCCGCTCGCCCAGGCCCTCGTCGGCGTGCCCTTCGTCGTACGGACCATGCTGCCGGTGCTGCGTGCCGTGGACGAACGGCTCCGCGAGGCCGCCGCCGTGCTCGGTGCGTCCCCGTGGCGGGTGTGGCGCGAGGTGGACCTGCCGCTCGTGCGGCGCGCGCTGCTCGTCGCCGCCGGGTTCGCGTTCGCCGTGTCCCTCGGCGAGTTCGGGGCGACCGTGTTCATCGCGCGGCCCGACCAGCCCACCCTGCCCGTCGCCGTCGCCACCCTCCTCGGCCGCGCCGGCGAGCTCAACTACGGGCAGGCGATGGCCCTTTCGACCCTGCTGATGCTGGTGTGCGCGGTGTCGCTGCTGCTCCTCGAACGCATCCGCACCGACCGGACCGGAGAGTTCTGATGCTGCGCCTCGACGACGTGTCCGTACGCTTCGACGGCCCGGCGGGCCGCGCGGCGCTCGACGGCGTCGACCTCGACGTCGCCGAGCACGAGACCGTGTGCGTGCTCGGGCCCAGCGGCAGCGGCAAGTCCACGCTGCTCCGCGTCGTCGCCGGACTCCAGGCACCGGACACCGGGCGTGTGCTGCTCGCCGAGCACGACCAGCGCGGCGTGCCCGCCCACAAGCGCGGCGTCGGCCTGATGTTCCAGGACCACCAGCTGTTCCCGCAGCGCGACGCCGGCGCCAACGTCGCCTTCGGCCTGCGCATGCACCACGTACCCCGCGCCGAACAAGACGCCCGCGTACGGGAGTTGCTCGACCTCGTCGGACTGCCCGGCGCCGCACGGCGCGCCGTCGCCTCGCTCTCCGGCGGCGAGCAGCAGCGCGTCGCCCTCGCCCGCGCCCTCGCCCCGCGCCCCCGGCTGCTGATGCTGGACGAGCCGCTGGGCCAGCTCGACCGGTCCCTGCGCGAACGCCTCGTCGTCGAACTCCGCGCCCTCTTCGGCGAGTTGGGCACCACCGTGCTCGCCGTCACGCACGACCAGGGCGAGGCCTTCGCGCTCGCCGACCGGGTCGTCGTCATGCGCGAGGGACGGATCGCGCAGAGCGGCACGCCCCTCGACGTGTGGCAGCGGCCGGCCGACGCGTTCGTCGCCCGCTTCCTCGGCTTCGACAACGTGGTCCCCGCCGCCGTCGCCGGTGAGGCCGCCGACACCGCCTGGGGCAAGCTCCCGGTGCCGCCCGGCTCCGCCCAGGGCAGCCACGACCTGCTCGTACGGCCCGCAGGAGTACGGCTCGTGGCCGCCGCGGACGGCCTGGCCTGCACGGTCACGGCCCGCACCTTCCGCGGCACGCACGTCGCCGTCCACCTCAGGCCCGAGGACGCCGCGGCACCCCGCCTCGAAGCGGCCTGCGCGCTGCGGGACGCGCCGGAGCCGGGCGCGCGGGTGGGTGTGGTGTTCGACGTGGCGGACGTGGTGGTGCTCGGCTGAGCAGGCCGCGTACCGCCGTGCAGGTCCTGCCTGTTCGGGCCTGTTGACCGCGTTGATAACTTGGACCCTCAGTCTTCACTCCTTCCCGGGGGACCAATGAGCCAGCCCTGGCAACCCGCCTCTCAGCCGCAGCCGCCCCAGCCGGACGGCGGCAACCCGTACGCACAGTCGCCCGGGGCCGGGGCCGGCGCGCCCCCGCCCATGCCCCCGCAGCCGCCCGCGGGCCCGCCGCCGGGCGCGCCCGCAGGACCGCCGCCCGGCCCGCCGCAGGGCATGCCGCAGGGCCCGCCCCAGGGCATGCCCCCGCAGGGTGTGCCCCCGCAGGGCATGCCGCCGCAGGGCTTTCCCGGGCAGCCGCCCGCGCCGCCGCAGTTTCAGGGCGGCCCGATGCCGTACCCGCCCCAGCGGACGGGCTCGCCGGGCAGCCCGGTCGGCGCGTTCTTCCTCGGCCTGCTCGTCTCGTTCGTGATCTCGCTGATCTACGTGGTCGTCATCTTCGCCTCGTACAAGAGCCTGACCGACGAGGCCGCGGGCTACGCCCTGTACTACGGCCACGCGTTGCTCAACGGCGCCGCCGTCGGTGCGGTCGCCGGGCTCGTCGGGCGGCGCAGCAACGGTGCGCATGTCTCCGCAGGCATCATCGGCGCGCTGGGCGCGTTCTTCGGCAGCACCAACGCCTTCGTGGCCCTGTACCTGGACACCCCGGGCAGCAGCCCGACCTTCCTGCTGCGCGAGATGCCGTTCTTCCCCGCCCAGGCCTGGTGGGGCCCGGACGCCGGCTCCGGGATGCTCGCGCTCCTCGGCCTCGTCCTCGCCGCCGGCGCGGGCTGGGGCATCGCCCGGCTCACCGGTTCCCGCCGCTGAGTCCCGTACGTACGAGAAGGGCCCGCACCGTCCCGACGGACGGCGCGGGCCCTTCGGCGTGCCGGGGCCGTCCGGCGCCGCGTGCGCGCCGGGGTTCGGGGAGCGGCGGCGGAGCTCAGCCCTGCACGGCGCTCTGGTCCATCCACAGGACCTCGAAGTGATGGCCGTCCGGGTCGAGGAAGGAGCGGCCGTACATGAAGCCCATGTCGCTCGGCTCGCCCGCGGGGGAGCCGCCCGCGGCGAGGGCGCGGTCGGCCAGCTCGTCGACCTGGCGGCGGCTCTCCGCGCTCAGGCAGATCAGGGCCTCCGTGGACCGGGTGGAGTCCGCGACCGGCTGCACCGTGAAGCGGGCGAACTTCTCCTCCTGGAGGAGCATGAGGACGATGGCGTCGCTGACGGTGACGCAGGCGGTCTCGTCGTCGCAGAACTGCGGGTTGAGTGCGTAGCCGACCTCGCTGAAGAACTTCTTCGACAGCTCGACGTCCTTGACGGCGAGATTGATGAAGACCATCTGCTGGTGCGGGCGCGCGGCCATGTGGGGCTCCGTGAGGTGTGAGGGTCGGTCTCCGTGCCGGCCCGCCGTACGTGACGTGCCGTAACAGGGGAGACCGGACCGGCGTGCGGAACTCATCGGTGGGCCACCGGATTTGGGGAAGGTTTTTCGCAGGCTGATCCGCAAGGACCGGGGAGACGGGCCCTAGCCGCTGAGCGGGGCCGACGCGAGCGTGCCGACCAGCCAGGTGAGCGGGGAGAACACGGCGAGCAGCGCCAGCGCGCGCAGACCGGCGGCGCCGCGCAGGAGCGAGACCGGCGCGCCGAGCTGCAGCAGGGCGGTGGTGGTGTCGGCGCGGGACTGGCGGGCCTCGACCGCCGCGGTGGCGAGGGTGAGGACCGCGCACCCGCCGACCAGAACGCCGCCGAGCACCGTCAGCGGTCCGATGCGCGGCGCGGCGCCGCCGTAGAGCTGGAGGGCGGCGAGTCCGGCGGCGGCGACCGCGCACAGCACGCCGAGCGGCCGGCCGATGCGGCGCGACTCCTCCTGCAGGGCGCGCCCCGCGAGCAGCCGGGCGGCGCCGGGCCTGGCCGACTGCAGCAGCGTGCCGCACAGGTAGGTGAGCGCGGGCCCGGCGAGGGTGAGGCCGAGCGCGGTGATCGCCCAGCCGCCGAGCACGGCCGCGGAGGACGAGGCGAGCCGGCCGGGCAGCGGGAAGCCGGTGGCCGTCTCGCGCGCCGCGTACGTCTCCACCGCCAGGCCGACTGCCATCAGGGCCACGCCCCAGGGGAGCCCGGCGGGCTGCGGCATCGGCGGCGCGGGCTCGTCGTCGGCGGGACCGGTGCTCTCCGGGGCCAAAGCCGGAGTCCGGCCGGACTTGACCGTACGAGGGCGCAGCGCGAGGGCGCCCGCGACGGTGCCGGCGACCGGGACGGTCAGCAGCAGCGTGCCGACGGCGGCGAGCGGCAACGGCCGTCCCGCACCGAGGAGTTCGGCGGCGGCGCCGTCCAGCGGGAGGCCGCGGATGTCGCCGCGCAGGTGCAGGAAGAACAGCAGCGCCAGCATCGAACCGAGGGTGCAGGAGATCGCCGTGTTGATCGCGGAGAGCAGCATCAGGCGGGCCGGTCCGAGGCCGGCCGCGAAGAGCGCGGCGCGCGGCCGGGTCGCCGGGTCGGTACGGGCGACCGCCACCGCGAATTGCACGGTCGCGGCGAGCGGCACCACGCACCAGGCGAGGCGCAGCGCGGACGAGCCGGCGGTCTGCGGGTGGCCGAGCGCGTACCCGAGGGCGCACAGCAGCAGGAAGCCGGTGCCGGCGGAGGCGGCGGCGACGGCGAGCCGGCGCAGCAGGACGAGCGGGTGGGCGCCGCGGGCTAGACGGAGAGCGAGCACGCCGCGCCTTCCGCCTCGGCGTCCGCGGGCAGCCGGACGGTGTTGACGAGGCGGCCGTCCAGGAGGCTGACGCTGCGGTCGGCGTAGGCCGCGACGCCGGCGTCGTGGGTGGCGAGGACGACGGTGATGCCGTGCGAGCGGGCCGCCGTGGTGAGGGTGCGCAGGACGTGGGCGCGGTCGGCGGCGTGCAGGGGGGCGGTGGGTTCGTCGGCGAACAGGACGGTCGGCTCGTTGACCAACGCCCGGGCCACGGCGACGCGTTGGCGTTCCGCGTGGCTGAGGGCGTGCGGGCGCTTGCGGGCGAGGTGGCCGATGTCGAGCCGGTCCAGCCACTCCAGGGCGGCCTTGCGGGCGGGGCGGTGGCCGGCGCCGTGCAGCAGCAGCGGCAGGGCGGCGTTCTCCCAGGCGGTGAGTTCGGGGACGAGGCGCGGCTGCGGGTCGATCCAGCCGAACTTGTCGCGGCGCAGCCGTTCGCGGACCAGCGGGCCCATGGTGTGTACGGGGGCGGAGTTGAACCAGACCTCGCCCTGCTGTGCGACGAGCTGACCGGAGAGGCACCGCAGCAGCGTCGTCTTGCCGCTGCCGCGCGGGCCGCCGACGGCGAGGATCTCCTGCTCGCGCACGCCGACGGAGATGCCGGTGAGGGCGGGGGTGCCGCCGCGCGAGACGTGCAGGGTGCGTGCCCACAGCACGTCGTTGTCCGGTGGGGCCACCATGGCGATACACCTCGGTTCGGTTTACGAAGGGCGTGGAAGGCGCACGGGGAACCGTGCGGTGCCGTCCCCCGTACGGGGGAACGAGGCACTGGGCCGATCGGTCACAGGAACCGTAGGGACATATGGGGACAATAAGGACAGCACACGGCCCGGGGGCACGCGTTCTCACTCGAACGGGGCACCCGGGCCGTGGGGTGGTGCGCGGCGCGCGTGGGCTTTACAGCTTGGTCCACGCCTCCGTGAGGACGTTCCGCAGGATCTGCTCGATCTCGTCGAACGTCGACTGGTCGGCGATCAGCGGCGGTGCCAGCTGGATGACCGGGTCGCCACGGTCGTCGGCACGGCAGTACAGGCCGTTGTCGTACAGCGCCTTGGAGAGGAAGCCGTACAGGACGCGCTCCGTCTCCTCGTCGTTGAAGGACTCCTTGGTGGCCTTGTCCTTCACGAGCTCGATGCCGTAGAAGAAGCCGTTGCCGCGGACGTCGCCGACGATCGGCAGGTCGTGCAGCTTGCTGAGGGTGTTGAAGAAGTTGCCCTCGTTGTCCAGGACGTGCTTGTTCAGGCCCTCGCGCTCGAAGATGTCGAAGTTGGAGAGCGCCACGGCCGAGGAGACCGGGTGGCCGCCGAAGGTGTAGCCGTGCAGGAAGGTGTTGTCACCCTTGTAGAACGGCTCCGCCAGGCGGTCCGAGACGATGCAGGCACCGATCGGGGAGTAGCCCGAGGTCATGCCCTTGGCGCAGGTGATCATGTCCGGCACGTAGCCGAACTTGTCGCAGGCGAACATCGTGCCCAGGCGGCCGAAGGCGCAGATCGTCTCGTCCGAGACGAGCAGCACGTCGTACTGGTCGCAGATCTCGCGCACGCGCTGGAAGTACCCGGGCGGCGGCGGGAAGCAGCCGCCGGCGTTCTGCACCGGCTCCAGGAAGACGGCCGCGACGGTCTCGGGGCCCTCGAAGAGGATCTGCTGCTCGATCTGGTCGGCGGCCCAGCGGCCGAAGGCCTCCGGGTCGTCGCCGTGGATCGGGGCGCGGTAAATGTTGGTGTTCGGCACCTTGTGCGCACCGGGGACCAGCGGCTCGAACGGGGCCTTCAGGCCCGGCAGGCCGGTGATCGACAGGGCGCCCTGCGGGGTGCCGTGGTAGGCGACCGCACGCGAGATGACCTTGTACTTGGTGTGCTTGCCCTGCAGCTTGAAGTACTGCTTGGCCAGCTTCCAGGCGGTCTCGACGGCCTCGCCGCCGCCGGTGGTGAAGAAGACCTTGTTCAGGTCACCCGGCGCGTAGTTCGCGAGGCGCTCGGCGAGCTCCACGGCCTTCGGGTGGGCGTACGACCAGACCGGGAAGAAGGCGAGTTCCTGCGCCTGCTTGTACGCGGTCTCGGCGAGCTCGGTGCGGCCGTGGCCGGCGTTGACCACGAACAGGCCGGCGAGGCCGTCGAGGTAGCGCTTGCCCTGGTCGTCGTAGATGTAGGTGCCCTCGCCACGCACGATGGTGGGAACGGGCGCGTTCTCGTACGAGGACATGCGGGTGAAGTGCATCCACAGGTGGTCGTACGCGGTTCGGCTGAGGTCCTGGCTCACGGCTATCGGGTTCCCCACATATAGGTCTGCTTCTTGAGCTTGAGGTAGACGAAGCTCTCGGTGGAGCGCACGCCGGGGAGGGTCCGGATGCGTTTCTGGATCACGTCGAGCAGCTGGTCGTCGTCCTCGCAGACGACCTCGACCATCAGGTCGAAGGAGCCGGCGGTGATCACGATGTACTCGACTTCGGGCATCGCCGTCAGCGCTTCCGCCACCGGGTCCGTATCGCCCTCGACGTTGATGCCGACCATCGCCTGCCGCCGGAAACCCACGGTGAGCGGGTCGGTGACGGCGACGATCTGCATCACGCCCTGGTCGAGCAGCTTCTGGACGCGCTGTCGTACGGCCGCTTCGGACAGGCCCACGGCCTTGCCGATCGCGGCGTACGGGCGGCGCCCGTCCTCCTGCAACTGCTCGATGATGGCGAGGGAGACGGCGTCCACGGAGGGAGAGCCGTTTCCGGTCCTGGGGGAGTCTGCGCTTCGACTGGCCACGTCCTCACTGTGCACGACGTGTCGTCTGATTTGCAAGTCCAAACCGATGAAATTCGTTGTTGTCAGTGTCTCAGCCCACTGATTTCGTAGTTGTGGAGCGTTGGGTATGTCGAAAGCGTGGGTCGGGACGTTAGGGTAGCCCTGGGTGTCTCACCCACCGGACATCACGCTCCGCTGGGGCACCGGGGCACCGACCGATCCGCTCAAGACCAACCCTCTGGTTAGGAGGCCGCAGTGACCACCGAGCTGCGTCGTCTGCGCAATTACATCGACGGGGAGTTCCGGGACGCCGCGGACGGGCGGACCACCGAGGTGGTCAACCCGGCTACCGGCGAGGCGTACGCCACCGCACCCCTGTCCGGCCAGGCCGACGTCGACGCCGCCATGGCCGCCGCCGAGCAGGCGTTCCCGGCCTGGCGCGACCTCGTACCCGCCGAGCGCCAGAAGGCGCTGCTCAAGATCGCCGACGCCTTCGAGGAGCGCCAGGAGGAGCTCATCGCGGCCGAGTCGGAGAACTGCGGCAAGCCCATCGGGCTGACCCGCTCCGAGGAGATCCCGGCGATGATCGACCAGATCCGGTTCTTCGCGGGCGCCGCCCGGATGCTGGAGGGCCGCTCCGCCGGCGAGTACATGGAGGGCCTGACCTCCATCATCCGCCGCGAGCCGATCGGCGTCTGCGCCCAGGTCGCGCCGTGGAACTACCCGATGATGATGGCCGTCTGGAAGTTCGCCCCGGCGCTGGCCGCGGGCAACACGGTCGTTCTCAAGCCCTCGGACACGACCCCCGCGTCGACCGTCCTGATGGCCGAGATCATCGGCTCGATCGTGCCGAAGGGCGTCTTCAACGTCGTCTCCGGCGACCGCGAGACCGGCCGCATGATGGTCGAGCACAACACCCCGGCCATGGCCTCCATCACCGGCTCCGTGCGCGCCGGCATGCAGGTCGCCGAGTCCGCCGCCAAGGACCTCAAGCGGGTCCACCTGGAGCTCGGCGGCAAGGCGCCCGTCGTGGTCTTCGAGGACGCCGACATCCCCGCGGCCGTCTCCGGCATCTCCGAGGCGGGCTTCTTCAACGCCGGCCAGGACTGCACGGCCGCGACCCGCGTCCTCGTCCACGAGTCCGTGCACGACGAGTTCGTCACCGCCCTCGCCAAGGCCGCAGCCGACACCAAGACCGGCATGCCCGACGACGAGGACGTCCTCTTCGGCCCGCTGAACAACCCCAACCAGCTCGCGCAGGTCGAGGGCTTCATCGACCGGCTGCCCGCGCACGCCAAGGTCGAGGCGGGCGGCCGGCGCGTCGGCGACAAGGGCTACTTCTACGCGCCGACCGTCGTCTCCGGCCTCAAGCAGGACGACGAGATCGTCCAGAACGAGGTCTTCGGCCCCGTCATCACCGTCCAGTCCTTCACGGACGAGGACCAGGCCGTCGCGTACGCGAACGGCGTCGAGTACGCCCTCGCCTCCTCGGTGTGGACCAAGGACCACGCGCGCGCGATGCGCATGTCCAAGGTCCTCGACTTCGGCTGCGTGTGGATCAACACCCACATCCCGCTGGTCGCGGAGATGCCGCACGGCGGCTTCAAGAAGTCCGGCTACGGCAAGGACCTCTCGGCGTACGGCTTCGACGACTACACGCGCGTCAAGCACGTGATGACGTCGCTCGGCTGAGCGCTGCCGACGTTGTGAACCACGGACGCGGCGGGCAGTGGACAGGGTGTCCATTGCCCGCCGCGTCCGCGTCAAGTGAGGCTGTCCGTATGGCCGTTCATTCACGTCGTACGTTGCTCAAGGGGCTCGGCGCCGCCGGGCTGGCCGGCACGCTCGCCGGATGCGGGGTGCCCTCCGCCCGGATCGGCCCCGGCGAGCGGGCCGCGCCCGACCGGTCCGCCCGCGACAAGACGCTCACGTTCGCCAACTGGCCGCTCTACATCGACACCGACGACGAGGACGCCTCCCGCCGCCCCATCCTCGACGCGTTCCGCGAGCGCACCGGGATCTCCGTCACGTACACCGAGGAGATCAGCGATCACGGACGGGCGTGCCGAGGATCTGGTGCGGCAGTGGTTCGCGGGCCGAGTGCCAGGCGGGTGGGAGTCCGGCGGTGCCCGTGCGGGCGGCGATGACCCCGCCCGCGATCGCGCACGTGGTGTCGATGTCACCGCGCCCGCCGACGGTCGACCACAGGCCCTCGTGCAGATCGTCCAGGTGGCCCGCGGCGCACCACAGGGCGTACGGGACGGTGTCAGGGCCCGACATCCGGTAGCCGGAGCCCAGGACCTGAGCGGCGTGCCGGACCGAGGCGCGCTCCGGCAGCCGGGCCGCGGTCCGCACCCCGGACCGGACGTCCCCGACGGGCAGCCGCTCGGCGACGGCCTGAAGGAAATCCCGCCGAGCCGGGGCCGCCTCGCCCCGGCTCCGGGCGGCGAGCGCCGCGGCCACGGCGACTGCCACCGCCCCGCCGACCGCTTCCGGGTGGTGATGCGAGACGGCGCTCTGCGCGGCGGCCCGTGCGGCGACCGCGTCGAGGTCGTCGGCGAGCCAGGCGCCGAGCGGGGCCACCCGCATGGCCGCGCCGTTCCCCCAGGAACCCTGGCCGCCGAACTGCCCGCCGACCACGTCCCGCCAGGGCTCGCCCGCGCCGATCCGACGCAGCACGTCGTGCATCGAGGCGCCGTAGCCGCGGTACGGGTCGTCGGCGTAGGCCTCGGCGAGGCAGCGGGCCAGCCGGTCCTGGTCGACGCGGCCCTCGCCCTCGGCGAGCTCCCGTACGAGCACGAGCGCTTGGGCGGTGTCGTCGCTCCACCGCCACAGCGGCTCGGGCGGCAGGACCCGCGCCTCCAGCGCGGCCGGACCCGCACGCCGCAGGATCCCGAACCACCGGTCACCGAAGGCATCACCGAAGGCGAGCCCGGAGAGGGAGTCCCACGCGGGGGCAGGCAGGCTGAGGGCAGGCAGATCGACCATCCGGGCAGTATCACGGGGCGGAGGGGCGGGCGGCGAGGGAGTTTTCCGGCGGATTGCGGATTGCGGATTGCGGATTGCGGATTGCGGATTGCGGGGTGCGAGGCGCGGGGCGCGTCCGGCGCACGGCGGCCGTGTCCCACGTACCGCCGGTGCGCCGGATCGTCGGCCGGGAGGTGGCTCGCACCCCTCAGGGAAGACCAGCTCAACTACCCGTATCCGCAAGGGTGTTGTCCGGGGTCCGGCCCGCAGGGGATCAGGTGCGGGCCGCCTGCGTGCGCAGGGTGAGCAGGACGTCCACGCGGTTCGTGGTGATCGCGTCCACGCCGAGATCGAGCAGGCGGCGCATCGTGCGGCGGGTGTCCGGGGTCCAGGCGGAGACGAGCAGGCCGTCCCTGTGGATGCGGGCGACCAGGTCCCGGCTCAGCAGCCCGAAGCGGTAGTTGAGCCAGCGCGGGCGCAACTCCTCGATGACCGCCGGGCGGACCGGGGCGAGTGTCGTCCAGGTCAGGGCGAGCTCCGCCGCCGGGTCGGCCTCGCGGACCCGGGCCATCGTCCGCGGGCCCGCGCAGTACGAGACGCGCTCGGCGGCACCGCAGTCGTGCACGGTGCCGACGACCGTGCGGGCCGCCTGCGCGGAGGCGCCCGGCAGGTCGAGCAGCAGGCGGCGGCCGGGCGTCGCGGCCAGGGCCTCGGCGAGGGTGGGGACCCCGCCGCCGGTGAGGCCGCGCACCTCCGCCGCGGACAGCTGCGCGAGCGGACGGTCGTGGCCCCAGAGGCGGCTCAGCGTCTCGTCGTGCAGCAGCACGGGCACGCCGTCGCGCGTCAGCCGTACGTCGGTCTCCACGGCGTCCGCGCCCGCGGCGAACGCGGAACGCAGCGACGGCAGGGTGTTCTCCCGGGCCCGGTACGGGTCGCCCCGGTGGGCCACGGCGGTGAGGGTCTGCATGTGCCCATTGTCGCCAGTCGTGATCACCGGGGCGAGCCGGGAGGGTCCCCCGTCACCTACTGCCCTTACCGGGCGAGCCAGTTCGCCGTGTACGTGTCGATCTCCGCGGTGAGCTTCGCCTTGCCGCTGTCGTCCAGGAAGGACGCGGTGACGGCGTTCCTGGCGAGCTCGGCGAGGCCCCGCTCGTCCAGGTCGAGGAGGCGGGCGGCGACGCCGTACTCGCTGTTGAGGTCGGTGCCGAACATCGGCGGGTCGTCGGAGTTGATGGTGACGAGCACCCCGGCCGCGACCATCTGCCTGACCGGGTGCTCGTCCAGGTCGAGGACGGCGCGGGTCGCGATGTTGGAGGTCGGGCAGACCTCCAGCGGGATGCGGTGCTCGGCCAGGTGGCGCAGGAGCGCCGGGTCCTGGGCGGAGCTCGTGCCGTGCCCGATGCGCTCGGCGCGCAGCTCGGTCAGCGCGTCCCAGACGGTCTGGGGCCCGGTGGTCTCGCCCGCGTGCGGCACGCTGTGCAGGCCCGCGGCGATCGCCCGGTCGAAGTACGGCTTGAACTGCGGGCGCGGCACGCCGACTTCGGGCCCGCCGAGGCCGAACGACACCAGGCCCTCCGGGCGCAGCCGGTCGTCGGTGGCGAGCCGGACGGTCTCCTCGGCGGATTCGAGCCCGGCCTCGCCGGGGATGTCGAAGCACCAGCGGAGCACCGTCCCGAACTCGGCCTCGGCGGCCTTGCGGGCGTCCTCGATCGCGTCCATGAACGCCCGCGGGTCGATACCGCGGCGGGTCGAGCTGAACGGCGTGACGGTCAGCTCCGCGTACCGGATCTGCTGGCGCGCCATGTCCCGGGCCACCTCGTACGTGAGCAGCCGGATGTCCTCGGGGGTGCGGATCAGGTCGACCACCGACAGGTACACCTCGACGAAGTGCGCGAAGTCCGTGAACGTGAAGTAGTCCGCGAGCGCCTCCGGGTCGGTCGGGACCTTCGAGTCCGGGTGCCGGGCCGCGAGTTCGGCGACGATGCGCGGGGAGGCGGAGCCGACGTGGTGGACGTGCAGTTCGGCCTTCGGCAGACCGGCGATGAAGGCGGGCAGATCGGACATCGGGTTCCTCCCCGGGAACGGCGCCTCTTCAGGGGCGCGGATGATCGGCTGATCGGTGGATCGGGGATCATCGTAGGAGGCCGCCCGCTCGGCGGGTCCTGGGCCTTAGCATGACCGAACGTACGAATGAGGGGATCGCCCAATGTCCGACGAAGCACGGCAGACGCCGGGCGAGCCCGTGTCGCGCGACCCGTGGGCGCCGCCGGCCGCCGAGGGAGCGCCGCCTGCGGATGCCGCGCAGCGGTCTGCGGACGCCGCGCCGGAAGTGCCGGGCACGCCGGGAGCGCCGGGAGCGCCGGAAGTATCGCTGAGCAAGCCGGAAGTGTCGCTCGGCAAGCAGGGACCCGAGCCCGAAGCGGTGCCGCGGGACCCGTGGGCGCCGCCCGCGGACGGCGCCGGGCGCGGGGGTTCGGTGCACGACCAGAACACGGTGGCGTCGATGCCGGGCGCGGGCCAGGACGGCACGCGGGCGGCTGCTCCCGCGGACCCGTGGCAGGCGCCGCCCGCGCCGGGCTACGGCTACCCGGCGGGCGGCGGTGACGCGGTGCCCCCGCCGCCGGTCTCGCCCGAGGGGCCGGGGCAGGCGCCTGCGTCGCCGTACGGCGCGCCCGTCGGTGCGCCCGCCCCGGGGCAGCCCGGCTACCCGGGCTATCCGGGGTACGGCTCCGGCTCCGCCGGGTACGGCTGGTCGCAGGTGCCGATGCAGCCGAGCAACGGCATGGGTGTCACGTCGCTTGTGCTCGGCATCATCGCCGCGGCGATCTTCTGCCTCTGGCCGGTCGCGATCCTCCTCGGCATCCTCGCGATCATCTTCGGTGCGATCGGCCGGGCCAAGGCCGGCCGCGGCGAGGCCACGAACCCGGGCCAGGCCCTGGCCGGTCTGATCTGCGGCATCGTCGGCCTGGTGCTCGGCGTGGTCTTCCTCGTCGTGGTGATCGTGGCGGCCGCGAACGACTCGTCCAACGACCCGAACCCGTACGACGGCATCTCGGCGTCCCGGGTCCTGGACGCACGGGCGGCCGACTGACGGCGACGCGGAGCGAAGTCCCGTCCCGGGGGCCGGAGTTCAGCCGAACTCCGGCCCCGTCTGCGGCGGGATTCCTACCCCCGCAACTGCCCCCGAGCCTCCATCAGCGCAAAACCCAGCAGGTTGGAGCCGCGCCAGCGGGACGGGTCCTCGGCGCCGGGGTCGTCCGCCGCGAGGCCTGTGCCCCAGATGCGGTCCACCGGGCTGGCCTCGACCAGGACCCGCTCACCCGTACCCACCAGGAACTCCCGCAGCTCCTCGTGGGCCGCGAACTTGTGGACGCTGCCCTCGACGACGATGCCGAACCGCTCGCGCTGCCACCGCTGTTCGTCGAAGCCGCGGACCAGGCGGCCCGCCTTCTTCGCCGCGGCGGGAGAGGTCGCCGTGAGTGCCTTGCGCTCGGCCTCCGCGTCCTCGAAGAGGCGGGCCTTCGCCGCCATCATCCAGTGCTCCGCCGTCGCGTACTCCACGCCGTCCACCGTGAACGGCGCCTTCCACCACTGGCTGAGGCAACTCGCGCCTATGCGGCCGTCCTTGCGCGGTGCGTGGCCCCAGAAGGGCAGGAACTTCACCCGCTCCCCGCGCGCGATCCGCTCCGCCAACCGGGCCACCTGTGTGTTCGCCGCCTGAGCGTTCCCCTCGTTCATGCATGCGAGTCTGGCACCCGCCACTGACAATCCGTCCCTGAGTATTCGAGGTGACTCGACACCTGGTCGACCGATTCCGTCGCGTAACCAAAAGGAAACAACGGAATCCCTTGGCGAGGCGTGGTCCCTCTGTCAGGATCGGCAGTCAATTCGAGCTGGAGCTACGGAAGAGCGCGTGATGGGCGACATCGGCAACACCAGCAGCACCACCAGCAACAGCGAGACCCACTCCACCCCCTTCCCCGCACGGAACCGCTTCGCGGACGGGGCGCAGTACATCGGCGGGCGGCTCGTCCCCGGTGCCTCGGGGCGCAGGCACGCCGTCGTCGACCCGGCCACCGCCAAGGAGGTGTACGACTACGAGCTGGCCGGCGCCGCCGACGTGGACGCCGCCGTCGCCTCGGCCGCCGAGGCCTTCCCGGGCTGGTCCGGCGCCACCCCGGGCGAGCGCTCCGACGCCCTGCACCGCTTCGCGGACGTCCTGGCCGCACGGGCCGAGGAGTTCGCGCAGGCCGAGTCGCTGCAGTGCGGCAAGCCGATCAAGCTCAGCCGCGAGTTCGACGTCCCCGGCAGCATCGACAACACCGCGTTCTTCGCGGGCGCGGCCCGGCACCTCCAGGGGCAGTCCGCGGGGGAGTACTCCGCCGACCACACCTCGTACGTACGCCGGGAACCCATCGGCGTCGTCGGGTCCATCGCGCCCTGGAACTACCCGCTCCAGATGGCCGCCTGGAAGGTGCTCCCGGCGATCGCCGCGGGCAACACGATCGTCCTGAAGCCCGCCGAACTGACCCCGTTCACCTCGCTGTTGTTCGCCGAGGCCGCCACGGAGGCGGGCATTCCGGACGGGGTCGTGAACGTCGTCTCGGGCGCGGGGCGGGAGGCGGGCGAACACCTCGTCGGGCACCCGGACGTCGCGATGACCTCCTTCACCGGGTCCACCGCCGTCGGCAAGCGCGTCGCCGAGATCGCCACCAGCACGGTCAAGCGGCTGCACCTCGAACTCGGCGGCAAGGCCCCGTTCGTGGTGTTCGACGACGCCGACCTGGAGGCCGCCGTGCACGGCGCGGTCGCCGGGGCACTCATCAACACCGGCCAGGACTGCACCGCCGCGACCCGCGCGTATGTCCAACGGCCGCTGTACGACGCCTTCGTGAGCGGCGTCGCCGACCTCATGGCGACCGTGCGGCTCGGCGACCCCTTCGAGGAGTCCACCGACCTCGGCCCGCTGATCTCGCACGCCCAGCGCGACCGCGTCGCCGCCTTCGTCGACCGGGCCCGCGGCTACGCCCGCATCGTCACCGGCGGCGAGGCCCCGAAGAGCGACGGCCTCGCGGAGGGCGCGTACTACCGGCCGACCCTCGTCGCCGACGCCGCGCAGGACAGCGAGATCGTGCAGTCCGAGATCTTCGGGCCCGTCCTGGTCGTGCTGCCCTTCGACTCCGACGAGGAGGGCATCCGGCTGGCCAACGACACCCCGTACGGCCTTGCCGCCTCCGCCTGGACCCGGGACGTGTTCCGGGCGGGCCTCGCGACCCGCGCCATCCAGGCGGGCTGCGTGTGGATCAACGACCACATCCCGATCCTCAGCGAGCTGCCGCACGGCGGCTACAAGGCGTCCGGCTTCGGCAAGGACATGTCGGCGTACTCCTTCGAGGAGTACACGCAGATCAAGCACGTGATGTACGACAACACCGCGGTCGCCAGGAAGGACTGGCACCGCACGGTCTTCGGGGACCGCGCCTGACCACCGCGCCCCCTTCCCGCGCGGCGGCCGGTTCCCCCTCCGGCCGCCGCGCCCTCCTCTCAGGCCTTCCCGAAAGGGCACCACGCGTATGGATCAGTTCACGTCCGACAGCCTGTCCCCGGTCCAGCTCGCCGCGATGCGGCGCAGCCTGAGCAACGGCAGGTCGGCCATCGGCCGACGGAGCCTGCTGCGGGCCGGCGGCGGAGGCGCGCTCGCCCTCGGCGGCCTCGGCACCCTCGCGGGCTGCGGCATCCCGCCCGCCGCCCGGAGCGAGGGCGACGGCGGGTCCGAGGACTTCTCGGACAAGGAGAAGCGCGTCAACTTCTCCAACTGGACGCAGTACATCGACGTCGCCGAGAACGACAAGACCCGCCGCCCCACCCTGGAGGCGTTCACGAAACGGACCGGCATCAAGGTCGAGTACGCCGAGGACGTCAACGACAACAACGAGTTCTTCGGCAAGATCAAACCGCAGCTCGCCGCAGGCCAGGACACCGGCCGCGACCTGATCTGCGTCACCGACTGGCTCGCCGCCCGGCTGATCCGCTTCGGCTGGGCGCAGAAGCTCGACGTCGCCAACCTGCCGCACGCGTACGCCAACCTGGCCCCGCAGTTCCGCGAGGTGGAGTGGGACCCGGGCCGGGCCTACACCTACCCGTGGGCCGGCATCGCCGTGGTCGTCGCGTACAACATCAAGGCGACCGGCGGCCGGGAGGTCACCTCGGTCTCGCAGCTGCTCGACGACCCGAAGCTCAAGGGCAGGGTCGGCCTCCTCTCCGAGATGCGCGACACCATGGGCATGACCATGCTCGACATGGGCAAGGACCCGGCGAAGTTCACCACCGACGACTTCGACGCGGCCGCCGCACGGCTGCAGAAGGCCGTCGACAAACGCCAGATCCGCCGCTTCACCGGCAACGACTACACGTCCGACCTGACCAAGGGCGACCTCGCCGCCTGCCTCGCCTGGGCCGGAGACATCGTCCAGCTCCAGGCCGACAACCCGGACGTCAGGTTCCACATCCCGGACAGCGGCTACATCACCGGCACCGACGTCCTCCTCGTGCCCAACAAGGCGCGCCACAAGGAGAACGCGGAACGGCTGATCGACCACTACTACCAGCCGGAGATCGCCGCCGAACTCGCCGCGTGGATCAACTACGTGTGCCCGGTCGACGGAGTGAAGGAAGAGCTCGCCAAGATCTCCGAGGAGGCGGCGAACGACCCGCTGATCGTCCCGGACAAGGAGATGTCCGAGAAGTCGAACAGCTTCCGCGCGCTCAGCCCGAAGGAAGAGACCGCGTACGAGGCCAAGTTCGCCAAGCTCACCGGCGCGTGACCGCGACCCGAGGCCCTGCAACTCTTCGACTCTCCGGTAGGAACCCATGACTGACGACACGACGCGCGGCGACGTCCGCCTCTTTGGCATCGGCAAGACCTACGGCGCCTTCACCGCCGTGCACCCGCTGGACCTGACCATCCCCGAGGGCTCGTTCTTCGCCCTCCTCGGCGCCTCCGGCTGCGGCAAGACCACAACGCTCCGCATGATCGCAGGACTTGAGGAGCCCACCACCGGCACGGTCCACCTCGGCGAGCAGGACGTCACCGCGCTGCCCCCGTACAAGCGGCCGGTGAACACCGTCTTCCAGTCGTACGCGCTCTTCCCGCACCTCGACATCCAGGAGAACGTCGCCTTCGGGCTGCGCCGGCGCGGCATCAAGTCGGTGAAGAAGCAGGTCGGCGAGATGCTCGACCTGGTCCAACTCGGCGACAAGGCGAAGCACAAGCCGCACCAGCTCTCCGGCGGCCAGCAGCAGCGCGTCGCCGTGGCCCGCGCCCTGATCAACCACCCGCGCGTGCTGCTCCTCGACGAGCCGCTCGGCGCCCTCGACCTCAAGCTGCGCCGCCAGATGCAGCTGGAGCTGAAGCGCATCCAGACCGAGGTCGGCATCACCTTCGTGCACGTCACCCACGACCAGGAGGAGGCCATGACGATGGCCGACCAGGTCGCCGTGATGAACGCGGGCCGCGTCGAACAGCTCGGCGCCCCCGCCGACCTGTACGAGAACCCGCGCACCACGTTCGTCGCCAACTTCCTCGGCAGCTCCAACCTGATCGAGGCCGAGATCGCCGCGCAGAACGGCGGCACCCTCGCCCTCAAGGCCGGGGACGGCAAGCTGTCCCTGCCCGCCGCGCGCTGCTCCGCCCCGACCACCACCGGCGGAAAGGCGCTGGTCGGCATCCGCCCGGAGAAGATCTCGCTCGCGCACGCCGACGACGCGGGGGAGATCCCGGACGGCCGCAACCGCCTCACCGGCCGCGTGACCGCCACCAGTTTCATCGGCGTCTCCACGCAGTACGTCATCGACTCCCCGGTCTGCGAGGGCCTGGAGGTGTACGTGCAGAACGTCGAGCGGGACGGCCGGCTCGCCCCCGGCGCCGAGGTCGTCCTGCACTGGAACCCCGAGCACACCTTCGGCCTGGACGCCGCGCAGGCCATCGACGCGGGCGTGGAGAAGGTCGAGACGGACGCCGGCGAAGGGGTGGCCGCATGACGACGCTCACCGAGGCGCCGCCCGCCGCCCCCGAGCCACAGACGCGGGCTCCACGCAGACGCCGCAAGCTCACCCCGTACTGGCTGCTGCTCCCCGGCATCCTCTGGCTGCTCGTCTTCTTCGCGCTGCCGATGGTCTACCAGGCCTCGACCTCCGTGCAGACCGGGTCCCTTGCGGACGGATACAAGGTCACCTGGCACTTCGCGACCTACTGGGACGCGCTCGCCGAGTACTGGCCGCAGTTCCTCAAGTCCCTCCTGTACGCGGGACTCGCCACCGTCTTCTGCCTGCTGCTCGGCTATCCGCTGGCGTACCTGATCGCGTTCCGCGCGGGCCGCTGGCGGAACCTGCTGCTCATCCTGGTGATCGCGCCGTTCTTCACCAGCTTCCTGATCCGTACGCTCGCCTGGAAGACGATCCTCGCCGACGGCGGCCCGGTGGTCGGCGCCCTCAACGCGCTGCACGTCCTGGACGTCACCAGCTGGCTCGGCATGACCGAGGGCGACCGGGTCCTCGCCACCCCGCTGGCCGTGGTCTGCGGACTCACGTACAACTTCCTGCCGTTCATGATCCTGCCGCTCTACACCTCCCTGGAGCGGATCGACCCACGGCTGCACGAGGCGGCCGGCGACCTGTACGCGCGGCCCGCCACCACCTTCCGGCGGGTGACGTTCCCGCTGTCCATGCCGGGGGTCGTCTCGGGCACGCTGCTCACCTTCATCCCGGCGAGCGGCGACTACGTCAACGCCCAACTCCTCGGTTCCACCAGCGAGAAGATGATCGGCAACGTCATCCAGTCGCAGTTCCTCACCGTCCTCGACTACCCGACGGCGGCCGCGCTCTCCTTCATCCTCATGGCGGCGATCCTCCTGATGGTCACCTTCTACATCCGCAAGTCCGGGACGGAGGACCTGGTCTGATGGCACTCCTTCTCTGGCTGCGGCGCCATCTCGTCGTCCTCGCCGGCCTGTTGACGCTGGTCTTCCTGATCCTGCCGAACCTGGTCGTCCTGGTCTTCTCGTTCAACAAGCCCAAGGGCCGCTTCAACTACGCCTGGCAGGAGTTCTCCACGCACGCCTGGCGGGACCCCTGCGGCGTCGCCGACCTGTGCGGTTCGCTCGCGCTTTCGCTGCAGATCGCGCTGTGGGCGACGCTCGGCGCGACCGCGCTCGGCACGCTGATCGCCTTCGCGCTCGTCCGGTACCGGTTCCGGGCGCGCGGCGCGATCAACTCGCTGATCTTCCTGCCGATGGCGATGCCCGAGGTCGTCATGGCCGCCTCGCTGCTCACGCTCTTCCTCAACATGGGCGCACAGCTCGGCTTCTGGACCATCCTCATCGCGCACATCATGTTCTGCCTGAGCTTCGTCGTGACGGCGGTCAAGGCCCGCGTGATGTCGATGGACCCGCGCCTTGAGGAGGCCGCCCGCGACCTGTACGCGGGACCCGTGCAGACCTTCGTACGGGTGACGCTGCCGATCGCGGCGCCGGGCATCGCGGCGGGCGGGCTGCTCGCCTTCGCGCTCTCCTTCGACGATTTCATCATCACCAACTTCAACGCCGGCTCGACCGTGACCTTCCCGATGTTCGTCTGGGGCTCGGCGCAGCGCGGCACCCCCGTGCAGATCAACGTCATCGGTACGGCGATGTTCGCCGTGGCCGTGATCTGCGTCCTGGCCGGAATGCTGCTCGGCAACCGGCGCAAGAAGCAAGCTGCTTGACTCGTGTAGTTCTCAAGGGAGTTGGAAGCCATGGCCCGTAGCGCCATGAGCAGTGCAGATGTCCTGGACACCCTCGCGGGCGTCAAGCCGGTCCCGTACTGGCTCGACGACCCCGCGAGGCCCGCCGCGGAGCCCGCCCTCACCGGCGGCGAGCAGTGCGACCTGCTCGTCGTCGGCGGCGGCTACAGCGGACTGTGGACCGCGCTGGGCGCCAAGGAGCGCGACCCCGGCCGCGAGGTCGTCCTCATCGAGGCCCGCGAGGCCGGGTGGGCCGCCTCCGGCCGCAACGGCGGCTTCTGCGCCGCCTCCCTCACCCACGGCTTCGGCAACGGCCTGGCCCGCTGGCCCGGCGAGCTGCCGAAGCTGGAGGAGCTGGGCGCCCGCAACCTGGACGAGATCGAGGCGGCCCTCGCCCGGCACGGCATCGACTGCGACTTCGAGCGCACCGGCGAGATCGACGTCGCCACCGCCCCGCACCAGGTCGACGAACTCACCGAGCTGTACGGCGAGATGAGCCGCCTCGGCCTCGCGGACGGCGTGGAACTCCTCGACCGGGACGCGGTCCGCGAGCAGGTCGACTCGCCGACGTTCCACGGCGGCCTCCACGACCGCGCCGGCGTCGCGATGCTGAACCCGGCCAAGCTGGCCTGGGGCCTGAAGGCGGCCTGCCTGCGCCTCGGCGTCCGCGTCCACGAGAACACCCCGGCCACCGCCCTCGTCCGGCACGGCGCGGGCATGGCCGTGCGCACCCCGTACGGCCGGGTCCTGGCCCGCCGCGTCGCGCTCGCCACGAACGTCTTCCCGTCCCTGGTCAAGCGCGTCCGCCCGCTCACCGTCCCGGTCTACGACTACGCCCTGACCACCGAACCGCTCACCCAGGACCAGCTCGACGCGATCGGCTGGAAGAACCGCCAGGGCCTCGGCGACGCGGCCAACCAGTTCCACTACTTCCGGCTCACCGCCGACCACCGCATCCTCTGGGGCGGCTACGACGCGGTCTACCCGTACGGCGGCAAGCTCGACGCCGCACTCGACCACCGGCCCGAGACGTACGCCCGGCTCGCCGGCCACTTCTTCGACTGCTTCCCGCAACTGGCGGGCCTGCGCTTCAGCCACGCCTGGGGCGGCGCCATTGACACGTGTTCCCGGTTCTCGGCGTTCTTCGGTACGGCGCACCAGGGGCGGGTGGCGTACGCGGCCGGGTACACCGGCCTCGGCGTGGGCGCCACCCGGTTCGGCGCGGACGTGATGCTCGACCTGCTCGCGGGCGAGCCCACCGAGCGCACCTGCCTGGAGATGGTCCGTACGCGGCCGCTGCCGTTCCCGCCGGAGCCGTTCGCGTGGGCCGGGATCGGCCTGACCAAGTGGTCCCTCGCCCGCGCGGACGCGCACGCGGGCCACCGGAACCTGTGGCTGCGGACCATGGACCGGCTGGGCCTCGGCTTCGACAGCTGAGGCGGGGCTTTCCGGACACGGCCTGGGGCGGCGAGCAATTTTCCACCAGTTTTCCGAACCCGCGTAAGGGCGGCGGCTCCGCGGCCTCTCTCTCGTGACACGCATCGTGCGGCGACGAGAGGGAGGCCCTGCCATGGACGGTACGGGGGCGCAGTCGGCAGTGGAGTGGCTGGTCTCGGTGGCACCGGACCCCGAGGCCTGCCGCTGGGAGTGGGAGCGCAACCGTTGCTGAAAGCCTCAACGGCTCTCAGTAATCCCGACATTTCGGCCGGGAAAGTCCGTGACGGTGTCACCAAAGCGTGAGGGCTTCGGTGTCCTGTTGACGGTCTCTCGTTTCTGTCCGCTGTTGCGGGATTGCGCCACCTGCCCGCCCCGTCCCGGCCTTGCGGCTGGATCGGGTAGCGCGGGTCTTGTGGTCGGCTCCACGAGGTTTCGTCACTTGCGTACCCCGGTCTCCGGCCACTCCGGTACCGGTCATGCCGGCCGACGCGAGGTCGGCGAGGTTGCGTGCGGCGTTCTCGTCCCGGTCCATGACCAGGCCGCAGTTGTCGCAGGAGAACACTCGGACGTGCAAAGGCAGCTTGGCTTTCGCTGTCTTGCACGACGAGCAAGTCTTTGAGCTGGGGTACCAGCGCGAGGCGACCACCGTGCGGCAGGCGTTGCGCTGTCCTTTGTAAGTGAGCTGGCGGCGGATCTCTCCGAATCCGGCGTCGGCGATCTTGCGGGCCAGACGCCGGTTCTTGAGCATCCCGGCGACGTTGAGGTCTTCGACCACGACGGTTCCGTACTCGTCCCGGATGCTGGCGGTCAGCTTGTGCAGGGCATCGGCCCGCAGGTTCGCGGTGCGGTGGTGGATGCGGTTGCGCTGCTCGTTGGCCTTGCGCCAGCGGTTCGACGGCTCCCGGCGAGTCGTCTTGCCCGTGATCGGGTCGTGGACGGCCGGGCCTTGGCGGCGCGAGACACGGCGGGACAGCCGCTTGAGCGTCTTGAGGGCAGTTTCGTAGTGCTTCGGGTTCGGCGCGTACCGGATCTCGCCGGCCGAGTCGGCCATGACGGCGAGCACCTTCACCCCGAGGTCGACGCCCACCGCAACGCCGGGACGTGCGACGCGGGTGATCTCCCGCCGGGTCTCGACCTGGAACGAGACGAACCAGCGGCCCCGCTCGTGGCGCACGGTCGCCGACAGGATGCGGGCCGTACCGCCCGCGACCCGGCGTTGGAGCTTGGTCGTGCTCTCGTGGGTGCGGATCGTGCCCAGC
Source organism: Streptomyces solicavernae (assembly GCF_029968095.1). Taxonomy (GTDB): domain Bacteria; phylum Actinomycetota; class Actinomycetes; order Streptomycetales; family Streptomycetaceae; genus Streptomyces; species Streptomyces solicavernae. The sequence goes on along the minus strand of NZ_JASCIR010000016.1, from coordinate 72,063 downwards.
CGGGGCAGTGTCACATGACGGCCGTCGACATCGACGCGGATGGTGCCGGTGGTGAACCGGCACGCAAGGCGCGCCTTGTGCTTGGACTTGAAGCGGGGCATGCCCATACGAGCGCCCTTGCGTCGGCCGTTCTTCGACTTCGCGTAGTTGTCGAATGCGGCAGCGGCGTTCGCCAGGCCGGTGTTGTATGCCTCCTTGGAGTTCTCCTCCCACCAGTCGGCGAAGTGGTTGGTCTTTTTGGCCTGGTTGAACTCCTTACGCAACGCGGGCAGCGACCACGGCCGCCACGGCGTCAGCTCCCCTTCGGGGATTCCGTACGACGCTTCGGCCTTGCGCTGCCACCAGGATGCAGTCACCCATCCGATAGCCCAGTTGTATGCGGCCCTGGACGCACCGCAGTGCGAACGCAGCGCGGCTTCCTGTGTCGCGTTCGGGTCCAGGGCGTACTTGAACGCCTGGACCACGAAACCGGGCTGCGGCTGGAACTTCGGCCGCTTCCTCTTCGGCTTCTCTTCGTTGTCGCTCACTCGGCGCCCTCGGCGCCCTCGGCGCCCTCGGCGCCCTCGGCGCCCTCGGCGCCCTCGGCGCCCTCGGCGCCCTCGGCGCCCTCGGCGCCCTCGGCGCCCTCGGCGCCCTCGGCGCCCTCGGCGCCCTCGGCGGTCGCCGCGGCAACGGCACGAGCGGCCCGATTCTTCGCGGCACGCTGCCCGTGCAGGCGGGCGCACATCAACGTCAGCACCTCGGTCATGTCCCGCACCAGATCGTCACTGGTCTCCTCGGCATCAAGGATGATCAGCTTGCGGCCCGATGCGGCGAGTGTGGATTGCAGGTGCTCGACTCCGAAGCGGGCCAGCCGCTCACGATGCTCGACCACGATCACGGCGGCGTCGGGGTCGGCCAGGACGCGGTGCAGCTTGCGACGCTTGCCGTTGAGGCCCGACCCGATCTCGGTGACGACCTCGCCCACGGCCAGGCCCAGCTTGGTGGCCCCGGTGACTACGCGGGTCACCTGCCGCTCAAGGTCGCTCTTCTGGTCGGCCGATGAGACGCGGCAGTACGCCACGACCCGCCCCTCCTGAGTCTTCTCCGGCTCGTGCACGAACCACACGCCGGTAGGCGACTGGGACACCGGCACGGGCATCTTCCCGGCCTTCGCCCACCGCCAAGCGGTCTGGTAATGCACGCCCTCACGAGCGGCCCAATCGGACAACCTCATGAGACCAGCATAGATGATTGGTGATCAACGATGAGACATAGCACAACAGTTGCTATCCCCCTCGGGGTGGCGCTGCTCCCGGCGGGCCGGCTCTGGGATGTGCTGATCCTGCCGGGCGAGCTCGGCTGTCCGACCCTCGACGTGCTGAACCGCTGCATCGACCGCCCCGGCCCCGTCCTCGCCGACTCCGGCGACGCCCGGACCGGCTTCTTCGTGCCCGCGGGCACGGTGGGCCGCTGGATCGGCACCGGCGTACGGGGCGCGGGCGACGGCACCTGGATCGTCGTGCCGTACCCCGGCCGGGCCACCGGCGGCGTGCGCTGGCTGGTCCCGCCGGACGGCTCGGGCACCCTCAACGACCCGGCGCTGCTCGAACTCGCCATGCATGAGGCGGCGGCGCGGCTGGCGGGGGGAGGCGGCCAGGGCGGCGCTTGACTACGTACTTCGGCGGGCGGTGAGCGTGCTTCGGCGGGCGGTGAGGGTCAGGGCGGTCAGGAGCATGCCGCCGAGCAGCCAGCTCGCGAGGACGTCGAGGGGCCAGTGGTAGCCGCGCCGGACCAGGCCGTAGCCGACGGCGGCCACAAGCAGGGCGGTGCCGGCGAGGAGTCCGCGGCGCAGCCGGGCGGTGCGCAGCCAGGGGCGGACGAGCAGGGCGGCGGCCCCGTACGCGACGATCGCGGTGGCCGCGTGGCCCGAGGGGTAGAAGCCGCCCGAGCCGTCGGCGCCGCCCGTGCCGGGCGGGCCGGGCCGGTCGAAGAGGGCCTTGAGCGGGGCGACGAGCAGCGGCACGGCGGCCAGCGCCAGCGCGGCGCAGAGCGGGCCGAGCCACCAGCGCGGCTCGGCCGCGCGCCGGGCGCGCGGCACCGCGTACGCGACGGCCGCGGCGAGCACCACCGGCGCGACGGTCATATGGCCGAGATCGGCGAGGAGTTCGGCCACGCCGTCCGGGAGGCCGCTGCGCCGGACGAGGCCCGCGAACCGCTCATCGGCCGCGCGGAACGGCCCGGACGCGGCGACCTGCCAACTGACCAGGGCGAAGCCCAGGCCCAACGCGGCCGACGCGGCGAGGAGTTGACGGAAAGGGGCCGGCCGCCCCGGAACAGGGGGGGTGGTTCCGGGGCGGCCGTGGGGACCGGCGTGCCGCACGCCCCGGGGGGTTTGGGGCGGGCGGCCGTCCGATCGGTGAGGAGATCCGGAGCCAGAAGCTCCGGCAGTGTGCGCGAGGGCACGGCCCGGGCGGGCCTTGCGAGGCTCCGTCCCGGTGTCGCCCACAGTCTCCGGTGAGCGGCGTGTTTCTCTCATCTGCGAAGAACGTACGGCAGAGGGCGGCGGTTCCGACAGGCGATCGCTCATCCCGCCACCCGCCTCGCACACCTTCTTCACAGCGTCTGCCGTGGCCCGTGCGTGCGTCAGGCGTCTCAGATCTGCGCGAACGCCTGCTCGATGATGTCCAGGCCCTCGTTCAGCAGGTCCTCGCCGATGACCAGCGGCGGCAGGAAGCGCAGCACGTTGCCGTAGGTGCCGCAGGTGAGGACGAGCAGGCCCTCGGCGTGGCAGGCCTTGGCGAGCGCGCCGGCGGCCTCCGGGTTCGGCTCCTTGGTCGCAGGGTCCTTGACCAGCTCGACGGCGATCATGGCGCCGCGGCCGCGGATGTCGCCGATGATCTGGAACTTCTCCTGCATCGCGGCGAGGCGGCCCTTCATGACCTCCTCGATGCGCTTGGCCTTCCCGTTGAGGTCGAGCTCCTTCATCGTCTCGATCGAGCCGAGCGCACCGGCGCAGGCCACCGGGTTGCCGCCGTAGGTGCCACCGAGGCCGCCCGCGTGCGCGGAGTCCATGATCTCGGCGCGGCCCGTGACCGCCGCCAGCGGGAGGCCGCCGGCGATGCCCTTGGCGGTGGTGATCAGGTCGGGGACGACGCCCTCGTCCTCACAGGCGAACCACTGGCCGGTGCGGCAGAAGCCGGACTGGATCTCGTCGGCGACGAAGACGATGCCGTTGTCGCCTGCGAACTTCGCGATCTCGGGCAGGAAGCCCTTGGCCGGCTCGATGAAGCCGCCCTCGCCGAGCACCGGCTCGATGATGATCGCGGCGACGTTCTCGGCGCCGACCTGCTTGGTGATCTGGTCGATGGCCTGCGCGGCGGCCTCGGGGCCGCAGTTCTCCGGGCCGGTCGGCCAGCGGTAGCCGTACGCCACCGGCACCCGGTAGACCTCGGGCGCGAACGGGCCGAAGCCGTGCTTGTACGGCATGTTCTTGCTGGTCAGCGCCATGGTCAGGTTGGTGCGGCCGTGGTAGCCGTGGTCGAAGACGACGACGGCCTGGCGCTTGGTGTGCGCGCGGGCGATCTTCACGGCGTTCTCGACGGCCTCGGCGCCCGAGTTGAACAGCGCGGACTTCTTGGCGTGGTCGCCCGGCGTCAGCTCGGCCAGCGCCTCGCAGACCTCCACGTAGCCCTCGTACGGCGTGACCATGAAGCAGGTGTGCGTGAAGTCGGCGAGCTGCGCGGAGGCGCGGCGCACGACGGCCTCGGCGGAGGCGCCGACGGAGGTCACGGCGATGCCGGAGCCGAAGTCGATCAGGCGGTTGCCGTCGACGTCCTCGATGACGCCGCCGCCCGCGCGCGCGGTGAACACCGGCAGTACGGAGCCCACGCCGCCGGCCACCACCGACGTGCGGCGGGCCTGCAGCTCCTGCGACTTCGGGCCGGGGATCGCGGTGACGAGGCGGCGCTCCTGCGGAATGGCGGTCATAAGGGGGCTCCCGGGGCGAATGTGGGGGTTCGGACGCTTGCTCTTCTGCGCAGGCTAGGCGCGGTGCGGGGGAGCGGGCATGTTCCGTTGGGGAGTAGTAGGCCGCCTGGCTTGTCCGCGGCGGATATGGCGTAGGGCCGGGTGCGCGCTCCGCGGCGGACATGGCGTGCGGCCGGGTGCGCGCTCCGCGGCGGACATGGCGTGCGGCCGGGTGCGCGCTCCGCGGCGGGCCCGCGCGGTGGCCGGGGAACGGTGAACTGCCCCGCCGCTGCAACTAGATTGAGCGCGGACGCACCCGCCGGCCGCCAGGTCAGGCGGGCGCGGGCCGACAGGTCGGGCAAGGGCGGAAGCAGCAGGGGGCACAGGTCATGGACCGCGAGGGCACGTACGAGGCACACGACGGGAAGCAGCCGCCCACGCCGGTGAGCACGCCCGCCGCACCGCCGATGCCCCGCCGGCCGCCCGGCTCCGGCGCGTCCCCGGTCGCCGAGTGGCTGGCGACGGCGCGGCCCGAGGCGGAGCCGGGGGTCTGGCGGTTCGGGTACCGGCCGCGGGGGCCCCAGCAGGACGACCGGGAGCTGAAGCGGCGCCTGGTCCGGGGGATGGTGATTCCCACGGTGCTCGGCCTGGTGCTCTGGTCGCTGTTGCAGAACGGCAGCTTTCCGTACCTGTGGATGCCGGTGAAGGTGTTCACCCCGGCGGAGTGGTGGTACGCGGGGAGCATTTCCCCCCAGGGATGGCAGGGGCAGCACGCGCTGATCGTCTACGGCGGCGCCGTGTTCGGCCTCCTGGTCTGGGCGGTGGTCCGGCTCAGCACCTGGAGTGAGGCCGTCCGGTACTTCGTGAGGGCCAGGCCGCAGCCCTCGCGCGCCCTGATCGCCGCCGTGGCCGCCGTGGGAGTCCTCGCCCTCGTCTGGCCGGGCGTCTTCGGGCTCGGCCTGGAACCCGTGCCCGTCGTCACGCCCGTGCTCTCTCTGGTCGCGCTGCTCGCGGGCCGCTCGGTGTTCACGTCCACCCCTGTGGTCACCTACGTCGTATACACGTCGATCACGCTCGCCGTGCTCTGGCCCTTCGCCCGGATCGGCGGCTGGCGTTCGGCCCTGCGGAAGTCGCCCACCGCACCGCCCCCGCCCCGCCCCGCAACCGCCCCCACCTCCGCCCACTGGCCCCAACTGCGCGCCGCCGGGCAGGACAAGGCGGCCGACCTGCTCGCCGCCGAACTGCGCGACGGCCGGATGAACGACGTCGACTGCGCCCGCGTCACCCGCGCCTGGGACGCCGCCGGGAGCGACCCCGGCAAGCGGGCGGCGTTCGCGGACACCGTCGCCCGGCACGGCGCCGCCGCCTGGGCGCACCCGTCCGGCAGCCGTGACCTGCCCGCCCGCAGCGCCACCCACGACCTGCTCGTCGACCAGGTCAGGATCGGCCGCTTCGCGCAGGACGAGCGGAACCCGTACGCCGTCCGGGGCATCCAGGCCGCCCTCGAACCCAAGGTCCTCGGTACCTCGCTGCTCGCCGTCGGCCCGTCCGGCGCGGGCAAGACCAGGCAGCTGATGCGGCCCGTCGCCGAGGGCCTCGCGCTGCAGGCGCTCACCGGGCGGGCCGCGGTCGTCGCGGTCTGCGCCGCCGGTACGCCGCTGGGCCCGGACGACGCGTACGACGTCGTGGTCCGGCCCGGCGACCCGGCGTCCCCGTACGCCCTCGACCTGTACGCGGGCTGTGCCGACCCGGACGAGGCCGCCGCGTTCCTGGCCGAGGCGCTGGTCGGCGACCTCGAATCCGCGGACACCCGGCGCTCCGCCACCGCGCTGGCCCAGCTGCTCGGCCCCTACCGCGCGGTGCACGGACACTTCCCCTCCGTACGGGTGCTGCGCGAGCTCCTGGAGGGCGAGCCGGCCGCCCTGTCCGCGCTGCGGGCGGAGCTCGGCGACACGGCCCGGCACGCCGGGATGCGGCGCGAACTGGACGCGCGGGTCCGGCAGTCGGGCACGCCGGGCGACCCGTGCCCGGCGCTCGCGGAACGGCTCGCCCTCGTCGACCGGCCCGCCTTCGCCGGGTCCTTCGGCGGGGACGAGGGCGCCCCGTTCTCCGTGTCGGCCGTGGCCCACCACCCGCTGCGGGTCCGCGTCGACCTGCCCGAGCCGCGGCACGAGGAGGCCTCCCGGTTCCTCGCCCGGCTGCTGCTCGCCCAGTTCTCCCACGTCGTACGGGACCGGGCCGGGCGCCCGCACTTCGCCTGCCTGGTCCTCGACGACGCCGCGCGTACCCTGACCGCCGGGAGCGTGCCCGCGATCCGGCGGCTGCGGTCCCTGCACGCGGGCGTGGTGCTCGGCCTGCGCACGGTCGGCGAGGTGCCCGAGCCGCTGCAGGACCCGCTGTACGCGGCGGTCGGCTGCCGGATGGCGTTCTCCGGGGTGACCACCTGGGACGGGCGGCCGTTCGCGGCGGCCTGGGGCACCGAGCGGGTGGAGACCCGGGAGGTCGCCCAGCACACGGTCTACGCCGATCAGCCGATGGCCCGGGCCCTGCACGCGCTGCGCAGGCTGGTCACCGGGCGGGCGGTCACCACGGACGCGGTCACCGTCCGCCAGGTCGAGCGCGAACGCTGGTCCGCCTCCGACCTCGCGCAGAACGTCCCGCCCGGCCACGCCGTCCTCTCCCTGGCGACGGTCGACGGGGCCTCGGCGCCGCCGCTCCTGGTCGACCTGCGGGGCTGAGGAGCGGCGCGGGCCAACGGGGGCGGCGCGGGCGGCCCGCGTTAGTACGTCCGTACCGGCACAGGCAAGAGCGCTCACGGAATCGACACGCAGCTTCCATACGGTGAGGCAGAATTGACGAGGGCCGTTCATACGGGTCGGCCAAATGATCCCGTTTGGTCCTGTTCGATCCTGAGTGGTGCCCTGCCGAGCCCCGTACGCCTCGTCACCGCCGCCTCGTCACCGCCGCCTCGTCACCGCCGCCTCCGCACCGCCCAACCGACCAGAAGCCGTGAAGGTCCCATGCCGCCCACGCTCGCCTCGCTCGTCCAGCACTCCAAGCTCAAACTCACCGTGCGCGCGGGCGAGGACCGCCTGGACACGCCCGTGCGCTGGGCCCACGCCAGCGAACTCACCGACCCCGTGCCCTACATGGAGGGCGGGGAGCTGCTGCTGATCACCGCCCTCAAGCTGGACGCCGAGGACCCGGAGGCCATGCGGGAGTACGTCCGGCGGCTCGTCGGCGCGGGTGTCATCGGCCTCGGCTTCGCGGTCGGCGTGCACTACGACGACGTCCCCGACGCCCTCGTCGCCGCGGCCAGGGCCGAGGACCTGCCGCTGCTCGAAGTGCCGCGCCGCACGCCGTTCCTGGCGATCGTCAAGGAGGTCTCGGCGGCCATCGCCGCCGACCAGTACCGCTCCGTCACCGACGGCTTCGCCGCCCAGCGCGAACTCACCCGGCAGGCCCTCAGCGGCGGCCCCGAGGGTGTGCTCACCGCGCTCGCCGCGCAGGTCGACGGCTGGGCGGCGCTGTACGACGCGTCCGGCTCCGTCGTCGCCACCGCGCCCGAGTGGGCCGCCCGCCGCGCCGCCCGGCTCACCTCCGAGGTGGAGCGCCTGCGGGACCGCCCGGCGCCCGCCAGCGCCCTGATCGGCGGCGCCGACGACCGCGTCGAGCTGCACTCCCTGGGCGCGGGGCGCCGCCCGCGCACCGCGCTCGCCGTCGGCACCGCGGCCGCGCTCGGCACGGCGGAGCGGTACGCGGTGCACTCCGCGATCGCCCTGCTCACCCTCACCACCGAGCGCTCCCGCTCCCTGCACGCCGCCGAACAGCGCCTCGGCGCGGCGGTCCTGCGGATGCTGCTCGCCGGGGAGCCGGACCACGCCCGCACCGTCGCGGGCGAGCTGTACGGCGGACTCCTCGACGCCCCGTTCCGGCTGCTGATCGCCGAGACCGCCCCGGCCCACCCGCGCGCAGGCGGCAGCGCGCCCGCGGTTGCCGGACACGACCCGCTGGCCGACCTCGCGGACGTCGTCGAGGCCGCGGCCGCGCGTGCCGGTGAGGCCGTGCTCGTCGTACCGGACGGCGGCGACCGGCTCGTGCTGCTCTTCGCCGACGGCGGCGCCGCGGCCACCGCCTGCCTGCAGCTGGCCGCCGTCACCGACGCGGCCCGCGCCGAGGGCCGCGAGCAACCGGCCGCCGACGGCGAGCAGTTGGTGGTCGGCCTGTCCGCGCCGGCCGGACCGATCGCCGCCGCCACCGGGTACAAGCAGGCCGAACAGGCCCTCTCCGTCGCCCGGCGCCGCGGCCGCACCCTGGTCGAACACGAGGAGCTGGCCGCGGGCTCGGTCCTGCCGCTGCTCGCCGACGACGCGGTACGGGCCTTCGCCGACGGCATGCTGCGGGCGCTGCGCGAGCACGACGCGACGGGCCGCGGGGATCTCGTGGCCTCGCTCCGGGCGTGGCTCTCCCGGCACGGCCAGTGGGACGCGGCGGCGGCGGACCTCGGCGTCCACCGCCATACGCTGCGCTACCGCATGCGGCGGGTCGAGGAGATCCTGGGGCGCTCCCTGGACGACCCGGACGCGCGGATGGAGCTCTGGCTGGCGCTGAAGGTGTCGGCGGCGGCGTCGGACTGAGGGCTGCTGCCCCGTAGGTGCAGGTATGGGCCGGGCCCCGACAGGGGCACGGGGAACTGGGCCATTCCGGCACCCCGCCCACCCCAACTCCTCCACCTCGTACAAGAGGCGCGCGCGGCGCCCGCGCCTACCGTGGGGCCGTACCCCTCGTACGAACCCCTCGTACCCCAGACACACCACCGCGGAAGGGCCGGGCACCATGACCGACACCACTGCCTTCTGGCTCGCCGGCCGCCAGGCCACCGGCGACACCACCTTCGACGTCACCTCGCCCTGGGACGGCCGCACCGTCGGCCGCGTGAGCGTCCCGACCGACGCGCAGGTCGAGGAGGCCGTCGCTGCCGCGTACGCCTCGCGCGAGGCGCTTTCCGCGACCCCCGCCCACGTGCGGGCCGCCGCCCTCGACCACGTCACCGCGCGGCTGGCCGAGCGCGCCGAGGAGATCGCCCAGCTGGTCTCCGCCGAGAACGGCAAGCCGATCAAGTGGGCCCGCGGCGAGGTCGGCCGGGCGGTGGCGGTGTTCCGTCTCGCCGCCGAGGAGGCCCGCCGCTTCAACGGCGGCGACGCCCAGCGCCTGGACACCGACGCGGGCGGCCAGGGCCGGCTCGCCCTGACCCGCCGCTTCCCGCGCGGCGTGGTCCTCGGTATCGCGCCGTTCAACTTCCCGCTGAACCTGTGCGCGCACAAGGTCGCCCCGGCCATCGCCGCCGGCGCCCCGATCATCCTCAAGCCCGCCCCGGCCACCCCGCTCTCCGGTCTGATCCTCGGTGAGCTGCTCGCCGAGACGGACCTGCCCGAGGGCTCCTGGTCGGTGCTTCCGGTCGCCAACGACAAGATGCCCGCCCTGGTCCAGGACGAGCGTCTGCCCGTCATCTCCTTCACGGGCTCCGAGAAGGTCGGCTACGCGATCATGGACTCGGTGCCGCGCAAGCACATCACCCTCGAACTCGGCGGCAACGGCGCGGCCGTCGTCCTGGACGACTTCTCCTCCGACGCCGACCTCGACTGGGCCGCGAGCCGCATCGCGACCTTCTCGAACTACCAGGGCGGCCAGTCCTGCATCTCCGTGCAGCGCGTGATCGCCGACGCCTCCGTCTACGACCGGCTCCTTCCCCGTATCGTCGCCGCCGTCGAGGCGCAGGTCACCGGTGACCCGTCGGACGCGGCCACCGAGGTCGGCCCGCTCGTGGACGAGAACGCCGCCAAGCGCGTCGAGTCCTGGGTGGACGAGGCCGTCGCCGCCGGTGCCACGCTGCTCGCGGGCGGCAAGCGCGAGGGCGCCTCGTACGCCCCGACCGTCCTCGCCGACGTGCCCGCCGACACCACCCTCGCCTGCGAGGAGGTCTTCGGCCCGGTCCTCACCGTCACCAAGGTGGACGGCGAGCAGGCCGCGTTCGACGCCGTCAACGACTCCAAGTACGGCCTGCAGGCGGGCGTGTTCACGCACGATGTGCAGCGCGCCTTCCGCGCCCACCGCGCCCTTGAGGTCGGCGGCGTGATCGTCGGCGACGTGCCGTCCTACCGCGCCGACCAGATGCCGTACGGCGGCGTCAAGCAGTCCGGCGTCGGCCGCGAGGGCGTCGCCCACGCCATGGCGGACTACACGTACGAGCGGGTCCTGGTCCTGACCGGCCTGGAGCTGTAAGCCGTACGTCCCCCAGGAGGCGGCCGGAACCTGTGCGGGGTTCCGGCCGCCTTCGCGTTGCGCCAGAACACGGAGGCGGCTTCGCGTTGCGCCGAACGCCCCCGAGCCCTGGTGGGGATCTTCCTCTTCGGGTAGATACGACCGAGTAGGCCCGGTCGGTGCCCCTACCCTCCGGTGAGTCCCCGATGCGCGGCGAGGTGAGCCCTCATGTCGGCAGGCACGGCAGGCACGGCAGGCACGGCAGGAACGCACAAGGAGCCGAAGGTCTCCGAACGGGAGGCGCGGCAGGTCGCCGAGGCGGCCAGGGAGCAGGAGTGGCGCAAGCCGAGCTTCGCCAAGGAGCTGTTCCTCGGCCGGTTCCGGCTCGACCTGATCCATCCGCACCCCCTGCCCGCCGACGAGGACGTGCGCCGCGGCGAGGCCTTCCTCGCCCGGCTGCGGGAGTTCTGCGAGAACGAGGTCGACGGCGCCCTCATCGACCGCGAGGCGCGCATCCCCGACGACGTGATCCGCGGGCTCAAGGAGCTCGGCGCGCTCGGCATGAAGATCGACGCGAAGTACGGGGGCCTCGGCCTCACGCAGGTCTACTACAACAAGGCACTCGCCCTGGTCGGCTCCGCCAGCCCGGCGATCGGCGCGCTGCTCTCCGCGCACCAGTCGATCGGCGCCCCCCAGCCGCTGAAGCTGTTCGGCAGCCAGGAGCAGAAGGACACGTTCCTGCCGCGCCTGGCCGCCACCGACATCTCCGCGTTCCTGCTGACCGAGCCGGACGTCGGCTCCGACCCGGCCCGCCTCGCCACCACCGCCGTACCGGACGGGGAGGACGGCTACGTCCTGGACGGCGTGAAGCTGTGGACCACCAACGGCGTCGTCGCCGACCTGCTCGTCGTGATGGCGCGGGTGCCGAAGTCCGAAGGGCACCCCGGCGGGATCACCGCGTTCCTGGTGGAGGCAGGCGACGAGGGTGTCACCGTGGAGCACCGCAACGCCTTCATGGGGCTGCGCGGCCTGGAGAACGGCGTCACCCGCTTCCACCGGGTCCGGGTCCCCGCCGCGCACCGCATCGGCCCCGAGGGCGCCGGCCTGAAGATCGCCCTCACCACCCTCAACACCGGCCGCCTCTCGCTGCCCGCGATGTGCGTCGGCGCCGGCAAGTGGTGCCTGAAGATCGCCCGCGAGTGGTCCGCCGAGCGCGAGCAGTGGGGGCGGCCGATCGCGCTGCACGAGGCGGTCGGCAGCAAGATCTCGTTCATCGCGGCCACCACCTTCGCCCTGGAGGCGGTGCTCGACCTGTCCTCGCAGATGGCCGACGAGGACCGCAACGACATCCGCATCGAGGCCGCCCTCGCCAAGCTGTACGGCTCCGAGATGGCCTGCTTGATGGCCGACGAGCTGGTCCAGATCCGCGGCGGCCGCGGCTTCGAGACCGCCGACTCGCTCGCCGCCCGCGGAGAACGCGCCGTCCCCGCCGAGCAGGTCCTGCGCGACCTGCGCATCAACCGGATCTTCGAGGGCTCCACCGAGATCATGCATCTGCTGATCGCCCGCGAGGCCGTCGACGCCCACCTGAAGGCGGCCGGGGACCTGATCGACCCGGACAAGTCCCTCGGCGACAAGGCGAAGGCGGGCGCCCGGGCGGGCGGCTTCTACGCGCGCTGGCTGCCGAAGCTCGTCGCAGGACCCGGCCAACTCCCGCTCTCGTACGGGGACTTCCACCCGGCGGGCCACCCGGACCTGGCCGCCCATCTGCGGTACGTGGAGCGCACCTCGCGCAAGCTCGCCCGCTCCACCTTCTACGCCATGTCCCGCTGGCAGGGCCGGATGGAGACCAAGCAGGGCTTCCTCGGCCGGATCGTGGACATCGGCGCGGAGCTGTTCGCGATGAGCGCGGCCTGCGTACGGGCCGAACTCCTGCGCGGCGAGGGCGAGTTCGGGCGAGAGGCGTACCAACTCGCCGACGCCTTCTGCCGCCAGTCCCGGCTGCGCGTCGAGGAGCTGTTCGACCGCCTGTGGGCCAACACGGACGACCTGGACCGCAAGGTCGTACGGGGTGTGCTTTCCGGTACGTACGCGTGGCTGGAGCAGGGCGTCGTCGACCCCAGCGGCGAGGGGCCGTGGATCGCCGACGCGACGCCGGGGCCGACGGTGAAGGAGAACGTGCACCGGCCGATCCGCTGAGGCGGGCCGCGTACGCGGGTGGCGTGAAGCGGGTGGCGTGCAGCTGCTGTGAGCGGGTGGCGTGCAGCCGCTGGTGTGAGCGGGTGGCGTGAAGCAGCTGGCATGCGGCGCGAATTCGGCTTGCGTCCGGATCGTGGAGGTGCCTTCCGTGGCCCGTTAAGGTTAGGCTAACCTTCGCGACGTGAACGTTGCAGAAGAGACCTCCGCGGCCCCCCGCACCCGTGGCCACACCCTTGCGGCCACCGGGGTGACCGTGGCGTACGACGGCGTGGACGTCGTGCACGACGCGTCCCTCGCGCTGCGGCCCGGCGAGGTCACCGCGCTCGTCGGGCCGAACGGCAGCGGCAAGTCGACCCTGCTGCGCACCGTCGCCCGGCTGCAACGTCCGCGCAGCGCCACCCTCGTCCTCGACGCCGACACCGACGGACTCGCCCTGTCCCCACGCGCGTTCTCCCGGTACGTCGCCCTGCTCACCCAGTCCCGCCCCACCCCCGGCGGCCTGACCGTGCGCGACGTCGTCGAGTTCGGGCGCTACCCGTACCGCGGCCGCTGGGGCAGGGCCGATCCGGGCGGGCGCGGTGCCGTGGACCGGGCCCTCGCCCTGACCGGGCTCACCGGACTCGCCGAGCGCGGCGCCGAACACCTCTCCGGCGGACAGCTTCAGCGCGTCTGGCTGGCCGGCTGCCTCGCCCAGGACACCGGCGTCCTGCTCCTCGACGAGCCCACCACCTACCTCGACCTGCGCTACCAGGTCGAACTCCTGGACCTCGTGCGGGACCTGGCCGACGACCACGGCATCGCCGTCGGCGTCGTCCTGCACGACCTCGACCAGGCCGCGACCGTCGCCGACCGCATCGTGCTGCTGCACGACGGCCGGATCGTCGCCGACGGCCTCCCCGAGGACGTCCTCACCCCCCAGCGGCTGACCGACACGTACGGCATCCGCATCGAGGTCGACACCGACCCGCTCACCGGCCGCCTCCGCACCCGCGCCGTCGGCCGACACCACACCCGTACCGAAAGGCTCAACTCCCCGTCATGAGACGCCTCCTGTGCACCGCGGCGGCCGTCACCGCCGCGGCCCTCGCCCTGACCGCCTGCGGGACCACCCAGCCCGCCACCGACGCCGACACCGACACCGACGCCAAGGCCGCCGAGGCCATCACCCTCACCGACGCGAGCGGCGAGAAGGTGAAGCTCGACGGACCGGCGAAGAAGGTCGTCGGCACCGAGTGGAACGTCGTGGAGGACCTCGTCTCGCTCGGCGTCGACCCGGTCGGCGTCGCCGACGTCAAGGGCTACAAGACGTGGAACACCGCCGCCCCGCTCAAGAACGAGCCCAAGGACATCGGCACCCGCGGCGAACCCAGCACCGACAGCATCGCCGCCCTGAACCCGGACCTGATCGTCGCCACCAGCGACCTCCCCCCGAACGCGGTGAAGCAACTCCGCAAGGTCGCCCCGGTCCTGGAGATCCGCGCCGCCGACGCCTCCGACCCGATCGGCCGGATGACCGGCAACCTCGACCTCATCGCCAAGGCCACCGGCACCACCGAGCGCGCCGAGAAGCTGAAGAAGGACTTCGACGCGAAGCTCGCCGAGGGCCGCAAGGCGCTGAAGGACGCGGGGCTCGACGGCGCCGAGTTCGCCTTCGCGGACGGCTACGTCAGGTCCAACCAGGTCTCCGTCCGCCCCTTCACCAGCGGCTCCCTCATCGGCGCCGTCAACGCCGAACTCGGCCTGAAGAACCCCTGGAAGGTCAAGGGCGACAAGAGTTACGGCCTCGGCGCCACCGACGTCGAGGGCCTCACCAAGCTGGGCGACGACGTCGAGTTCGCCTACATCGGCAGCGACGGCGACAAGAACAGCACCCCGTTCGCCGGCGTCCTCAAGAAGGACAAGGTGTGGACCTCCCTGCCGTTCGTGAAGAAGGGCAACGTCCACCGCCTCCCCGACGGCATCTGGATGTTCGGCGGCACCACGTCGATGAGCCAGTACGTCGACTCCGTCGTGAAGGCGCTGACCAAGTAACCGATGGCCGCCACCGCAACCACCCCCGCCGTACGACCCTCCACGGCCGCGTCCCGGGCGGGCGCGGCCGCGGTGGCGGCCGCACTGGTCCTCCTCGTCGCCGTCCTCGCCCTCGTCGACCTCACCCAGGGCACCGCCGACGTCGGCGCCCCCGAGGTCGTCAAGGCGCTCACCGGCCGGGCCGACCCCACGGACGCCTCCGTCGTCATCGCCTCCCGGCTGCCCCGGGCCGTCGCCGGACTCCTCGTCGGGGCCGTCCTCGGCATGGCCGGCGCCGCCCTGCAGTCCGTCAGCCGCAATGTCCTCGCCTCACCCGACACCCTCGCCGTCAACGCCGGGTCCTACCTCGCCCTCGGCCTCGCCGCCGTCACCGGGGTCTCGCTGCCGCTGCTCACCTCCTCCGGCATCGCCTTCGCCGGGGGCCTCGCCGCCGCTGCCGTCGTCCTCGGCCTGTCCGGGCTCGGCACCGGCACCGTCAAGCTCGTCCTCGCCGGCAGCGCCCTCACCCTCGGCCTCACCGCCGTCACCGAGGGACTGCTGCTGCTCTTCCCGCAGCAGACCGAGGGCCTGTACGCCTGGAACCAGGGCAGCATCGCGCAGAGCGGCTTCGACGGCGTCCTCCAGGTAGCGCCCATCGCCCTCGCCGGGCTCGCCGGACTGCTCCTGCTCGCCCGCCGCGTCGATGCCCTCGCCCTGGGCGACGACGCCGCCCGCGGCCTCGGCGTCCCGGTCCGCGCCACCCGCGCCACCGGCGTCGTCCTCGCCGCGCTGCTCTCCGCCGCCGCCGTCACCCTCGCCGGACCGATCGGCTTCGTCGGCCTCTGCGCCCCCGCCCTCGTACGACCGCTCGCCCGCCGCGTCAAGGCGCTCACCCGGGCCCGCGCACGCATCCCCTTCGCCGGGCTGGCCGGCGCCGCCCTCGTGCTCGGCTCCGACGTGGCGCTGCGCACCGTCGTCCCCGCCGACGTCGCGGTCGCCGTGCCCACCGGCGTCGCCACCAGCCTCATCGGCGCCGCCTTCCTGATCGCCACCGCCGCCCGGCTGCGCGACACCGCGGGCCCCGCCGCCCCCGAGCGGATACGGCTGCGCAGCCGCACCGCGTTCCTCACCTCCACGGCCGTCCTCGTCGCCGTCGTCGTCGGCCTGAGCATCGCCGCCGTCCTCCTCGGCGACGCCAAGCTGCTCCTCGGCGACGTCCTCAACTGGGCCCAGGGCAGGGCCGGTCAGAGCATCGGCTTCGTCCTCGACACCCGCGTGCCCCGCGTCCTGGCCGCCCTCCTCGCCGGCGCCGCCCTCGCCCTCGCCGGGACCCTGGTGCAGGCCGTCACCCGCAACCCGCTCGCCGAACCCGGCACCCTCGGTGTCTCCGGCGGCGCCGCGCTGGGCGCCGTGCTGCTCGTCACGACCGTGCCCGTCGCCGCGTCCTGGAGCGTCGCCGCCGCCGCGTTCGCGGGCGCCGCGCTCAGCTCCGTCCTCGTCTTCGGGCTCGCCGCCCGCGGCGGCTTCGGGCAGAACCGGCTCGTCCTCGTCGGCTTCGGCGTCGCCACCGGCACCGCCGCCCTGGTCAGCCTGCTCATCGTGCTCACCGACCCGTTCAACGCCACCAAGGCCCTCACCTGGCTCTCCGGCTCCACCTACGGCCGCACCCTGCCCGACGTCGCGCCCCTGGCCGTCGTCCTCGCCGTCGGCCTGGCCGTCGCCGCCCTGCGCCGCACCGAGCTCGACCTGCTCTCCCTCGACGAGGACACCCCGCGCCTCCTCGGCCTCGGCCTCGCCCGCGGCCGGCTCGGCTTCCTCGCCCTGGCCGTCCTGCTCACCGCCACCGCCGTCGCCGCCGCGGGCACCATCGGCTTCGTCGGCCTCGTCGCCCCGCACGCCGCCCGCGCCCTGGCCGGACGACGGCACCACCGCGTGCTGCCCGTCGCCGTCCTCCTCGGCGCCGCGCTCGTCTGCACCGCGGACCTGGTCGGCCGCACCGTCATCGCCCCGGCCCAGCTCGGCGCGGGCCTGATGACCGCCGTGATCGGCACGCCGTACTTCCTGCACCTGCTGATCCGGGGCCGCCGACAGTGACGTAAGGGAGGACGTACGAGATGACGCACCGGACGACGGACGGGACGACGGACGGGACGACGGACGGGACGACGGACGGGACGACGGACGGGACGACGGACGGGACGACGGACGGGACGACGGACGGGACGACGGACGGGACGACGTACGAGACGGCGTACGAGACGGCGTACGCGACCGGCTCCCCGGCGACTGGCAGGGGCACCCGGTCAGGATCCACAAGAAGCCAGGCAACAATGGGGGCATGAGCGACAGTCCAACGCCCCTCGCCGATCCGCATCTGGTCTTCGACCCGGTGACGGACGACGGCCCCCGGGACATCGTCGTCCTGGGCTCGACGGGATCCATCGGCACCCAGGCCGTCGACCTGGTCCTGCGCCATCCCGACCGCTTCCGCGTGACCGCACTCTCCGCCGCCGGCGGCCGGGTCGGGCTGCTCGCCGAACAGGCCAGACGGCTGCGCGTGCGCACCGTCGCGGTCGCCCGCGAGGACGCGGTGCCCGCCCTGCGCGAGGCCCTCGCCGCCCAGTACGGCAGCGGCGAACCGCTCCCCGAGATCCTCGCAGGCCCGGACGCCGCCACCCAGGCCGCCGCATCGGACTGCCACACGGTGCTCAACGGCATCACCGGCTCCATCGGCCTCGCCCCGACCCTGGCCGCCCTGGAGGCGGGCCGCACCCTCGCCCTCGCCAACAAGGAATCGCTGATCGTCGGCGGCCCGCTGGTCAAGGCCATCGCCAAGCCCGGCCAGATCATCCCCGTCGACTCCGAGCACGCCGCGCTCTTCCAGGCCCTGGCCTCCGGAACCCGCGCCGACGTCCGCAAGCTCGTCGTCACCGCCTCCGGCGGCCCCTTCCGCGGCCGTACGAAGGAACAGCTGGCCGACGTCACGCCCGAGGACGCGCTCGCCCACCCGACCTGGGCGATGGGCCCGGTGATCACCGTCAACAGCTCGACGCTTGTCAACAAGGGCCTGGAGGTCATCGAGGCCCACCTCCTCTACGACATCCCGTTCGACCGCATCGACGTCGTCGTGCACCCGCAGTCCTACGTGCACTCGATGGTCGAGTTCACCGACGGCTCCACGCTCGCCCAGGCCACCCCGCCCGACATGCGCGGCCCCATCGCCATCGGCATCGGCTGGCCCGAGCGGGTCCCGGACGCGGCCCCCGCCTTCGACTGGACCAGGGCATCGAGCTGGGAGTTCTTCCCCCTGGACGACGAGGCCTTCCCCGCCGTCAACCTGGCCCGGCACGTCGGCGAACTCGGCTCCACCGCCCCCGCCGTGTTCAACGCCGCCAACGAGGAGTGCGTGGACGCCTTCCTGCACGGGAAGCTGCCCTACCCCGGCATCATGGACACCGTCACCCAGGTCGTCACCGAGCACGGAACCCCGCGTACGGGAACCTCGCTCACCCTGTCGGACGTCCTGGAAGCGGATGCCTGGGCGCGCACCCGGGCCCGTGAACTGTCGGCAGAACTGTCCGCCAAGGCCACCGCGGAGGCGCGTGCATGACGACCCTGATGATGATCCTCGGCATAGTGGTCTTCGTGATCGGGCTGCTCTTCTCGATCGCCTGGCACGAGCTGGGGCATCTGTCGACCGCCAAGCTCTTCGGCATCCGCGTGCCGCAGTACATGGTCGGCTTCGGCCCGACCCTCTGGTCGCGGAAGAAGGGCGAGACCGAGTACGGCATCAAGGCCGTCCCGCTCGGCGGCTACATCCGCATGATCGGCATGTTCCCGCCGGGCCCGGACGGACGCATGGAGGCCCGCTCCACCTCGCCCTGGCGCGGCATGATCGAGGACGCCCGCTCGGCCGCCTTCGAGGAGCTGCAGCCCGGCGACGAGAAGCGGCTCTTCTACACGCGCAAGCCGTGGAAGCGCGTCATCGTGATGTTCGCCGGGCCGTTCATGAACCTGATCCTGGCCGTCGCGATCTTCCTCGGCGTCCTGATGACCTTCGGCTGGAACGAGACCACCACCACGGTCAGCAAGGTCTCCGACTGCGTCATCGCCCAGTCCGAGAACCGCTCCACCTGCGAGAAGGGCGACAGGCCCGCCCCCGCCAAGGCCGCGGGGCTCAAGCCCGGCGACACCATCGTCGCGGTCGACGGCAAGCCGATCGGCGACTGGTCCACCCTGCAGACCACGATCCGCGACACCATCGGCCCGGCCACCGTGACCGTCGAGCGTGACGGCGCCCGCAAGGTCCTCAAGGCCGACCTGATCGAGAACAAGGTCAGCAAGACCGACGGCGAGGGCGGTTACGTCGAGGGCGAGTACGTCACCGCCGGCTTCTTCGGCTTCACCCCCGCCTCCGGCATCGTCGAACAGTCCTTCGGCGAGTCCGTGGTCCGTATGGGCGACATGATGGAGAACGGCGTCGAGTCCCTGATCGCCCTGCCCTCCAAGGTCCCTGACCTGTGGGACGCGGCCTTCGGCGACGGCGAGCGCAAGCAGGACTCCCCGATGGGCGTGGTCGGCGCGGCCCGCGTCGGCGGCGAGGTGTTCACCCTGGACATCCCGCCGGAGAACCAGATCGCGATGATGCTGTTCCTCGTCGCGGGCTTCAACCTCTCCCTGTTCCTGTTCAACATGCTCCCGCTGCTGCCCCTGGACGGCGGCCACATCGCGGGCGCCGTCTGGGAGTCCGTACGACGCGGCTTCGCCAAGCTGCTGCGGCGGCCCGACCCCGGGCCGTTCGACGTGGCGAAGCTGATGCCGGTCGCCTACGTGGTCGCCGGGATCTTCGTCTGCTTCACCCTCCTGGTGCTGATCGCCGACGTCGTCAACCCGGTCAGAATCTCCTGATCACGTCCCGTTCACGGCGGCCGCCCACACTGCGTGGACGGCCGCCGTGCGTGGTACCCCACCGCCGTGCGATGTGCTTACGGCGCACGGCGTGGCGTAATCTCGACATCCGGAGCCCGCCGAGCGCGGGGCACGCACGCTCCGCTTCGACCCACCTGATCCACACCTTGGGGTTGCACAGCAGATGACTGCTATTTCTCTGGGAATGCCGTCCGTACCGACCAAGCTCGCCGAGCGGCGCAAGTCCCGGCAGATCCAGGTCGGCACGGTCGCGGTCGGCGGCGACGCCCCGGTGTCGGTCCAGTCGATGACCACCACCCGCACCTCGGACATCGGCGCCACGCTGCAGCAGATCGCCGAGCTGACCGCCTCCGGCTGCCAGATCGTCCGCGTGGCCTGCCCCACGCAGGACGACGCCGACGCCCTGCCGGTGATCGCCAAGAAGTCGCAGATCCCGGTCATCGCCGACATCCACTTCCAGCCGAAGTACGTGTTCGCCGCCATCGACGCCGGCTGCGCCGCGGTCCGCGTCAACCCCGGCAACATCAAGCAGTTCGACGACAAGGTCAAGGAGATCGCCAAGGCCGCCGGCGACGCGGGCACCCCGATCCGCATCGGCGTCAACGCCGGCTCCCTGGACCGCCGCCTGCTGCAGAAGTACGGCAAGGCCACCCCCGAGGCCCTGGTCGAGTCCGCCCTCTGGGAGGCCTCGCTCTTCGAGGAGCACGGCTTCCGCGACATCAAGATCTCGGTCAAGCACAACGACCCGGTCGTGATGGTCAACGCCTACCGCCAGCTCGCCGCCCAGTGCGACTACCCGCTGCACCTCGGCGTCACCGAGGCGGGCCCCGCCTTCCAGGGCACCATCAAGTCGGCCGTCGCGTTCGGCGCGCTGCTCGCCGAGGGCATCGGCGACACGATCCGCGTCTCCCTGTCGGCCCCGCCGGTCGAGGAGGTCAAGGTCGGCAACTCCATCCTGGAGTCCCTGAACCTCAAGCCGCGGCGCCTGGAGATCGTCTCCTGCCCGTCCTGCGGCCGCGCCCAGGTCGACGTCTACAAGCTCGCCGAAGAGGTCACCGCCGGCCTCGACGGCCTGGAGGTGCCGCTGCGCGTCGCCGTCATGGGCTGCGTCGTCAACGGCCCCGGCGAGGCCCGCGAGGCCGACCTCGGCGTCGCCTCCGGCAACGGCAAGGGCCAGATCTTCGTCAAGGGCGAGGTCATCAAGACCGTCCCCGAGTCGAAGATCGTGGAGACCCTCATCGAGGAGGCGATGAAGATCGCCGAGCAGATGGAGCAGGACGGCGTCCCCGCCGGCGAGCCGGCTGTGGTCGCCCTGGGCGAGCCCGAGGCCTCGGTCGCCGGCTGACCCCCTCCCCGTAGCGCCCGAGCCCCGTCCCCGTATCGCCCGGTGCGGCGCACAGCCCCGTCCCCGCAGCTCGCAGGGACGGGGCTCGGCCATGCCGGGTACAGTGCGGAGACCGGCAGACATTACGGCTTTACGGTGAGGCCCCAGCGAACGTGTTGACCCAGACCACCACCAGGGTGCTCGACCCCGCAGATCTGGACGCCGCCCTGGCGGTCCTCGGGCGCGAGCCGGTCAACAACGCCTTCGTCACCTCCCGCGTCCACGTCACCGGACTCGACCCCTGGCGCCTCGGCGGCGAGATGTGGGGCTGGTACGCCGACGGCCGCCTCCGCTCCCTCTGCTACGCGGGCGCCAACCTCGTACCGATCTGCGCAGGCCCCGAAGCCGTCCGCGCCTTCGCCGAGCGCGCCCGCCGCTCCGGCCGCCGCTGCTCCTCGATCGTCGGCCCCGCCGAACCCACCGCCCGGCTCTGGCGGCTCCTCGAACCCCACTGGGGCCCGCCCCGCGAGATCCGCCGCCACCAGCCCCTCATGGTCACCGACCGGCTGCCCGCCGACATCACGCCCGACCCGTACGTCCGCCGCATCCGCAAGGACGAGATGGACGTGATCATGCCGGCCTGCGTGGCGATGTTCACCGAGGAGGTCGGCGTCTCCCCGCTCGCCGGGGACGGCGGGCTGCTCTACCAGGCCCGGGTCGCCGAACTCGTCGGCTCCGGCCGGTCGTTCGCCCGCCTCGACCCCGCCACGGGCCAGGTGATCTTCAAGGCCGAGATCGGCGCCGCCACCCCCGAGGCCTGCCAGATCCAGGGCGTCTGGGTCGCCCCCGAACACCGCGGCCAGGGCCGCTCCGTCACCGGCATGGCCGCCGTCGTGCGGTACGCGCTCGCGGACGTCGCCCCCGTCGTCAGCCTGTACGTCAACGACTTCAACACCCCCGCCCGCGCCTCGTACCGCCGCGTCGGCTTCACCGAGGTCGGCACGTTCATGAGCGTGCTGTTCTGAACCGCCCCCGGCCCCCTGGGGGACCCCGGCACGGAGAAGTAGGGTTCCCGCATGACTGACGACGTCGTGATCGGGCCCCTCGACCTCGCCGCTCACGTGGACGAGGCCCTCGCCGTGCAGGCCCTCGCCTTCGGGCTCGACGACGACGAGATCGCCGTACGCCGCCAGATCGTCCTGCGCCACGTCACCTACCCCGGCGCCCGCGCCCTCGGCGCCACCACCCCCGAGGGCCGCCTCGTCGGCTTCGTCTACGGCATGCCCAACGACCGCGCCCACTGGTGGTCCAGCGTCGTCGAGCCCTATCTGCGCGCCCAGGACATCGACCACTGGCTCGACGACTGCTTCGTCATCACCGAACTCCACGTCCACCCCCGCCACCAGGACCGCGGCATCGGACGCACCCTCATCACCAAGCTCACCGACGCCGCCACCCAGTCCCGCTCGATCCTCTCCGCGATCGACACCGACAGCCCGGCCCGCGGCCTCTACCGCTCCCTCGGCTACACCGACCTCGCCCGGAACGTCCACTTCCCCAGCGCCCCCCGGCCGTACGCGGTGATGGGCGCACCCCTGCCGCTGCGCCGCCGCTGACCCGGAATCCGGGCCCCCGCGCGAAACGGATTTCCGAACCCGGACCCGCCCCGGCTAACCTCCAGAGCATTCGACGCTTTCCCCAGCAGGAGATCACCATGGCAGCCCAGGTCCAGCGCATGTCCCGATTGATGGTCAAGACACTGCGCGACGACCCGGCGGACGCCGAGGTCCTCAGCCACAAGCTGCTCGTCCGCGGCGGCTTCGTGCGCCGTACCGCCGCCGGGGTCTGGTCCTGGCTGCCGCTCGGCAAGAAGGTCCTCGCCAACGTCGAGCGCATCGTCCGCGAGGAGATGGACGCCATCGGCGCCCAGGAGGTGCTGCTCCCCGCCCTCCTGCCGAAGGAGCCGTACGAGGCCACCGGCCGCTGGGAGGAGTACGGCGCCGAGCTGTTCCGCCTGAACGACCGCAAGGGCGGCGACTACCTCCTCGGACCCACCCACGAGGAGATCTTCACCCTCCTCGTCAAGGACCAGTGCACGTCCTACAAGGACCTGCCCGTGATCCTCTACCAGATCCAGACCAAGTACCGCGACGAGGCCCGCCCCCGCGCCGGCATCCTGCGCGGACGCGAGTTCACCATGAAGGACTCGTACTCCTTCGACACCGCCGACGAGGGCCTCGCCGAGTCGTACGCGCTGCACCGCGCCGCCTACCAGCGGATCTTCGAGCGCCTCGGCCTCGACTACCGCATCTGCGCCGCCACCGCCGGAGCCATGGGCGGCTCCAAGTCCGAGGAGTTCCTCGCCCCGGCCGCCGCCGGCGAGGACACCTTCGCCGACTGCCCGAACTGCGCGTACGCGGCCAACACCGAGGCCGTCTCGTTCGAGCTGAAGCCGGTCGACGGCGCCGCCGTGCCCGCGCTCGAAGAGGTGGCGACCCCCGACACCCCGACCATCGAGACGCTCGCCGCGTACATGGACGTCCCGGCCTCCGCGACGCTGAAGAACCTGCTCGTGAAGGTCGACGGCGAGATCGTCGCCGTCGGCGTCCCCGGCGACCGCGAGGTCGACATGGACAAGGTCGAGGCCCACTTCGCCCCGGCCGCCGTCGAGCTGGTCACCGCCGAGGACTTCGAGGAGCGCGCCGACCTCGTCAAGGGCTACGTCGGACCGCAGGGCCTGGAGAAGGTCACGTTCCTCGCCGACCCGCGCATCGCCCCCGGCACCGCCTGGATCACCGGCGCCAACAAGGAGGGCGTGCACGCGCGGAACGTCGTCGCGGGCCGTGACTTCGAGGTCGACACGTACGTCGACGTCGTGGTCGTCGAGGAAGGCGACCCCTGCCCCAGCTGCGGCACCGGCCTCAGGCTCGACCGCGCCATCGAGATCGGCCACATCTTCCAGCTCGGCCGCAAGTACGCCGACGCCTTCCAGCTCGACGTACTCGGCCAGAACGGCAAGCCGGTCCGCGTCACCATGGGTTCGTACGGCATCGGCGTGTCCCGCGCCGTCGCCGCCCTCGCCGAGCAGCACGCCGACGACAAGGGCCTGGTCTGGCCGAAGGAGGTCGCCCCGGCCGACGTGCACGTGGTCGCCGCCGGCAAGGCCGCCCAGACCGAGCTCGCCCTGTCGGTCTCCGGGCAGCTGGCCGAGGCGGGCGTGCGCGTCCTGGTCGACGACCGCGCGGGCGTCTCCCCGGGCGTGAAGTTCACCGACGCGGAGCTGTTCGGCGTCCCCACCATCCTGGTCGCGGGCCGCCGCACCGCCGAGGGCGTCGTCGAACTGAAGGACCGCCGCACGGGCGAGCGCGAGGAACTGCCGGTGGCGGACGCGATCGCGCGCATCGTCGGCTGACGCACCCGGACAGAAGCCGGGCGGGCTGAGGCACCTCAGCCCGCCCGGCCTTCTCCTTGCCGCTGTTCCGTGGCGGGGCGGGGCCCTACAGCTGTTCCGTGGCGGGGCGGGGCCCTACAGCCAGGACGCGAACTCCAGCAGTACCTCCGCCTGCCCCCGCCGCCCGCGGCGCAGCGCCTGCGTGCCCGAGGCGACGGCGCGGAACAGCGTCCAGCCGCGCACCCGGTCCCGGTCCACCTCCAGCGAGTCCGCCAGCTTCGTCACCCGCCGCCGTGCCGTGGACGCCCCCGCGCTCGCCGCCACCAGATCGTCGAGCCGGTCGAGCACAAGCCCCGCCAGGTCGTACGCCCGCTCACCCACCAGCGGGTGCGGGCCCACCACCAGCCACGGTGTGCGCTCGCCGGACAGCACCTTGCCCTGGCGGAACTCCCCGTGCAGGAGCAGCAGTTCGGCCTCCGAGGCGACCAGCTCGTCCCGCGCCGCCAGCGCCGCGTCGACGAGCGGACGCATCGCCTCGTCCACCGGCCCGACAGCCGCCGCCAGCCGTGCGGACCGCTCCGCGACCGTCTCGAAGGACCGCTCGGCGGGCGGCTCCACCCACAGCTTGCGTACCGTCCCCGCCGCCTCCAGGAGCGCCTTCGCCTCCGGCAGCGACCGCAGTGACACCTCCGGGTGCAACCGCTCCATGAGCAGCGCCCCGTCCTCTTCGGCGGGCCCGTGCAGCAGCCTGCACGCCCCCCAGCCGTCCCAGCACGCGAGCGCCGCCGCCTCCGCCTTTGGGCAGGTGCCGGGCGCGGCGAGCTTCAGCGTCGCGGGCGTCCCGTCGGCCCGCCGGACGAGGGCCACCAGACTCGAACGGCCCCCCGGCGCCAGCAGCCGGTCGACGGTCAACTCCCGCCGCTGCACGGCCTGTTCGAGCCGTACGGGCAACTCCGCCAGCCACTCCTCGACGGCGGCCGCATCCTCGTACGTCGCCTCGCCCAGCGCCCTGACGAGACGCTGCGGCGGTTCAAAAGACAGGGGCGACATACGTGCGTGCATCCTTCCGGCCTGCGGACTGCTCTGGTACGGCTCGGCTCAGGTCTGCGGGGTCGCAGACGCCGAAGCGGGCTCGTGCCGCTCGGCGAGCCCAGGGAAGGCTACGCTCCCGCCGCGCCAGCGCACCGCCCGCACCGCTGCCTCCCGCAGCGCGTCCGCCGCCGCCCGGCGCCGCGCGTCCTCCGTCGCCCGTACGAGATCCGCGTACACCCCGGCCACCCGGTCCTCCAGCTGCGCCGCCAGGCGGGCCGCGGCGGGGGAGTCCGGCACCGGGAACGGCAGCGCGTAGGCCGCCTCCGCCTGCGCGGGCGTGCCGCCCAGGTCCCTGACCGTGCGCTGCAGTTCGTCGCGGCGGGCCCGGTGCGCGTCGTACGCGGCGCGCGCCTCGTCCCTGCGGCCCTTGCGGATCCGGCCGCCGACCACGCCGTAGCCGTAGATCGCGGCGTGCTCCGCGCGCAGCGCCGACTGGTACGCCTCGATGCGCTGATCGGTCTTCCCGGAACTCATCGGCCCGCCTCGCTCAGCAGGTACGCGTGCGCATCCCCGGCGGCCGCCACGGAGGCGAACAGCCTGGCCTGCTCGCCGGGCACGTCGGTCAGCGCGGTCCGCCGGCCGTCCGCCAACTGCCGCTCCGCACCCGCGAGTTGGGCGAGCGCCGCCTTCTTGTCGCCCGGCACCTCGGGTGCCTTCCGCGTCGGCGACGGGGAGCCCGAAGGGCCGGTCTCCGCACCGCCGAACGCCTTCGCGTGCCGCGCGACCTCGGCGCGCAGCGGGCGCAGCCGGTCGGCGAGCGCGGGGTGGGCGGCGATCACGGCGTCGTATCGATTCAGCAACTCGGCGCTGTCCCCGGCCGCCCGCGCCCGGGCCTGCTCGGCGGCGGCGGACCGCTTGTCGGACGCGTCCGCGCCGCCGCCCGAGCACCCGGCGAGCAGCACGGTCCCGGCGGCCCCGGCGGCCGACACGAGCAGGGCCCTGCGCCCCGGCCCCGGGGGAATCGGCCGGTCACTCCCGGCGCGCGACGGCAAGGTGAAGGGCACGGCAGACGTCCTCATGAGCTCGTACGGCAGAGAAGAGAAGGTGTTCCGCGTCCAGCGGGCACGCCCGCGATCACCGTACCGTCGGTCCGACCCGGTGGACGGCAACACCCTGTGCGACCGGATACGCTTTGACCTGACACGCAGACCTGAACGGCAAACCACAACAGCACACGCGGCCGAGGAGTCACCCGGATGAGCACCACCCAGAGCGAGAGGCTGCGGGACCTGCTTGAACCGCTCGTCACCTCCAAGGAACTGGATCTCGAAGAGATCACCGTGACCCCGGCCGGCAAGCGCCGCGTGCTGCGTGTGGTCGTGGACTCGGACTCCGGGGTCTCCCTGGACACCTGCGCCGAGTTGAGCCGCGAGCTCTCCCAGAAGCTGGACGACGCCGACGCCATGGGCGAGAGCGAGTACGTCCTTGAGGTGACGTCGCCCGGAGCCGACCGCCCGCTCACCGAGCACCGCCACTACGTCCGCGCCGTGGACCGCCTCGTGAAGTTCCAGCTGACCGCCGAGGCCGGGGCCGGAGAGCTGACCGCGCGGATCCTGAAGGCCGACGACGAGGGTCTCGACCTGGAGGTGCCCGGCGTGAAGGGCCGCAAGCCCACCGCCCGCCGCCTGGCCTTCGCGGACATTGACAAGGCGCGCGTGGAGATCGAGTTCAACCGCAAGAACAAGCCCGCCGGTAACACCGAGAACACAGAGGAGGCGTAGCCGTGGACATCGACATGAGTGCCCTGCGGGGTCTGGTCCGGGAGAAGGAGATCTCCTTCGACCTGCTCGTCGAGGCGATCGAGTCGGCCCTCCTCATCGCCTACCACCGCACCGAGGGAAGCCGCCGCCACGCGCGCGTGCAGCTCGACCGCCACAGCGGGCATGTGACGGTCTGGGCGAAGGAGGAGGCCGCCGAGCTCGAAGAGGGCCAGGAGGCCCGGGAGTTCGACGACACCCCGTCCGGCTTCGGCCGGATCGCGGCGACCACGGCGAAGCAGGTCATCCTGCAGCGCCTGCGGGACGCCGAGGACGACGCGACGCTCGGCGAGTACGCGGGGCGCGAGGGCGACATCGTCACCGGTGTCGTGCAGCAGGGCCGCGACCCGAAGAACGTCCTGGTCGACATCGGAAAGCTTGAGGCGATCCTGCCGGTGCAGGAGCAGGTCCCGGGCGAGACGTACGAGCACGGCATGCGGCTGCGGTCGTATGTGGTGCGGGCCGTCAAGGGCGTGCGCGGTCCGTCGGTGACTCTTTCGCGTACGCATCCGAACCTGGTGAAGAAGCTGTTCTCGCTTGAGGTCCCGGAGATCGCGGACGGTTCGGTGGAGATTTCGGCCATCGCGCGCGAGGCCGGCCACCGCACCAAGATCGCGGTCCGCTCGACCCGCTCGGGCCTGAACGCCAAGGGCGCCTGCATCGGCCCGATGGGCGGCCGGGTGCGCAACGTCATGGCCGAGCTGAACGGCGAGAAGATCGACATCGTCGACTGGTCCGACGACCCGGCCGACATGGTGGCCAACGCGCTGTCCCCGGCCCGGGTCAGCAAGGTCGAGATCGTGGACCTCGCCGCCCGCTCGGCGCGGGTGACCGTGCCGGACTACCAGCTGTCGCTCGCCATCGGCAAGGAGGGCCAGAACGCCCGCCTCGCCGCCCGACTCACCGGCTGGCGCATCGACATCCGCCCGGACACCGAGCAGCCGCAGCAGGACCAGGGCTGAGTCCGGGACAGGACCAGGGGCTGAGTCCGGGACAGGACAGGGCCGACCGGGCCGGTCACGCGCGGGAATGCATCGCGTACACCCGGTGTTGACGAGATCACGCCGGGTTTCGCTGAGATCAAGACGACAGCCGTTCGATTTCTCCCCCAAAGGGGTGAGGTCGGTGCGGGGAGGTAGACTTAAGCGTGTCTGGCCGGACGCATGCCGGAGCATGCCCTGAGCGAACCTGTGTGGGATGCCGGGAGCGGGCGGCCAAGACCGATCTGCTGCGGATCGTGCTGGCCGAGGACGAAGGCGCCGAGGGCTCCGGAAAAGGAGTCCGCCTGGTCCCCGACCCTCGCGGTACGCTGCCCGGCCGGGGTGCGTATGTACACCCCGCCCTGGTCTGTCTTGACATGGCGGTCCGCCGCCGAGCGTTCCTCAGGGCGTACCGCGTCCGTGGTCCGCTCGACACCACGGATCTCAGCCGGTATGTCGGGCAGGCACAACCGTAAGAACGTCACCGCACGGAACCGCCGTGCAGTGCTGGTACCTCGCGAGTTGGAAGTAGGTCGAGATTGCGATGAGCACTCGATGAGTACGCGATGAGTACGCCCATGAAGTAGCGACGGTCCGGCGGTAACCGGACCTAAAAGGAGCGAAGTGGCTAAGGTCCGGGTATACGAGCTCGCCAAGGAGTTCGGAGTTGAGAGCAAGGTCGTCATGGCCAAGCTCCAGGAACTCGGTGAGTTTGTCCGTTCGGCGTCCTCGACGATCGAGGCGCCCGTTGTTCGAAAGCTGACTGACGCGCTGCAGTCCGGCTCCGGTGCCGCAGGCGGTGGCAAGAGCGCCGCCAAGCCCGCCGCGCCGCGCAAGGCCGCACCCGCGAAGCCGTCGGCACCGTCCCCCGCGCAGGCCGCGAAGCCTGCCGCCCCCAAGCCCGCACCGGCCCCCAAGCCGGCCGCGGCCGAGAAGCCCGCGGCGCCCGCGCCGACTGCGCCGACTGTGCCGACTGTGCCGTCACCGGGTCCGCGTCCCACGCCCGGTCCGAAGCCCGCGGCGGCGCCGAAGCCCGCCCCGGCGGCCCCGGCGCAGCCCGAGTTCAGCGCGCCTCCGGCCGCTGCGCAGGGCCCCAAGCCCGGCGGTGAGCGTCCGGCTCCGCGCCCCGGCGCCCCCAAGCCCGGCGGCCGTCCGGCCCCCGGTCAGGGCGGTCAGGGTCAGGCCCGTCCCGGTGCCCCGCGCCCCGGTGGCGAGCGCGGTCCGCGTCCCGGTGGTCGTCCCACCGGTCCGCGTCCGGGCAACAACCCCTTCACCTCTGGTGGCTCCACCGGCATGGCGCGCCCGCAGGCGCCCCGTCCGGGCGGCGGACGCCCCGGCCCCGGCGGGCCCGGCGGCCCCGGTGCCCCCGGCGGCGGCCCGCGTCCGCAGGGTCAGGGCGGCGGCCAGGGTGGTCCCCGTCCGCAGGGTCAGGGCGGTCCCCGTCCGACTCCGGGCAGCATGCCCCGTCCGCAGGGCGGCGGCGCCGCAGGACAGGGTGGTCCGCGGCCTGGCGGCGGTAACCGTCCGAACCCGGGCATGATGCCGCAGCGTCCCGCGGCCGGTCCCCGTCCCGGCGGCGGCCCCGGTGGTGGCCGTGGTCCCGGCGGCGGCGGTCGTCCCGGTGGCGGCGGCGGTCGTCCCGGCTTCGCCGGTCGTCCCGGCGGTCCCGGTGGCGGTGGCGGCGGCTTCGCCGGCCGTCCCGGCGGCGGTGGCGGCGGTCGTCCCGGCGGCTTCGGTGGCGGCGGTGGCCGTCCCGGCTTCGGCGGACGTCCCGGTGGCCCGGGTGGCCGCGGTGGCACGCAGGGCGCCTTCGGCCGTCCCGGCGGTCCCGCGCGTCGCGGCCGCAAGTCGAAGCGGCAGAGGCGCCAGGAGTACGAGGCCATGCAGGCCCCGTCGGTCGGCGGCGTGATGCTGCCTCGCGGCAACGGCGAGATCGTTCGCCTGTCGCGCGGTGCCTCCCTCACCGACTTCGCCGAGAAGATCAACGCCAACCCGGCGTCGCTCGTCGCGGTGATGATGAACCTCGGCGAGATGGTCACGGCCACGCAGTCCGTCTCCGACGAGACGCTGACGCTCCTCGGCGACGAGATGAACTACACCGTTCAGATCGTCAGCCCCGAGGAGGAGGACCGCGAGCTGCTTGAGTCCTTCGACCTGGAGTGGGGCGAGGACGAGGGCGGCGACGAGGCCCTGGTCTCGCGTCCGCCGGTAGTGACCGTCATGGGTCACGTCGACCACGGTAAGACCCGCCTCCTCGACGCCATCCGCAAGACGAACGTCGTCGCGGGCGAGGCCGGTGGCATCACCCAGCACATCGGTGCCTACCAGGTCGCGACCGAGGTCAACGGCGACGACCGCCGCATCACCTTCATCGACACCCCCGGTCACGAGGCGTTCACCGCCATGCGTGCCCGCGGTGCCAAGTCGACCGACATCGCGATCCTCGTGGTGGCGGCCAACGACGGTGTGATGCCGCAGACGATCGAGGCCCTGAACCACGCCAAGGCGGCCGACGTGCCGATCGTGGTCGCGGTCAACAAGATCGACGTCGAGGGCGCCGACCCGACCAAGGTGCGCGGTCAGCTGACCGAGTACGGCCTGGTGGCCGAGGAGTACGGCGGCGAAACGATGTTCGTCGACATCTCCGCCAAGCAGGGTCAGAACATCGACTCGCTGCTTGAGGCCGTCGTCCTCACCGCCGACGCCTCGCTCGACCTGCGGGCCAACCCGGAGCAGGACGCGCAGGGCATCGCGATCGAGGCCCACCTCGACAAGGGCCGCGGTGCGGTTGCCACCGTCCTGGTCCAGCGAGGCACGCTGCGCGTCGGTGACACCCTCGTCGCCGGTGACGCGTACGGCCGAGTCCGCGCGATGCTCGACGACAAGGGCGAGAACGTCGAGGTCGCCGAGCCGTCGACGCCGGTCCTGGTCCTCGGTCTGACCAACGTGCCGGGCGCCGGTGACAACTTCCTGGTGGTCGACGAGGACCGTACGGCCCGTCAGATCGCCGAGAAGCGCGCCGCCCGTGAGCGCAACGCCGCGTTCGCCAAGCGCACCCGCCGGGTGTCCCTGGAGGACCTCGACAAGGTGCTCAAGGCCGGCGAGGTCGAGCAGCTCAACCTCATCATCAAGGGCGACGCGTCCGGTTCGGTCGAGGCCCTGGAGTCCTCGCTGCTGCAGCTGGACGTCGGCGAAGAGGTCGACATCCGCGTCCTGCACCGCGGTGTGGGTGCCGTCACCGAGTCGGACATCGACTTGGCGATGGGCTCCGACGCCATCGTGATCGGCTTCAACGTGCGCGCCGCCGGGCGTGCCACGCAGATGGCCGAGCGCGAGGGTGTGGACGTCCGGTACTACTCGGTCATCTACCAGGCGATCGAGGAGATCGAGGCGGCCCTCAAGGGCATGCTCAAGCCGGAGTACGAAGAGGTCGAGCTCGGCACGGCGGAGATCCGCGAGATCTTCCGCTCGTCCAAGCTGGGCAACATCGCCGGTGTCCTGGTCCGCTCCGGAGAGGTCAAGCGCAACACCAAGGCGCGCCTCCTCCGCGACGGCAAGGTCATCGCCGAGAACCTCACGATCACCGGTCTGCGCCGCTTCAAGGACGACGTCACCGAGATCCGCGAAGGCTTCGAGGGCGGTATCAACCTCGGAAACTTCAACGACATCAAGATCGACGACGTCATCGCGACGTACGAGATGCGCGAGAAGCCGCGCGGCTGATCGAGCAACGAGCCGGGGCCGGTCGACGGGAAATTTCCGTCGATCGGCCCCGGCCGTTCCGTGTACGGTTTGGATGTCCCTGCCAAGCGTCGCAGGGCC
The DNA here is from genome assembly GCF_029968095.1 of Streptomyces solicavernae. Lineage (GTDB taxonomy): Bacteria > Actinomycetota > Actinomycetes > Streptomycetales > Streptomycetaceae > Streptomyces > Streptomyces solicavernae. Next base: position 40,350 of record NZ_JASCIR010000016.1, on the reverse strand, counting down.
CTCCATCCCGTACCGGCGGGTCATCCGGACAACACATGTATGTGGGGACTCTGTCCTTCGATCTGCTCCTCGGCGACGTACGGTCCCTGAAGGAGAAGCGTTCCGTAGTCCGCCCCATCGTCGCCGAGCTGCACCGGAAATTCGCCGTGAGCGTGGCGGAGGTCGGCGAGCAGGATCTCTACCGCAGGGCCGAGATCGGCGTGGCGATGGTGTCGGGGGACACGGGGCATCTGTCGGACGTACTGGACCGGTGCGAGCGGTTGATGGCCGCCCGGCCCGAGGTGGAGCTGCTGTCGGTGCGTCGGCGGCTGCACGGCGACGACGACTGACACGCAACGCACCCTGCACGTACGAGAAAAGCAAGCAAAAAGGGAGACGGACCAGTGGCCGACAACGCGCGGGCGAAGAAGCTGGCGGACCTCATCCGAGAGGTGGTCGCCGAGAAGCTGCAGCGCGGAATCAAGGACCCGCGCCTCGGTTCGCATGTGACGATCACCGACACCCGGGTCACCGGTGACCTGCGGGAGGCGACCGTCTTCTACACGGTCTACGGCGACGACGAGGAGCGGGCCAACGCGGCCCGCGGCCTGGAGAGCGCCAAGGGCGTGCTGCGCAGCGCGGTGGGCGCGGCGGCCGGGGTGAAGTTCACCCCGACCCTGACGTTCGTCGCGGACGCGCTGCCGGAGAACGCGAAGACCATCGAGGACCTCCTCGACAAGGCACGCGCCTCCGACCAGGCGGTACGTGACGCGTCCTCGGGCGCCGCGTACGCCGGTGAAGCCGACCCGTACCGCAAGCCGGGCGAGGACGACGCAGACGACGCGGACGAGGCGGGCGACGCCTCCGCATGAGCAAGCAGAACAGCGGCAACGGCGGCGGCGCGACGCCGGACGGCCTGATCATTGTCGACAAGCCGTCCGGTTTCACCTCGCACGACGTCGTCGCCAAGATGCGCGGCATCGCCCGCACCCGCCGGGTCGGGCACGCCGGCACGCTCGACCCGATGGCGACGGGCGTGCTCGTGCTCGGCGTGCAGCGGGCCACGAAACTCCTCGGCCACCTCGCGCTGACCGAGAAGGAGTACCTGGGCACGATCCGGCTCGGCCAGAACACCGTCACCGACGACGCGGAGGGCGAGATCACCTCGTCCACCGACGCGTCCCAGGTGAAGCGGGACGCCATCGACGCCGCGATCGCCCAGCAGACCGGCGACATCATGCAGGTCCCGTCGAAGGTCAGCGCCATCAAGATCGACGGCAAGCGCTCCTACAAGCGGGCCCGAGAGGGCGAGGACTTCGAGATCCCGGCGCGGCCGGTGAAGGTCTCCTCGTTCGCGGTGTACGACGTGCGGGACGCGGTCGCCGAGGACGGCACTCCCGTACTCGACCTGGTCGTCTCCGTCGTCTGCTCCTCCGGTACGTACATCCGCGCCCTGGCCCGTGACATCGGCGCCGATCTCGGCGTGGGCGGGCACCTGACGGCGCTGCGGCGCACCCGGGTCGGCCCGTACAAGCTGGACGCGGCGCGGACCATCGACCAGCTCCAGGAGGAGCTGACGGTGATGCCGGTCGCCGAGGCCGCCGCGGCCGCGTTCCCGCGCTGGGACGTGGACGCGAAGCGGGCGCGGCTGCTGCTCAACGGGGTGCGGCTCGAACTGCCCGACGAGTACGGCTCGCAGCGGGCGGTCGCCGTGTTCGACCCGGACGGGCGGTTCGTGGCGCTCGTCGAGGGGCAGGGCGGCAAGGCCAAGAGTCTGGCCGTGTTCGGCTGAGTGCTGAGCGATCAGGCGGGGCGGGTCCGGTTTCCGGGCCCGCCCTTCGTCGTACCGGGGCGTTTCACTCCAACGAGTAGGCGCGCGGGGTGAATCCGGGGTGTGTGAGGGGCGCATCCGGTTGATCGCCTGCGCCGCTGATCACGGGCGGCCTACGGTCGGTCACGCGGCTGTGGGGAGGTTCGAGGAATGGCGGCACAGGACTCCCGGTCCGGCAGTGCGCAAGGGCTTGAGCACGCGCTGGTCCGGATCTGCGACCTGGCCGGACGGCCCAGAGGCGCGGGTTTCGCGGCGGACGAGCTCGGCACGGTGATCACCAGCCACGAGGCCGTCGACGGCCAGGACCGGCTCGTGCTGCACGCGCCCGGCGGACACCGCTGTGTCGTCGACGCCCCGCAGGTCGTCCCCCTGCCGGAGGCGGGCCTCGCGCTCGTGCGCACCCGGGGTCTCGACGTACGGCCGCTGCCGGTGACCGTGCGGGAGACGGTCGGGACCGGGGCGTACGTGACGATCGCGGCGCAGGGCTGGCGGCAGGCGCGGGTCCTCGGCAGTGGGGCGCGGGTTACCTATGCGACGCGCGAGCGGCGCCATCTGCTGCCCGGCGCAGTGGAGTTGGCGGTCGGCACGGACGGCAGCGACGCACTGCGGGCCGGTGGGGGAGCGGCCGGCGGGCCCGTCGTCGACGCGGAGACGGGAGCGGTGCTCGCGGTGCTCGGCACGGCGCTGCAGCCGGAGAGCTACGGGGCCGGGGGGTATGGGGCCGGTGGGTGCGGGGCCGGGGGGTACGGGGCCGGTGGGTGCGGCTTCGGGGATCCGGTGGACGCCGCCGTGGTGGTGCGCGCACCGGGGCTCGCGGTGCCGCTGCGGCGGGCTGCCGCCGCGGACCCGGGCGGCCCGCTCGCCGAGCTGCTCGCGCGCAACGCGGCGACGGTGCCCGCGTACGGGAAGGACCTGAACGTCGCCGGGGCGCTGCAGCTGACCGCCACCTCGGTGGGGTCCGACGGGCCGCGCGCGGAGGAGCGGATCGTCGAAAGGGCCGCCGTGGAGGCCGCGTTGACGCGGTTCCTCGCGGTCCGGGGCGCCGCCGTCCTCGCCCTGGTCGGGGCGCCCGGCAGCGGGCGTACGACGGAACTCGCCGCGCTCGCCCGCCGCCGCGCGCGGGGCGCGGCGCCCGCCCCCACGCTGTGGCTGCGCGGCGCGGGCCTGTGGGCGGACGACGCGTCGGTGGCGGACGCGGTGGCGCGGGCGCTGGCGGACGCGGGGCGGATCGTGGCGGCGTCGGCGGAGGGCGGCCGGGAGCTCGGGGACATCTCCGTGGACCGGGTCACACGGCTGGTCCGGGACGCGGGCCGGCCCCTGCTGATCCTGCTCGACTCCCCGGAGGAGATGCCACCCGTCCTCGCCCACCGGCTCGCCGACTGGACGGCGGGCAGCACGGCCTGGCTCCGCGACACGGACACACGCCTGGTGGTGGCGTGCCGCGCCGAGTACTGGGAACAGGCGGGGCGGCTGTTCCCGGAGGGGGCGTTGTACGGGGAGGCGGGGGAGGCGGGGGAGTCGGGTTCGGGGGGTTCGGGGGGCACGGCCGGTGCGCCGGGCTCGGGGGGCTTCGGGGATGCGGCTGGTTCGGTCGGGTCTGGGGATGCGGCTGGTTCGGTGGGGCGGTCGGTTTTCGCGGAGCAGTCCGTGTGGGTGGACCCCTCGGGCCCCGCGTACGGGAACCGTGCGGGCGGCCGGCCGGGGCCTGCCCGTCCGTCGGCTCGGCCGGGCGGGGCCGCGCCCGGGCCCACCCCGCGTGCGCCCGGGGCGTCCGTGCTGCCGCCCTGCGTGGTCCTCGGGGCGCTCGATGCGGAGCAGGCGGCGCGGGGCCGGGCCATGTACGGAATCCCCGAGCACGCCGTGTCGGACGCGGTCGCCGCGCACCCGCTGGCGCTGCGGCTCCTCGCCGAGGTGCGGGCGGCCGTCGCCGGGGAGCCGGAGGGCAGGCCGGGGCGCGAGGAGATCCTGGGCGCGTACCTCGACCTGATGTGCCTGCGGGTCGCCGTGCGGATCGCCGTCCCGCACCGGGTCCGCGGTACGGCGGTACGGCGGCTCGCCGCGCAGGTCGCCGGGCGGGTGCACGACGCGGCCAGGCGGTGCCTCGGGCCGGGGCAGGGGGAGCTGGACCGGGCGTCGTTCGAGGCGGTGTTCCCGTGGGCCGGCGGGGTCGCCTCCGCCGTCCTCACCGAGGGGCTGCTCGTGCCGGCCGGGGGCGGCTACCGGTTCGCGCACGAGGAGCTGGCCGACTGGATCCAGGGCGCGCACCTCGACCTCGACGGCGCGCTGCACTCCCTCGTGCACCGGTGGCGGGACGGAGGCTCGGCTTCCGGCGGGCGCCCGCTGCCCGTGCCCCGGCACCGTATCGGGCCCGTCGTGGAGGCGCTGCTGCTGCTCGGGCGGCAACAGGGGCACGCTCAACTGGGCGCCCGGCTCGCCGAGTTGGCGGAGGCGGTCGACGAGCTCGCGGACCGGACGGGGGCCGGAGGCCGGGCGGCGGACGGGGGCCGGACGGGGCCCGAGGGCCGGACGGGGACCGGGAGCCGGGCAGCGGCCGGGGGCGGTGCAGGGGCCGGGGGCCGCACGGGGGCCGGGGGCCGTACGGATGCCGGGGGCCGGGCGCGTGCCACCGGGCGGCAGCGGGCCGACGCCGCCTGGTGGGCCGAGCGCCTGCTGTCCGGCGTACTGCTGCGCGTGCCGGACGCCCGGCCGTACCTCGGCGTGCTGCGGCCGCTCACCGAGCGGATCGCGCGGCGCGGCGCCCCGGGCGAGTCACCGGTCGAGGGGTTCGAGGTGTTCGGGCCCGCGTTCTGGCGCCGGCTCGCGCTGCCCGACGCGGACCGCATGGACCTGCTGCGCCGGCTCGTCGTCGCCGACCCCGAGCCGGGCGCCGAGCACGGCGGCGACCGCTTCCTGGACGCCGTCGGGGAGTGGCTGCGGGACGCGCCCGGCACCGTACAGCCGCTGCTGACCCGGTGGTTCACCGACGAGCGGGCGCTGCACGCCGCGCCGGACGCCACCGTGGCGCGCGCCGCGCAGGCGCTGCTCCACACCCACCGGCACCGGGCCGTCGACGAGCTCACCGAAGCCCTGGCCGACTGCTCGCACCGGCGCGGCGACGAGCTGCTCGCCGCGCTCGCCGAGGAGGAGCCCGGTGCCATCTGCCGGGCCGTGGAGCGCTGGACGCACGACGCGCGCGCGGACCGGCGGGTCACGGCCGCCGCGTGCGCGCTGCGGACCGCCCCGCACGTCCGGGCGGAGGCCGACCGCGCCCTGCTGCGGTACGCCGCGCTCGCCCTGCTGGACCGGCCCGCCGACTGTGCGCTGCACGGGGCGGCGCTCGCGCTCCTGGTCCGCGACCCGGAGACCCGTGACCGGCACCTGGCGCTCGCGCTGCGCCGGTTCGCGGCAGGGGACCCGCAGCTGCCGGCGAGCGCGCTGGCCGTGGCGGTCGGTACGCATCCGGAGACGGTGCTCGGTGCGTTCCGGGAGCGGCTGCACGAGCCGGGGCCGGTCTCCGTGGATGTGCTGCGGGCTCTCGCCGAGCTGTCGGAGCCGGGGCTCGCGGGGCGGGTGGGGGAGGTTGTACGGGAGTTTCTGTCGGTGCGGCCGGAAGGAGCGGAGGTGGTACGGGAGCTGCTTCCGGACCACGTCCCGCCCCGTCGTCTCGGCGCGCCCCGCTGACCCCGGTTCCCCGCACCCCTGGCCGGGCCCCGACAGGGGCGCGGGGAACAGCCCCTCCGCGAGGAGCGGGGGTCCGGGGGCGGAGCCCCGAGGTTGCCGGGGGGAGGGGCAGCCGATGCGAGCGTCAGCGAGAGGGCATGGCACTCTTAGACCTGCGCAATCAACAGGACGTAATCGGGTTCGGCGAGGAGCAAATACCGTGCAGCGCTGGCGAGGCTTGGAGGAGATCCCCGAGGACTGGGGGCGCAGCGTCGTCACCATCGGCTCCTACGACGGGGTGCACCGCGGGCACCAGCTGATCATCGGGCGTGCCGTGGAGCGGGCCCGGGAGCTGGGCGTCCCGGCCGTCGTCGTCACCTTCGACCCGCACCCCAGCGAGGTCGTGCGGCCCGGCAGCCACCCGCCGCTGCTCGCCCCGCACCACCGGCGGGCCGAGCTGATGGCCGAGCTCGGCGTGGACGCGCTGCTCATCCTGCCGTTCACCGCCGAGTTCTCCCGGCTCGCGCCCGCCGACTTCGTGGTGAAGGTCCTCGTCGACAAGCTGCACGCGCGCGTGGTCGTCGAAGGCCCCAACTTCCGCTTCGGCCACAAGGCCGCGGGCGACGTCGCGCTCCTCGCCGAGCTCGGCTCCCCGTACGACTACGAGGTCGAGCTCGTCGACCTGTTCGTCAGCGGCGAGGCGGGCGGCGGCGCGGCGTTCTCCTCCACGCTGACGCGTCGGCTCGTCGCCGAGGGCGATGTCGCCGGGGCCGCCGAGATCCTCGGGCGGCCGCACCGCGTCGAGGGTGTCGTCGTGCGCGGCGCGCAGCGCGGCCGCGAGCTCGGCTTCCCCACCGCGAACGTGGAGACCCTGCCGCACACCGCGATCCCCGCCGACGGGGTGTACGCGGGCTGGCTGCACGCCGATGGCGAGCAGATGCCCGCCGCGATCTCCGTCGGCACCAACCCGCAGTTCGACGGCACCACGCGCACCGTCGAGGCGTACGCGATCGACCGCGTCGGACTCGACCTGTACGGGCAGCACGTCGCCGTGGACTTCCTGGCGTTCGTGCGCGGCCAGCAGACCTTCGACTCCGTCGACGGGCTGCTCGTCGCCATCGCCGACGACGTGAAGCGCTGCCGGGAGCTTCTCGAACGCTCCTGACGAACGCCCCACCGAACGCAACACCGAACGCACAACCGAACGCCCCACCGAACACCGCCACCGAACGCCCCACCGAACAGCGCCACCCGTAATTCCCGAACTGCCGTTTCCCCGTACGGGAATTGAGGCATCCTAAGCGCACAGCAGGGGGCCGAGGGGGGAGCTGTGGCGCAGGATGCGTGGGCGGGGATGTCGCAGCGGGACGGACAGCTCGCCCGGTGGGTGCAGGACCAGCTCGCCGTCCCCGAGTGGGGCGGCGCCGAAGCGGAGGCCCGGCGGCCGCTGCTCCTGCTCGGCGGGCGCGGCACGGGCAAGAGCAGCCTCCTCGCCCACCTGAAGTGGCTCGGCCAGCACACCCACACCGCGCACCTGGACCTGGCGCAGTTCGACACCGGCCAGCGGGGCACCGCCGACGTGGTCACCGAACTGGTCTTCCAGCTCGGCGCCGCCACCCCCAGCTTCCCGGAGCTGCGGCTGCCCGCCTCCGCCGCGCTCGCCCTCGCGCTCGCCGTCGAGACCGACCCGGCCAACCGGGTCCGGGCCGTGCGGCAGATCCGGGCGGCGCTGGACGCGGGGCGGGCCGAGGAGGAGTCCGGCGCGCTGCTGATGGCGCTGGTCGAGTCGGCCGCGACGATCGCCGGGCTGCCCGCCCTGGCCATGGCGGTGCTGCCGATGCTTCGGGGCGGCCGCACCGCGTGGGCCCGGGCCCGGCACCAGCGCAGGCTCCGGCAGGTCGAGCACCGCCTCGGCCGGGGCGAAGCGGCGTCCCCCGAGGAGTTCCTGGTCAGCCTCAACCACGGCTTCCGGCACGGCACAGCGGCGAACCGTGCGGAGGCCGAGGAGGTTCTGCTCCGGGCGTTCCTCGCCGACCTGCACCGCACGTACGCCGACGCGGACGGCGGGCACCGGCCCCTCGGCTGCCTCGTCCTCCTCGACGACATCGACAACGACCTCGGCGACGCCTTCCTCGAAGCGGTCGACGCCGCCCGGCAGGCCCGGGGCGAGCCCGACCCGCTGGTGATCGTCGCCACCGCCCGCTCCCGCCCGCCGTTCCTGGAGAACCGCGAGCCCGGCCTCGTGCCGCACGGCGCCTACCTGGCGTGCTGGCGCGCCGCCGACGGCGAGGAAGGCCCCGCCTTCGTGCCCCGGCGGATCGGCGGCCGCGTCGACGTGGCGCAGCTGCGGCCCCTCGACCGGGACGAGGTCACCGACTTCGCCCAGCGCGTCGTGGCCAACCTGCCGCGCCCCGCGGTGCGTGGCATCTCCCGGCCCGCCGCGTGGCTCGGGCGCATCCTGTACGAGCTGACGGGCGGTCAACCCCTGGCCACGGCCGCCGCGTTGACCTCGCTGGCGACGACGTTCGAGACCGACGTCCCCGTCGGCGAGCGGCTGCGGCACGTGTTCACCTCCGGCGGCCGGCACACCATCGCCGGGCAGGTCCTGCCGCGCCTCCTCGGCGATCCCACGCCCGCGGACCGGCTCGCCCTGCGCTGCGCCGCCGCCCCCGTGGAACCCGGCCGGGCCGTCGCCGCCGAGGGCCTGTGGCGCGGCTCCGGCCACCTGCGCGAACGGGTCGCCGAGGCCGCAAGGGACGACCTGCGCACCGAGGCCGTCCGGGTCGACGACGAGCCGTTGGCGGTCCTGCCGCGCGTCGTCCGCCGCCTCCTGCTGCACGAACTCGCCCAGGAGGAGGGCGGGGGCTCCACCCGCACCTGGGCCTGGACGTACGAGACGCTGCGCCTGGCCGCCGCCGTGACCGAGAGCGGCACCGGCGACTTCCGGGAGGCCGCGTACTGCCGCCTCGCCGAGGGCGACGTGGTGGCCGCGACGGGCCTGCTGCACGGCGCGTTCCAGGAGGTCAGGTCCGGCGCCCTGGACGCCGAGACCTGGTGCCGTGCCCTGTCCTGGGTCCAGCGCGCCCCGCGCCGCCGCCTGTACGACCTGGCCGACCCGGGCCAGGAGTACGAGCGCCGCTGCGCCGAGGCCGAGCCCGAACTGTCCGAGGAGCAGCGTCCCGTCGCCCGGCTGCTGATCGCCGGCCAGCTCACCCTGCACCCGAGGACCGACCCGTACGCCGATCTGTGGTCGGACCCGCTGGGCGACCCGACGGCCGAGCTGCGCGGGGTGATCGTGGAGCAACTGGAGCGGCTGCGGGGGGAGTTGCGGGGCTTCAGGCAGTGGCAGACGCTGGACGACCGGATGCGGCTCTACCGAAAGGAACCGTGGTGACGGACCCTCAGCACTCTCCGTCGACAGGGCCGTGGCCGGTGCCCGGCCGGCCCCGGACGAAGCGGTGGTACGTCCTGTGGGGCGGGGCGGCCACGCTGCTCGTGGCGGCGGTGGTGTACTTCCTGGCCGCCGACACCTGGGGGACCCGCGCCTACCTCTTCGACCGGTGCGCCGAAGGCGTGTGGGAGCAGGGCCCGGACGACGAATGCGTGGGCGTCACGGACGGGGCGTACTCGTTCGACGATTCCCTGGACGCCGTCACCCGCGCCATCCACGAGGAGAACCAGCGCGTGGAGAAGACCGGCAAGCCCTGGGTGGCCGTCGCCTACGTCCACCCCCTGACGGCAGGCGGCAGCGGCCTGGCCGACAACTCGGCGCGGCAGGAGCTGGAGGGCGCCCGCCTCGCCCAGTACGCCCTCAACCGGCACGAGGTGGGCGGCCACGGCGACGTACCGCAGATCAAGCTGCTGCTCGGCAACCCGGGGGCGCGCGGGCAGCAGCACGAGAAGCTGGTCGGGCAGCTCGCCGAGATGCAGGACGACGAGGAGCACCGGCTGGTCGCCGTGACCGGTTTCGGACCGTCGTACGCCACCACGAAGAAGATCATCGAGGAGCTGCGGAGCCTGGGTCTGCCGCTGGTCGGCGGCACGTCCACGGCCGACAACCTCACCGACGGCGACCAGGTCGGCTTCTTCCGGGTGAGCAACCCCAACCGGAGCGAGGCCGCCGCCGCGGCCCGGCACCTCAAGGACCTGCAGGACAAGAACGACGGCTTCCGCGTGGACGTCATCGAGGACCGCAGCGGCGAAGAGGTCGACACCGGCAACGAGCTGTACAGCACCTCCCTGTACCGGGGTTTCGCGGACGCCGCCGAGAAGCAGGGCCTCAAGCTGGAGAGGCTCGGCCTCGACTACAGCTCGAACGCGCCCGCGACGGCCACCGCCTTCTCGTCCATCGCCGAGCGGGTCTGCCGGGAGAAGCTCGACGCCCTGTACTTCGCGGGACGCGGCAAGGAGCTGCGGCAGTTCATCACCGCCATGAGCGCCTTCGGCCAGCGCTGCCCGGTCACCGTGTTCACCGGGGACGACGCCGTCGGCATGTACGCGGACGGCCAGGAGGGCGACGAGGCGCGGAAACGGTTCACCGACGCCTGGGAGCGCAGCGGGGTCACCGTCCGCTACACCGCGCTCGCCCACCCCGACCTGTGGCGGGACGGCTACCCGGGCGGGAGGGCCGACCCGATGCCCGAGTTCGCCGAGCGCTACGAGAAGCTGACCGGCCGCGGCCGCGGCGACCTCGACGACGGGCAGGCCATCGCCGTGCACGACGCGGTCCTCGTCGCCGGCACGGCCGTCCGGGACGCGTGGCCCGCGAAGACCGAGAGGTACTCCGGGGCGGTGCGGCAGATGCTGCTGCAGGTCAAGGAGGGCAACGAGGTGGCGGGGCTGAGCGGGCTGATCCGCTTCGACGACGCGGGCAACCCGGACGACAAGGTGCTGCCCATCGTCGAACTCCGGCCGTCCGGGGGCCAGTTCGTGTTCCGGGAGGGCGTGGAACCGTGACGGTTCTCCGGCTCCGGATGTCTCAGGGGGTCGTCGTGGCTCAGGGTGCCGTCGTGGCTCCGGGGGCCGTCATGGCTCAGGGTGCCGTCGTGGCCGCCCTCGCCCAGTGGCACGCCGCCTGCGTCGTGCGCTCGGCCGACAGGACCGGCAGGTCCTCCGTACGGCAGGAGCCCGCGACGCCCGCGCGCTCCGCCGCGCCCGAGGCGAGCACCTGGCAGCGCGCGTGGAAGCGGCAGCCGCCGGGGATGCGGGTCGGGTCCGGCGGCTCACCGGTCAGCACGACCGGCTCGCCGGAAGCCTCCGGCAGCACGGACAACAGGGCCTGGGTGTACGGGTGCCGGGGGTGGGTCAGCACCTCCTCGACCGTGCCCGTCTCCACCACCCGGCCCAGGTACATCACCGCGACCCGGTCGGCGATGTTCCACGCGAGCCCCAGGTCGTGCGTGACGACGAGCGCCGACAGGCCGAGGTCCCGGCGCAGCGAGAGCAGCAGCGCCAGGATCTCGCCGCGCACGGAGGCGTCCAGGGACGCCACCGGCTCGTCCGCGACGATCAGTTCGGGGTCCAGGACGAGCGCCCCGGCGATGACGACGCGCTGACGCTGGCCGCCGGAGAGCTCGTGCGGGTAGCGCTGGAAGAACCGCTCCGGCGGGCGCAGGCCGGCCCGTGACAGGGCCTCGGCGACCTTCGCGCGCTCGTCGCCCGCGTACCGGTGCACGCGCAGGCCCTCCGCGACCGCCTCGTACACGGTGTGCCGGGGGTTGAGGGAGCCTCTGGGGTCCTGCAGGACCAGCTGGACGCGGTTGCGGTACGTCTTCAGGGAGCGGGTGTCGTACGTCAACGGGGCGCCGTCGAACGTGACGTGACCTGCGGTCGGCTTCTCCAGGCCCAGGAGGGCGCGGGCCAGGGTCGTCTTGCCGCAGCCGGATTCGCCTACGAGGGCTACGATTTCGCCCTTGCCGAGGGTGAGGTTGACGCCGTCCACGGCTCGGGCGCTGCCGCTGCCGCGCCTTCCGGAGAAGGTGACGTGCAGGTCGGCTGCGTGGAGCAAGGGTGACTCGGTCATCGTCCGTCCTTCCGTTGCCAGGTGGTGCCCACAGCCGTCACACGTGCACGCATGCCGCCCTCCGCTCCTCCTCGCCCCGCAACGCCTGGTCCTCCACCGCGCAGCGGTCCAGCGCCACCGGGCATCGCGGATGGAACGTGCAGCCCGGCGGCAGGTCCGAGGGGTCCGGGGGGTCGCCGGCCAGGCCCCGGGGGGCGTGGCGGGAGGCCGGGTCGCCGATGCGGGGGAACGCCGCCGAGAGGGCCTTGGCGTACGGGTGCAGGGCCGACTCGTAGACCTGCGCGGCCGGGCCCTGCTCCACGACGCGGCCCGCGTACATCACCGCGAGCCGGTCGCAGGTGTCGGCGAGGACCGCCAGGTCGTGGCTGATCATGATCAGGCCGACGTTCTGCTCGGCCACCAACTGCTCGATCAGGCGCAGGATCTGGGCCTGGATCATCACGTCCAGGGCCGTCGTGGGCTCGTCGGCGACGATCAGCTTCGGGTCGCAGGCCAGGGCCATCGCGATCATCACGCGCTGGCGCTGCCCGCCGGAGAGCTCGTGCGGGTACGAGTCCGCGCGGGACGCGGGCAGGCCCACGTGCTCCAGGAGTACGGCGACCTTCTTCCGTACGCCCGAAGGGGGCGCCGTGCGGTGGATCAGCATGGGCTCGGCGATCTGGTCGCCGATGCGGCGCACCGCGTTCAGGGAGTGCATCGCGCCCTGGAACACGATGGAGGCGCCCGCCCAGCGCACCGCCCGAAGCCGCCCCCACTTCATGGTGAGGACGTCCTCGCCGTCGAGCAGGATCTCCCCGGAGAGCTTCGCCCCGGCGGGCAGCAGCCGCAGCAGGGCCAGGGCGAGCGTCGACTTGCCGCAGCCGGACTCGCCCGCGATGCCGAGCTTCTGGCCGGCCGCCAGGGTGAGGTCGACCCCGCGTACGGCGGCGGCCCCGGTGCCGTACGTGACGTTGAGGTCCTTGATGTCGAGCAGTGGTGCGGTGGTCACCGGGACACCCCCAGCCTCGGGTTGAGCACGGACTCGACGGCGCGGCCGCAGAGCGTGAAGGACAGCGCCACCAGGGCGATGGCGATCCCGGGCGGCACCACGTACCACCACTTCGTCGTCGCACCGGCGTCCCGGGCGTCCTGGAGGAGCCCGCCCCAGGACGTGACCGTCGGGTCGCCGAGGCCGAGGAAGGCGAGAGTGGCCTCGGTGAGGACCGCCGAGGAGATCACCAGGGTGGTCTGGGCGAGGACCAGCGGCATCACGTTCGGCAGCACGTGCCGGGTCATGATGTGGGTATGGCCGCCGCCGAGCGCCTTGGCGCGTTCGATGTACGGGCGGGACTCCACGGCGAGCGTCTGCGCGCGGACCAGACGGGCCGTGGTGGGCCAGGTGGTGACGCCGATCGCGAGGATGATCGTCCAGATCGAGCGGGAAAGGACGCTGGCCAGGGCGATCGCCAGGACGAGGGTCGGCATGACCAGGAACCAGTCGGTGACCCGCATGATGACCGTCGCGTACCAGCCCTTGTAGTGCCCGGCCGTGATGCCGATCAGGGTGCCGATCGCCACGGACAGCGCCGCCGCGAGGAAGCCGACCGTGAGCGAGAAGCGCGCCCCCCAGATCAGCAGGCCCAGCATGGTGCGGCCGTACTTGTCCGTGCCGAGCGGAAACTCCCCGCCGGGCGCCTCCAGCGGCCGTCCCGGCGCCTTCGTGACGCTCTGCACGTCCGCGCCGACCAGCAGCGGGGCCAGGAGGGCGAGCAGGACGAAGAGGGCGAGCGAGGCCAGGCCGAACAGGCCCGCGCGGTGTGTGCGGTACTGCCGCCAGAAGCGCGCCACGGACTGCCGTCTGCGGTCCCGGGCGAGGGCGCGGGTGCTCTTCGGGGACGTGGTCTTCGCAGGCGTATCGGTCGTAGGCGTATCGGTCGTGGTCATCGGCCCACCCGGGGATCGAGCAGCGGATAGATCAGGTCGGCCAGGGTGTTCATCAGGATCACACCGGCCGCGAACACGAAGAACAGGCCCTGGAGCAGGGGGAGATCGGGGATCGACAAGGCGTCGTAGAAGAGTCCGCCGAGGCCCGGCCAGGAGAACACCGTCTCGACCAGGATCTGCCCCGCCACCACATGCCCGAGGTTCACGAACAGCAGCGTCACCGTGGGAAGCAGCGCGTTGGGCACGGCGTGGCGGCGGCGTACGAGGGTGTCGCGCAGGCCCTTCGCGCGGGCCGTCGTCAGATAGTCGCCGCCCATCTCGTCGAGCAGCGAGGAGCGCATCACGAGCAGCGTCTGCGCGTACCCGACCGCTACCAGCGTGACCACCGGCAGGACCATGTGGTGCGCCACGTCCAGGGCGTGCGCGAGGCCCGTGGAGCCGTCGCCTGACTCCATCAGGCCGGTCGGGAACAGGCCCGGGACGAATCCGGCGCCGACCGCGAACACATTGATCAGCATCAGGCCCAGCCAGAACGACGGCACCGAGTAGAGGGTCAGCGACAGGCCCGTGTTGAAGCGGTCGCCGAGCCCGCCGCTGCGCCACGCCGAGCGGGTGCCCAGCCAGACCCCGATCAGCGAGTACAGGACGAACGCCGTGCCGGTCAGCAGCAGCGTCGCAGGCAGCCGGTTCCAGATCAACTCGCCCACGGGATCGTGGAGTTGGTACGAGTTGCCGAAATCGCCCTGCAGCGCCTGACCGCAGTACAGCGTGAACTGCTCCCACAGCGGCTTGTCGATGCCGAACTGGCGGCGCAGCGCCTGCAGCTGCTCCTCGGAGACGGCCCGGCCGTGCGTGATGGTGCGGACCGGGTCGCCCGGGATGATCCGGAACAGGAAGAAGCTCGTCACGAGCACGGCGAACAGCGACACCGCCGCGCCGAGCAGCTTGCCCGCCCCGTATCTCAGATAGGCGACGGTGTCACGGGCGCGCGGCCCGCGGCCCGACGGCCCGGCCGGAGCCGGGCCGTCGGGGTCCGCGAGCGCGGTGGTACCGGTGGAGGCATCGGTCATGGAACGGATCCGCCTATTCGCGCTCTGTTGTCCGCGTTCCTCTATCGCGTTCCTCTTGTTATCGCATTCCTCTTGTCGCGATCTTCCGCTATTCGCGTTCTTCCGCGGTGGCGCGGCGGCGCAGCGCCACGAACGCCCCGGCGCCGATGACGACGACGGCAGCGGCGGCGATGCCGATCACCACGCCCGCCGACGTCCCGCCGTCCGAGCCCGCCCCGTCGTCCGCCGGCACCGCCGACCACCAGCTCCAGTACCCGTCCTGGCCGTAGATGTTGCCCGCGTCCGAGGGCATCGTCGTGATCGACTTGATCTGGTCCGTGCGGTACGCCTCGACGGCGTTCGGGTACGCGATGATGTTCATGTAGCCGGTGTCGTACAGCCGCGACTGCATCTGCTTGACGAGGTCCTGGCGCTTGGCCGGGTCGTACTCGGCCTGCTGCTTCTTGTACAGCTCGTCGTACTTCTCGTCACAGATGAAGTTGTCCGTCGGGGACGTGGCGCCCGGCTTGGACGGCAGCGCGTCGCAGATGTGCAGCGACAGGACGAAGTCCGGGTCGGGGTTGACGGACCAGCCGTCGAAGGCCAGGTCGTACTCGCCCGCGTACCAGGGGTCGGTCACGTTGTCGAGGCACTGCACCTCAAGGCCGATGCCGAGCTCGCCCCACCACTCCTTGAGGTAATTGCCGATCGACTTGTCGATCGGGTCGGTGGCGTGGCACAGAATGCGGAAGTCGAGCGGCTTTCCGTCCTTGCCGACGCGCTTTCCGTCGCCGTTCTTCTTGTAGCCCGCCTCGTCCAGGAGTCTGGCTGCCTTCTTCGGGTCGTGCGCGAGTTCCTGGTCCGGGGACGGTTTCCAGAAGTAGTCCGAGAAACGCGGCGGGATATATCCCTCGCCCTTGACCGCGTGGCCCCGGAACACCTTGTCGATGATCGTCTCGCGGTCCACGGCCAGGAAAAGGGCCTGCCGCACCTTCCGGTCGAGCAGTGCCGGATGGCCGTCGCCGAACTTCTCGCCGTCCTTGGTCTGCGCACCCGGATTCGTGGCGAGCGCGAAGAAGCGGCGGCCCGGCGCGTCATTGACCTTCACGTTCGGGACGTTCTTCAACTCCGCGGCCTGCGCCGGGGTGAGCGAGGGCTGACCTGCGACGAAGGACACCTCGCCCTTCTTCAGGGCCGCCACCGCCGCGTCCTGGTCCTTGTACGTCTTGAAGACCAGCTCGTCGAACTTCGGGGCGCCGCGCCAGAAGTCCTTGTTGGGCTCCAGCTTGACGTACTTGTCCTTCTCGTAATCGGTGAGG
The DNA here is from genome assembly GCF_029968095.1 of Streptomyces solicavernae. Lineage (GTDB taxonomy): Bacteria > Actinomycetota > Actinomycetes > Streptomycetales > Streptomycetaceae > Streptomyces > Streptomyces solicavernae. The sequence goes on along the minus strand of NZ_JASCIR010000016.1, from coordinate 24,567 downwards.
ATGAACGGGCCGTTGCCGACGATCGGGAACTTGTCGTCGTTGTTGAACTTCCCGAAGTCCTCGACCTTCTCCCACACGTGCTTCGGCACGATCGGCACGTCGAGGGCGGTCATCGTGGCCTGCGGCTTCTTCAGCTCGATGACCAGTTTCTCCGGCGAAGGAGCCGTCACCTTCTTGAAGTTGGTGACATAGCTGGCATTGACCGTGGCGGCGCCCTCGTCCGTCATGATCTTGTTGAACGTCCACGCCGCGTCCTCGGCCGTGGCCTGCTTCCCGTCGGACCACTTCGAGTCCTTGCGGATGGTGTACGTCCAGGTCAGCTTGTCGGCGGACGGCTCCCACTTGGTGGCGAGCCCCGGGACCGTGTGGCTGTCCTTCGGGTCGTAGTTCGTCAGATACTCGTACATCAGCTTGTGGATGCTCGTACTGACCAGACGCTGGGCGAGGAACGGGCTGAGCGAGTCGACGCTCTGCGCCACCGCGACCGTCAGCCTCGTCTTGCCGGTGCTCTCCGCCTGCGCCGAGTCCGGCGCCGGGTTGAGCGGCGAGGCGAGGCCGGCGGTGAGCGTCAGCGCGGCGGCCCCGGAGGCGAGCAGGACGCGGACGCGGCGGCGTGGCCTTCTTCTCGCTGGTACGTCTGGTACGGGCTGAACTCTTGTGTCCATGGGCAGTTGACCTCGCGTAGTTGCTCGCTCAGAAAGGCGGACGTACTGCGGGACGTACTGGATGACAGGCGATGCCATGCGGAACAGCTCAGTTGGATGAGGTGTGTGTCTATCAGCGGTGGTCTAAACATGTCAACGGCGGATGAACCCGGCGTGGCCTGCGGGAACGCCCCTGTTATGACGCCGAGTTGGGCCCGTGACCGACATTGGTACAGCCCTCTGAAGACGTACGCCGAAAGGCCAGGACCGACGGTAGAGTCCGAGGCACGGGTCAGGCCAGCGGAACGGAGAGATCCTGATGTCGACGGAGCAGCAGCAAGAGCAGGCGCAGGCGGCGCTCAAGGCGCGCAAAGAGGCGGAGAAGGACGCGCTGTACGCGCTGGACATCAGCGGCGTCGAATGGCACAGCGCACCCGGCGGGCCCGAGGACGAGAAGGTCGAGATCGCCTATCTCGAAGGCGGCGCCGTCGCCATGCGCAACTCCAAGGAGCCCGAGACGGTGCTGCGTTACACCGAGGCGGAGTGGCGCGCGTTCGTGCTCGGCGCGCGCGACGGGGAGTTCGATCTGAAATAGCGCGAAGGTTCTTCTCGTACGAGCGAAGGGGTTGGCGTCCGGTGACGCCAACCCCTTTCGCTCGTACGGGTGTGGCCACCCGCTTCCTGCTACTGGGTCCAGCCCGGAGGGACCGAACCGCCCTGCTGCTGGCCCGGCTGGCCCGGCTGGCCCGGCTGGCCCGGCTGGCCGCCCTGCTGGGGCTGTTGCTGCTGCGGCTGCTGGGTCCAGCCCTGGCCCTGCGGCGGCTGCTGCTGGCCCTGCTGCTGCCAGCCCTGGCCCTGCTGCGGGGCGCCCTGCTGGGGGTAGCCCTGCTGCGGGGCCTGTGCCTGCTGCTGCGGGTAGCCCTGCTGCATCTGCTGCTGGCCGCCGTAGCCCTGGCTCTGCGCGGTGCGGGCCAGGTCCTCGGTGACCAGGGACGCCAGGTTGAAGTACGCCTCACGGGTCTTCGGGCGCATCATGCCGAGGTCGACCTCGGCGCCGGCCGCCAGGTGCTCGTCGAACGGCACCACCTGGACGGCGCGGCAGCGCGTCTCGAAGTGCGCGACGATGTCCTCCACCTTGATCATCTTGCCGGTCTCGCGGACACCCGAGATCACCGTGATGGAGCGCTGCACCAGGTCCGCGAAGCCGTGCGCCGACAGCCAGTCGAGCGTCGTCGACGCGGAGCTCGCGCCGTCCACCGACGGGGTCGAGATGATGATCAGCTGGTCGGCCAGGTCGAGCACGCCGCGCATCGCGCTGTACAGCAGGCCCGTACCCGAGTCGGTCAGGATGATCGGGTACTGGCGGCCGAGCACGTCCAGCGCCGAGCGGTAGTCCTGGTCGTTGAACGTGGTCGACACGGCCGGGTCCACGTCGTTGGCGATGATCTCCAGGCCGGAGGGCGCCTGCGAGGTGAAGCGGCGGATGTCCATGTAGCTGTTCAGCTGCGGGATCGCCTGCACCAGGTCACGGATGGTCGCACCCGTCTCGCGCCGCACGCGGCGGCCGAGCGTGCCCGCGTCCGGGTTGGCGTCGATCGCGAGGATCTTGTCCTGCCGCTCCGAGGCGAGCGTCGCGCCGAGCGCCATCGTCGTCGTGGTCTTGCCGACGCCGCCCTTGAGCGAGATGACCGCGATCCGGTAGCAGGACATCACCGGCGTACGGATCAGCTCCAACTTCCGCTGCCGCTCGGCCTCTTCCTTCTTCGCGCCCAGCTTGAACCGGGACGGGCCCGCGTTGTTCTTGCGCTGCTTGGGCTGGCTGCGCAGCAGCCGGTCGGACGACAGCTCCACCGCCGCGTTGTACCCGAGCGGGGTGCCGGGCGCGGCCTGCTGCTGCTGCGGCTGCTGCGCCCCGGGACCGGCCTGGCCGGCCTGACCGCCCTGCGACCAGCTCTGGGGGGCCTGTTGCTGGGGCTGTTGCTGGGGCTGGGGCTGTTGGGGCTGCTGGGGTTGTTGCGGTTGGGGCTGTTGCTGGCCGGGCTGCTGGGGCTGCTGGTGCTGCTGCTGGGCCTGCTGTTGGGCCTGCGGGGGCATCTGCTGGCCGGGCTGCTGCTGGCCCTGCTGCGGGTGCTGCTGCATCGGGTGGGCCTGCGGGTGCTGCGGGTTCTGCTGCTGCGGGTGCTGGCCCTGTGCCTGCTGGCCCTGTGCCTGCTGCTGTGGGGCGTGCGGCTGCTGTCCGGCCTGCTGCGGGTAGCCGTAGCCGTACTGCTGCGGGACCTGCTGCTGGGGGTAGCCGTAGCCGGGCTGCTGACCCTGTTGGGCCTGCTGAGCCTGTTGGGCTTGCTGAGCCTGTTGGGCTTGGGCGGCCTGCTGGGCTTGCTGCTGTGCCTGTTGTGCCTGCTGTGCGGCGTAAGCCTGTTGGGCCTGCTGTTGGGCCTGCTGGGCGGCCTGGTCCTGCTGCGGCATGGGCTGGGCGCCGGGGTGCTGCTGGGGCATCGGCTGTGCGGCCTGCGGGTGCTGGCCCTGCGCCGGTTGGGGGTAGCCGTAACCGCCCTGCTGGGCTTGCTGGGCCTGGGCTGCCGCCGCGGCCTGCTGGTCCTGCTGCGGCTGCTGGCCGGGCTGCGGCTGGGCGGCCGCCTGGTCGGGCTGCGCGGGCTGGTAGCCCTGCGGCAGCGGCAGGGGAGGCTGCTGCTGCGGGGCCTGAGCCGCCTGCGGGGCCTCTGGCGCCTGCGGGGCTTCGGCCGACGCGGCGGACTCGGGGGCGGTCGGCTGCTGTTCGGCCTCGCTCTCCCCGGCCTCGTCCGCGGAGCCCTCCTCGGCCTCGGCCTGCTCCGGGGCCTGCTCCGGCTCGTCGGACGGCGCGGGCTCGTCGTCACCGGAGCCGAACAGCGCGGCCGCCTCGGCGTCCGCGGCGGCGTGGTTGAGCTCGGCGGGCTGCTCCGGCTCGTCGTCGGACGTGTCCGGCGCCGGGGAAGCGGCAGGCGTCGCACCGCTGTCCTCGTCGTCCACGGGCCGCAGCACCGGGAAGCCGGGCGAGGCCGGAGCCTCCGAGGTGGGAGCCTCCGAGGCGGGCGCCGGAACGGGCGCCGCCGGAGCGGGAGTCGACGGAGCGGGGGCCGACGGAGCCGCGGGTGCGGGCGCCGCCGGGGCGGGCGCCGGGGGAGCCGGGGACGCGTCCACGGACGGCGCGGGCGAGGCGTCCACCGACGGGGAGTGCGCGGGCTCGTTCCCGGACTGCGGGTAGCCGTACCCACCGGAGGCGTCCTGCGCGGACGGAGCGGACTGTGCGGACGGAGCGGGCTGCGCGGGCTGCGCGGGCTGCGCGGGCTGCGCCTGCGGGTAGCCGTAACCCCCCGACGTGTCCTGGCCGGACGCCGGGGCGGGGGTCTGCGGCTGGGCGGTCTGCGGCGGCGCGGCCTGCGGTGCGGCGGCCTGCGGCGCGGACTGCTGCGGGTAGCCGTACCCGCCGGAGGCGTCCTGCGCGGGCTGGGCCGGCTGCGCGGGCTGGGCGTGCTGCGGGTAGCCGTACCCGCCCGCGGTGTTCTGCTGCGGGTACCCGTATCCCCCGGACGGGTCCTGCTGCGGCGCCGGGTAACCACCCGTCCCCTGCGGTGCGCCTACGCCGTACTGCCCCTGCGGTGCGCCCGCGCCGTACTGGCCCTGCTGCGGCTGCTGTGGCTGCTGCTGTTCCTGGGCCGGAGGCTGAGGTGCCCCGGGCCCGCCGAGCGGCTGGCCGGTGGGAGGCGGCGGCGAGGCCGGTTCGGCGTTGCCGCCGCGCGATCCCTGGTCGTACCAAGCAGGAGGCTCGTAGACGATTTCGAACTCGCCCGTGAGGTCGAGTTCACGGTCTTCCCCGTCAGGGGACTGGCCGCCTCGGTAGTCGGACCGATCCCTGTTCACTGCTTGCCTCCTGGTCAGCCACTGCTGCTGAATGCGTACGTCGCGGTCGGGCGGATGGGGTGGCGCGTCCCACGCGTCTGCGACGCAACCGCATCACCAGAAGAGCCTAATCACTCGCACCGCGGTACGGGAAAGCGCCCTTGTGTGCGCTCCGTCTCCGCCGCCGTTGCGGACGACCGGCTTCCCCGGGGTCCCCGGGCTCTGCTCGCCCCGGATCCGAGGATCGGATCCGGGTGCCCGGAATCACGGAACATCCGGGCGGGTTGGGGGATTCTCGGCCCGTCCGGACGGACTCCGAGCATCCAAGGGCATCGGATCGGCCACCGAAAGACGCAATCCGGCCGGACGTCGAACGCCGGCCGGAGAGACGGGTACGCGAGCCGATCGGCCCCGGTGCGGCTCCGCGACCGGACATCACAATCCGGTTGCGGAGCGGTCCGGGGCGCTCAGTCCATCCGGCGCGCCCCACCGAGCAGACCGTTCTCGGCGTCGGTGGGCTCGGTCATCACGTACTTGCGGTGCTTGCGGGTGCACCACAGCGCGACGTTGTCCGACAGCGTCGGCAGCAGCTGCAGGTGGTCCGCGGGTACGCCGAGGGTCTCGCGTACGACCTCGGTCTCCTGCGGCGAGATGCGCTGGATGCCGACCAGCTGGGCCTGCGCCAGCCAGCGCGGCGCGTGCTCGCCGACGTACGGCAGGACCGTCACGACCGCCTGCCAGGGCAGCGAGGTGACCCGGCCGCGCGGCGGGCGGACACCGCAGTCACGGATCAGCACGACCGGGCTGGAGACCGAAGGTCCCTGCGCGGGCACGCGGCCCACCGGGTAGACGGTCACGCACTGCTGGCCGCCGCCGGCCGCCTGCGCCAGCTGCGTCCACACCTGCGGGCGGCCCGTCTCGACGGCCACGCGCGCGCCCGTCGCCGCCGAGCGGAGCGCGAGCACCTGGGCGAGCCACAGACCGCCGACCACGCACACGTCGAACGGGGTGGGGCGGGCCAGGCCGAGCACGGCGGGCGTGTTCTCGGTGTCCGTGCCGATGATCACGCCGTCGTCGCCGATCGGCATGCTGATCGCGGCGATCTCGTCGGACGTCACCACATGGCGGTTGCGGCGCGGGCCGCGCAGGCCGAACCCCGGGCTGAAGATGCGCCGTTGCTCCGGCTGCTGCGGCGTCTCCGGCTGCTGGAGCAGCGGGATCATGCCGGTGTCGGTCGGCGAGGCGACGTGGGCGGGCCGGCGCTCGGGCCCGCCCTGGCGCTGCTGTCCCTGGTTCATGGTCGGCGTGGGGTAGGACATCAGGACGTACCTCCGAGCGGCAGGGTGGCGAGGGCGCCGGGGACCTGTTCGCGGTCGAGCCGCACGAGGCCGACCTTGGAGGCGCCCGCGGCGCGCTCCAACTCGCGGCGTGCCTGGTCCAGTTCGTTCTCGCCGCGGCCCGTGATGCGTACGTGGCCCGCGATCGCGATGCCGCGGTTGCCGGCTCGGCTCAGGGTGGTGCTGAAGGTGGTCGCCAGCACCGGCAGCGAGGTGAAGCGGGTGACCAGCTGCGGCAGTCCGACGCCGCCCTGGCCGAGCTGCGGCCAGCGGGAGATCCAGTACGTGGTGTGCCAGCGGTCGTCCACCCGCCAGGTGCGGACGGCCTCGACCGTGCGCCGCTGGGTGGGCCGGCCGTCGTTGCTGTGCTGGGAGTTGGCGCGCGGGTTCAGGCAGCTGGAGGTGGCGACCGCGTTCACCAGCTCGTTCTCGTCCAGGATCGTCGCCTCGAAGCCCTGGCCCGCCAGGCGGCTGGCGAGCTGGTCGGCGACGCGCAGCAGGGCGCGCTGGGCGCCGGGCACGCCGCCGCCGCGGGCCTCCACGGCCTCCGGGCACAGCTCGGGGTCGAGCTTGAGCGCGATCCACGTCAGCCGCAGCGCCGGCGAGCCGGACTGGGCCTGCAGCGGGCCGTACGACCGCGCGGCGACCGACTGCTGCGGCAGGTGCGGGGCGGGCGCGGGCTGCGTGTGCTGGACGACCTGGGCGGAGGCCAGCTCGATGCCGTCCACCTCAAGGGAGTCCTGGATCAGCTGCAACGGCAGCTGACGGTTGGCCATTTCGGGCCGCAGCGGCTCGTCGCTCGGCTGCACGAACAGCACGGCCGTCAGGAACGAGCCGTCGCCGATCATGCCGATCGACCGGTCGTCCCGGGACACGAAGCTGTACGTGCGCAGCGCCGCGTCGCACTCGACGGCCGGCGCCAGCATCGGCTCGGTGCCCGGCGGAACCGGCGACTTGGCCTCGCGCTGGCGCTGCTTGAGCGCGCGCGCCGTCTCGTACCACTCCGGCAGCGGACGGTGGTGGCGGCGCAGGATCGCCAGCAGCACCAGGAGCGCGGCGACGGCTCCGGCCGGGGCGAGCAGCCAGCGCTCGACGAGCCCGGCGACCACCATGATCGCGGCGGCCAGCTCGACCAGGACCAGCTGCTGCAGGCGCAGCGGGCCGAGCCCGCCGGGGCGCGGCAGGGTGCGCGGCGCCGCGGATGTCGAGGATGCTGCGGGAACCGGTGCGGGGTTGGGCCTGCCCCTGCCCCCGCCCCTCGGCTGCTGCTGTGCGCGGCGTCCGCGCCGAGTGCTCGTAGCGCTGGTCATCCCCCGGGACATCCCTTTCGCAATGTGGCATCAATTCGCTTGGTGGCGCACGGCTGTGCGGGTCGACCGTGGGTCGACTGCCCGTCGTCGCTCGCCGTCGCCCGACGACTGACTCGTCGTCCGTGCGTCGCCGTCGCGGCCGCCGTGCGCTGCGGTGCCCTGTGTTCGTGTGGGAGGTCACGCTACCCGCTGACACGGCCCCGGCGACACGGGGGCCGGGACAGGGAAGTGCGGCGGCTCTGTGAACTTCCGGTACAGAGCGGACGCGCAGACCGAACCTGGTGGACCGGGGCCCCACGGCGCAGTGCATAGTAGGTGCCCTGTTGTGCTCAACCGGCCCTTGAATGCGCGCTGATGCTGCCGGGGACCGGTCGGGGGGCAACGACTGAGCATGGCAAAACGGGAGAAACGGGAGAGCTGGGACACATGGCAAAGCGTCGGGATGAGCTCGCCGCCTACACATTCGCGCGTAAGCGCACGGTCGCGGCTTTCCTGGCACCGGAGCCCGGGGGGTCTGAGGAAGGTGCGCCGCGTCCGGTTCGCACCGTGATGCCCAGTCTGGCCGTCGGTGTCATCCTCGTCATCGGCTTCATCGCGTGGGGCGTGATCAAGCCCGCGGCACCCAAGGGCTGGGACAAGCCGGGCGAACACGTCATCGTGGACAGCGATTCGACCACGCGGTACGTCATCCTCAAGGAGGGCGGCGAGAAGGTCCTGCACCCGGTCCTCAACTACGCCTCCGCGAAGCTCCTGCTCGAAAAGGGCAAGGGCACGGTCATCGAGGTGCCGGCCAAGGAGATCGACAAGAGCAAGATCCGGCACGGTCCGACCATCGGCATCCCGTACGCCCCGGACCGCCTGCCCTCCGAGGAGGACGCCGCGGAGCCCAAGACCTGGGCGGTCTGCGAGCGTCCCGCCAAGGGCGGCGCGACCCCCGACCGCGCGGTGTTCGTCCTCGACAAGGAGGACGCCAAGGCCGTCAGCGGCAAGGGCAAGGTCGACTCCGGCGAGGTCCTGTACGTCGAGGAGCCGAAGACCAAGCTCCGCTTCCTGGTGGACGGCGAGGGCCGGGTGTTCCGCCTCGGCACCAACGCCGTCAACGCGGATCCGACGCTGCGCAACACCCTGCTCGCCGCGACCATCGGCAGCAAGAACAAGCCGCAGCCGGTCAGCCCGGAGTGGCTCAAGACGCTTGACGACAGCGGCACCATCTCCTTCCCGGAGATCCCCGACGTGGGCTCGGCCACCTCGGTCCAGGGTCTGCCGCAGAACGCCGGCACCATCGGCCAGGTCCTCAAGGCCGTGGACGCGCAGGGCGAGAACTTCTACGTCGTCCTCGGCGACCGCGTCGCCTCGATCAGCGAGTTCGAGGCCTCGCTGATCACGAACTCCCCGTCGGCACAGGGCTCCATGGCCGAGGCGATCTCCGTGACGAACCAGGACGTCAGCACCGCCAACGGCGGCGCGGCGCAGCCGCTGGAGGGCCACGAGGACTGGCCCCAGAAGACGCCGAAGCAGGCCAACGCCGTGGACCCCACCACGGGCGCGGACAACAACACCTCCTGCAGCCTGTTCGACGGCAGCTTCGACAAGGAGGCCAAGAAGCCCAACCTCGGCGCCTGGGCGGGCAAGGCGTACCCGAGGAAGGTCATGACCGACTCCCTGAACGCGTACGTCTCCTCCGGCTCCGGCCTGCTCTTCCGGGAGATCAAGGTGAGCGCCGCCGGTGGCGGCGGCACGTACCTCCTCACGGACACCGGTCTGCGCTACTCCCTGCCTGTCGGCAACGACAACGCCTCGGACAAGACCGGCGACAAGGGCAACGGCGCCAAGAAGGGCGAGCAGCCCTCCGAGACCGACAAGGCGCGCACCCGCCTCGGCTACGAAAAGGTCAAGGACGAGGTGTTCGTCCCGGAGAACTGGGCCCAGTTCATCCCGAAGGGTCCGATGCTGGACACCGGGAGCGCGGAGCAGGCCCAGAGCCAGTGACGTCCGGACGACGGCGCCGGTCCCGCGAGGGCCGGCGCCGTCGGCGGTTCGTGGCCGGTTCGCGGCTGGTCCGTCGGGAAGGCTTTTGCCGGGGTGGCTTCGCAGGGAAGGCTTTCGCCGGGGCGGCCTCGCCGGGGCGGCCTCGCCGGGAAGGCTCAAAGTGGCTTCTCCTGCCCGGAGTTGGCCGCTCCCAATCACAGGCACGTCGCTGGACTGTGTGAAGTCTGTAACTGATCGCTGCTGCCGCTGGATGTGTCAGTGGCGGGCGATAGAGTGCGTACAGCGCTCATTGATGTGTAGGCAGAAGTGACGCCTCAAACCCGAGAAGCGGTACTGGCTTCTCGGTCCACAACGACATGGGGGAAGGTTCACCATGGCCGGCCAGTTTCGGGTAACAGAAGATCAGCTCGCCAAGCTCTCCGGAGACATCAACACGGCGAACGGCCAGATCCAGGGCGAGATCCGCCGCCTCAACGGCGTGATCGAGCAGATCGCGGGCGGCTGGCAGGGCCAGGCGGCCAAGTCGTACCACTCGCTGCAGGAGCGGTGGAACCAGGACGCGAAGCGCATGAGCGACATCCTGCAGGACATCAAGGAAGCCGTGGACTCCACGCGGAGCAACTACACCGCGTCGGAAGAGCAGCAGAACTCCGAGATCAGCAAGATCATGTCGGACTTCGGCTGATCGACGCTCGATCGAGCGGTCATCGCCCGGAGGAGCTGACGCGCACCGCGCGCACCACGCCCACGCCGACTGCTCAACGCCCCACCAAACTTCCGCAATCTCCCTGAAAGGGAACGACGATGTCCATTCTCGTCAATTACGCAACGATCACCAACGCTGCGACCGACGTGCGCACCACCGCCGGCCGCATCAAGCAGCAGCTCGACGACATCGAGGCCGCGGTCAAGAACGTCGCGCAGACCTGGGAAGGTGAAGCGCAGGAGGGTTACCAGCGCAAGCAGCGCGAGTGGGACCAGACCGCGCAGAGCCTGCACCAGACGCTGATGAAGATCGCGTCGGCGCTGCAGAACTCGGCCGAGAACTACCAGGCCACTGAGAAGCAGAACGCCAACACCTGGGGCTGATCCTCAGCCCGATGTGGGCCTGAGTCGGTGTGACCCGAGGCGTTGAGGGAGGCCCGGTCGGCGCGATCCGCGCGGACTGGGCCGAACTCGCCTCAGCACCCGGATCGGGCGCGTTCACCTGAGGGCAACCGACTGTTCGCCTCGCCACGCTGAACTCGGCCGAGCCGGCCGAATCACCACTCCGCACCACTCCGCACCACCTGCACCACCTGCACCATCACGTACCAACACGCACCAGCGCCAGAATTGACAAGCCATCCCTGGGGGTCCTGAGCATGGGGGTCCTGACACCCCGTACGCGTACGAGTACGAGTGGAACCCGCGCACTGCAGCGGGCCATTGGCGTACTCACAGTCACGGGGATGTGCCTGGCCGCGGCCCCGCCCGCCCTCGCGGCCTCGGGCTCCGACCACCCCGAATTCAGCCTCGACTCAAGCTCGGACTGCGAATTCGGCGGCAAGAACATCGAGTCCACACCCTGGTCCCTCCAGCGGATCATCATGAACCAGCTGAGGGACAAGGCCACCGGCAAGGGCATCACCGTCGCGGTCATCGACACCGGCGTCGACGACCGCAACAAGCAGCTCGCCGGTCAAATGGCCCCAGGCGGCGAGGACTTCGTCGGCAACACCGACGGAACCGAGGACCTTCAGGGCCACGGCACGCGCGTCGCCGGAATCATCGCGGCCAAGAAGATCGCCGGAACGGGCTTCCAGGGCCTCGCGCCCGAGGCGAAGATCCTCCCCATCCGCTACACCGGCGGACAGACCAAGGACGGCAAGCCGAAGCAGGGCAACTCGAACACGATGGTGGCGGCGATCAACCACGCGATCGAGCAGGACGTCGACATCATCAACATCTCCTCGGACACGGCGGACCGGAAGGACGTGGCCCCGCTGCGCAAGGCGGTGGCCCGCGCCGTGGCCAAGGACATCCTGGTAGTCGCCGCATCCGGCAACGACGGCTTCGACGCCAAGTCCCAGAAGACCTACCCCGCTTCGTACGACGGAGTGGTCGCCGTGGCCGCCTCCAACCGCAACGACGAGCGCGCCTTCTTCTCACAGGCCGGCGACTTCGTCGACATCGCCGCACCCGGCGTGGGCATGGTGTCCACGGTCCCGCGGGGCGGCCAGTGCACCGCAGACGGCACGAGCTTCGCGGCCCCGTACGTCGCGGGCGTCGCCGCCCTGATGATGGAGCGGTACCCCGACTGGAACGCCAAGCAGATCACCGCCCGCATGCAGGAAACCGCCCAACGCCCCACCGCAGAGCCGAACCGCTACGTCGGCTGGGGAGTCGTCGACCCGATGGCCGCGCTGTCCAACAGCAGCGAACCGGGCGAGACCCCCAAGCTCGCCAAGCCCAAGCGGGGTGGTGGCGAGGTTACGGCCATGAAGGTCACCATGGGGGAGACTCCGGCTGAGCGGGAACAGCGGATTGCGACTTATGTGCTGGGGACCGGGCTGCTGCTGGTGTTCGTGGCCGGAGGCAGTGGAGTCGCCATCCGGGATTGGCGGCGCAAACAATCGCCTTCAGGCTCGAAGTAACAACATCAAGCACTTGAACCGCAGGGGAGAGGAACGGGGAAATGGGCGACAGCACGGGCATGCGGGTTGACCTCAGCGCGCTGGACGAGGTCGTGAGCAGGCTCAGGACGTTGGTCGACGACATGGAGGAGGCGGGCAAGACCTCCAAGTACCGGACCGACATTCCGCAGAGCGCTTTCGGACAGGCAGGAACCTTTCTTGAGGCCGGCGACCTTTTCAATGCTCACGAGACAGCCAAGTCCGACTTGAACCGCGCCATCACGGATCTGCAGGACCTGATCGAGAAGTTCGGCACGAGTACGTCGAAGGTCAGGGGCAAGTACACGGAGCAGGAGTACGCCACTAAGGAGCAGATGGGGGGCGGTTCCGGAAAGTGGGAATAGTGGCATTCGTTCAGGAACCGTTGCTGAGGGGAAGGGGACACCATGTCCGGTGAGAAGGAACAGAAGCCAGTACTTGAGTCAGCGACGTGCGAAGCGGGTCGTCCGGAGACCACGACGCAGTTCATCAACTACTCACTCAAAGAGCTCAAGCAGATGCTTGAGGGCACGGACCACAAGAGGATCGAGGAGACGAGCCAGAACTGGGGCCATGTGCACCGGATCCTGGCTGGCGGTGAGGATAATATCGCCGACCGACTCGACAAGGCCGTCAGTAACGTCCTGGAGCACTGGACTGGCGAAGCTGCAAACTCGTTCGCGAAGAAGGCTCGCGAAATCTCGCAGAGCATCAGGAACGCTGCTTGGTATGCCGACCTGAACAAGGGACAGTTTGGCGAAGCGGCCGAGTACCTGAAGCTGTACAAGCCTCAGCTTGATGCCATCAAGGAGCCCGACCTCCTGGATAAAGCTGGTGACGCCCTCACTGACTGGTCCTGGGATAACGGCGAATCCACAGCCCATGACCTCAACAATAAGAACATGACTGCCGCTCAGGTGGCTGAGGCCAATGAGGGGAAGATCGGCGCTAGCCGAGAGACTCAGCTACAAGCCGTTGCGGTCATGGAGAACCTGGGTGCTCAGTACGCACGGGTTGCTCGGAACCTGAATGGCAACAAGATTCAACAGGACGACAACCGCAACATTAAGGACCCGGACGGCACCATCGAGTACCCGCCGCCGGTCACTGGAGGTGGCGGTGGTGCGTCCGTGCCTGGGGCGGGTGGTACCACCAAGCCGTGGAGCGCCGGACCGCCGAAGGGTATCGGCGCTGCCCCTGCGGTCCCGCGGGACAAGGGCATCACCGGAGGATCGACAGTTCCGTCTGTGAAGACGAACACCGACAGCCTCGCTCCCGGCCTGACAGGTAAGACCTCGCTGCCTGGCGGTGGCGGGGGCCTTCCCGCCGGTGGCGGCGGAGTTCCTGGTGGTGGCGGACCTGGTGGAGCCTTTGTGCCTACCGGTGGCGGCGGCCCTGCAGGAGGGGGACGCGGAGGTCTGGGCGCGGGTGGTGCCCGCGGTGCCGGCGGCGCCGGAACTGGCCGAGGCGCCGCTGGCCGCGCTGGCATGGGCGGCATGGGTGGCGGTATGGGCGCTGGCGGTCGCGGTGCTGCTGGTGCAGGCGGACGAGGTGCGCTGGCCAAGGCCCGTGGCGGTGTCGTCGGTGCGGCCAAGGGCATCACGGGCAAGGGCAGCGGTGGCGGTGCAGGTCTGCACGGCAGCCGCGGCGGCTCTCAGCGCGCGGGCATGGGTGGCGGCATGGCCGGAGGAATGGGCGGTCGTGGCGGTCGTCGCGGCGAGGAGAACGAGGGGCGCGACCGTCCCGACTACCTCGTCGAGGACGAGGAGACGTGGGTCTCGGAAGAGGACCGCAAGCGGAACGTGCCGAAGAACATCGAGTAGTTGGCTGAGCGAGCCGGGCGCATCTGCGACCGGCTCGCTTATGAAGGCTGGCGGATCCAGTCGCAGTTGAGTGAGGAGCAAGGAATTGGGAGTCAAGCGAGTCTGGTCCACGACGGGAGTCGCGGCATTGACGGGAGCTTTGCTCCTCACTTCGGCCCCTGTGGCGTCTGCAGACTACATCCGTGATCAGCAGTGGCTGATGGACGTCTACACCATGGAAGAAACCTGGGGTGTAACTCAGGGTGAAGGCGTAACTGTAGCGGTCATTGATACTGGCGTGGATGGTAGCCACCCTGATCTGACCGGGCAGGTCTTGAAGGGCAAGGACTTCACCGGTGGTGGCGATGCTCAGGAGGATGTAGAGGGGCACGGCACGGCTATGGCTAGCCTGATTGCCGCTCATGGGCACGGTGCCGATAATGCTGACGGAATGATGGGAATCGCTCCTAAGGCGAAGATTCTTCCGTTGCGCGTGCTGCAGAATGATGACGACAAGTTGCTCGATGATGAGTGGGCGACTGCAGTGCGTTATGCAGTGGATAATGGGGCCAAGGTGGTTAATCTGTCCCTCGGAGATGAGGGTGGAAAGACCCTACGCGTCGGCAGGGAGGCCATCGCGTACGCTCAGGATCACGACGTCCTTGTCGTCGCGAGTAGCGGAAATGAGGGTGGCGCAGTTGGCTACCCCGCTGCGCTCCCGGGCGTTCTCGCTGTAAGTGCGGTTGACGAGAACGGCGAGTTCTGGGGCAGCTCCGGCGCAGGCAAGGAGGTGGACCTCGCTGCTCCCGGTGTTGACATCCTCTCCGCTAACCCCACAAACCCCAAGGGTTACGACCTATCCACAGGTACGTCTGACTCTGCCGCCATCGTCTCCGGAGCCGCAGCCCTAGTCCGCTCCAAGTACCCCGACCTGACCGCAGGCCAGGTGGCCAACCGCCTCATCAAGTCGGCCTCCTTCCTCGGCAAGAAGGGCCTGAAGGCGCCCGACGACAAGTACGGCTATGGAGTGCTCCGCCCCAACAAGGCCGTCACCATGGACATTCCCAAGGGGCCGAAGGAAGGCCCACTGGGGAAGCTTCCCAGTGATACGGCGTCGAAGGCCGGCGGTTCCGAGGCCGGTGAGAAGAATGGCGCGAGTGGCAATGAGGACTCTTCCTCCAGCAGTAACCTCCCGTTGGTCATCGGTGGAGGCGTTGCTGTCCTGATCGTTATCGGTGTCATTTTCGCTGTGGCTCGCGGTCGCCGCGGCTGAGGAATCCATCGGGTAGGCCCGGAGCGCGTAGCACTGAGAAGTGCCATGCGTCCTGGGCTCTCGATATTCTGAGTTCCCTGCGAAATCCCCGGGGTCGTTTTCTTAGGTGCATTGATGAGTCGCGTAACCTCGGGGGAGACTCAAACTGCGGCAGGGGAATGGCGCTGGTCGCCTCAGGTGGAAACCTAGTGGCGACAGATCACGGTATTTCGAGCGGTTACGCTGAACCGAGCCAACTCTCCAGACCTCGCCACTGGCCAGGAACGTGACGCCCCACTGCCGTCGTCGAAGTGGGGGCATGACTCGTGCAATCACCTTCCTGCTGTCGAGTAGTGTCATTGCAGGAGCGGGTAGGCTCGATATCCTGATGAGTTCTGGAAATCGCGAATCAGGTATGGATGAATCGGGAACTCCTGGCCATCACGCGGAATGATTCGGAGCGCACTCGCGGGCTGCCCATGGCGCTGGAGGCTATTGCTGGAGAGGCAGGCCTCTGCCGTCCCAGTTCGAAATTCCTGGCAGAGAAGTAACGGGCTGTGGTCAACGAGCGTTACCGTCCCTCTGCAGCGCAACTGCCGCTCAGAGCATGTGCGGTGATGGGAGGAAACTGAGCGTTGAATGGCTCATCGCGTAAAGCCCCGGTGGGTATTGTGTTGGGGTTCACGGTAGTGATTGTGCTGCTGGTTGTCGGGGCTATTGTGGCGGGGTCCGGTCCCGAAGAGAAGCGGGAAGCCCCGCATGAACTTGCGCTGCCCACAAAGCTCGTAGACAAGTACCAGTTGCACAGCTCAAGCGATGCCGCTCCTCGTGGGGACGGAGCATGGGACCCGGTTGATGTGAAGGACTGGACGGGCGTGGCGGGGAAGTATGCGGTTGCGATCGATCGGCCTAATGTCAACGGTGTGGTGATTGCCGGGATGTACGGCGACATCGCGCACCCCGAGCGGGTACGGGAGTCGCTCTTGCGGGGGACGGCTGACCGGGACGACACCAAGTTGGCAGTGAGGCCTGAGGAGTTCGTGATCGACGCGGACGGCCCGGAGTGGAGCTGCCAGGTGGTGGTTCGAGGGAAGGGCTTGAGCAAGACGACGCTTCCGGTCTGCGCCTGGGCCGATGAGAGCACCGCCGGCAGTGTCCTCTTCCTGAGCCCGCGGTACATGACGGAACCACCTGCTCGGGTGGATCTCGACCACGCTGCGCGTGATGCGCATGCGATCCGGGATGAGCTTCGCAAGCCGGTTGAGTGAGGTGGGCCGTGCGAGGTTGCCGTGTTTGCGTTGATTGAGCGCAACTCCTGCACGGTACTCGCACGGCCCCCTCGGCCCTTGCTGTCGCGAAGCTTGTAGGGTGTGCTGATGTCATCGGGGAGGGAGTCGCGGGAGGGGCGAGCGGTATTCGCCGGGCTCCCGCGGCCGTGACTTCATCGTGAGGTCTGCCGAGTTGCTGTCCCACGTCTGCGTGTGGAATGTCGCTTGACGGTCCCTCGTCCACAGCTTGCTGTCCGAGGGGAGTCATGTCCTATCCGCCGCCGCCCCATGGGTCGGGAAATTCAACTGGGCCCGTAAATCCGGGATATCAGGGCAATCCGGGAAATGTTGGGGGCTACGCCACTCCAACTCCGCAACACGGCCAACCAGTTCAGGGCAACGGTCCCTACCCGCAACAAGGTTGGCAACAGCCGCCGCCCGCCCCGCCGACGCCTCCGGGGGATTCCGGTGACGGCAAGGGCTTCAAGCGCGTCGTCATCGGCCTGGTGGTCGTAGCGGTACTGGCTGTCTTCGGCGTGGGTGGTCTCGCCCTGTATCAGACACTCGGTGGCGCTTCCATGTCGGCCACCGACGAAAGTGGCGGCGAGGAGATCGTCAGCGACGAGGAGATCGCCTCGCTGCTCGTCGGTCGCACCAAAGCGCTTGCCGGCGGAGACGAGGAGGAGTACCTGGCTCCGTTCACCGGCAAGGCGAAAGACACTCAGCGGAAGATCTTCAAGAACCTCCGCAAGCTGCCCCTCGAAGAGGCCAAGTACAAGGTCATCAAGCAGACCGGTAGCGGCACGGACGAGTACGGTTCGGACGATGTGTCCGTCAGCCTCGACATCGCATTTGTGCATCAGATCAAGGGTGTTGACGTTCGCCCCGTGTCTGAATGGTATCGATGGACCATTTCCAAGGAGACCGCTGACGACGAGCCTCGCATCACCGAGGTCGGCGGTTCACCTTCCGCGTACGGCACGAAATCGGCAGTCTTCTACCCTGCGCCGTGGGATGTGTACGACGACATGTACGTCAAGCGCGGCCAGAACTCCATCATCATCGGAGACAAGAAGAATTCCGCTTCGATCGGCCGCTATGCGCCGATCGTTGACCGGGCCGCCAAGTCCGACCTTTCTCTGTGGAAGTCGAAGGGGCCGGGCACGGAGAATACTCCCAACTCGTTCCTCGTCATTCTGGAACCGGACCGGAAGAAGTACATCGAGCTCTACAACGCCTCCAAGGACGACGTCGGCTATGACGCGGGTCAGAGCGTTCCCATGCCGGCCTTCAACGAGAACTTCCGCGGAGGGAAGGACGAGAAGCTCGACTACGGGGGTGCTCGCATCAAGATCGATACCTCCTCCACCCAGTTCAAGGGTTCCGCGTGGAAGCGTGGCGTAGCCGCCGTCTCACGTCACGAGATCGCTCACGCTCTGGTGCAGCCCCTTGACCTGGGCACCTACACCGCCTTCGGGCCGGGTGACAACTCCGTTCGCACCTGGGTGGCCGAGGGCTTCGGGGAGTATTTCGGACTTCGAGGAGACCGGGAGTACGCCGAGTGGTCGGTGAAGTCGGGAACCGAGGACCTCAACTTCGACGGCAAGCTCCCGGATGACGACTTCGAGATGGCGAACTCGGTCGGCGCCAACTATGCCCTGAGCTATCTGGCCATTAAGTTCATCGCCGACAAGGCAGGTGAAGAAGCCGCGCTCGGCTTCGTGGCCGCTCATTACCAGAAGCCGAAGAACATCGATCAGCAGCTGCAGAACGCCACCGGTATGGGCAAGCAGGAATTCGAGGCCGCCTGGGCCGAGTACGTGAGGAGCAAGCTCTGATGAGCACCAATGGGCCTACTCCGGGAATGAATCCCCACGGGCAGCAGCCTTTCCCGCCTCCTCCGCCTCAGCAGGTCCCCTCCACACCGCCGCCGGGCACCTACGCGCAGCCCGGTGTGCCGCCGCAGCCGCAGCAGGCGTACGGGTACCAGCAGCCGGCTCCTGGGCAGGGGCACCAGTTCCCCGGAGCGCCGGGGCCTGTGCCGCCCGCACAGCCGCGAAAGAAGAGCAAGGCCGGCCTGGTTGTGGTTCTGGTCGTCGCCCTCCTGCTGCTCGGTGGCGCGGGTGGTGCGGCCTGGTTCCTCCTCGGCAACTCCAGTGCCGAACCGTACTGGAGCGTTCCCACCGATGCCGAAGCGCTGTCCACCGTCGACGAGGTGGACGGAACATGGTTCACGGACAAGGCCGTCGTTCAGACCTGGGCCGGCGGTGTGAAGGCATTCAACAAGCAGACGGGCAAGCGCCTCTGGGCCAAGCCGCTGCCAGGCTCCGGCAATGTTCCTTGCATCGCGCCTGCTCAATCCTCCGGGGACATCGGCGTGGTCGCCTACGGCGCGTCGACCACGGACGGGTTGACGGAGTCGTGCGACGGCGTGGTTGCGTATGACCTGAATTCCGGCGAGGAACTGTGGCACAAGGAGTTCAAGGCCAAGGCAGATGCGCCGGGTGACCTCAACCTGTCCGTCGCCCGTGCAGGCGAGGTCGTCGTCGTTCAAACAAGCAAGGAGCTGCGGGCGCTGAAGGTCTCCGACGGAAGCGTCGCGTGGGATGCGGGCAAGCCTCTCAACAAGGACTGCGAAAAGGTCTCGTACACGGGCGGGCAGAACCTGATCTGGATTCGTTCCTGCTATGCCGGAGATGCCTTCAAGGACACCGAGCGGTGGTGGAAGGATGTAGCCCTCATCGACCCGGCCACGGGCGAGTCCAAGTGGATGGAGAAATTCCCCAGCGAGCAGGCGGAAAAAATGAGCGTGTACTCGACATCGCCGCTCGTCATCCAGAACGGGTCCAAGGGCCTGGTGTCGGTGGATGAGAACACCGGCCGTACGCTGGCCAAGTTCGAAGGCGGCGAGGCCATCAGCAGCTACGGCACCTGGGCCAAGAGCGGCAGTCCACTGAGGACGGTAACGAGTGTCGGCAATATCTTCGTGATGTCGGGCAGCGACCCGGGCGATTACGAAGGCGGCCGCCAGTCGATGATCGCTTTCGACCTCAACACCGGCAAACAGCTCTGGAAGACCAAGCCGGAGAAGGTGATCAACCTGTTCCCGCTGCACACGGGCAGCAAGGATCGTATCCTCGCGTACGAGGACCGCGCCTCGGATCCACCCAGGCTCGTCGAGTTCTCGGCGAAGGACGGGGCCAAGAAGACGGTTCTCGAATACGCCGACGGCGTGCAGGAGTCACTGAGTGCGACTGCACAGCCGTTCTGGAACGCGGACCGTGTGTACGTGTCGAGCATCGAAGGCAGCCTGTCGACGTCTGCGGACTCCTACGCGCTCGTGGCGTTGCCAGGCAAGAAACAGTGAACCTGGTTCTGTGAACTGACCGGTGGGCAGCGGCATATGTCGCTGCCCACCAGTGCGTCCAGTCGATGTCCCGTGGCGGTTGGACGCCGCGGACGACGCCCCCTTCGCCCAGCTTGCGACATGTGCTCCTGTGTGTGGTGTGGAGATCTTGCACCGGTAGCGGCGGGTAGGTCGCTGTGGGTAACGGAACGGTCAAATCCCTTGGGCTGGGCGGTAGTTTCACGCAGCCGCCGCGTCGTGTGGGGTGCCGCCCTGCGGCTTCGCGGTGGGTGCATTCGTACGGTGGAACCATGGACGCAGGGGGATCTGGGGCAAGTGACGGACGAGTTCTACATCGGCCACAACGCGTTGGAGAAGCTGAGCGGCGCCTTCTCGCGTGAAGCGGACCTGCTGGGCGAGCAGTTGGCGAAGTTCAAGCCCAAGACGGACAGCGAGGCCATCCATGACGGGTTCGGGTTTCTCACCGAGTCCGAAGAAGTGACCTCCGCCTACATCGAGTTGGCGGAGGCGATGACCAAGGCGATCGAGGGGCTCCAGGAGCACGCGTACGCCGTTGGCGACAACCTCGACAAGAACTCCCACAACTCCGCGGCCGCCGACAAGGCGATCGAGGAGCAGTTCAAGGGAGGCGGCCAGTGAGCGACGAGTCGGTTGCCGAGAAGGTTTACGAAGCCGGGCTTGAGCTTGTCAATCCCGGTGGCGAGCCCGATGTGCTGCGCGATGCCGCGAAGGCGTGGGGCGACATGGGGGAGGCGCTCGACAAGTTCGTCGTGCACGTGGACAAGGCGGTCCGGGAAGCGACCGGGAGCCAGTGGTATGGGCCTGCCGCCGATGCGTTTCTCCTCCACTGGGGCGAGATCAAGAAATCGGTCGAGGAGGCTCAGCCGTCCTTTGAAGAGGCCAAGAAGGGGCTGAACGAAGCGGCAGACAAGATCGAGGAGATCAACGACGAGATCCACCAGATCTATCTGGAGATCGGCGTCACGATCGGTGTCTCCGTGGCCACCTCGTTCATCACGCTCGGATTCTCCGCCGCCGCGGGTGCGGCGAATGCCGCGCGGCTCGCGGGGCAGGCGACTGCCGCCGCGGCCCGCCTCGGCCGCATTCTGGCCACCATCGCCCAGTGGTTCCAGAAGCTGCGGAACATCAAGGGCTGGGGCCATGTCTTCGCGTTCGCCGGGCGTACGGGCATCGAGTTCGGCAACGGCGTCGCCACCAGCATGCTCAGCGGCAAGGGCCCCGAGTGGGAGAACAACCTGGTCGGCGGTGTCGCCGGAGCCGGCATGGGGAAGGTCGCTGACCTCGCTCTCGGTGGCCGGCTGGGCGGTGGCATCGGGGAATCGATCGGCATCGGTGTCGCGGGCGGCGCCTCCGGCAGCATCCTGGGCGACGCGGCCAACGCCTCCGGCCCCTGGGCCGACAAGGACGACGAATTCGATTGGTCGCAGGCGCTGATCGGAGCGGCGGCCTCAGGTGCGGGCGGCGGCGTTGGCGGTGGCGTCACCCATGGCTCCAGCGGTGGCGCGGACGGGGCCGCCAGTGATGGAGCAGCCGGTGATGGAGCGTCCGGGGGCGGTACGTCGGGCGGCGAAGGCGGGAGCAGTGGTTCCGGGAGCGGTGAGTCCGGGAGCGGCGGTTCCGGGAGCGGGACAGGGAGTGGATCTGGGGACGGCTCAGGTGGCTCCGGAGCCAACGGCAACAGTGGCAACAGCGGTGACGGCAGTTCCGGCGCCGAAGGCAGCGGCACCTCCGACAGCAGCCCCGACCAGCTCACGGACCAGCAGCGCGAGACCCTTCGCGACGAAGCGGCGGGAAGCCGCATTGGCCAGGAGTTCGGCGTCGCCGGCAACCGGATGAAGGAAGCCGACAGCCTTGAGGACGACCTCGAAGAGGACCAGCAGAAGACTGCCGACCAACTCCGGGGCCACGCCAACAACACGAGCCTGGTGGATGATTTCGGGTGAACGGCAACGGCAACGGCAACGGCAACAGCAACAGCAGCGGCAGGGGCAGCGGCAGCGGGAACGAGAGCGGAAACGAGAGCGAGTACGTGATGGTGAACGAGTCGCAGCCTCCGCCCGCCACGGACAAGGCCGTTCGTCTCGGTGGTCCGATCGGCTGGACCGCTGTCGCCGCCCTTCTCCTGCTGTTCGCTGCCTGGTTGTTCCTGCAGGCCTCGCTGTTGCGGAACGTCCTCGTGCTCGTGGCCGCGCTGATCGCGGCCTGCTGTACCGCCTGCGGCATGCTCGTACGCCGCAACGCCGGCCGCCCGGACCGTCCGGCCGTGCACCGTGGCCTGATCCAAGCTGCCGCCGTGCCCGCGGCGCGCGCCGGTGCGCTGCCCGGTCGCCTGGCGGGGCTGGGTAGTTGGCGCAGGCGTGAGGCGTTGAGCGCCGTCGCCGGGTTCCTGGTGGCTCTCGCGCCGCTCGCGCTCGGCGTCGGCAGCCCAGTGCTCGAAGGCAAGGCCGCCGATCTGGTGGCCGCCGGTCACGTCGTACGCGAACTGCGCGTGGAGTCCGTACGAAATGTCGAGGAGGACGAGCACAAGAACGGCAGCACGTACTTCTGCACCTCGACGGTCACGCTGCCACCGGCCGACGGGAACGGGCCCGGCACGCGTGCCGAGTTCCGTTCCGAGTGGGCGGACGAGTGCACCGCAGGGGCGCGGGCGTTTGTCGCGTACGCCCCCGAGGAGCCGCAGCTCGGTGCGATCGGGGACAACGAACGAGCCCTCGTCGAGCGGCAGGTGAACGGGCGTGCGCTCAGCAATTGGTGGACCGGCATCTTCGCGCTGCCCGCCCTCGGCCTGGTGGCCACGCTGATCGGCTTCGCCGCGACGGCCCGGCGCGACGAGCGGTACCCGAGGGAGCTGCGCGGCGACGAGTCCGTGCTGCGCGTCCGGATCACCGGTGGGTTCGCGAGCGGTGACAACGGGGCGCGGCCGCTGCTGCTCGCCTCGGACGCCGGGACGGTTGAGTTCCACTCGCACGCGCCCGCCGTCTCGCTCGCGCGGGCGGCCATGGGGGTGCAGGGGTTCCTCGTATGGCACCCGGAGCGGAACCACACCGGCGGGCGCAAGGGGCCGAACCGTATCGGCGCCGCGTTCGTCAGCGACGACGGCTGGTACGTCCACGGTGCCCTCGACCCCGAGGCCTCGCAGGCGCAGGGCAGCGCGGGTGTTCAGGGGACGGCGGTCGACGCCGCGTACGAGGCACGCCCGCTGGACCTGGACGCCGGCTGGGTCCTCAGCCTTCCGCCGCGCCTGGCGCAGGCCCTCGCTGTCTGGGCCGGGCTGCTGGTGCTGCTCGCCCTGCCGCTCGCGCTGCCCGGCCGGGTGGTGCTCGGCATCGTCGGGTCCGCGGGACTGCTGGTCTTCGGGACCGTCGTCGGCATGATGCGCTCGGACGCCGACGAGAAGGAGCAGCGGGTACGGGCGGGCGGCGCCGCCGAGGGCTAGATGATTGAGTCCGATGTCTGTGCTGGCCGCGACCATGGCGAAGGGCGCCCGTTGGCCTGAGTGTGACTTCTGACCTGGACGCCCTTCTGGCGGCACTGTACGTGTTCATCGACGACCATGTGGCTCCCCGTCGCCGGATCCGGGCGACCTCCGAAACTGACGGCCGCCGCGCCGACATCAGCCGTCGGCGTCCCGGCCGATGCCCCTGTGTGTGCAGACGACCGGGTCGATCAGGGAGACCGTCGGGGCGTCGGGGCGTCCGGGTGCGGGTGTCACAGTGCTGCCATCGTTGGCGTACGGACTGCCCAGGACGCGGTCGTACGCGCGATACTGCACGGGACGAGAGTGAGGAGCAGCGACATGGGCAGGCACGGCGGTAACTCCCCGAACCCGAGTGGCCCGCAAGGCCCTTCCGATGACGAGCGGGGCGTGTGGGACGAAGCGCTCGAACCGGAGCAGCAGCGCGCGCTGAACGCGTCGCTCCGCCAGGTCAGGGACTTGCCGGGGGCGAGCCCCGAGCTGCAGGAGATGGCGAAGAAGCTGCTGTCGGGGCGGGTCTCGCTGCGGGACATCGTGGACGACCCGTCGGGCTCCCGGGTCTTCGGCGGCGGCGACCTCGCGAAGCTGCGCGGCCAGTGGGAGTCGGCCTCGGAGGAGGAGCGCGACCGGCTGCGGAACACCGAGGCGGACGAGGACTCCGGCCGCGACTCACGCAACGAGGGCGGGCGGGACGGGACGGACCGGCAGGACGGACGGGACGGGCAGACCCGCAACTCGCAGGAGGGCGAACGCCCGAAGAAGAGCCAGGGGCGGCACAGCGGGGGGTTCTCGCTCTACTGATCCTGTCGACGGAGGTCGCGTGGTGCGTCAGCTGTTGCGCTCGCGGGCACGGTTCTTCTTGTAGAGCGCGATCGCCTGCTCGGTGGGGAAGTTGGGCGTGGCGTAGGTCTTGCCCTTCTCCTTCGACACGACGACTTTCCCGCCACCGGGAGCGGCAGCCTTGAGCGGGACTTCGTCCGGGTACGCCAGGGCAGGCAGGACCGGATACACGAGATAGCCCTCGTCGAATTCATGCACGGCAAGCTCGGCGCGCGTACCGTCGTCCAACTTCGGCTCGGCGTAACAGCTGTGGAAGATGGCGAGTGCTTCCTCGGGGGTGGTGGGTGGGCGGTGCTCAGGCTGCTGGTCGGGCGACTCGGGCTGCATGTTGTGCCTCCGGTAGGGGTGCGTTCGGTTGTCGCCGAGGGCGGTTTCCCCTGCTTCGGCGGCGCGGTCCAGTCACCTCACCGGAGCGACGCAGCACGGCCAATCCCACCTCGACCCCCCATCCGGCTGGTGAAGTCGACCCGGTCCAGCTCCACGCACAGCTGCACATCGTCGGGGTGCGCCCCGAGCCGCCGCCCGGCGCGCAGTTCGGCCGTGGCCGGGGAGGTGCGGGCACAGTGCAGGTACGGGGTTGGGTTCCGGTTCAGAACAGTCCGTGCCACATCTGTTCGACGATGAGGGACCACCAGGTGTCGGGGTTGGCTTGGGCGGTGGCGTCGATGGCGGCGAGTTGTTCCTGGAGTTCGGCCACTGCCGCGCCCGCTTCGTGCGGGTTCATGCCCA
>NZ_JASCIR010000015.1 GCF_029968095.1 Streptomyces solicavernae | reverse complement strand
GGGCCGGACAGGCCCTGGGCACGGCAGGACGCGAGCGGCAGGAACTGCCCTGCCTGTCACAGCTCTTCGACAGGTCCCCCGTCGCACTTCCACCTGGAACCCGAGGCGGGGGACCGGTCGTTTAGGCTCGCGAACGTCCGTACCGGCGGGGGAACTTCATGGGGGGAAGCACCGAACCATGCGTGCACTGCGAATACTTCTGATCACCGTCATCGTGCTCGGCGGCCTGTTCATCGCTGCCGACCGGATCGCCGTCGGCTACGCCGAGGACAAGGTCGCCGCGAAGCTGCGTGCCGCCGAGGGGCTGGAGAAGGACCCCGAGGTGACGATCGAGGGCTTCCCGTTCCTCACCCAGGTCCTGGCAGGCGAGCTCGACGACGTGGCCATCGGGATCGACGGCATGGAGGCCTCCAACGGCGGAAGCAAGATGACGATCGCCGAGCTGGACGCGCAGATGCACGGCGTCGCGTTCTCCTCCGACTACAGCTCCGCGACCGCATCTGAAGCCACCGGCTCCGCCCGGATCTCGTACGACGAGCTGTTGAAGGCCGCCAAGGTCGAGCCCGTCGAGGTCGCCCCCGGCGTGACGGCGAAGGTGGTGGGCCTCTCCGACGGCGGCAACGGCAAGATCAAGGTGTCGGTCCAGGCGACCGTCCTCGGCCAGACCCTGCCGGAGCCCGTCGAGGTGGTCAGCTCGGCGAACGTGGAGGGCGGCAAGACCGTGCAGGTGCACGCCGACAAGCTGCCGAAGCTGGGCGCCGTGCCGGTCGCCGAGCAGCGGATGCGGCAGATCACCGACTTCCAGCAGGTGGTCGACGGACTGCCCGCGGGGATCGAGCTGGACAAGGTCGAGGCGCAGAAGGACGGCGTGCGGATCACCGTGACCGGGTCGGACGTGAAGCTGGCCGGATAGCGGATAGGTACGGCAGGACCCCGTACGGCCCGTCTCCTGGCCCGGACAGGCCCCGCAAGGCCCGCAAGGCCCCGCAAGGCCCCACAAGGCCCCACAAGGTCTGCAAGGTCCGCAAGGCCCGAGAGGCCCCATCTCTCTGGTTGAACAGGGGGTGGTCCGGATGCCGAGACGAACCCGTCCGGAAAATCGATGTGACCGGTGCCGCAGCCGCCCCGGAGCCCGTTCCCGCGGGCCCCGGGGCGGCTTTCGTATCGCTATGCGGACGATCGAGTCTCAAAATACGACACGCCGGTGACATGGCCGCCAATCCCTCCCTACGATCGACGGCATGAAGCGACAGGCGGATCTCACGAAGCGGCGGGCAGTAGACCTGTGCCGCGTCGCCGCCATGCTCTGTCGCCCCGTCTGAGCGGGAGCTCCAACTCCCGTATCCCCCGGGCCCTCCGACGTCGAACCGACGTCCCACCGGGCCGCCCCCCCGTGCCGCGTACGCCGCGCCGCCGCCGCGTACCCCGCGCCCGCACGCACCATCCCTCGCGCACCACGCACCACCCCGCCGCAACTGCCCCGGAGGAGAAACAGCATGAGCCGCAGCGACGTCCTGGTTGACGCCGACTGGGTCGAGGCCAACCTCGACAACCCGCAGGTCGTCGTAGTCGAGGTCGACGAGGACACCTCGGCGTACGACAAGAACCACATCAAGAACGCGATCCGCATCGACTGGACCAAGGACCTGCAGGACCCGGTCCGTCGTGACTTCATCGACCAGGAGGGCTTCGAGAAGCTCCTGTCGGCGAAGGGCATCGCCAACGACTCCACCGTCGTCCTCTACGGCGGCAACAACAACTGGTTCGCGTCCTACGCCTACTGGTACTTCAAGCTCTACGGCCACCAGGACGTGAAGCTCCTCGACGGCGGCCGCAAGAAGTGGGAGCTCGACTCCCGCGACCTGGTCGACGGCGCCGAGGTCCCGGCCCGCCCGGCCACCGAGTACCAGGCCAAGGCGCAGGACACCTCGATCCGTGCCTTCCGCGACGACGCCGTGAACGCGATCGGCTCGCAGAACCTCGTCGACGTCCGCTCGCCCGACGAGTTCTCCGGCAAGCTCCTCGCCCCGGCCCACCTCCCGCAGGAGCAGTCGCAGCGCCCCGGCCACGTGCCGAGCGCCCGCAACATCCCGTGGTCGAAGAACGCCAACGACGACGGCACGTTCAAGTCGGACGACGAGCTCAAGGCCCTCTACGAGGACGAGCAGGTGGACCTCGCCAAGGACACCATCGCGTACTGCCGCATCGGTGAGCGCTCGGCCCTGACCTGGTTCGTCCTGCACGAGCTGCTCGGCGTCGAGAACGTCAAGAACTACGACGGCTCGTGGACGGAGTACGGCTCCCTCGTGGGCGTCCCGATCGAGCTCGGCTCCAACTGAACCAGGAGGACAGTGACTTATGTGTGGAGCACAGGTCGGCGGCCCGGACGCCGCGACGATCAAGCCCGGTGAGACCACCATCCAGGGCCAGGTGACCCGCGACGGCGAGCCCGTCACCGGTTACGTGCGCCTCCTGGACTCGACCGGCGAGTTCACCGCCGAGGTCCCGACCTCCGCGACCGGACAGTTCCGCTTCTATGCGGCCGAAGGCACCTGGACGCTGCGCGCCCTCGTGCCCGGCGGCACGGCGGACCGCACGGTTGTCGCGCAGACCGGCGGCCTCGCCGAGGTCGCCATCGCCGTCTGACGCACGGCACCGTTTGAACGGCCGGAGGGCCGCACCCCTGGGGGTTGGACGCCATACCAGGACACGGGTGCGGTCCTCCGGCTTCATGCTGTCCGCGTACGGCCTGTCCGCGTACGGCCTGTCCGCGTACGGCCTGTCCGCGTACGGCCTGTCCGTGTACGGCGGCCGGTTCTACCCTGGACGTATGTACGCGCGCAGGCGGCACGTCTACTTCGCCATGATGGGCACCTGCCTCGGCCTCTTCGTCCTGGCGTGGTCCGTCGTACGCCTCTGGTCGATCCCCGTCGCCGTCGGCATGTGCGTCGTCGCCATGGTCATCCCGCCGCTCGCCGCGATCGTCGCCAACCGGCGCGGGCCGGACGACCGCTGGTGGGACGACCCCAGCGGCGACCCGAAGTCCGACGAGTGGTGGGACGAGCTGGACGGCAAGCGCCGCAAGTAGCACGCATCGCCCCGTCGCCCCGTCGCCCCGTCGCCCCGTCGCCCCGTCGCCCCGTAGCCCCGTAGCCCCGTGGCCCCGAAGAGAACGACCTCACAGAGAACGACAAAGGCAGGCGGACTAAGCTGGGGCGCGGCCCCGTCCCGCTCATCCCCCTCATCGAGGAGCATCCCGTGCTTGAGGCATTCTTCTCAGCCCTGCTGGTTCTGGTCTGCGTCGGCGTTCTCGCGTTCGCCGGTCTGACCGTGAAGAAGCTGTACCAGGGTCAGCGCTGACCTTCCGCGTGACGACCGCTTCCCCGACACAGATCGCCTGAGTACCCCATGATCGAGATCCCGTCCGACCTCCACCCGGACCTCGTGCCCCTCACGTTCCTGCTCGGCAACTGGGCCGGCGCGGGCGTGCACGACTTCCCGGGCAGCGAGAAGTGCAACTTCGGCCAGGAAGTCAGCTTCAGCCACGACGGCCGGGACTTCCTGGAGTACCGCTCCCACACCTGGGTGCTCGACTCCGACGGCAACAAGGTGAGGCCCCTTGAGTCCGAGTCCGGCTTCTGGCGGGTCGGCAAGGACCGCAAGGTCGAGGTCGTGATGGTCCGCGACGACGGTGTCGTCGAGGTCTGGTACGGCGAGCTGGCCGACAAGAAGCCGCAGATCGACCTGGCCACCGACGCCGTCGCCCGCACCGCGGCCTCCGGCCCGTACAGCGGCGGCAAGCGGCTCTACGGCTACGTGAACAGCGACCTGATGTGGGTCGGCGAGAAGCAGACGCCCGAGGTGCCGCTGCGGCCGTACATGTCGGCGCAGCTGAAGAAGGTCGTCTCGCCCGAGGACGTCGCCGACATGGCCCGGAACCTCGGGGACCTGCCGGACGACGGCATCGCGTTCTTCAAGTAGGGCGCAGCCCCCGGTCCGCTGTGGGCGGAGCCGGTGCCTGGGACCAGGTGACCGGCCCCGCCTACACTTGACCGCGTGGTGAGCACCGACTGGAAGAGTGACCTCAGACAGCGCGGCTACCGGCTGACGCCGCAGCGTCAGCTCGTCCTCGAAGCCGTCGACACCCTGGAGCACGCGACCCCGGACGACATCCTCGTCGAGGTCCGCAGGACCGCCTCCGGGGTCAACATCTCCACGGTCTACCGCACCCTGGAGCTCCTGGAGGAGCTGGGCCTGGTCAGCCACGCGCACCTCGGGCACGGGGCGCCCACGTACCACCTCGCCGACCGGCACCACCACATCCACCTGGTCTGCCGGGACTGCACCGGCGTCGTGGAGGCGGACGTCGAGGTCGCCGCCGAGTTCATCGAGAAGCTCCGTACGACCTTCGACTTCGACACCGACATGAAGCACTTCGCGATCTTCGGGCGCTGCGGGGAGTGCACCAGGGCCGGTACGGGTTCCTCCGCCGGTACGGGTTCCTCCGCCGGTACGGATTCCTCCCCGGACGGGGAATAAGACCGGCTGTCAACGAGTCGTAGTCTGAGTGGATATGAAGAGCCCCCTGCTGTCCCTGCCCGGTGCCGTCCCCGCCGAAGGCGTCGACGAAGGAGTCGCCGCGCACTACGGCGAGCTGTACCGAGAGCAGCGCGCCCTCGCCGACGGCGCCGGCTTCGTCGACCTCTCGCACCGCGGGGTCATCGCGGTCACCGGCGACGACCGGCTCAGCTGGCTGCACCTGCTGCTCACCCAGCACGTCAGCGATCTGCCCCCAGGCCAGGCCACGGAAGCCCTGATCCTCTCCGCCCACGGCCACATCGAGCACGCCCTGTACCTCGTCGACGACGGCACGACGGTCTGGGCGCACGTGGAGCCGGGCACCCAGGACGAGCTGCTCGCGTACCTGGAGTCGATGAAGTTCTTCTACCGCGTCGAAGTCGCCGACCGCACCGAGGAGTTCGCGGTCGTGCACCTCCCGGCCGGCTCCATCGCCCCGGCCCCCGACGGAGTCGTCGTACGCGAGACCGCGCACGGCCGCGACCTGTTCCTGCCGCGCGCGGAGCTTGAGGCGTACGCGGAGGCGAGCGGCCCGGCGATCGGTGTGCTCGCGCACGAGGCGCTGCGCGTGGAGGCGCACCGGCCGCGGCTCGGCTTCGAGACGGACCACCGTACGATCCCGCACGAGCTGGGCTGGATCGGCACCGCGGTCCACCTGCAGAAGGGCTGCTACCGAGGCCAGGAGACCGTCGCCCGCGTCCACAACCTGGGCAAGCCGCCGCGCCGCCTGGTCTTCCTGCACCTGGACGGCAGCGAGGTGCATCTGCCGGGGCGGGGTACGGAGGTCCGGCTCGCCGCCGAAGGCCCGGACGGGCGCAAGATCGGCTTCGTCACGACCTCGGCCCGCCACCACGAGCTGGGGCCGATCGCCCTCGCGCTGGTGAAGCGGAACGTTCCGGTGGACGCGGGGCTGCTCGTCGGTACGACTGCGGCGGCTCAGGAAGTCGTCGTCGAGCCGTAGCCGCACGGCGGGGTGAGGGCCTCACATCTCAAGCAGCACCGTGAACGGGCCGTCGTTCGTCAGGGACACCCGCATCTGCGCCCCGAACCGGCCCGTCGCCACGGTCGCGCCGAGTGCTCGCAGCTGCGCCACGACCTCCTCGACCAGCGGCTCGGCCACGTCGCCCGGTGCCGCCGCGTTCCAGGTGGGGCGGCGGCCCTTGCGGGCGTCGCCGTACAGGGTGAACTGGCTGATCACGAGCAGCGGCGCGTCGATGTCGCTGCACGACTTCTCGCCGTCGAGCATCCGCAACGACCAGAGTTTGCGGGCCAGTTGGGCCGCCTTCTCCTTCGTGTCCTCGTGCGTCACGCCGACCAGGACGCACAGGCCCTCGCCCGTGATCTCCCCGACCGTCTCTCCCGCTACGACGACGCTCGCGCCGTCCACCCTCTGCACCACTGCTCGCATGCCGTCCATGATGCCGTGCGCCCGCGGGCCGGTGAGCGGCCGCCCGTCCGGTCCCGTTCTCGCGCGTACTTCCGGGCCGTTTCCGACATCCGCCACCTAACGCCATACGGCTATCCGGGGCCGATCGAGTGCACTCCGCCCCAACTCGGGCACGAAGGGTGGCATTCTGCTGCCCAGCGGCGCGCCCGTGGCGCCCCGCACCGGTCGAGGGGACGGTCAACAGCATGAACAGCACGTCGAGCACCGCGGGCCAGCCGCCGGGGCCCGTACCGTCGGCACGCGCCCGTACGAGTACGCCCCGCCCGCCCGCACAGCGGACCGGGGACCGGCTTCCCGAGCTGCCCGAACACGATCTGGCGCTGCTCCGGCTGCCCGAGGTGCGGGCCCTGCGCCGCACCTCGCAGCAGGACGAGGCCGACCTCAGCTATGTGCGGCGGCTGCTCCAGGGCCGGATCGACATCCTCCGCGCCGAGCTGGCCCGGCGCCGGGACCCGGCCGCGCCGCCGCCCGGCCCGGACATGGTGGCCCGGCTCTCCGGAATCCTCACGGACACCCCGTCCCGGCACCGCACCTCGGCCCGGCACGTCACGGTCGGCACCCCGCACGGCGAGGAGTACCGCAGCCTGGCCGCCGAGATGCTCGCCGAGGTGGAGCTGTCCGACCTGGACGCCCGCACCGACGACGAGCTGCACGCCGGACTCGGCCGCCTCGTCCGGTACGAGCAGCAGGTCTCGCAGCGCCGCCAGCTCCTGCAGCACACGGCCGACGATTGCAGCGCCGAGATCGCCCGCAGGTACCGTGAAGGGGAAGCACAAGTAGACGACCTGCTCGCCTGACCGCCGGGACCCGGTGGGCGCGGGAGCGGGACCACCGGAAGGCATCCCCCCACGATGACGGCATCCGCCGGCGCCAGCGCCCCCTCGCAGCCCGCCATATCCCCGGTCCTCGCGGAGGTCGTGCGCTCCGGTTTCGTCGAGGGGCGGCACCGGGGCTCGCTGGTCCTCCTCGCGGCCGACGGCAGCGTCGAGCGCTCCGTGGGCGACGTCTCGGCCCCCGTCTTCCCGCGCTCCGCGAACAAGCCGATGCAGGCCGCCGCCCTGCTGCGCGCCGGGCTCGACCTCTCCGGCGAGCGGCTCGCCCTCGCCTCCGCCAGCCACTCCGGCGAACCCTTCCACCTGGACCTGGTCCGCACGATGATCGGCGAGTTCGGCCTCACCGAGTCCGCCCTGCAGTGCCCGCCCGACCTGCCCTTCGACCCGGTCGAGTCGGAGGCGTACCTGGCCGGCGGCGCCGTACGGGACCGGGTCGCCATGAACTGCTCCGGCAAGCACGCCGCGATGATCGCCGCCTGCGCCGGACAGGGCTGGGACCAGGAGTCCTACCTCGACCCGGGGCACCCGCTGCAGCAGCTGGTCCGCGAGGTCATCGAGGAGGTCGCGGGCGAGCCCGTCGCCGCGACCGGCACCGACGGCTGCGGTGCCCCGCTGATGGCGATCAGCCTCACCGGCCTCGCCCGCGCCTTCCGGCACTTCGTGCTCGCCGAGCCCGGCACGCCGGAGCGCCGGGTCGCGGACGCGATGCGGGCCCACCCCGAGTACGTCGCGGGCACCCGCCGCCCCGACACCTGGCTGATGCAGGCGGTGCCGGGCGTCCTGTCGAAGATGGGCGCCGAGGCGGTCCAGGCGGTGGCCCTGCCGGACGGCCGCGCGCTCGCGTTCAAGGTGGACGACGGCGGCCTCCGCGCGCTCGGCCCGATCCTGACCCGCGCCCTCGGTCTGCTCGACGTGGACGCCCCCGTCCTCACCCGCATCGGCGCGGCCCCACTGCTCGGCGGCGGGCGCGAGGTGGGGGAGATCCGCGCGGCGTTCTGAGGCACCGGCCGGGGTGGCGCGCTGAGGCGCAGGCCCGCTCGGGGACTGGCTGTGGGGGGTGCGCGCCCTGGATGTCGTACGGGCCCTGGAGGCGCGGACGTACGAAATGCCGGGCGCCCTCGTCGTCGAGGTGCGCGACCGGCATGGGTGGGCGGAGGGGTGCTACCGGCCAGAGGTCGGTGCGGGACGGGCGCGGGGCCTGTGCGGACCCGGGCCGAGGAACGGGCAGGCGCCGCCGCCGTTGCCGACGCGCTGCTGCGTACGCCCAGAAGTCCGTGGTGTCCGGATGTCCTCTGAGTCTGTTCGACTGAGTCCGTTCGACTGATTCCGTTCGACTGAGTCTGTTCGACTGAGTCCGTTGGTGCGTGCCGCGACGTTCAGGCCAGTGCCGGACCGGTGACCAGGACCGCGAGGACGACCGCGCCGAGCGAACTGCACGCGGCGTTCCTGGCCTTGACCCCGATGCTGAGCAACAGCATTCCTACGATTCCCAGCGGGCCGTACTGCCACTCGACGAGCTGCTCGAAGCCGATGACGAACGCGGCTCCCAGGATGGCGATGACGGGCATGGTGGATCCTCCTTCAGGTGGGAGGAGTTGGCGGTTAGGTGGTCCTAACTTGGAAAAGTTGGCTGCCAACTTCACTGTGGTTGTCCCCGATTGGTCGGGTTGGTTAAACAGTCTTCACAGAACTCCCCAGAGATGGTGGGGAGTTGTACCGTTTGGGGCGTGACCCAGGAGAGCGTGGCGGTGAACGGCAGAAAGCCCTCGCACAAGGACATAGCCGACGAACTCCGGCGGCGTATCCGCAGCGGAGCCGTGGCCGCGGGCAGCCGGATGCCGACCCAGGCCAAGCTCGCCGAGGAGTTCGGCGTCGAGCGCGGCGCGGTCCGGCAGGCGCTCGCGACCCTCGCGCAGGAGGGTCTGCTGGTGAACGTCTCCCGGGGCAGCCCGCCGGAGGTCGCCCTGCCGGGGCAGGACGAGGAGCCGCAGACCACGATGGTCGGCCTCGCCCCGCGCCTGGTCGACGCCTTCCAGGCCGAGCATGTGACCGTCGACGCGGTCTGCCTGACCTCCGAGACGCTGATGATGGGCCTGAGCGAACCCCTCCGGCTGATCTACGACGGCCGCATCCGCCCCGAATCGATCAGCGTGCGCGTCCTGCTCCCCAGCAGCCGCATCAACCTCGCCTTCCCCGTGCCCGCGGGCGAACCGTCCGAGCACGCCGCCGCCGCGGACGAGGCCGTCGACGAGCCGGTGCACAGCCGCTGGCTCGCCCAGCGCAACGCCCAGGGCCAGGTCCTGCGCCACAACCTCCGCGCCCTGCGGGCCAGTCACGGCATCGACGTCAAGGTGGAGTTCCGGGCCCTGCCGTTCACCCCGGCGATGAAGCTGTATCTCCTCAACGGCTCCGAGGCGTTGCTCGCGTACTACATGGTGACCAAGCGGGAGGAGGAGATCGACAGCGAGAAGATCCATATGTACGACGCGCTCGGCACCCAGTCCTTGCTCTTCTCCTTCGAGAGACCCGCGGGGCAGCGCGACGAGGCGTTCGTCGACGAGTCGCAGAAGTGGTTCGACGCGCTCTGGAACACCATCGCCCGTACCCTGACACTCTCTTAGGTGACTTCCGATACGGCGCCGGACGGGCGGGTGGGGCAAGTGATCGAGAACGCCCAGGGTTTGCAGGTCCCGCGGGACCTGCGCGAGGTGATCACGCGCGCGGAGTGCGTTCTCTTCGACTTCGACGGCCCGATCTGCCGTCTGTACGCGAACCATGACGCCCAGACCGTCGTGGACAACCTCGTCGCCTGGCTCACGGACCAGGGTGCGGCCGGACTCCTCACGGCGGACGAGCGGGACTCCGCCGACCCGCACGCCGTGCTGCGCGCCGTGCACCGCGCCCGCCCCGGCAGCTCCCTGGAGGCGGACCTGGAGGCGAGGCTCACCGAGGAGGAGCTGCACGCCGCGGCGCGCGCCTTCCCCACCCCGTACGTGGACCGGCTGATCCGCACCTGGAACGCCTCCGGCGCCCGGCTCGCCGTCGCCACCAACAACGCGCCCGAGGCCGCCCGCCACTACGTCCACGGGCGCGGCGTCGCCGACTGCTTCGGCCCGCACATCCACGGCCGCCGCACCGAGCACGTCCACGCGCTGAAGCCCGACCCGGACTGTCTGCACCGCGCGCTCGGCTCCCTCGGCGCGCACCCGTCGAGGACGCTGATGATCGGCGACACCCCCGCGGACTACCTGGCCGCACGCGACGCGGGCGTGGCGTTCCTGGGGTACGGGCAGGACGAGCTCCGCCGGAAGAAGCTGCGCTCCGCGGGGGCGGAGCACGTGGTGGACTCGCTCGGGACCGTGCTGAAGGCGGTGTGGGCGGGGGCGCTGCTGTGAGCCGGAGAGCTGCGTGAGCCGGAGAGCTGCGTGAGCCGGAGCGCTGCTGCGGGGCGGGGCGGGGCGTCGCCGTGGGCGGGGGTGAGGGGTGACTGCCGCGGGCCCGGCGGCTTTCGTACGCGCGTACTGGGGATCCTCCTCCGCGCCGACAAGGCCGCTGCCGCGCCAGGTCGCAGCCGGGTGCGGTAGTAGCGTGAACCGCCACTGACCACCGGCATCGCCTCGGGCAAGAGAGCGGAGCATGTCCTCAGCCGAACCGGCCGCCGATCGTGCCGACCGCGCCGATCGTGCCGACCGCGCAGATCGCTCCGACCGCGCCGGGCACGCCGCCGGCACCCTCCTCGGCGGCGGCCACCCCATCGTGGGACCGCTCATGGGCCACCACCACGAGACCTACGTCCTGCGGCTGCCGGGGGCGGACGGCCGCTGGAAGATCCGGGAGCCCCGGTCCGGGGTGCTCCACGCCGACCGGCGGTGCTTCCACTCCGAGGAGGACGTGATCTGCGGCCTTGCCGAGCTCCCCGTCGGGCTTCCGGTGCCCGAGGTGCGCGAGGTCGGCGGCTGTCGGCTGCAACGGTTCGTCGAGGGCCGCACGCTCGCCGCGCTGACCGGCGCGGACGGCCGGGTGCCCGAGCGGTATGTCGATCAACTCATGCCTGTCTTCGGCGGGTTGGGGTCCGTACGGCCGGGCCTGCTGAACGTGGAGCGGAGCTGCGATCCGGCGGACCGCGCGGAGGACGGCGACACCACGTACTTCCTCGGCCGCCTCGTGCACTTCGCCGAGCACCGCGTGTACCGCGCGCAGCACGCCACGTACGGCTCGCTCTTCGCCGCGCTCGGCGTCCCCGACGACGCGCTCCGCCGGTACGCCGAGCGCCTCGGCACGCTCGCGCCCCGCCCGTTCTGCCTGCTCCACGGGGACCTGCACCGGGAGAACCTCGTCGTCGACCGGGACGACCGGCTCTGGGTGATCGACTGGGAGTTGGCGATGCTGGGCGATCCGCTCTACGACCTGGCGACCCACCTGTACCTGACGCGCTACCCGGCCGACCAGGAGCGGAGCGTCGTCGAGCGCTGGTGCACGGAGATCGAGCGGGTCCTGCCGGGCGGTTCGAAGGGGTACGAGGACGACCTGCCGCGGCTGCGCGCGTTCAAGTGCGTCCAGTCCGTCTGCACGGATGTGATCCGTACGGCCATGACGCTCTCGGAACGCCCCGAGGACCCTTCGGGGTCGGCCCGGGCCGCGGCGAAGCTGGTCCGCGTGCTCCGCGCGGCCCGGGCGCCCCTCGAACTCCCCACGGTGCCCGACGAGGTGGACGCCGAGGCGGCCCTGCGGGACTGGCTGAGCAACCTGGACTCCCTGGGCTCCCGGGGCTCCCGGGGCTCCCTGGACTCCCGGGGCTCCCTGGACTCCCTCGCCTAGACGTCGTCTAGGCGAGCACCCGGCGCCGGAACAGCAGCCCCGCCGCCGTCGTCGCGACCGCCGTGATGCCCGCGCACCAGGCGAGTGCCACCCAGCCCGTGGCGCCGATCGGCTGGCCGAGGAGGAGGCCGCGTACCGCCTCGATGACCTGGGTGACCGGCTGGCAGGTCGCGAAGCCCTGGAGCCAGGGCGGCATGGTGTCCGTGGGGACGAAGGCGCTGCTCGGGTACGGCAGGAAGCTGATGAAGAACGTGAAACCACCGGCCGCCTCCGGGGACCTGACGAGCAGGCCGACGGCGGCGGACAGCCAGGACAGCGCGGTGATGTAGGCGACGAGCAGCCCGATCGCGGCGAGCCAGCCGGCCGGGCTCGCCGCCGGGCGGAAGCCGATCGCGAAGGAGAGGGCGAAGACGAGGCTCGTCGCGAGCAGATTGCGGGCCGTGGAGGCCAGGACGTGCCCGGCGAGGATCGGGGTGCCGCCGATGTCGAGCGAGCGGAAGCGGTCGATGATGCCGCCCTTGAGGTCCTCGGTGACGGCCTGGGCGGTGCTTGCCGCGCCGAACCCGGCGCAGAGCAGCAGGACGCCGGGGACGACGTACGTCACGTACCACGTTCCGGTGCCGGTGTCGATGGCCCCGCCGAAGAAGTACACGAAGATCAGGAGCAGCAGCACCGGCAGGGCGAGGGCGGTGATGAGCGCGTCCACGTTGCGGCGGCTGAGGCGCAGGGAGCGGCCGGTCATGGTCAGGGCCTCGGAGGCTCCGGACAGGGCGGCTTCAGACATGGCTGGGCTCCTCGGCTCTCTGTCCGGCCGGGGCCGGGGCCGGGGCCGGTGTCGTACGGGTCAGCGTCAGGAAGACGTCGTCGAGGGTGGCCGTGTGCAGCGCGAACCGCTCGATGCCGGTGCCGTCCGGGTCCAGCGCGTCGAGGAGTGCCCGGACCTCGCGGGCGCCGCCGCCCGTGGGGAAGCCGAGGGTCCGGGTCTCGGGCGTGCGGTGCGCGGCTTGCGGGGCGAGGCGGTGGTACGCGGCCTCGGTGACGACGACGTCGAGACGGTGGTCGGCGACGCGCCGCTTCAGCTCGTCGGCGGTGCCCTCGGCGACCAGGGTCCCGCCGTCCAGGACGGAGATCCGGTCCGCGAGGCGGTCGGCCTCCTCCAGGTACTGGGTGGTCAGGAACACCGTGGTGCCCTGCGCCGAGAGGTCGCGGACCACCGTCCACAACTCCTGGCGGCTGCGCGGATCGAGGCCCGTCGTCGGCTCGTCCAGGAAGATCACCTCGGGCTGCCCGACCAGTGAGGCGGCCAGGTCGAGCCGCCGCCGCATGCCCCCGGAGTACGTCCTGACCAGCCGGTCGGCCGCGTACGACAGGTCGAAACGGTCGAGGAGTTCGGCGGCGCGGGCGCGGGCGGCGGCCCGGCCGGTGCGGGCGCTCCTCGACGTCCCGGCACCGGCGCGCGGCGTGAGGCGGGCCATCATCCGGAGGTTCTCGGCGCCGGTCTGCATCTCGTCGACGGCGGCGAACTGGCCGGTGAGGCTGATGGCCCGGCGTACTCGGGACCGCTCGGCGCGGACGTCGTGGCCGGCCACGGTCGCGCTGCCCGCGTCGGCCTCGGTGAGCGTGGCCAGGATGCGGACGGCGGTGGTCTTGCCCGCGCCGTTGGGGCCCAGCAGGGCGTGCACGGCGCCGCGCGGGACGGTCAGGTCGAGGCCGCGGAGCACTTCGACGTCCCGGTACGCCTTGCGCAGGCCGACGGCGCGGATGGCGGGTGGGGCAGGGGCAGGGCCAGAGGCAGGGCCAGGGGCAGGGCACATGGGTTCTCACTCCTCCCGTTCTGCGTAAGGCCTACGCAGTACTGTGTAAGGGTTACGCAGAACTAGGATGTGCGTCAAGCGGCCGGGAAGGAGGCGCGGGATGACGACGGAGGACGAGCGGACGGGACTGCCCGCGAGCCTCGCGACGGCCTGGGGGCTGCGGGAGCGCCCGGCGAAGGGCCCGAAGCCCGGCCTCACTCTGGACCGGATCGTCAGCACCGCCGTGCGCGTCGCGGCGGCCGACGGGGTGGGCGCGGTGTCGATGGGGCGCGTGGCCAAGGAGCTGGGCGTCTCGCCGATGTCCCTGTACCGGTACGTCGGAGCCAAGGACGAGCTCTACGTGCTGATGCAGGAAGCGGTCATGCCCGCGCCGCCGGAATCGCCCGAGCCGGGCGGCGACTGGCGTGACGGGCTGAGTCGTTGGGCGCGGGCCCAGCGCGCCGTCTTCCTCGACAACTTGTGGATCCTGCGCATCCCGATTTCGGGCCCGCCCGCGAGCCCCAGGTCGGTGGCGTGGATGGAGCAGGGGCTCGCGGCGCTCGACGGGACCGGGCTCGACGAGGGCGCCAAGCTGGGGGTGCTCGTGCTGGTCGGCGGGTTCGTCCGCAACGAGGCCATGCTCATGTCCGACCTGGACGCCGCGATCGTGGCGGGCGGCCGCACCTCCGCCGAGGTCATGACCCGCTACCGCCGCACCCTCACCGCCCTCACCGACCGCGACAGCCACCCGGCGGTCACACGGCTCCTCGACTCCGGCGTCCTGGAGCGACCGGAGGGCGGAGCGGACGAGGACTTCGAGTTCGGCCTGGGGTGCGTACTCGACGGGGTGGCGGCGCTGATCGCGCGGCAACGGGGTCCGGGCGCGGCGGACGCTTCCTAGGGGCCGTCTCCCCGTCCTGCTGGGGGCCGTCTCCCCGTCCTGCTGGGGGCCGTCTCCCCGTCCTGCTAGGGACCGTCTCCCCGTCCTGCTGGGGACCGTCTCCCCGGGAGGTCTGGCTTCCCGTTCTCACGCGTACGCCCCGAGCCCCGAACGGAGTTGGCCGAATCCGCGTTCTGCGGCCTCGACCGCGTCCGGGTAGAGCACGGCGGCGTGTTCTCCGGCGGCGATGCGCCGCCAGTTGGCCTCGGCCAGGATGCGCTGGACGGCCACGATCTGACCGGCCGCGAGCCGCGCCCCGTCGTCGCCGCCGAGTGCGGTGGCGAGTGACTCCTCGGCGCGGGACTGGTACGCGTACAGACGGGCGACCAGGGACGGCGTGCCGTAGATCAGGCGGTGGAAGGCGAGCACCTCGGGCTCGTCGCTGAGGCCCGTCACGGGGTCGCGCAGCCGCAGGCCGGCCAGGAAGTGCCGGCGCAGCGCGTCCAGCGGGGACTGCTGCGGGGCGCGCCCCGTGACGACGCGGCTCGCCTCGTCCTCGTGGTCCGCGAGCCGGTGCAGGGCCAGATCCTCCTTGGCCGGGAAGTACCGGAAGAGCGTCGGCTTGGAGATCTCCGCCGCCGCCGCGACCTCCGCCACCGACACCTTCTCGAAGCCCTTCTCCAGGAAGAGGGCGATCGCGGCGTCGGAGATCGCCTGGTAGGTCCGCTGCTTCTTGCGCTCGCGCAGCCCGCTCCCGGTGTCGGCGGGCAGGACCGGGCGTGCCGGGGGAGGGGGCGTACGGCTCATGAGGACAGCTTACGCGGTGAAACGCATCCCGGTCACAAACGTTACTCGGTTACGTTATTCTCGCTCGTATGCGCGCCCTCGACCCTGACCCCGGACTCCGTGCCGCCCCTGCCCCCGACTGCCACCCCGACCACGCCCTCGACCGAGCCCTCCACCAGGAGCGGGCGTACCACGACGCCTGCCGGGCCGCCCTTGCCGCGATGGCCGAAGGCGCGCAGGAGCAGGTCGTCACAGGCGAGGACGTCTCCGCGTCGGGAGCGGACGCGGAAATCCTGGGGCGCCGGTTCCGCAGTGACGCGAAGGCGATGCGTGAACTCCCGCCCGGGCCGCTGTTCTTCGGCCGCCTGGACTTCGCGTCGGGGGAGCGGGACGCCGGTGACCACGCCGGGCAGAGCTACCACGTCGGCCGACTGCGCATCACCGAGCACCCGGCGAGCCCGCCCCTCGTCGTCGACTGGCGCGCCCCCGTCGCCCGCGCCTTCTACCAGGCGGGCCCGCGCGACCCCCAGGGCGTGCGCGTCCGGCGCCGCTTCGGCTGGGCCCCGGGCGGCACGGGGGAGCCGGGCGACCTCACCGGCCTGGAGGACGAACACCTCGGCGACGACCTCGACGGCGACCTCGACGACGAACGGCCGGGCAGTGGGATGATCCTCGCCGGTGAGATCGAGCGGCCCCGGGTCGGCCCCATGCGGGACATCGCCGCCACCATCCAGCCCGACCAGGACGACCTCGTCCGCCGCGACCTCGGCACCTCGCTGTGCGTGCAGGGCGCCCCCGGCACCGGCAAGACCGCGGTAGGCCTGCACCGCGCCGCGTACCTGCTCTACACCCACCCGCAGCGCGTGCAGCGCAACGGGCTGCTCGTGCTCGGGCCCAACCGCACCTTCCTGTCGTACATCGCGGAGGTGCTGCCCGCGCTCGGTGAGGGCGGAGTGCGGCAGTCCACCGTCGTGGACGAGCTCGCCCGGCAGCCGGTACGCGGCACGGACAGCGAAGGGGCGGCGGTCGTCAAACACGACGCCCGGATGGCACGGGTGCTGCGCAACGCCCTGTACGCGCGCGTGCGCCCGCCCGCCGGCTCCCTTGCCGTACCGGACGGCTCGTACCGCTGGCGGATCGGGCGCGCGGAGTTGGAACGGATCGTCGAGGACGTACGCGCGGAGCAGCCGCCGTACGCCGTCGGGCGGGAGCGGGTCCGGACGCGGGCCGTGCGGCTGATCCAGGAGCAGGCCGAGCGCCGCGCGGGGCCGCGCCCGCAGTCCTGGCTGCAGCGGACCGGCCGGGCCCGGCCTCTCGGTGCCTTCGTGGACGAGGTCTGGCCGAAGGTGACGCCCGAGCAGGTCGTGGCCGAACTCCTCGCCGACGCCGGGGTGTTGGGACGGGCGGCCGAGGG
Source organism: Streptomyces solicavernae (assembly GCF_029968095.1). GTDB lineage: Bacteria > Actinomycetota > Actinomycetes > Streptomycetales > Streptomycetaceae > Streptomyces > Streptomyces solicavernae. The sequence continues at coordinate 142,854 of NZ_JASCIR010000015.1, read as the reverse complement.
TGTCCTCGACGCGGAGGAGCAGCGCCGCCTGCTGTGGCCGAAGGTGCCGCGTTCGTACAAGTCCGCCCGGTGGAGCGCGGCCGACCTGGTGCTGCTCGACGAGGTGGCCGGGCTGATCGAGCATCCGCAGGGCTACGGGCACATCGTGGTCGACGAGGCGCAGGACCTCTCCCCGATGGAGTGCCGCGCGATCGCCCGCCGCTCCGCCTACGGTTCGCTGACCGTCCTCGGCGACCTGGCCCAGGGCACCACGCCGTGGGCGGCCCGCGCGTGGCCCGTACTCCTCGGGCACCTGGGCCGGCCCGATGCTGTACTGGCGCCGCTGACCGTCGGATTCCGGGTGCCCGCGGCGGTCGTCGAGGTCACGAACCGGCTGCTCGCCGCCCTCGACGTCGACGTACCGCCCGCCCGGTCCCTGCGCGCGGACGGTCAGGTGCGCACCGAGGAGGCGGTGGACGGGGCCGGGGTGATCGACGCGACGGTACGGCTCGTGCGGGAGGCGCTCGGGCGGGAGGGCTCGGTGGGCGTGATCGCGCCCGACGAGGGCCCGGTGAGCGCGGCCGCCCTGCACGCCGCACTCGCCGGCGCGGGTCTGTCCCCGGCCTCTCCGGATCAACTCGGCGCCCGGCTCGCGGTGTTGCCCGCGTCCGTGGCCAAGGGTCTGGAGTACGACCATGTCGTCGCCGTCGAACCCGCGGCGGTGGTGGAGGCGGAGCGGCGGGGCCTGGCGAGGCTCTATGTGGTCCTGACCCGCGCGGTGTCCCGCCTGGATGTGGTGCACAGCCGGCCGTTGCCGTTCTGAGGGTTCGTTGCTGTTCTCAGGGTCCGTTGCCGTTCTGAGGGTCCGTTTCCGGGGGCGGGTGCGGGCATCGCATCGACGCGCTGTTCGGGCTCGCGGAGGCGGACTTCGAGGAGATCGGGGCATGGCTTCTCACTCAACCTGAGGCAGTGGGGCTGATTCCTTGACCCCAAGTGAGGTTGAGGTCTTAGCGTCCCTGGAACGTGATCACCGGCTGACGACAGCAAGAGGACGACAGGGAGAGACGGCGATGATCCTCGTAACCGGCGCGACCGGGAGAATCGGAAGTGCTCTGCTGACGGAGCTGCACGCGGCGGGCGCCGCACCGCTGCGAGGTCTGACTCGTGATGCGGGACGGGCCTCGTTCGCTGAAGGGATCGAACCCGTTGAGGGCGATCTCGCGCAGGCGGATTCCCTGAAGGCCGCGCTGGAGGGAGTGCGCTCCCTGTTCCTGCTGTCGGGTATGGGTGCGGAAGCGGAGATCCTGGCGGCTGCCCGGCAGGCAGGCGTGGAGCATGTGGTGCTCGTGTCGTCGATCACGGTGCAGACTCATCCGCATTTGCCCGCGGCCGCCGAGAACCTGGCTGTCGAGCGGCTGCTCAAGGACAGCGGCATGGCCTGGACCATCCTGCGGCCGACGCAGTTCGCCTCGAACACCCTGTGGTGGGCGCAGTCGATTCGCGATCAGGGCGTGGTCCGAGCGCCGTATGCGGACATCGGTCTCCCGGCCATCCACCCTGCGGACATCGCGGCGGTGGCTCGCGCGGCGCTGACCGAGCCGGGTCACCAGGGGCAGACGTATGCATTGACCGGGCCGGAGTGCATCTCGGCCCGACGGCAGGTCGCGGCCATCGCTGCAGCGTTGGGGCGGGAGGTGGCCTGCATGGAGATCAGCCGGGAGGAAGCCCACCGGCAGATGGCTTCCTTCCTGGGAGACGAGACCGCGGCTGCCGTCCTCGACTTGATGGGCGGGGACGTCAACGACGAACTGCTGAAGGTGCGCGACACCGTCCCCCGGATCACCGGGACCGCGGCCAGATCGTTCCGGCAATGGGCGTCCGACAATGGTGCCGCCTTCCGCTGAAGACCGTACGCGCCACGGCCGTGGCCCGTGGCGCGGAACACTATTGCAAGCGCCTGCTTGCAATAGTTAGCGCAGATGCTGCACCATCGACGCATGGCATCGCTCAACGTCGGCAACCTCGGTGAGTACCTGCGCGAGCAGCGGCGCAACGCGCAGCTGTCGTTGCGTCAACTCGCCGACGCCGCCGGGGTGTCCAACCCGTACCTCAGTCAGATCGAGCGCGGGCTGCGCAAGCCGAGTGCCGAGGTGCTGCAGCAGGTCGCCAAGGCCCTGCGGATCTCCGCCGAGACGCTGTACGTGCAGGCCGGGATCCTCGACGAGCGTGACCGCGACGAAGTGGAGACGCGCGCCGCGATCCTTGCCGATCCGACCATCAACGAGCGGCAGAAGCAGGTACTGCTGCAGATCTACGAGTCCTTCCGCAAGGAGAACGGATTCGAGACGAAGGACGACAGCGCCGAAACGGACATCGCCGAAACGGACATCGCCGAAACGGACATCGCCGAAACGGACATCGCCGAAACGGACAGCGCCGAAACGGACAGCGCCGAAACGGACACCGCCGATGACGGCCCCCGCACGGCCGACGGCAGCAGCACCACCACCACCAAACCCTCACCCTGACCGGAGGACCTCAGGCATGGCCATCACCGATGACATCCGCAAGACCTTCAGCGACCCCAAGCCGCTCTACTTCGCGGCCGGTACGGCCGACCTCGCGGTGCAGCAGGCCAAGAAGGTCCCCGCGCTGATCGAGAAGCTCCAGGCCGAGGCCCCGGCCCGCTTCGAGGCCGTGCGCTCCACGGACCCCAAGGAGGTCCAGGAGAAGGCCACGGCCGTCGCCAAGGAGGCGCAGGAGAGCCTGCAGGCCAAGGTCAGCGAGGTGTTCGGCAGCCTCGACACCGACCTCAAGAAGTTCGGCGAGACCGCCCAGGGCCTGGCCCTGCGCGGCGTCGGCGTCGCCGCCGAGTACGCGGTGAAGGCCCGGGAGAAGTACGAGGAGGTCGCCGAGCACGGCGAGCAGACCGTCCGGGTCTGGCGCGGTGAGGCGGCCGACGAGATCGAGGAGATCGCCGCCGCGGTCGAGGCTCCGGTGGCCGACTCAGCCGAGTCGGCTGAGCCTAAGCCTGCCGCGCAGCCCGTCGCGGTCGAGGACGAGTCGAAGTCGGCGTCCGCCAAGAAGGCCGCCACGACCTCGACGGCGAAGAAGCCCGCCCCCGCCAAGAAGACCGCCACGGCGAAGAAGGCCACCCCGCCCGCGAAGTAGGCGCGAGGACGGGCGGTCACGCCAGTACGGCGGTCACGCCAGTACGTACGGGAACGCCCCGGGCACTCAGCGAGTGCCCGGGGCGTTCTACGGGTATCGCGACCGCCCGTCCGGGTACGGTTGCCGGAGTAGAGACGACTCGGATCAGGTGGTGGGCAACGTGCTGATGTCAGGTTTCGCGAGCTTCGTGGGGCTGCTCTTCATCGCCATGCTCGTGCTCGCGGCGGTCGCTCTGGTGATGGCCGCCCTCGCCCGCCCGGACGCCTACGTCGCGGCCGGCAAGCAGACCAAGAACTTCTGGCTGATCATCCTCGGCATCGCGGTGCTGGTGAACCTGATCGGCATTCCCGGCCTCGGCCTGCTGCTGCAGATCGCCGGCCTGATCGCCACGATCGTCTTCTTCGTCGACGTACGCCCCGCGCTCAGCCAGGTCACCGGCGGCCGCCGCGGCGGCCGCGGCAGCAGCAGCGACGGTCCGTACGGGCCGTACAACGGCGGCCGGTGACTCCGGCGGCTTCGGGGCTCCGGTGAGTGCGGCGGCTCCGGGGCTCCGGTGAATGCGGCGGCTTCGGGGCTCCGGTGAGAGCGGTGGGCCTCGGGGCTCCGGTGACCGCCGCCGCCAGCACCTGAACCGGACGAGGGCGGCCTACCGCCCGTCCCGGTCGAGCAGCAGCACCGCCACGTCGTCCGTCAGCTCACCACCGTTGAGGTCCCGGACCTCACTGACGGCCGCCTCCAGAAGATCCTCGCCGCGCAGCCCGTCGGACACCTGGCGGCGGACCATCTCCACCATGCCGTCCTGGCCGAGCCGCTGGTTGCCCTGGCCGATCCGGCCCTCGATCAGGCCGTCGGTGTAGAGCATCAGGCTCCACTCGCCGCCCAGCTCCACCTGCTGACGCGGCCAGCGGGCACGCGGCAGCAGACCGAGCGCCGGGCCGCCGCTCTCGTACGGCAGCAGCTCCGCCGGGCGGCCCGGGCGGGCGATCAGCGGCGAGGGGTGGCCGGCCAGGCAGAGCCCGGCGCGGCGGCCGTCCGGCGAGATGTCGACCGTGCAGAGCGTCGCGAAGATCTCCTCGTCCGGACGCTCGTGCTCCAGGACCCGCTGCAGTGTCGAGAGCAGGTCGTCCCCGCTCAGGCCCGCGAAGGTCAGCGCCCGCCAGGCGATCCGCAGCTCCACGCCGAGCGCCGCCTCGTCCGGGCCGTGCCCGCAGACGTCGCCGATCATGGCGTGCACCGTGCCGTCCGGCGTACGCACCGTGTCGTAGAAGTCGCCGCCGAGCAGCGCCCGGGAGCGGCCCGGCCGGTAGCGCGCGGCGAACCGCAGCTGCGAGCCGTCGAGCAGCGGCGTGGGCAGCAGGCCCCGCTCCAGGCGGGCGTTCTCCTGCGCGCGCAGCCGCGACTCGGTGAGCTGCCGCTGGGCGATGTCGGCCCGCTTGCGCTCCACTGCGTAGCGAATGGCGCGACTCAGCAGCCGGGCGTCCAGCTCCTCGCGGAACAGGTAGTCCTGCGCGCCGACTCGTACGGCCTCTCCGGCCAGGCCGATGTCGCCGGTCGCGGTGAGCGCGAGCACGGCGTGCCGGGGCGCGAGCTGCAGGACGTGCCGCAGCGTCGCCAGCTCGTCCTCGCCGTGGCCGGCGCCCGGCGCACTCGGAGCGGGCAGCGCGAGGTCGAGCAGGATGCAGTGCACGTCGTCGGTCAGCAGCCGCTCGGCCTCGGTGAGGTTGCGGGCGGTACGGATACGGATGGGCTTGCCTGCGGCGTCGAGCAGCTCCGGCACGGACAGCGCCTCGGCCGGGTCGTCCTCGATCACGAGCAGCGTCAGTCCGCTGCCGGTCTCGGTTCCGGCCTGTGCCGGGAACGTCTCGGTTCCGGTCTGCGCCGGGAACGCTTGCGCCTGACCACCTTCCGCGGCCGGGACTGCTCGCTGCCGCGGTATGGGTACGGGCATCGTGTGGTTTTCCTTCCCTCCCCCCGAGGGCGCGGCAGCACGTGGATCGACGTACCGCCGACGGGGACCTTAGCGGTAGCCACCGCCCGTTTGGAATGGCGATCGGCAAACAGCGGGTGCCGTGTGCCGTTCCATTTGCCGCATCCCGTACCGCAATTGGACCGGAGTGGGCCCCCGAGGGAATGACGAACATCACGCCGCCCGGGTTGCTTCCGTGCCGCAGGTCACGTGCGCCAGGTCACGCATGCCGACTCACGTGCGCCAGGTCACGCGGACCGAGGCATCGAGGAGGGAGGAAACGCCTCCGAAGCGCCCTACTTGTCCGGCCGCACCACCCCGAGGATCTTCATCGAGCCCGCACCCGCGATCGTCACGTCACGTCCCGGCCGCGGCGCGTGCACGATCGCTCCGTCCCCGATGTACATCCCCACGTGGCTGGCGTCCTCGTGGTAGATGATCAGGTCCCCGGGGCGCATGTCCCGTATGTCGATGCGCGGCAGCTGCTTCCACTGCTCCTGTGAGGTCCGCGGAATGGTCTTCCCGGCGGCGATCCAGGCCTCCGAGGTGAGCCCTGAGCAGTCGTACGAGCCCGGTCCCTCGGCGCCCCATTCGTAGGGCTTGCCGATCTGGGCGGTGGCGTATTTGAGGGCCTTCTTGCCGCTGCGGCTGGCCTTGCCGGAGATTTCGTCTAGCGCGCCGGAGTCGAGCCACGCCGCCTGGCGTTCGTACTCCGCCTCCTGCTCCATGCGCAGCAGGCGCTCGCGCTCCTCCTTCTCCAGCTTGGACTCCAGCTTCTCGGCCGCCTTGATCTTGGCCTCGACCTCCTTCTTGGCCTCGGCCTTCGCCTTGCGGTTGGCGTCGAGTTCGCGCCAGCGCTCGGAGGCGTCGTCGGCGTAGAGCTGCAAGTCCTTCTGCGTGCGCGCGAGTTCGCCGAGGAGTCCCTTCGTGGCCTGCCGGCCCTGGCGCAGGCGGCCCGCGTTGTCGAGGAACTGCCGCGGGTCATCGCTCAGCATCAACTGCGCCTGGGGTGGCAGTCCGCCGCTGCGGTACTGCGCGCGGGCGGCGGCGCCCGCGCGCTGCTTCAGGCGGTCGACCTTCTTCTGGCCCGCGACGATCGCCTTCGCGATCCGCACGATCTCGTCGGACTGCCGATCGGCCTTCTCCTCCGCCGCGTTGTAGGCGTCGGTGGCCACCGCGGCGTCGTGGTAGAGCCGGTCCATCTCCTTGCGGACCTGCTCCAGGGACTTGGTGTCCTTGGGCTTGGGGTCCTTCGGCGCCGGATCGGCGTACGCGGTCCCCGGGGCGGCCAGGATCGCCGCCGCGCACACCAGGGCCAAGGCCGCCGTGGTCGAGCTTCGCTTGCCGGTCACGCTCGCTCCCCCCTGAACTGATTGCTCGTCAGTAACTTACGAACACGTCCGGGATGGTGCCACGCCCGCGCCCAATACGACAGAGGCACACGCGTATGCACAGGTACGGGTGGACACCTCGGCCCAGTCGCCTCCGAACGCCTCCCCGCACCATCCCCGCGTCATGTCCGACGAACGACGCCCGAACAGCGTTCCGAATCCCCGCGGGTTCACTCATGTGGGGCTCTGGCCCTGGTGGGGCGGGAGTTACGAGTTCCGCTTCCCGTCTCCCGTCTTCCCGTCCTCCCGCCTCCGCGAACCGGCCTCTCCAGCCGCCCCCGTCCGTACCCGCATTCATCCGCGAGGCGCCAACGCCCCCCAGGCCACCGTCACTTCGCCCTGCCGCCAGCGCCCCGCGCGATCCGTCACCGGCCAGTCCGCCGACAGCGCGCGCACCGTCCGGATCCACCGCTGCCGCGCCCCGTACGAGGCATAGGGCGCCGCGGCTGCCCACGCCCGGTCGAAGTCGCGCAGGAAGGCGTGGACCGGCTCGCCCGGCACGTTCCGGTGGATCAGCGCCTTCGGCAGCCGCTCGGCGAGGTCGGAGGGGCGGTCGAGGGAGCCGAGCCGGGTCGCGAACGTCACCGTGCGCGGGCCCTCGGGGCCGAGCGCGACCCAGACGTGGCGGCGGCCGATCTCGTCGCAGGTGCCCTCGACCAGGAGCCCGTCCGGGGCGAGCCGCGCGCGCAGCCGTTCCCAGACGGCGGCCACCTGTTCCTCGTCGTACTGGCGCAGCACATTGGCCGCGCGGATCAGGTGCGGCGGCCGGTCCGTGGGCACCTCGAAGCCGCCGTGCCGGAAAACCAGCCCCACGCGCGCGTACGGCTGGGCTGCGGCCACCCGCGCGGGGTCGATCTCGATGCCGGCCACCTCGACGGCGGGGGCGGCGGTGCGCAGCCGGTGCAGGAGCTCGACGGCGGTCCAGGGGGCGGCGCCGTACCCCAGGTCCACGGCGAGCGGCGCGTCGGCGCGGCGCAGGGCGGCGCCGTGTGCGGCCGCGATCCAGCGGTCCATACGGCGCAGGCGGTTGGGGTTGGTGGTCCCGCGGGTGACGGTCCCCACCGGGCGTGAGGGGGCGGTGCGGGCGGCCATGCCCACCAGTATCGGCCCCCGCGCGTGTGGCGATCGCGCCGGGCCGGAAGGGGGGGAGGGCCCCGGGCCGGAAGGGGCGAGTCCGGCCCGGAAGGGAGGCTGCCCGCCCGGAAGGGGAGGCTCCCGGCCCGGAAGAGGTGGGTTGAGCCCGAATTCGTAATGGTTTGGCAAAGTGGAAATGGAGGCGGGTCTTCCGATGTTCCCCGTTCTGAAGGGCGCCGTACGCACGCCCGTGCCGTCATGCCCGCAGCGGGCCCGCACCAGGGGCCGCGAGGAGGCCCGTGCCAGGGGCCGCGAGGAGGCCCGTGCCAGGGGCCGCTAGGAGGACCGCCAGGTGAGCCAGTACGTGAGCCGGCTCAGCGAACGCCTCACCGGCAGCACACCCCCGCGGCTCCGCTTCCCCGGCGGGCACCGCAGGCCGCGCCGGGTGGCGATGCTCAGCGTGCACACCTCGCCGCTGCACCAGCCGGGTACGGGCGACGCCGGCGGCATGAACGTCTACATCGTGGAGCTCGCCAAGCGCCTCGCCGAGATCAACGTCGAGGTGGAGATCTTCACCCGCGCCACCACCGGCGCCCTGCCGCCCACGGTGGAGCTGGCACCCGGCGTCCTGGTGCGGCACGTCGACGCGGGCCCGTACGAGGGCCTGAAGAAGGAGGAGCTGCCCGCACAGCTCTGCGCCTTCACGCACGGTGTGATGCAGGCCTGGGCAGGCCACCGCCCCGGCCACTACGACCTGGTGCACTCGCACTACTGGCTGAGCGGCCACGTCGGCTGGCTCGCCGCCGAGCGCTGGGGCGTGCCGCTCGTGCACGCCATGCACACCATGGCCAAGGTCAAGAACGCCGCGCTCGCGGAGGGCGACACTCCGGAGCCCGCCGCGCGTGTGATCGGCGAGACCCAGATAGTGCGCGCCGCCGACCGCCTCATCGCCAACACCGACGAAGAGGCCGACGAACTCGTCCGGCACTACGCCGCCGAACCGGGAAGCGTCGCCGTCGTCCACCCCGGCGTCAACCTGGACCGCTTCCGTCCGGGCGACGGACGAGCCGCCGCGCGCCGGCGCCTCGGGCTGCCGCAGGACGCCCTTGTCCCGCTCTTCGCCGGGCGCATCCAGCCCCTCAAGGCGCCCGATGTGCTGCTCCGCGCGGTGGCCGTTCTGCTCGACCGGCGGCCCGAGCTGCGCGGCAACCTGGTCGTGCCGGTGGTCGGCGGGCCGAGCGGCAGCGGTCTCGCCAAGCCGGAGGGCCTCCAGAAGCTGGCCGCGCGGCTCGGCATCGCGGACGTCGTGCGGTTCCGGCCGCCGGTCGGGCAGGACCAGCTCGCCGACTGGTTCCGGGCCGCCTCCACGCTCGTCATGCCCTCCTACAACGAGTCCTTCGGCCTCGTCGCCATAGAGGCGCAGGCGGCCGGCACGCCCGTGATCGCCGCCTCGGTGGGCGGGCTCCCGGTCGCGGTGCGCGACGGCGTCAGCGGCTTCCTCGTGGAGGGGCACGACCCGGCGGCGTACGCGCGCGTGCTGGAGCGTTTCGCGGACGACGGGCAGCTGACCGACCGGATGGGCCGGGCCGCCGCGCGGCACGCCCAGGCCTTCGGCTGGGGCACGGCGGCGTCGGCCACGGCGGACGTGTACACGGCCGCGATGCAGGAACGCCGTGGTCGCGTACGCTCGCACCATGGCTGAGACACCCGGGACAGAGCTGGGCGGCGCCGAGGCGCGGCAGGTCGTCGAGAGCGCCCTCAAGGACGCCGACCTGGAGTGGGAGTCGCCGGAAACCGGCACCTATGTGGTGAAGCTTCCGGGCACGCGCAAGCTGTCCACGACGGTCTCGCTGATCGTCGGCCGGCACTCGCTGTCCCTGAACGCGTTCGTCATCCGGCACCCGGACGAGAACGCCGAGGGCGTCCACCGCTGGCTCCTGGAGCGCAACCTCAAGCTGTACGGGGTGAGTTACGCGGTCGACCGCCTCGGCGACGTCTACCTGACCGGCAAGCTGCCGCTGGCCGCCGTCACCCCGGCCGAGATCGACCGCCTCCTCGGCTCGGTCCTGGAGGCCGCGGACGGCGCGTTCAACACCCTCCTGGAGCTGGGTTTCGCGTCGGCGATCCGCAAGGAGTACGAGTGGCGCGTTTCGCGCGGCGAGTCCACGCGCAACCTTGAGGCGTTCACGCATCTGACCCAGCCGGGCGGCAACTGAGGCTTTCGGCGAGGGGGTTCGGGTTCGGGCTCTTTGAACCCCGCCGGCCCTGAGCCTGACCGCTCGGCCTCCCAGCGCGTCACGCCCTGCACCCCGTGCCCCTCCCGGTCCTCGCGGGCGCCCGCGTCGATGACGGCGAACCATCGGTGCGGCCCCCGCTGTTCGGTCGGACCATTGTGCGGGAGGGGAGGGGAGGGGACGGGAGGGGAGATGTGGGTGATCAGGTCATGTGAGGTGGGGTGCGGGGGTGCTCCGGGTGCGTCCGGGCCTCGTCTGTCGTCTCCGGTACGGGAAGCCTGGCGCCGCGGCTGTCCGCCACTCGGAGGGCGTCGCGCAGGGCTTCCACGAGCCGGGCGGACAGGAACCGCAGTTCGCTCGCGTCCGCCTTGGGCTCGCCGAGCAGCGCCTCCGCGTGCCCGAGGAGTTCCGTACCCATGCCGAGCTGAACGGCCTCCATGCTGTCGGCGAGGCGGGAGAGGCGGCTGTGGGCGTGGTCGTCGGTGACGAGGTAGGCGGGCTTGCCGCCGAGGCCGCACCAGGGCAGGAGGCGGATCTGCGGTCGGGCCGAACTGGCGGTCCCTGGCTGTCCGTTCGCGTGCTGCGTCATGCCGCGACCTCCACGCCGTGAATCCGCCGGGGCCCGACGTCGACGCCGTGCACGGCCAGCCACAGGGCACGGCGCCGCGCGCGTTGTTGCTGTTGCTGTCGTTTGCGGTGGTCCTGCTCGGTGGGGGAGAGGACGTAAGGGCGTACGAGGTGGGAGTTCGCTTCGGGGTGTGGCGGGGCTTGGTGGCTGCTGAGCCGGGCCGGCGGGGGTGGCGTGGTCTGGTGGGCGGGAGGCCGGGGGTCCGGTCCGCGTCCAGCCGCGCGCAGGTCGGGCAGGGCGGCCAGGCCGGTTCGGCCGGGCTCGGGGCTGGGAATCCGACCGCCGCCCGATGCCGCCCGCGCGGCGGCAACAGGAGTTTCAACAACCATTCGCAGAGGGCTCCGACGACCAGAGCGATACAGTGCGACACGTCTACCTGCTTTCGTCAGGTGGGCCATGCCCCCGGGCCGTTGACGCGGTCGCGGGGGTCCGCCGTGTCGGGCGGTGCTGTAACGCTAGGGAGGTCGTTTCGGCACGAACAGTGACGTCATGTGCGACTCTCTGCCGCTACTAGGACGGCCTGTCCTAGTCGTCGACGCGCAGGCGATCGGCCAGTTCGGTGACAGGGGAAGTGCGTCGGCGCTCCCGGCCCCTGAGCTCGGTCACCAGGCGTCGGCTCGTGGAGTGGTAGCGCATCCACTCAGGCGCGGTCCGTTCAGCGACGATCAGTGCCTTGAGGGAGTCTTCATCTCTGTTCAGGTCGGAGTGGGCGAGAGCGCGGTCGACGTGGAAGCGCGCACGCCATGTGGGAGGCAGCGAAGCCAGGTCGGGAACGAGTCGGGCCGCGCTCAGCGCCTCGGCACTCCGGCCCATCTCCACAAGGAAGTTGACCTTGGCGACGCCCGCGTTGGTCGGACCGAACGGCGTTGCGTAGTCGAGCCGATCGGTGCCGATGCGGGCGGCGGCGGCACCGGCCAGGCTCAGCAGTTCCTGGACGGTTTCCTGCCGGTCGAGGCGGACCGCAGCGGTTGCCGCGCGGAGCAGCAGAACACCCCACAGGGCCAGCTCGACCGGCTGGGAGCGGAACCCCGGCTCGATCCGTTCAGCGGTCGTCACAGACACGTGCTCGGCGTCCTCAAGGCGGCCCTGCCGTGTGAGTACCCAGGCAAGGCTGGAGATCCCGACCGTTTCCAGATGCGGGTCATTCCCCCTGCGGGCCGCCTCCATTGCGCGTTCGAGGGCTGTGAAGGCCACATCCTCCTTGCCCAGCGCTGTGAGTGTGGTTGCGGCGACTTGGTAGGCCTCGGCAAGTACGGAGTAGGCCGCAGCGGATTCGTTGCCGCTCGACGCGTGCGCCGCGTTCTTCGCGTCACGGATCAACTGGGGGAGCACGGCACCGATTTCGCCGATGCGGCCTTCGCGTCGGATGCGTTCGGTTGAACGCAGGCAAGCCTGCAGCGCGGCGATGTCCGGCGGTTCCTCCGGGTCAGGGTCCGGTCCCGCGCTGAGCAGATCGGACACCGGCGCCACTGCCTGACGTAAGGCGAGCACCGACGGCTGGTCCTGCTCGCTGCGAGCCTCGAACGTAACGGGTTGGCCGACCAGCGCGGATGGCTCGACATCCAAGGCTCGGGCCAAGGAGTTGAGGGTGCTGAGGCGGGCGGTCTGCCGCACCCCTTGCTCCAACTTCCTTACTACATCGACGGATACGCCAGCGCGTTCCGCGAGCCCTTCCTGCGTCAGCTTGCGGCGTGCCCGCAGCCGGGCGATTCGGTCCCCGATGCTGGGCTCTTCGTGGAACTGCATGGCCACCCCTGCGCGTAGGTCTCGCCTTCCACGCTACGCCGGGGGCGGCGGGATGCCGGGTGCTTCGGATCCGTTCACCCTGTCCCGTCAGTCCCGTCCGGTGCAGCCGTCGGCTGAGTGCCGCTCAACAGGTCTTGCGTTGGTCGGCCAAGTCCGTGGGTAGGTCGATGCATGCATCGTGCGGGGGCCACGAGCCGCCGCGCGATCTGCCCGTCACGTCGGGTACGGCCCCGAAGGCGCCGCCCGTCGCGCACAAAGCAGTGCGGTGATCGTCGGAGTGCCTGCTGATCGGCCAGGCTCGGCGGCCCTGCCGAACTGACCGGTCAGATCCTCCCCTTCACGGCACCCGGATTCGCGGGGGCCTGTGGCCCGGTCTCCGCGGGTTCCTGCACCGGATTCGTGGGGTCGGACGGTCGCAGCGGACTCGGAACAGGTTCCGCCTTCGGGTCCTCCGCCGGCAGCCCCCGCATCAGCACCCCGTACCCCACCGCCGCCACCGTGCCGACCACGGCGCAGCCCGCCCACAGCCACTCGGCGCCGTACCGGTCGATGACATGGCCGCCGAGCAGTGGCGCGGCAAGCGCGGCCACGGCCCAGGACAGGGTGTACATGCCCTGGTAGCGGCCGCGGCCGTGCACGGGGGAGAGGCGGACGACGAGGCCCGTCTGCGTCGGGGCGTTGACGATCTCGGCGAGGGTCCACACGCACACCGTCAGGGCGTACACCCCGAGCGACCCTGCGAAGGCGGTCAGGCCGAAGCCGTACCCCGCGAGCAGCGACGAGATCACCAGGAGGCGGCGCGGATCGCGGTGCTCGATGAAGCGCGTCACCGGGATCTGGAGGGCCACGATCAGGACGCCGTTGACGGCGATCGCGACGCCGAAGTCCGAGCTGGAGAAGCCGTCCGCGCCCATCGCCACGGGCAGCGACACGTACGCCTGCTGGAAGATCAGCGCGATCAGGAAGGACAGGCCGACCACGCCCATGAAGCGGCCGTTGCGCACGACGGTGCCGAGGCCGACGCGCTTGTCGTCCGCCCCCGGGTCCCCCGTGCTCTCCACCGGCCGGGACTCGGGCAGCTTCAGGAAGACCAGGATCGCGCAGGCCAGGGTGAGGGCGGCCTCGCCGAGGAACCCGGCGAGGTAGCTGTACTCGGCGATGAAGCCCGCCGCCATCGAGCTGAGCGCGAACCCCATGTTGATCGCCCAGTAGTTGAGCGCGAAGGCCCGCACGCGGTCCTCGGGGCGCACGATGTCCGCCATCATCGCCTGCACCGCGGGCCGCGAGGCGTTGGACGCCATCCCGACGAGGAGCGCCACCGCGGCGATCGCCACCGGGTCCTGCATGAAGCCGAGCAGCGCCACCGAGAGCGCGGTCGACACATGCGCGACGAGCAGCGTCGGCCGCCGCCCGATCCGGTCCGTCAGGACGCCCGCCACGATCGACGAGACGACCCCGCCGAGCCCGTGCAGAGCGGCGACGAGACCCGCGTACGAGGCGGAGTAGCCGCGCTCCAGGGTCAGATAGAGCGCCATGAACGTGGCGACGAAGGCGCCCAGCCGGTTCACCAGCGTGCTCGTCCACAGCCACCAGAACTCGCGCGGCAGGCCGGAGACGCTCTCCCTGACGGCCTTACGGAGTGAAGCGACAGACAAGGCGAGCCCCCGGCGCGTAAGTGGTGATTGCGGCTAGCGCAGATTACGCAGGGCCCCGGCGGCGCGCCATCTGTTTTCCATTAGGCTCGGACACATGGCCGACGCACCGTACAAGCTGATCCTCCTCCGCCACGGCGAGAGCGAGTGGAACGCGAAGAACCTGTTCACCGGCTGGGTGGACGTCAATCTCAACGAGAAGGGCGAGAAGGAGGCGGTCCGCGGCGGTGAGCTGCTCAAGGACGCCGGCCTGCTGCCCGACGTGGTCCACACGTCGCTCCAGAAGCGCGCGATCCGCACGGCGCAGCTCGCGCTGGAGTCCGCGGACCGCCACTGGATCCCGGTCCACCGCTCCTGGCGCCTGAACGAGCGTCACTACGGCGCCCTGCAGGGCAAGGACAAGGCGCAGACCCTCGCGGAGTTCGGCGAGGAGCAGTTCATGCTGTGGCGCCGCTCGTACGACACCCCGCCGCCGCCGCTCGACCGCGACGCCGAGTACTCCCAGTTCGAGGACCCGCGCTACGCCGCGCTCCCGCCGGAGCTGCGCCCGCAGACGGAGTGCCTGAAGGACGTCGTCGTACGCATGCTCCCGTACTGGTTCGACGGCATCGTCCCGGACCTGCTCGACGGCCACACGGTCCTGGTCGCGGCCCACGGGAACTCGCTGCGCGCCCTGGTCAAGCACCTGGACGGCATCTCGGACGAGGACATCGCGGGCCTCAACATCCCGACGGGCATCCCGCTCTCGTACGAGCTGGACGCCGACTTCAAGCCGGTCAACCCGGGCGGCACCTACCTCGACCCGGAGGCGGCCGCGGCGGCGATCGAGGCGGTCAAGAATCAGGGCAAGAAGAAGTAGCCCGAGCGGTCTTCAGGCCCCCTTGCCCACGGTCGCCGTGGGCAAGGGGGCCTTGCTCATGCGGCCTGCCCGGACGCCCTCACGAACCGGTCCGCCCTCACGAACCCGTGATGCCCTCACGAACCGGTCCGGCCTCACGAACCCGTGATGCCCTGCGTGATCTCGCCGATCACGTCCAGGATGCTCCGGCCGAACGCCGTGGGGGCGATCAGGATTCCGAAGACCAGCACGATGGCCACGGTCAGCTTCTCGTCCTTGCGGCTCCTGGCCTCGGTGCGACGGCGCAGCCGCAGAACGATGACGACGGCAAGCAGGACCGCGACGTTGATCGTCAGCTCCACCCGGCCGACCCTCCCCTTCACCCAAGGTTGTCCCGACCACTCCTGTGTAGCCGGAGCAGGCTGGAACAGCAGGTGAGTTGCGGGTCGTTGGCGGCAATCCGACGGCGCGCGGCCGGATCGCGGTGGGTGGGGAGCCAGGGGCGCAGGCGGCAAGGAGGCGGCAAGGAGGCGGGAAGGAGGCGGGAAGGAGGCGGGAAGGAGGCGGGAAGGAGGCGGGAAGGAGGCGGGACGGGACAGAAACGGCAGGGGGGCCCGCCCCGAAAGGCAGGCCCCCTGAACCGTAAAGCGCTGAACTATCAAGCGCTGAACCGCGAAGCGCTAACCGTAAAGCGCCAACCGTAAAGCGCCAACCGTAAAGCGCCAACCGCGAAGACCTGTTAGGCCCCCGCCACCTCCGGCCCCGTAGGCGGCTGGAGCTCGTCCGCGTGTTCGCCCGTGACCAGGTAGACCACGCGCTTCGCGACCGACACCGCGTGGTCGGCGAAGCGCTCGTAGTAGCGGCCGAGAAGGGTGACGTCGACCGCCGTCTCGATGCCGTGCTTCCAGCGGTCGTCCATCAGGTGCTGGAACAGCGTGCGGTGCAGCTGGTCCATCTCGTCGTCGTCCTGCTCCAGCTGCAGGGCCAGGTCGATGTCCTTCGTGACGATGACCTCCGCCGCCTTCGCCATCAGGCGCTGCGCGAGCTGGCCCATCTCCAGGATCGTGGCGTGCAGGTCGTGCGGGACGACCAGCTCCGGGAAGCGCAGCCGGGCCAGCTTCGCGACGTGCTGGGCCAGGTCGCCGGAGCGCTCCAGGTCGGCGCTCATCCGCAGCGAGGTCACCACGATCCGCAGATCCGTCGCGACGGGCTGCTGGCGGGCGAGGAGGGCTATCGCCCGCGCCTCCAGGTCGTGCTGCAGGTCGTCGACCTTCTGGTCCGCCGCGATGACGCTCTCGGCGAGCTTCAGGTCCGCGTCGAGCATGGCCGTCGTGGCGCGCCCGATCGCAGACCCGACAAGGCGGGCCATCTCGACCAGGCCTTCGCCGATCGAGTCAAGTTCCTCGTGGTACGCGTCCCGCATGGAGTTCCCTCTCTGAGTACGTGCCGCCAGGGCCAGCCCCTGAATACGATGCCGGGGCTCTGACCCCACGCTCCCACGGTGCGGCCGGAACGCGACGGGGACCGGCACCCCGTATGAATCGGCCCTGTCTCCAAGGTGAACTCTGGGCGACGCGAATGGTGCCCCACTTGTCCCGTACGCCCCACTGCCCCACCTGTGCCGATCCGGCCGCGCCACCCAAATGAACCAGCCCCGTATCGCCGGTGAACTCTCGGCGACGAGTGTTCGAGATGACACCTCGACCGGTGTGGCCGGGCCCCGGCCCGTGCATAACCTGAAGACATGGACGTGAACGCGGCGGTCGCCGCAGCGGCAGCGATCGCCGGGGTGTGCACCGGCGTGATCGCCATGCTGGCGTTCCGCTGGAGCGAGCGCGACCAGAAACGCCCCACCCGCACCTCCCTGCACACCGACGCCGTCCTCCCGCCCGGCGTGGACACGGTCCTGTCCGTGCTGCGCTCCTCCGCGGTGGTGCTCGACGAGGCCGACGCCGTCGTCAAGGCCAGCTCCGCCGCGTACGCCCTCGGGCTCGTACGCGGCGGGAAGCTCGCCGTCGAGCCGATGCTGCAGATGGCCCGCGACACCCGCCGCGACGGCGAGATACGCCAGGTCGAGCTGGACCTGCCGCGCCGCGGCACCGGACGCGGCGATGCCCTCGCGGTCTCCGCCCGCGTCGCCCCGCTCGGCTCCCGGCTCGTGCTGCTGCTCGTCGAGGACCTCACCGAAGCCCGCCGCATCGAGGCGGTACGGCGCGACTTCGTCGCCAACGTGAGCCATGAGCTGAAGACCCCCGTCGGCGCCCTGAGCCTGCTCTCCGAGGCGGTCATGGACGCGGCCGACGACCCGGAGGCCGTGGAGCGGTTCGCCGGCCGCATGCAGACGGAGGCCACCCGCCTGACCAACCTGGTCCAGGAACTCATCGACCTCTCGCGCGTGCAGAACGACGACCCGCTTGAGGACGCCGAGCCGGTCCGCGTCGACGAACTCGTCACCGAGGCCATCGACCGCTGCCGCCACCAGGCCGGTACGAAGCAGATCACCATGGCCGCGGGAGGCACCGCCGACCTGCACCTCTGGGGCAACCGCGGCCAGCTCGCCGCCGCGCTCGGCAACCTCGTCGAGAACGCCGTCAACTACAGTCCGGCCCGCACGCGCGTGGGCATTGCCGCGCGCCGCGTGAACGCCCCCGGCGGCGACCTCATCGAGATCGCCGTGACCGACCAGGGCATCGGCATCTCCGACAAGGACAAGGAGCGCATCTTCGAGCGCTTCTACCGCGTCGACCCGGCCCGCTCCCGGGCGACCGGCGGCACCGGCCTCGGCCTCGCCATCGTCAAGCACGTGGCCGCCTCGCACGGCGGGGAGGTCACCGTGTGGAGCTCGGAGGGACAGGGCTCCACCTTCACCCTGCGGCTGCCGGAGGCGGGCTCGGCCCGCGACCGCGGCCCACAGTCCACCGCGGAACGCGACGACCTCGACGGTGAGGACCCCGACGCACCCCCGCACGCCGAGAACGACACCCACACCGCTCAGCACCACCGTGACTCTCGCGAGACCCGCGAGCCGATCCCTGCCCCGGAGGTCCTTCCGTGACCCGAGTGCTCGTCGTCGAGGACGAGGAATCCTTCAGCGACGCTCTTTCGTACATGCTCCGCAAGGAGGGCTTCGAAGTCGCCATCGCGGCCACCGGCCCCGACGGGCTCGACGAGTTCGAGCGCAACGGCGCCGACCTGGTCCTGCTCGACCTGATGCTGCCCGGCCTGCCCGGCACCGAGGTCTGCCGCCAGCTGCGCGGCCGCTCCAACGTCCCCGTGATCATGGTGACGGCCAAGGACAGCGAGATCGACAAGGTCGTCGGTCTCGAAATAGGAGCCGATGACTACGTCACCAAGCCCTTCTCGTCCCGCGAGCTGGTCGCCCGTATCCGCGCCGTCCTGCGCCGCCGCGGCGAGCCCGAGGAGGTCACCCCGGCGGCCCTGGAGGCGGGCCCGGTCCGGATGGACGTGGACCGCCACGTCGTCACGGTCTCCGGCTCCAAGGTCGACCTGCCGCTCAAGGAGTTCGACCTTCTGGAGATGCTGCTGCGCAACGCGGGCCGCGTCCTGACCCGGATGCAGCTCATCGACCGCGTCTGGGGCGCCGACTACGTGGGCGACACCAAGACCCTCGACGTCCACGTGAAGCGCCTGCGCGCCAAGATCGAGCCGGACCCGGGCGCCCCGCGCTACCTGGTGACGGTCCGCGGCCTGGGGTACAAGTTCGAGCCGTAGGCCGCGTATGTACGTGCGTACGTACGAAGGGGCCGCACCGCCGAAGCCTGGCGGTGCGGCCCCTTCCGTATGTGCGTGGCCTGTATGCGGGTGTCAGCGGGTGTCAGTGGCCGGCGGCCTCGTGGTCCGCGGCGCCCTCGGACGCGGTGCCGTTCGGGTTGGGCTCGCCCGAGGCGACACCCTCGGTCGGCTTGCCCGAGGCACCCTGCGACGGGGTCGCGCCGCCGGTCGGCTTGGCGTCCGGGGCCGCCGGGACCTCGCTCGGGCCCCACTTCTTGAAGTAGCTGGTCGCCGGTACGACGAACGGGTTGATCTTGACGTCGCCGGTCTCGCTGAAGGAGAACGTGACCGGGTGGGCGTCGCCGTCCTGGACGGCCTCGCTGCCGCTTGGCAGGGAGGCGCTGGCGTTGCCCGCGCCGCCGATCACCAGGGAGCCGCCGGCCGGGATGGTGAGCTTGCCGCCCTTGGCGGGCTTGAGCTGGGCCGCCGCGTCCAGGCCCGCAACCTTGATGGACTCCAGGGTCTGGGCCTCGGTGCCCTCGTTGAACACCGTCGCGGCGACCACCGCGGGACCCGTGGACTTCACGTCGGGCTGGGTGATCACCAGCGCGTTCTGGATCTTGATGTCGCCGACCGAGGTCGCGGCGTGGTCCGGCTTCACACCGAGCGTCTGGGCGTTGGTGCCCGCAGCGCACCCGGCGAGGGTGGCGATGGAGAACCCGAGGGCGGTGGCGGCGATGGTGCCGCGTCGAAGGCTGCGGCTCACGGCGGCGGCAACTCCTTGAACGTGGGCGGAACGGTCGGCCGTTGTGGCCGTCCGTAGCGGTCTGACAGCGCGCTCAGGGTACCGAGCCCCTGTCGGAGCGCCGCACCCGACCCGCCCCTTCGTCGCCCGGCCGGTCCGCCCGGCCCCGGTCCGCCCGACTCCGTGGGGCACTGACTCCGTGCCGAGCCGAGCCGTGCCGAGCCGTGCCGAGCCGTGCCGAGCCGAGCCGTGCCGACCCGTGCCGTGATGTGGCCGAATCACTGTGGTCCGGGATTCACATATCCATCGTGTCGACCGCTCCGTGTATTTCAGGTAAGGAATGCGAGACACCCACAGGAATTGATCTTCACGCTTCATGTGATCAATTCCGGATTCCCGCCACGGTCGTTCACACTTGTCTCGAACGGCTCTCATGGCACCGAACGGAGTAGCGGAACCAGCTCTCTTTGACGTGTGCAAACCGGGACGTTCGACCTCCCGAGAGGGGTCGCGGGCATCTGTGGCAGCGGTGTTTCAGGTTCCCCGGACAGCCGCTCCGACCTGCGAATACCCGGCTCCGGAAAGCCCGCGCAGCACGTTCCTGGCACCGTTGTCAAGCCCCGAGATGCGCCCTGACCTGCGAAAACGCCATTCAGAAGAGGCAGTTCTCGTGTTAGGATGGATAGCCACGGAAGGGGTACCTGTCACATGACGTTCAAGGTTGGCGACACCGTGGTCTATCCCCATCACGGGGCCGCGCTGATCGAGGCCATCGAAACTCGCCAGATCAAAGGCGTGGACAAGACCTACTTGGTGCTGAAGGTCGCTCAGGGCGATCTGACGGTTCGTGTGCCAGCGGACAATGCGGAGTTCGTCGGCGTACGCGACGTTGTCGGTCAGGACGGGCTCGACCGGGTCTTCGAGGTGCTGCGCGCGCCGTACGCCGAGGAGCCCACGAACTGGTCCAGGCGCTACAAGGCAAATCTGGAGAAGCTCGCCTCCGGCGATGTCATCAAGGTCGCTGAAGTGGTGCGTGACCTGTGGCGTCGTGAGCGGGAGCGCGGACTGTCCGCCGGTGAGAAGCGCATGCTCGCCAAGGCGCGGCAGATCCTGGTGAGCGAGCTCGCCCTCGCGGAGAACACCAACGAAGACAAGGCCGAGGCTCTGCTCGACGAAGTCCTCGCGTCCTGACGCAGTACTGGTAACACCATGCCGCAGTGCCCGCTGACCAGCCCTGACTGACCACCAGACAGGCTGCGTCGCCGGGCACTGCGGCATGTTCGGACCCGCAAAGCTGCCCAGTGCAAGCTGCCAGTACAAGCTGTCCGTACTGGTACTGGCGTGAACTGGCGCCCAGCCTCGACCGGATGTCACGGAAAGGGTCACGGTCAAGAGCTGCGCGCCTGGCCCTCGACCTGTCGGCCGGGGGCGTTCGCTGAGGCCATACCCACGTCGCCCGAGGACACAAACCCTGAACGCGGACCAGATGTCAGACGAATCCCAGTCATCCCTGAACTCCCCGAGCTCGCCGAACTCCCCGAGTTCCCTGGACTCCCCGAACTCCCCGAACTCCCCGAACGAGCCCAGGCCCGCCCGTACCGCCGCCGTGATCCCCGCGGCCGGCCGGGGCGTGCGGCTCGGACCGGGCGCCCCCAAGGCGCTCCGCACCCTGGGCGGCACGCCCATGCTGATCCACGCCGTCCGGGCGATGGCCGCGTCCCGCGCCGTCTCCCTGGTCGTCGTGGTCGCGCCCCCGGACGGCGCCGCCGAGGTCAAGTCGCTGCTCGCCGACCACTCGCTGCCGGAGAGGACCGACTTCCTCGTCGTGCCCGGCGGCGGCACCCGGCAGGAGTCCGTCCGCGCCGGCATCGACGCGCTGCCGCCGGACGTCACCACCGTGCTCGTGCACGACGCGGCCCGCCCGCTCGTGCCGGTCGACACGGTGGACGCCGTCGTGGAGACCGTCGCCGCCGGAGCCCCCGCGGTCGTCCCCGCCCTGCCGCTCGCCGACACCGTCAAGGAGGTCGAGCCGGCCGCCGAGCGCGGCGCCCCCGAACCCGTCGTCGCCACGCCCGTACGGGCCAGGCTCCGCGCCGTGCAGACGCCGCAGGGCTTCGACCGGGACGTGCTCGTACGCGCCCACGAGGCCGTCGACCTGAACGGCGAGGGCGCCACCGACGACGCCGGGATGGTCGAGCAGCTCGGCCTGCCCGTGGTCGTCGTACCCGGACACGAAGAGGCGTTCAAGGTGACCAGGCCGCTCGACCTGGTCCTGGCCGAGGCGGTCCTCGCGCGCAGGAGGAAGAACGATGGCTTCTGATCCGCTGACGAACCTGCCGCTGATCGGCGTCGGCACCGATGTGCACGCCTTCGAGCAGGGCCGCGAACTGTGGTGCGCCGGGCTGCTCTGGGACGAGACGGCCAGCGGCGGCTACGGGCTCGCGGGCCACTCCGACGGCGACGTCGCCGCGCACGCCGCCTGCGACGCGCTGTTCTCCGCCGCAGGCGTCGGCGACCTCGGAGCGCACTTCGGCACCTCGCGCCCCGAGTGGGCCGGCGCCTCCGGCGTCAGCCTGCTCACCGAGGCCGCGCGCATCGTGCGGGCCGCCGGGTTCGCGATCGGCAACGTCTCCGTGCAGGTCATCGGCGTACGGCCGAAGGTCGGCAAGCGGCGGGACGAGGCGTGCAAGGTGCTGTCCGAGGCGGTCGGGGCGCCGGTGTCGGTGTCCGGGACGACCACGGACGGGCTCGGCCTGACCGGGCGCGGCGAGGGACTCGCGGCGATCGCCACGGCGCTCGTCGTCCGCGTCTGAGCACCTTCCGCTCGGTACGGTGCCTGCGCGGGGTGGGCTCCCCGCCCCGCGCAAGCCCGCACCTGGAGGTCAGATGTCCGCTCAGCTCTCCGACGCCCTCAAGACCCTGCTCGACACCCCCGTGTTCATCACCGTCGGCACGATCCAGCCCGACGGCAGTCCGCAGCTCTCCCCGGTCTGGGTGAAGCGGGACGGGGACGACGTGCTGTTCTCGACCACCGTCGACCGCCGCAAGCAGCAGAACCTGCGGCGCGATCCGCGGGTCAGCATCGTCGTGCAGCCCGTCGACGCCCCGTACTCGTACGCGGAGATCCGCGGCAGCGCCGCCATGACCACCGAGGGCGGGCAGGAGCTCATCGACGAGCTGTCCCTGAAGTACACCGGCAAGCCCTACGCCGAGTTCAACCCGCGCTCCGCCGAGGACGCCGAGCGGGTCGTCGTCCGGGTCACCCCGCGGAAGGTCGTCGGCCGGATCTGACCGTCGAGGGTCGTGCCGCGTCACGTAGACGGTCGTGCCACGTCACGTAGACGGTCGTGCCGCGTCACGTCGAGCGTCGTCCCGCGTCACAAAGTGGTCCCGCGCCCCCGCAAGGGTCGCGGGGCACTCCTTCCGGCCCACTACCCTTGATGCGTGACTATTCGCCTGTACGACACCAGCGCCCGGCAGATTCGCGATTTCACCCCGCTCACGCCGGGCTGTGTCTCGATCTACCTGTGTGGCGCCACCGTGCAGGCCGCCCCGCACATCGGGCACATCAGGTCGGGGCTGAACTTCGACATCATGCGCCGGTGGTTCGCGTACCGCGGCTATGACGTGACGTTCATCCGCAACGTCACGGACATCGACGACAAGATCATCAAGAAGGCCGCCGAGCAGGGCAGGCCCTGGTGGTCGATCGGGTACGAGAACGAGCGCGCCTTCAACGACGGCTACGCCGCACTCGGCTGCCTCCCGCCCACCTACGAGCCGCGCGCCACCGGGCACGTGACCGAGATGGTCGAGATGATGCGCGGCCTGATCGAGCGCGGCCACGCCTACGAGGCGGACGGCAACGTCTACTTCGATGTGCGGTCGTACGAGAACTATCTGGAGCTGTCCAACCAGGACCTGGACGATCTGCGGCAGCCCTCCGGCGAGGGCGAGACCGGCAAGCGGGACCCGCGGGACTTCGCCATGTGGAAGGCGGCGAAGCCGGGGGAGCCGAGCTGGGAGACGCCGTGGGGCCGGGGCCGTCCGGGCTGGCACCTGGAGTGCTCGGCGATGGCCCACAAGTACCTGGGCGCCGCCTTCGACATCCACGGCGGCGGGCTCGACCTGATCTTCCCGCACCACGAGAACGAGATCGCGCAGGCCAAGGCGTACGGAGACGAGTTCGCGCGCTACTGGGTGCACAACGCCTGGGTGACCATGGCCGGGGACAAGATGTCGAAGTCCCTCGGCAACTCGGTGCTCGTCAGCGAGATGGTCAAGCAGTGGCGGCCCATCGTCCTGCGCTACTACCTCGGCACCCCGCACTACCGCTCGATGATCGAGTACAGCGAGGAGGCGCTGCGCGAGGCCGAGTCGGCGTTCGCGCGGATCGAGGGGTTCGTGCAGCGGGTCGTGGAAAAGGCCGGGCCGGTGGAGCCCGCGCCGGAGGTGCCGCCCGCGTTCGCCGAGGCCATGGACGACGACCTCGGGGTGCCGCAGGCCCTCGCGATCGTCCACACGGCCGTCCGGCAGGGCAACTCGGCGCTCGCCGCGGACGACAAGGAGGCCGCCGTCGAGCGCGTCGCCGAGGTACGCGCGATGCTCGGCGTGCTCGGCCTCGACCCGCTCGACGAGCACTGGGCCGGCGAGGCGGACCGCAGTGACGATCTGCACGGTGTCGTGGATTCCCTCGTACGCCTGGTGCTCGAACAGCGCGAGTCGGCGCGGGCCCGCAAGGACTGGGCGACCGCCGACGCCATCCGGGACCAGCTCGGGCAGTCCGGTCTGGTCATCGAGGACAGCCCCGACGGACCGCGCTGGAGCCTCGGCCCCCGCTGAGCCCGCCGGGCCCGCCCGGGACTGGCCGCCCGGTCCGCCGGGCGGCACACTCACTTATACGTACGTACGCACGCGAGAGCTTCAGGAAACAGGTAGGTCATGGCCGGGAACAGCCAGCGCAGGAACCGCCGCACCAGCAACAAGAAGGGTGCGACGGTCGGCAGCGGTGGCCAGCGGCGCCGCGGCCTTGAGGGCAAGGGCCCGACCCCGCCCGCCGAGATGCGCAAGAAGCACAAGAAGAACCGCATCGCCAACGCCAAGGCCAAGCAGGCAGCCCGGCGGCCCGTCGCGCGCCGCGGCGGCAAGGGCACGTCCGAGCTGGTCGTCGGCCGCAACCCGGTCGTGGAGGCGCTGCGCGAGGGCGTGCCCGCGTCCACGCTGTACGTCCTGCAGTACATCGACAACGACGAGCGGGTCCGCGAGGCGCTGCAGCTCGTCGCCGAGCGCGGCGGCATCAACCTGATGGAGGCGCCGCGCGCCGAGCTCGACCGCATGACCAACGGCCTCAACCACCAGGGCCTCGTCCTGCAGGTCCCGCCGTACGAGTACGCGCACCCCGAGGACCTGGCGCACGCCGCGTTCGACGACGGCGAGGACCCGCTGATCGTCGCCCTCGACGGCGTGACCGACCCGCGCAACCTCGGCGCCGTCGTCCGTTCCGTCTCCGCGTTCGGCGGGCACGGCGTGGTCGTGCCGGAGCGGCGCGCGGCCGGTATGACCGCCGGGGCGTGGAAGACCTCGGCGGGCACCGCGGCGCGTACGCCGGTGGCGCGCGCGACCAACCTGACGCGCGCCCTGGAGGCGTACAAGAAGGACGGGCTCGTCGTCGTGGGTCTCGCCGCCGACGGTGAGCACGAGGTCGGTGAACTGGAGGCGCTGGACGGCCCGGTGGTGATCGTGGTCGGCAGCGAGGGCAAGGGCCTGTCCCGACTCGTGGGCGAGACCTGCGACTTCAGGGTGAAGATCCCGATGCCGGGCGGCGCCGAGTCGCTGAACGCCGGTGTCGCCGCCGGTGTGGTGCTCTACGAGGCGGCGCGGCGCAGGAGTTGATCCGCCGAGCGGGGTGCGGGGGCCGGGCCTTGACGGGGCCCGGACAGATCGGGGCGGTCAAGGCAGTGTCCTAAGCACACATCACTCGGTTAGATGAGTGTGGACACCAGAACACCCCGCACACCCGCAGGGGGAGGCCCGTCGGGATTCGACGACGGACCCGCGCTGAGCATGGTGAAGGTGCCGTGCGACCCGGCGCAGGTCATCGTCAATCACGCGAGCTTCCGCGTGCAGCTCCCCACGGCTCAGCAGACCCAGTCCCCGCGTATCGCACGGCAGTTGGCGCTCGCCGGGCTCGCCACGGGCGTACCCGCCGGAGCGGGCGCCGCAGCCGCGCGCCGGCGCGCCCCCGTCGTATGGAGCGGGAAGTCCGTGCCCGGCGACCCGGGCGCCGGCGGCCTGCTGCAGGCGGTGCGCACCACCGGCGTGCAGCACGACGCCTCCCTTGTCGGCACTGACGGCACTGCCGGTACTGCCGGAGCTGCCGATCCCGCCGGCGCCGCCACGCAGGTCATCCCGCGCGTCACCGAGGCCGCCCCGCCGCCGCACGTCATCGGCCCGCGCGAGCCCGACGACAGCGACACCCGGATCCTGCCCCGCGTGCAGTCCTCGGGCAGCGTGTACGACGAAGAGGCCGAAGCGGCTTACGCGTACGAGGAGTTGGCGCGCAAGGAGTCGGCGTACGAGGAGGCCGGGGAGCGGTCGCCGCGCAGGCACGGCAACGACTCCGTGCGCCACGCGTACTACCCGGGGCGGCGGTTGAACCTCGGTGTGGTGCTGCTTCCGCTGCGCATCTTCCTCGGCTTCATCTCCATCTACGCGGGCATGGGCAAGCTCTGCGACCCCGTCTACTTCGACGGCGGCGAGCGCGGCTCCATGGTCAAGTGGCTGAATTCGCTGCACCCTTGGGAGCTCGCCGAGCCGATGCGGGACTGGGCGCTCGCGCACCCGGTCGGCGCGGGGCTCGTCATCGCGTTCCTGCAGGTCATCGTCGGCGTGCTGACCGTGCTCGGGCTCTGGCAGCGGGCGGCGGCGGTGGTCGGCGGGCTGCTCTCGGCCGCGCTGCTCGTCACGGTCAGCTGGAAGTCGGTGCCGGTGTACGACGCGCCGGACATCATCTACCTCGCCGCGTGGAGCCCGCTGATCATCGCGGGTGCGCCGGTGTACTCCGTGGACGGCTGGCTCGCCGGCGAGGCCTGGCGGCGGCTCGGGCCGCGCGCGGAGCTGTGGGAGCTGCGCCGCCGGGTGCTGCGGCGCGGGTTCCTGGTCGGCACCGTGATCGTCGGACTCACGCTGCTCGTCGGCTCGTTGCTCGGCGGCGCGGTGCGGGACGCGGACCGGGTGACCGCCCCCGGGCCCGGTGAGGCGCCGCGCAACGAGCAGCCGGGGTCGCCGCTGCCGACCGAGCCGAAGGAGCGGCGCACCGAGCGGCAGACGCCGTCCGCGTCGACCGGCGCTCCGACGCAGGGCAACACGTCGACGCCGCCGTCGGCGCCCGCGTCCACGCCCGGTACGGCCGGCGAGTCCGGCTCGGCCGACAGCCGGCCGAGCGAGACCGCCGGCACGGGTCAGCAGCCGCCGCCCCAGGAGTCGGCCCCGCCGTCCACGAGCAGCGGGCCCACGTCCAGCGGGGGTACGGGGAGCGGCGGCTCGGGGAGTGAGGAGCCGGGGCTGGTCGGGGGATTGCTCGGCTAGCCGCCGCAGACGGTACGGGCCGGGCCTGGCGCTCAGGGATGTGCGCGGGGTCCGGCCTGTGCTTGCGCGGGGTCCGGCCCGTGCTCGCGCGGGGTCCGGCCCGTACTTTCGTGGGCGTCAACCCTCTCGCCTTGCCCTCAACCCCTCTGTGCGGCCAGCTCCTTCGCCGCCTCCGTGAGGTCCTTCGCCGTGTCGATGGCGCGCCAGTACGCGCCCTGCGGCAGCGGATAGCCGGCCAGTCGGCGCCGGCGGGCGAGGCGGGGGAACGTGGTGCGTTCGTGGTCGCCGCGGTCGGGGAGGAGTGCGGCGAACTCGGGGGAGAAGACGTACACGCCCGCGTTGATCTCGTACGGGACGGGCGGGGACTCGATGAAGTCCGTGATGTGGCCGAAGCCGTCGGTCTCGACGGCGCCCCAGGGGAGCCGGGGCCGGGCCAGGGCGAGGGTGGCGATGGCGTCCCGGCCGGTGTGGAAGGCGGCCATCTCGCGCAGCGGGAAGCGGGTCCAGATGTCGCCGTTCGTCGCGTACCAGCTGCCGTCCGGGTGCGGCAGGCGCGCGGCCGCGTACTTCAGTCCGCCGCCGCGGCCCAGCGGCTCCTCCTCGACCACCGTCGTGACCCGCAGGGGCAGTTCGGCCTTCGCCAGCCACTCCTGGAGGACGCCCGCGAGGTGCCCGCAGGAGATGACGGCGTCGGTGACGCCTTCGGCGGCGAGCCAGGAAAGCTGATGGCCGATGATCGGGACCCCGGTTCCGGGGATCTCGACCATCGGCTTCGGTCGGTCGTCGGTGTACGGGCGCAACCGGGAGCCTTGGCCTCCGGCGAGGATCACGGCCTGTACGGGGGAGGAGTGCGGGTCGGTCATGACCGCACCCTAGGGCCTGTCCGGAGGTGTCTTCCGTGGCCGGACCCCAGGGTGACTTCCGCGGCCGGGTCAGACCGACTGGGCCACGCCCGTCGCGAAGGCGGTGTCGCAGACCGGGCGGGCGTAGGACTGGGCGCGGCTGGGGCCGTACTGGCGGACCGCGGCGCGGCCGAGGGCGCGGGCGATCCAGGCGCAGTGCTTGGCGAGGGACGGGCGGGCGTCGACCTCCTGCTGGAGTGTGGTGAGGGCGACTCCCGGGTTCTTCTCCTGCAGTTCGAGCAGGAGCCGGTCGCGCAGGGCTTCCCGCGGGGCGCGGGTCTTGGCGGGCGTCGAGACGTCCTCGGACGACGCGGCGAGCACCGACTGCGAGCCACCCGACCAGTTGACCCGGGTGACCGCGAGCGTCCCGGACAGGACGAGGACGACGGGGAGGACAAGAGCGAGGGTTCGGCCGATTCGGCGGGCGCTTTGGTTCACGCGTGTGAGCGTAGCGGTCAGTGATGATTTGGAGACATTTGGTCACCGGAACGGGCGACGGTTCGAGGGAATATTTCGAATAGCGTGTTGACGTACGAGATCCGAAATGGGCGTTGTGGCGGGGTATTTGTCGACTCGGTGGCCGCTGGTCCCGTGCGGGTGCGGCTGTTCCAGCGCGGGTGCGGGTGCGGGTGCGGGTGCGGCTGCGGCTGTTCCCGTGCGGGCGCGACGGTGGCCCCGCACCGAAGTGCCCCGGTGGCCCCGCACCGAAGTGCGGGGCCACCGGGGCGAGTTGGGGTCTGCGGGGCGAGTTGGGGTCTGCGGGTCTGCGGGTCTGCGCCCCGAAGGCTGACGGGACTCAGTCGCTGAGGCGTTCCCCGCTGGACGTGGCGAAGACGTGGGTCTCGCCGGGACGGGGCACGACGTGCAGCTGGGAGCCCTTCTCCGGGACGGCGCGGCCGCTGACGCGGACCACGAGGTCCTTGGGCTCGCCGCCGATGTCGGCGGTGCCGTAGACGTAGCCGTCGGCGCCGAGTTCCTCGACGACGTTCACCGTGATGGCGAGGCCGGCGGGGGCGCCCTCGGAGTCCTTGGACAGCGACTTGGCGGTGGTGCCGTTCTGCTCCACCACGTCGAAGTGCTCGGGGCGGACGCCGACGGTGACGGTGCGGTCGCCCTTGTCGGCGGCGGCGGTGAGGGCCTCGCGGTTCACCGGGACCACGGAGTTGCCGAACTTCACGCCGCCGTCGGTGATCGGGACCTCGACGAGGTTCATGGCGGGGGACCCGATGAACCCGGCGACGAAGAGGTTGGCCGGACGGTCGTACATGTTGCGCGGCGAGTCCACCTGCTGCAGCAGCCCGTCCTTCAGCACGGCCACGCGATCGCCCATCGTCATGGCCTCGACCTGGTCGTGCGTGACGTACACCGTGGTGATGCCGAGGCGGCGCTGGAGCGAGGCGATCTGCGTACGGGTCGAGACGCGCAGCTTGGCGTCGAGGTTGGACAGCGGCTCGTCCATGAGGAAGACCTGCGGCTCACGGACGATCGCGCGGCCCATCGCGACGCGCTGGCGCTGACCGCCGGAGAGCGCCTTGGGCTTGCGGCCCAGGTACTCGGTGAGGTCGAGGATCTTCGCCGCGTCCTCGACCTTCTGCCGGATCTCCGCCTTCGGGACGCCCGCGATCTTGAGCGCGAAGCCCATGTTGTCGGCGACCGTCATGTGCGGGTAGAGCGCGTAGTTCTGGAACACCATGGCGATGTCCCGGTCCTTGGGCGGCAGGTGCGTGACGTCGCGGTCGCCGATGCGGATCGCACCGCCGTTGACGTCCTCAAGCCCCGCGAGCATGCGCAGGGAGGTCGACTTTCCGCAGCCGGAGGGACCGACGAGGACGAGGAACTCGCCGTCCTCGATCTCGATCTCCAGTCCGTCCACCGCGGGCTTGTCGCCGCCCGGGTAGATGCGTGTCGCCTTGTCGAACGTGACAGAAGCCATGGCTGTGAAGCCCCCTTCACCGGCAGGAACGTGCCGGACGATCCGAGTAAAGGTGGTGGCTGCGCCGCATCGTTGCGGTGCAGTGGTGATGCATCGGTCATGCACCGTCATGCGTTGATGACGCATAGGTCATACATCGGCATGCATAGGTCATACATCGGCATGCATAGGTCATACATCGGTCATGCATCGGTCATGCAGGGTGTTGCAGTGGTGTAGACCGGCCGGGGCCGGACTGGCTGCGACAGTACCCGGCGGACCGGCCGGTGTCAGCAGGTCGTACGTACGGGAACTCGCGCACCTCGGACGCCTTGCCACGGACGACCGGCAGGCGCCGGACCCGGGGCGGGATTGTCCGTGGCCCGGGGGCACGGCGCCTGTGTAAAGTGTGGAAACCGCCGCACCACCTGTTCGACCGCGGCTGCGCCTCCTTAGCTCAGATGGCCAGAGCAACGCACTTGTAATGCGTAGGTCGTCGGTTCGAATCCGACAGGGGGCTCACTTGAACCCCAGGTTGAAACAGCTTCTGACCTGGGGTTTCTTCTTGCCGTGACGTCCCGGGAACCACCATGGACGCTCATGGAGGGCCGTCGTGAGGGCATGTTTGGTCGATGTTTGGCCGCGATGGCAGTGATCAGGCTCGCTTCCACGTCCTGAGCTCGGGTTTCTTCCAGCGGCCTGATGCGATGTCAGACCGCTGGGGGCTCCCGTTCAGTCTGCGAGGAGCTTCCCGGCCGTGGCCGGGTCCATCAGGTTCGACCACGCCTGCTCGGCGGGGAGCAGGTCCCGGTCGGGGAGGCGTGATTCGGGGAACCAGCCTCCGCGCTCGCAGCCGGGGACGATGTCAAGGACGATGCGGACGAGATCGCCGGGGACGGAGCCGGTGATCCGTACCGCGACGTACGCCTCGTGTTCCTCCTGTGCGCGGATCTGGACGCCCAGGGTGAAGGTGTCGTATGCGACGGTGTGCTCTGCGCCGTCGATGAGTGAGGCGCGGGCGAGCCCGGGGATGACGCTCTCAAGGCGGCGGACGAACCGGGCGCCTTCCTCCAGCCGGTAGCGCAAGTGGTCGTCCCGGTCCGGCAGCAGGTTGCCGACGTACGTCTGGGTGGTCAGCGGGCGAGAGTGCTGCGCGTTGTAGGCGCTGCGGGACGCCTTCGCGTCATGGGCCAGGGCCGCATAGAAATCGTCGGCCGACCCGTCTTCGCGCGTACCCGCCGCAACCAGCCATGGACAGGGCTCGGACCTCCAGACCGCGCCCCGCCAACGCTGCACCTTGACCTTGAACAAAACCTGGTCGTCGACGGCACGGATCCGCTCGTGCTGCCTGCCCGCATCGCCGGCGAACTGCTCCTGCGCCTTGTTCAGTACGGGATGGTCGATCTCATCGAGCGGTGTGGTGACGGGCGGCACTGGTAAGCGCAGATCCTCTTTCAGGCAGCGCAGCGTGGGACGGGTGTGGTCCACGGAGCGTGCTACCTCTCCTCGTCGATGCCGCCGAGCCGGTCGATGTCTTCGGCGGAGATCCCTGTCAGCAGCGCGACGCGCGCCTTCGTGGTGCCGTCCAGGACTCGCATCGAATCGGCCATACCCTGCCGGATCTCCTCGCGCCGGTGCTCCACGTACATGCGCACCGCGTCCGCTACCAGTTCTTTCTTCGTCACCCCCAGGAAGTGCGCCCCCTGAGTGATCAACTGGTCCGTGTCGAGATCCACCTTCAGTGGGGCCGAAGTCCGAGTCTTCGCACCCGCCGTCTGCGCTGTCATGCCTGAACCACCTCCGGTATCTCAGGGTACTCCGATACCCATTGCCGTGGGGAAGCTCTTTGTCTGTAGCGGCCGCACGCCCTGCCCGCACCCACTGCTGCCGAGCCCTGGAAGGGAGCAGGGAAGGGATGTGTGCCTGAACGGCACTGAGCAGGCCCGGAGTTCGCCGTCGGCCGCGTCACCTGCGACACCGAGAAGCGGCCCCTTTCGCGGGCGCGACAGCCCTCGCCCAGACCGAACTGTTCGGCCCGCGTTCGGCCAGAGGGCCTTCGTTTGGCCGCCGTTTGGCCGGACCGCCCGAGAGCGGTCTTCACGGTGCGGGATGCGACGGGACAGGAAGGGACGGGATAAGAGCAGGTCAGGCGCACGGATCCGACACTGAGGCGGGAAAACCGCAGGTAGAGCCTTGATCAAGGATCTTGATGCTTGATCGCTTGTAATGCGTAGGTCCGTTCGAATCCGACAGGGGGCTCCGGTCAACCCCAGGTCAGGGCGTGTCTGACCTGGGGTTTTCTGTCGCTCGGGGTGCGATGTGCTGTACGGCCGGGACGCTGGGGGACGGCTTGCGTGAGCGATGCGTGAGGGAGTAGCGGGGGGGCGCCTCCGGGATTGCGGAGTGCCTCGGTGGTCTGGATCAAGCACCTCGCGCGAGCCGCTCCTTGATCCAGGCCAATACGCCCCAGGCCCGGCAGACGCTAACCTTTCGTGTGCGGGCTTACGCCGACCCAGCGCCGGCGCGTGCAGCCGGCTTCAGCGTCACGATGTTCGCGTCCGGACCACCGGACACCTGGACCCCGTGTGGCCAACTCGGCCCGCCCTTCGGAACGTTCGCGTCGAGTTGCACGGCGCGCACCGCCTCGCCGTTCTCGGTGAACACCCAGAGCGAAGGGCCTGAGTACGACGTCGCGGAGACCGACCACTCGATCGGGTCCCCGACCGCGTCGGAGATGTCACCGCTGTCGGTCCCGTACGCGAAGACTTGCACTCGGTCCCAGTCGAACCCGGTCATGCCGGACAGTGGCACTGCCTCCGGTGTCCGTACCGCCTCGTCCAGCTTCGCTTGGAGGGCTTTGTCCGTAGTACTGGGCAGCGGCGTCTCTCTGATGAGCAGATACCAGGCGCCACCCAGCCCCAAGGCAAGTACCGGCACTGTGACCAGCCACGCCTTGCGGACGCCCTGCATGCCCGCCCCCATGCCCTAACTCCCCGGACCCGGGTCGCCCGGGTCTCTGCCCTCGTCGCGGGCGCCCGGCACCTTGTTGGTGTGCCCGTGCTCCCCGATCTCCACCTTGTCGCTGGCCACGAGGTTCCCGTCGCGGTCCATCACCACGGTCGTTCCGAGCTGCACCGCCGACTGGATCTTCGCAGCCAACTGGGCCGGTGTGTCGTTGGGGTTGTTCATGGCTATGCGGCGCCCGACCTCGTTGTTGTAGAGGTCCATGGCCTCCCGGTCCTTCGGATTTCCCGGCAGGCGCTCGTGAGCGGTTCCGTACTGCTCGGCCCACTCGGGGCCGAACCGCTTGGTCATCAGCGCGTTCCAGTACGCGTGTCTGAAGGCGTCCATATGGCCGTCGTTGTTGTCCTCGGGGAAACGTGCCTGGCACTCGGCCCAGGCACGCTCCTTGATGTCCTTGAAGTCGCTCTTGTCGGTGAGGCTCAGGTCGCTGAGCAGGTTCGCCTCCCCCTGCGTGATCTGCTCACCGAAGTAGTCCGTCACTCCACGTGGGTCGTCGGTGACTTGGTATTCGCGGAGGATTTCCTTGGGGCTCTTGCGGCGCCCCATGTGGACGACGTCGTTGAACGCGTCCCGGCGCGTGCCACCGTCGTCCTTGAGGTCCCAGGCGATCCGTTCGTCGGCCTTGTCGCCCATCCGCAGCGCGTCCTGAATCTGGGTGTGCGCCTCGGTCAGGTTGTCCCGGAGGGGGCCGCTGCGGGAGTCGGGGTCGTGGATCAACGCCGGCGGCAGGTCGAGGCTTCCGTCCGGCGCGACCTCGGCGCCGTTCTCGCGGGCCTTCTTCAGGCCGGCGCGAAGGTGCTGCTGTGCGGTGCGGATGTCGGCCACGGCCATCTCAAGGGCCAGCCGAATGGCGTCGGCCTCTTCCTGCGCGAACTCCAGCTGGGTGAGTTCCGCTACCCAGTTGCTGCGAGCCGCCTCGTACGCGGGGCCCGACCAGCCGCTCTTCTCAAGGACTTCCTTGACCTCGGTCCGATAGCGAGTGGCCAGGCCCTTGAGCTTCCGAACCTGTTCCTCCCAGGCTTCCGCCGCCTTGAGCACCAGGTCGGCGTCGGCCCCTTCCAGTTGGGCGACCGTCATCCCCACGGGTTGTCACCACCCTGCATGCCGGACGTGTTGACCGCTTCCGCCGCCAGGTAGTTCTGGCTGTTGTACTGCAGGTTCCCGCCGGTGCGTCCGATCCTCTCGGCGAGGGCGTTGTTCTGGTCGTCCCACAGCCGCGCGGTGCTCTTCAGCTGCTCCTCGCTCTGCCAGCCGTCCACGCCCCCTGCCGCTCGACGCGTCGCGGTGCAAGTCGGCTCCGCCGCGGCCAGCAGGGCCTGCCGGATTTCGAGCGCATCGCCTCCGGCCTTCTTGATCGCGCCGGGATCGGCGGCATAACCCCGCTCGCCGTCACGCAACTCAGCCATACAGTTCCCCCTCAAGACGTATGTGCTCTGCATCCTTGCAGCAAGAGGGGACGCATGGGGCGCCCCGAAGGGTTCCAACCGCAGGTCAGATGCCCTTTGAACCGGAGCTTTCTGATATTGGGCGATCGGGGCGTGCAGCCGAGGTGGTGTGGATGGCTTGGGTGATCCGAGGAGGCCGGGAACTACTTCTTGGCCTTCTCGCGCTTGCTGTTCTTGCCCTTCCCGCGCCGATTTGCCTTGGACTTCTTGGCGGCCTTCGCTAGCTTGCGGGCCGCCTTCTCTTCCTCGGCCCTGCGCTGGAGGGGGATCAGCTTGGCGGTGGCCTCGGCGGCGTTCTTGCCTACGTGGGGCGGTTCCGGCACCAGTGCGGGACCTCAGCGGCGCAGGAACCTGCTCTGAGCCCGATTCCTGTCAGCGCGCCGTCCAGCAGGCGAGTCGGACCCGGCGGTCTGGCCAGGATGAGTGGTGTCAGCAGGCTGGTCCTCCAGGAGGATTGATTGCCGAACGCGTTCCTGGAGCTCTTGAACGCAGGGCCCACAGGCGTACATGGGCGCTTCGGCTCCGGCGACGCAGTCACGATCTTGCAGGCCCTTGTAATGCGTAGGTCGTCGGTTCGAATCCGACAGGGGGCTCCGTGAAACCCCAGGTCAGATGGGTTCTGGCCTGGGGTTTCTGTTGCTGTTCGTCAGGCGCGGGGCGGGTTGCACTCGTGCCAGACCGTCCAGAGGTAGGAGCCGTCCTGGCGCCAGTCCTCCAGGTGCCAGACAGGGTTGCCCTGGGCGAACTGGTGGTGGCATGCGAACTGGTCGTACAGGCCGCCGCGGTTGTGGGGGATGAGGTGCCCGTACTCAACGAGCACTTCTGCCCAGGCGCCGACCGTGCCCGTGTTGGGGCGGATCAGCTGGTTGTGGCGGAACCAGTCGGCCGTCCACACGTAGAAGGACGGTCCGTCTCCGCGTACCTCCCAGCGTGCCGAGAGAATCGCGCCGGCGCTCGCCTGGGCATCCGTCACCACGGGGTGCGCGGCCGTGTCGTGCCGGACGGTCTGCACCACGCTGTGCCCCTCGATGCGGTACGAGGCGGGCACGGCCTTTCCGTCGGCGTCTCTGGCCGTCGGGGCGTCGATGCCGCCCACCGGATTTCCGCGTGCGTCCAGGACGGCGACACTGCCGTCCTCGCCTTGGCTGAGCCGGCCTCCCTCCGGTACGTCCACGGGGTAGGTGAGCTCGGTGGGGGCCGCCGCGTCCTTCAGTACGGCCTGCACCCGGGCGCTGCGCTGCAGCGGCTGCACGGCGAGGTCGGTGTGAGGCAGCGCGTCGGGGTAGGCGACCGTGCCGTCCTTCGTCGGCTGAGCGGGGCGTTGCGCCGCGCCCTTCGGCAGGCCCAGCGTCAACGGGGTGCGGTCGACTGTGCCTGTGCGTGTGCCTGTGCCTGCGCCCGTGTCCGTGTCCGTGTCCGTGTCGGTTCGGGCCAGCGTCAGGGTGTCGCGGCTGGTGTCGGGCAGGTCGATGCGCAGACGGTGGCCGTCGGCCACCAGACCCTGCCCGGGCCGAGCTCGGGCGCGGGCGGGGTCCTGCCCGGTGTCCGGGAAAGCCTCGTCGATCCGCTCGGCGATGCGCACCGCCTCCGCCGTCGCGCCGTCCATGCTGCCGGTCGGTGTACCGGCAGCCTGCGCCGGTGCCACCAGGCCCGAGCCGAGCAGCACCGCCGCTCCCGCAGCCGAACCCAGAAGTCTTCTCACTACTGCCACTTGCCTGTCTCCTCTCGGCGGAAGGCGCCCGGGAGCGTCCCCTGCGAGACATGCGAGCGCCGTGGGAATCCGCTCACCGCACACCGCACACCGCACACGGTGTACGGGCCGGTGGCGGTAGAGGCGGGGCGACCGGGCGGAGTGCGACGCTCCGCCTCGGCAGGCAGGCAGAGATGCGTGCGCGCAGCATCGCGAGCGGATGTGCGCACGTTGATCCCCCTCCCCCGTACGGCCGTGGCGCCGGTCAGCCACGCACCGTGCAGACCATGGAAGCGGGCGCTCTCGGTGAGCGCCCAGGGGGTATTGCGCCACTTCGGTTGTGACCGCCCTGTATGTGCCGGGTAGCGGCGGGGTGACCTTGGTGGCGTCGGCCGGTGAAGTCCCAGCTCCCGATGAGGTCCCAGCTCCCGGTGGCGCCCCTCCCCTCGCGGTGGCGTCCCTCCCCTCGTGGTGGTGCCCCGCCCGTCTTCGCCGGATCTTCACCGGGTGAGGTTTCGCCCGGGGGGTGTAACGCTCCAATTCCGTGTGCCGCTGAACAGAATGCGGCTTTGAACGCATAGCGGCCGCACTCGGCGCAACCGGGGTCTTCTCCTGTGGGGGGTGGCGGCCCCGGTTGTGCGCGTTTCGCGACTGAGGGGCGTACGGGGTGTGCCCTGCCGTTTCCCCGAGGCCGGGAAGATCACGGAGCGTGTGTAACGCGGGAACCGTGATGCGGCGCAGAGGGGCATGCGGGTGCGCCCCGCAACCGGGCCACGGCGGTCGCCTTCGCCTTCCGGACATCAGCCTCCCTGTGGCTCTTTTCTGTATCCGAGGCGTGAATGCGCCGGATTGGTATCCCCGTGAGTGACACCGAACCCCTGCCCCGGCAGCCGTACAACGGCCCCGACCCGTACGGTCACGCACCCGGCCCGTACGGTCACGCACCCGGCCCCACCCCCGGCCACGGTCCGTACCCCGCCCCTGCCCCCGCCCCGGCTCAAGCCCCGCAGCCGGCCTACCGTCCCGCCCGCCGCGAGCGTCCCCGTGACGGTTCCGGGCAGCGGCGCGCGGCCCTACTCGTCCAGTCGGTCGGCGATGTCGCGGCGGCAATTCTGGGTCTGTGGATCGTGCTGTACCTGCTCGACGCCAATCGTGCGAATCCCTTCGTCGAATTCGTGCAGGGCGCGGCCGAATGGTTCGGCTGGTGGGCGCAGGACATATTCACGATGGACGTCGAAGGGCTTCGCGTTCTCCTCAACTACGGTCTGCCGGCGCTGATTTACCTCGCCCTCGGCCATGGAATCGCCACCTGGCTGCGCCGCCTCTGAGGGAGCGGGAAGCAGGAAGCGGGAAGCAGGAAGCGGGAAGCGGGAAGCAGGCCGGGTCCATCCGATCGCCACCCGGTGGGCCCGGCCACTCCATAAGCTCCGCCTGTGCGGGGCATCGGTTTTTCGTCGTGGCCCCGTCTGCGCGTGACGGGCTTCACTGGGCCGACAGATGGTGCGACAACCGGCCGAGACCTCGCATGCGGTCCCTCCCGTACCTCTCGTACCTCCCGTACCTCCCGTACCTCCCGTACCTCCCGTACCTCCCGTGATCGGTCAATTCGCCCGTGCGGAACGGCGAGTTGATGCACAGTCAGTACATGAGCGGTTACGAAGACAGTGTGCCCGGCTATCTCACCTTCCGGGTCGCGCCGCAGCCAGGACCCATCGCCGCCTTCGCCGACCAGGAGGCGTGGCAGGCGCGGGAGCGGTACCCGGACCTGAAGGGCGTGGGCATCGCCGAGTTCTTCCATGCGCGCGAGTGCGAGACCGGCGGCTGGGAGCTGTCCGAGTACAGCACCGACACCCCCCAGGGCTCCCGGGACTCCCTGGGCTCGCGGTTCCGCCGCCGGGCCAAGGGGGCCGAGGACGCCGGGGACGCGAAGGCGCAGAAGGCGTGGATGGCGGCGGCGCTGCGGATGGACCGTGAGGTCGTCGACGAGATCCGGGTACGGGGCGAGCGCTTCCGGATCGTCCGCGCCTCCCGTTTCATCCGGATGGGCGGCAGCGGACCCGAGCCGCCCCGCCCCTCCGACCCGGACCCGGGCGAGCCCGGCGAGGCGTACCGGGTGACGTCCAGGACCAAGAGGTTGGTCGTCGACCCGTACACCACCACCGGCCTCTCCGACGGCCTCCTGAAGCTGGATCTCGTACGGTTCATCGGCACGCTCCCCGAAGCCGGCGCCGAGGCGCGCGAGGACGCGGTGCGGGCCGCCGAGCGGTACCCCGGAGGTGTGCTGCTGCCCGCCGTGTTCATGGTGTCGGAGCGGGCCGACGGGAAGTGGCGGGCGCTCGACCCGGGCGGGGCGGCGACCACACCCCAGGGCGCCCGGGACAGCCTGGCCGGCTGGCTGCGGGTCATGGGCCCGTTCAGCCTGCGCCTCTCGGAGGAGGAGCGTGCGGTGTACGCGGAGGCGGCGGACCGCCTGGACGAGAAGCGCGGCAACAGCCTGAGCGTGGACGGTAGCCGGTACCGCATCACGCGGGTCGAGCGGCTGGTCCGGGTCGGCCCCGACGGCCCCGAGGGCCCGCGCCCCAGCGACTTCGACCCGGAGCCTCCGGTCGAGGTGCACGCGCAGCAGCTCAAGGAGCAGGGGCTGTGGCAGGACGAGGACGACCCCGACCCCGACCCGCCCGAACTCGACGAGCGGGGACGGGAGTTCCAGGCCCTGTGGGAGCAGGAGGAGAAGCGCCGCCTGGCGGTCAGGGAACGCAGGGAGCAGGAGCGGGAGCAGCAGCGGAGGGGCGTGAGCGGGGAGGGGTGAGGCGGGAACCGGGCCCGAGGGGGCGTGAGCGGCGAGGGCTGAGCCACCTGCACCACGTGCACCACCTGCACCACCTGCACCACGTGCACCGGCACCGGCCTCTGCACCGGCACCGGCCTCTGCACCGGCCTCGGCCTCTGCACCGGCCTCTGCCCCGGTGAGCCCGTTGCAGCAAGCGCATCCCCCGATCGTGGGGGAACAAACGTCCGGCGCATGCGTGTCGGCGGCGGCCTGGGAACGATCGACGTGGCCCGAACGCGGGTCCTGTCCCAAGTCTCGTCCCCGTCCCCGTTCCCGTCCCCGTTCCCGTCCCGTTCCCGTCCCGTTCCCGTACCTCCCGACTCCCGAAGGCGGCCGCCCGTGGTCCTCGTCATCGTCATCGCCGTGCTTGCCCTCCTCGCCGGTCTCGCCGCCAACCGCTATCTGCGGCCACGGCTCGTCTCCGACGACGACGAAGGCATGGCGGTGAAGGACCTGGTCGGTCCGCTGCTCACCCTGACGGTGCTGCTGCTCGCGTTCGTCCTGGTCACGGCCTCGGGCTCGCACGGGAAGGCGGAGGTCGCGGCGCGCGGGGAGGCGCGGGCGCTCGACAAGATCGTCGAGATCGCGGAGTACGCGCCCGACGGGACGAAGGCCCGCATCCAGGCCGACTCCGTCTGCTACGCACGCGCCGTACGCACCCAGGAATGGCCGGCGATGGCGGACGGCGAGGACTCGGCCGCACCCAGCGTGTGGTCCACCGACCTCCGCAAGACCTTCCGCGAACTGGAGGGCGAGCCGGTCTTCGGCATGCTGGTCGCCGCGGACAACGAGCGCTCTCAGGAGCGGGAGGAGCGGCAGACCCAGTCCACGCCCAGCATCCCGAGCAGCATCCTGTGGTTCCTCCTGATCACCCTGACCGTGACCGTGATCGCCCTCGGCTTCTGCCTGCCGCGCCGCAACAACCGCGCGCAGATCCTCTCGCTGGTGGTGGTCACGGGCCTGCTCACGGCGACCCTGTGCATCATCCGAGACGTGGACCGGCCCTTCGGCGGCGTGACCGCAGTCGAGCCGACCGCCATCGCCGAGACGGAACGCCAGGCGACCCGCGACTACCGCGCCCACCGCGCCCTCGACACGCTCCCCTGCGACGCGAACGGCGTCCGCCTTACGAAAGCGTGAGTGACGGTCAGGCGTAGAAGGCCGGGTCCCCAGCGATCCGCACCGCGTCGTAGTACGTACGGGCCGCGCCGTAACAGGCGGTGTGCCGGATCGGCCCGGGCCGTTCCCGGTCGCAGATGCGGCGCATCTCCTCCAGGAACCGCGCGTCGATCGCAGCCTTGCGGGCGGGCGTCGGGTCGAGCGCGAGCGTGCCGGCCCGCGAGCCGTAGTTGCGGTAACCGAAGTCGTGCTGGGTGCAGGCGGGCGTGAACAGTTTCTTGTACGGCACCGCCTCACCCGGGACGGAGCACCCGTCCGTCGACCAGTCGAACGGCGCCACGTGCTCCACGGTCACGAACCGCTCGACGGGCAACGCCATGATCCGGTCGGCGGCCCGCACGAGCGCGGGGCTCGCGGGGGCGGTGGTGGCGGAGGTGACGGAGGCGGTAGTGGCGGTGGCGTTCGGGGCGAGGGTGAGCAACGCGACGGTGACGGCGGCGGGCAGGGCGGCGGCTCGGGCAAGGGTGCGCATGGCGGCTCCTGGTCGTTTTCCCCGGGCAACTCGCACTGCGCGCAGAAGGTCACCGTGGCGGGCGCGGCATTCGACCGTTGGAGGGGCGGGGGCAACGCCGTTACCGGAAGCGGCAGTTGACGTCGCCCTTCGAGCCGCACGCGATGACGCTCCTAGACTGTCGTCCCATGTCGAACCCGCCTTCGGGTCGACGACCCGGTCCTCGCGGGTTTCGTCCGGGACGACGCGCCCTTCCGCCCCAGCCTCCCCCGGGTGGCAGGGCACTGAGCGCTGAGTACTGAGCGGGACGAGGCGGCCCGACGGCAGCCCTCACCGCCCAAGCCCCTTCCCCCGATCGAACCTGCGCAGTACGCACACCACGCGCCACACCCCCGCAACGGCACCCAGGACCACGCCGACCTCGTTCATGTCGGTCAGGGCCGCCGTCCCCGCGAACACCAGGAGAGCGAGGACGCCCCCACCGACGAGCGCGAAGGCGATCTCGACCGTCATCGCGTCCTTCTCCCAGCGCGATTCGCGGCCCTGATCCTTGGGGCGAGCTCGGCCCATGTCCATGCGGTGAGTGTGTCCCAACATCCCTCGCCTCAACCCGTATTGATCGCCCCCAGCAGGTTCAGCCGGGCACTACGCGAGAGCGGCAAATGTTCACAGTCCCGCGCTCCTGCAAAACAGCCCCTCCGGCGTTTGAGGAGCGGGGGTCGGGGGACCGGCCCCCAGTTCGAGAACGGGCGGTCAGCGAAAAAGTCAGCCCCGGCCCGAGATCCGGTCCGCCCAGCCCGCCACCCGGTCCGTCGACGGGCAGTGCAACGTGGACTCCCGCCGGTCCGCCGTGCGGTACGCCGCGTACAGGGACTGCACGCCCAGCCACCGCAACGGCTCCGGCTCCCACTTGCGGACCTTGTGCCCGGCCCACGGCAGCGAGGTGAGCTCGGTCGCCCCGCCCTGCCCCGAGTCCTGTCGCACCAGATCCCGCAGCGTACGCCCCGCGAGGTTCGCC
Source organism: Streptomyces solicavernae (assembly GCF_029968095.1). GTDB lineage: Bacteria > Actinomycetota > Actinomycetes > Streptomycetales > Streptomycetaceae > Streptomyces > Streptomyces solicavernae. The sequence goes on along the minus strand of NZ_JASCIR010000015.1, from coordinate 101,660 downwards.
GTGGCGACGCCCGACCCCACGTACCCGCCCGCCCAGCCGAGCCCTGTCGACCGGTCCAGGGTGACCGTGGCGCACCAGTCGCGCGGGACGCCGAGGACGCCGGACCAGGCGTGGTCGATCCGGGTACGGGCCAACGCCGGAAAGAACCGGACCAGGAGCGACCGCAGCGCGTCCACGGTCGCCGCCTGCGTACGGCCGTCGTTGTCCGTACGCGACCCGTAGCGGTACGGGACGCCGCGGCCGCCGAGCGCGATCCGGTCGTCCGCGGTGCGCTGCGCGTACATGTAGGCGTGCGCCATGTCGCCCAGGGTTTCGCGGCCCTCCCAGCCGATGGTGTCCCACAGCTCGGCGGGGATCGGCTCGGTCACGATCATCGAGGAGTTCATCGGCAGCCACTCGCGCCGCAGCCCCTTCAGCGCGGCCGTGAACCCCTCGGTGCAGCGCAGCACGTACGGGGCACGGACCGTGCCGTACGGGGTGATCGCGTGCTTGGGCTTGATCTCGGTGACGGGCGTCGACTCGTGGATGCTCACGCCGAGCGCGTCGACGGCCGCCGCGAGCCCGGTGACCAGCTTCGCCGGGTGCAGGCGCGCCCCGTGCGGCGTCCAGGTGGAGCCGACGGCGCCGGAGACCCGTATCCGCTCGGCGGTCTCGCGGGCGCCGAGCAGCGTGCGGTCGCGGTCGCCGTACGCCACCTCGTCCTCGTGGAAGGCGCGCAGCCGGGTCAACTGGGCGGGCGTGTAGGCGACTTCGAGGACGCCGCCGCGGTGCACGTCCGCGTCGATGGACTCCTCCTCGGCAACCCGGACAACCTCCGCGACGGTGTCGTTCATGGCCTCCTGGAGCCGTACGGCGGCATCCCGGCCGTGCAGCTTCGCGTACCTGTCGCGGCCCGCGATGCCGTTGTAGAGCCAGCCGCCGTTGCGCCCGGAGGCGCCGTAGCCGCAGAACTTCTGCTCCAGGACGGTGATCCGCAGGAACGGCGCGGCCTTCTTGAGGTAGTACGCGGTCCAGAGCCCGGTGTAGCCGCCGCCCACGATGCACACGTCGGCCGTGGCGTCCCCGGTGAGGGGTTCGCGGGGCGCGGGCAGGCCGTGGTCGTGGAACCAGTGGGAGACGTGGCCGTTGAGGGTGTGGCCTTCGGGGGTGCGGGGCGCGGGCGCGTTCATGGGCGGGAACGTACCCGACGTGTCAAGGGGGTGGCTTCCTAGGAACGTCGAGAAGGTCGAGAACGTGGAGGACGTGGAGGACATGGAGGACGAGCTGGACCCGGTCCGGCTCGCGATCGCCGATCTCGTACGCGAGAAGCGCCTCTGACGGCCGACCACCGCCCGGTTAACCTGCCCGCATGATCCGCACAGCGACCCCCGAAGACGTCCCCGCGATCCTGGCGATGATCCGCGAGCTCGCCGAGTACGAGAAGGCCCTGCACGAGGTCCGTGCCACGGAGGCCCACCTCCACACGGCCCTCTTCGGCGAACGCCCGGCGGCGTACGCGCACATCGCGGAGGACGAGTCGGGCCGCGTCGTGGGCTACACCCTGTGGTTCCTGACCTTCTCCACGTGGCGCGGCGTCCACGGCATCTACATGGAAGACCTGTACGTACGCCCCGAGGCCCGCGGCGCCGGCCACGGCAAGGCCCTGATGGCCGAACTGGCCCGCATCTGCGCGGCTCGCGGCTACCAGCGCCTGGAGTGGGCGGTCCTGGACTGGAACGAGCCGAGCATCAAGTTCTACGAGTCCCTGGGCGCGCGGGCGCAGTCGGAGTGGCCGGTGTATCGGCTCACGGATGAGGCGCTGGTGGAGCTGGGGACCTGAGCGGGCCCGGCAGAGACCAAGGCTGACTGAGGCTGACTGATCCGATGGGCCGTCGCGCTGAAGGTGCGGCGGCCCGGATTACTTCCCCATACGAGGCGTCATGCGCATCTCCACTGCCCTTCGCACGCATTCCGCGGTGCTGGCCTTCCCCGTGGTGGGCCTCTTCTTCACGTACGTATTTCTCACGACCACCCGGCACCTCGACCAGCTCATCCCCGTGCCCTGGCCGGCGCAGGCCGTGACGTACGCGGTTCACGCCCCGGTCCCGATGGCCGCCGCGGCCGCGGCCGGGCTGACCGCGGTCGAGGCGACGCGGCTTCGGGCGCTCGGCGTCTGGGACTTGGGGGCCGCGCGGGCCACGTGGCGGGTCGCGGTCCAGCCGATCGCCGTCTCCGTGCTGGCCCTGTCGCTGCTGGTCGCGGGGGTCGCGGCGGGTGGGCTGTGGGTGGTGGGGGCCGCTCCCGACCGGTACGTGCTGCAGACGATGGGGATCGTCCTCGTCCTGCTCACCGCGCATGCGGTGATCGGGTTCGTCGTCGGGTACCGGTTCCATGCGCTCTACGCCGCGCCCGCTCTGGCCGTCGTCGTCTTCATCGGCATCAGCTTCCCGTTGGGGACGGACCATTACTGGGCGCACCATGTCAGCGGGTCCATCAACGGGGTGGGATTCGGCGAGACGTATTCGCCGGCCATGACCCTGGCCGTGGTCCTGCCGACGGTGTGCCTGGCCCTGGCGTGCGTCGTACTGGCGGCTCCGCTGCGCGACCGGATCCGCGCGGTCTCCGCGGCTCTCGTGCTCGCGGTGGGTGGGCTGGTCGGGGCGTACGGGATCGCCCAGGACTGGTCTTCGAGGCCGCCGGCCGGCAAGGGGCTGGCGCCGGTCACGTGTGCGGGCCAGGCGCCGGAAGTCTGTCTGCCGGAGGCGGCCTCCGAGCACCTCCAGGAGATTCAGCGAAAACTCGCCGAAATGACCGGGAAGTTGGAGGACAAGGGGCTCATTGCCCGGATTCCCGGCCGTATCACCGATCGCAGGGTGGCTGACGGTGACGTCCGATCGACCGGCGCCGGAAAAGAACAATGGACGCTCGGCCTGATCCCCGGGAATGCGGACACGGTGCTGCGCGAGGACGTCGCCATTTCCGTGGTCGGAACGCCTTGCGCGGAACCGGACTGGAACACGCTGCACTACAACACCCTCTGGGTCGCCCGCACGATCGGAGTGGAGAAGGACTATGTCGCCTGGCTTTCCCGTGAGACCGACGGTTTCAGCCAGGGGCAGACGAAGCGGGAGCTTCTTGCCGAGATGGGGAGAGTGGACGAACTCTCCCCGGGCGAGCAGCGCGCCTGGTATTCCGAGCGGCTTCGGCAGGCCTGCCGGGCACCGGGCAGGTGAGCGACGGTGATCTGGTGGTTGCGTCAGCGGGGCGCTCTCGGACTGCTGCCGGGGGCCTTGCTCGCCTTCGCGCTGAGCGTCGTACTCACTCTGCATGTGGTCCTCGTTTTCCCCGCGTTTCTCGGGGACTACTCGATGGCGACACAGCTCAGCAATTTCCTCTGCCTCATCCCCAGCATCGCCCTCGTCGTCTGCCTTGAGCGGCGCATGCCTTCGGTGGAACGGTCCGCGGTCCGGCGCCTTGACGCGCGGGATGTCGTGCTCGTGACCGGATTCGCGCTGCTGGCCACAGGGGTGGCGGCGACGATGGCGCTGTTCGGGCCGGACGAATTGTGGACGGCCGCGCGGAACAACCTGCTGTTCTGCGGATTCGCCCTGGGCGCCTGGCCGTTGCTCGGGCACCGCGCGACACTGCTCCCCGCTTTCTGGATGGCGCAGGCCATGTTCCTCGGCGGGCGGGCGCGCAATGATCCGTATCCCTGGGTGATCGTCACCGAGGAACCCGGTGTCGTGCCTGCCGCTGCGGGTGCGGCCGCCGTCTTCCTGGCCGGGGTTCTTTCCCTCATCTGTTCCGCATGTTCCGCACGTTCCGCATGCTTCCTACGTTTCCTACGTTTCCTACGTTTCCTGCGTTCCGCACGTTCCGCATGTTTCGCATCAAGGACCGTCCGATGACCCTGCTGCTCGACCGTGTCACCTTCAGGTACCGCCGCTGGAGCCGCCCCGTCCTGTCCCGCTTGTCCTACGAGGTTCCCGGCCAAGGGCTGACGATCCTGCTCGGCCCCAACGGGGCGGGAAAGTCCACCACGATGGCCCTCCTCGCCGGGACGGTCGCGCCGACGGCGGGAAAGGTGCTGCTCAGCGGTTCGAGCCTCGCCTCCACCAGGCGCGAATACCGTCGGCATGTGGCCTGGCTGCCGCAAAAGGTGCCGAGCTCACGGCAGTTGACGGCCCGTGAGTACGTGGCCTACGTGGCGTGGCTGAAGGGGGAGAACCGCTCCGACGCCTGGGAGCGCGCCGGAACGGCCCTTGAGCAGGTCGGCCTCGGCGAGCAGCAGGGGGACAAGACGGCCAGGCTCTCCGGCGGGCAGCTTCGCCGTGTCGGTATCGCCTGCGCCCTGGCCCACGAGGCGCGCGTCATCCTGCTGGACGAGCCGACCGCGGGGCTCGACCCGCACCAGCGCACCGTCTTCCGTGACGTGCTGCGGCAGGTCACGGCGAAGACCCCGGTGCTGATGTCGACCCACGACATCTCCGATCTGGCCGACGAGGCCGAGACGGTCACCCTCATGGACGGCGGCCGGGTTCTCCACCACGGCGGAACCCGGAGTTTCCTCGACCATGCACGGCCCGACGCCGCCCCGGCTCGCCGCGCCGAGTCCGCGTACTCGGTCCTCATGGGACTGGACGGCTCAAGTGGCGCGTGAGGTCTCCGCTCAGAACCCGTCCACCGTGTGCGGTGACCACTCCGTCCGCAGGGCCGCCTCCAGGGCCGCCGCCGCCCCCGGCGCATGCTCTGTCGCCAGGCCCGCCCGGACCAGAGCCGTCGGGGTCGTCCCGCCGAGGTAGCAGGCCGCCAGGTCCCGTACCGCGAGAGAGATGTCCGCCGGGTCGTGCGTCGGCTCGTACGACGTGCCGGCCGGGCCCGAAGTGAGGTGGTGCGGGCCCGAGTTGGCGGGAAGGTGGGCGTCGTGGACGTCCAGGACGACGTCGACCGGGGCCGCGTACGACCGGCGGAGCAGCGCCGTGCGGACGTCGAGGAGGCGGAGCCACAGGGCCGGGAACCCGGCGGTGACGCGGACCTGGTCGCGGTCGGCGGCGAAGAGGAGCAGCGGGTCGTCCACCGGGCGGCCCCACGCGCGGACCTTGGCCGTGAGGTCGATGGAGGTCACGTACTGCCAGAGCGCGGCGGCGACCGCAGGGGACTCGGCCTCCAGGTCGTCGACGCGGACGAGGCCGGGGGCGTCGTGGTCCCGCTTCGTGCGGTAGATCGCGTACCCGGCGAGCGGTTCGCCGAGGGCGACGACGCGCGGGGGCGAGTACGCCGAGTCCTCCTCGTCCTTCTGGTTCATCCACTCGTCCGTCCACCACGCGCGCGTGCGGGCGATCCGGCCTGGGCGGTCGGCGCGGGTGCGGTCGTAGAGGGCGGCGAGCTGGGCGGGGGCGTCGGCGGGGGAGAGCAGGCGCAGCGGGCGGTCGTCGGGGGCGATGCGCAGGGCCAGCGGGCGCGTGGAGTCGATCTCCACGGTGAACCCGCGGGTGCCCTCGCCGAAGCCGAAACGGCCGTAGATCACCGCCTCCGACGCCCAGAGCGCGGCGATCGGCCAGTCCTGGGCGGCGCAGCGCGCGAACAGTTCGGCGAGCATCCCGGTCAGGGCGCCGCGCCTGCGGTGAGTGGGCGCGACGCAGGCGAACGTCACGCCGGGGCAGGGGAGCTCGCCGCCCGGCACGGACAGCGTGAAGGGGAACGCGGAGACGGTGGCGACCAGCGCGTCCCCGTCGTACGCGCCGACGCGGACGCAGCCGCGAAGGAGCTCCCTGTGGTGGGCGCGCAGCTCGGCCCCGGGTTTCTCGTGGAACGCGAGGTAGGCGAGGTCCAGGGCGCGGTCGAGCTCGCTCTCCGGAAGTTCCCGGAACTTCAGGACGGGGGTGCAGGGGATGGAACGGCTAGCCATATTCCGGACACTAGTTCCCGTGCGCCGTACGGGCATCGGCATTTTCGGCCGCCGCGTCCTCGCCGGGCGGTACGAGGTGCCGGGGTGCCCGCGATGTCACCAGCAGGCCCGCCACCAGCCCGGCGAGCAGCATGATCCCGACGGCCCACCAGATGGCCACGGTGTAGCCGTGCACCACGCCTTCGGCGGTGATCCGGGCGCGCTCGGCGGGGTCGCGCAGGTGGGCGGTGACGTACGCCGTGGTGGAGGTGGTGGCGACGGTGTTGAGGAGGGCCGTGCCGATGGAGCCGCCCACCTGCTGCGAGGTGTTGACGGTCGCCGACGTCACCCCGGCGTCCTGCGGCGCGACGCCCGACGTGGCGGTGGCGAACACCGGCATGAACGTCAGGCCCATGCCGAGCCCGGTGAGGAGCATGCCGGGCAGGACGTGGGTGGCGTACTCGCCGTCGGCGGTCAGGCCGGTCAGCAGCACCATGCCGAGCGCGGCGAGCAGCATGCCGGGGACGATCAGGGCGCGCGGCGGCACGTGGTGCAGCAGGCGGGCCGAGATCTGCGTGGAGCCGGTGATGATCGCGGCCGTCATCGGCAGGAACGCCAGGCCCGTCTTGACCGGCGAATACCGCAGCACGCCTTGCAGGTAGTACGTCAGGAACAGGAACAGCGCGAACAGTCCGATGGTCGCGAGCGCCATGGTGAGGAAGCAGCCGGCGCGGTTGCGGTCCTTGATGACGTGCAGGGGGAGGAGGGGGCTCGGCGCCCTGGTCTGCCACCACACGAACCCGGCCAGCAGTACCGCCGCCCCGGCGAACAGGCCGAGGACCAGCGCGTCGGTCCAGCCCCGCGGCTGCGCCTCGCTGAACCCGTACACGAGCGCGACGAGCCCGCCGCAGCCGAGCAGCACACCCGGTACGTCGAGCCGCGCGGTGTGGCCGGGGCGGTGGTCGTGCAGCACGGCGAAGGCGCCGAGCAGGGCGACGAGGGCGATGGGGACGTTGACGTACAGGCACCAGCGCCAGTCCAGGTACTCGGTGAGCAGGCCGCCCGCGAGCAGCCCGATCGCGGAGCCGCCGCCGGCGATCGCCCCGAAGATCCCGAAGGCCTTGCCGCGCTCCTTAGGGTCGGCGAACGTCGTGGTCAGCAGGGACAGCGCGGACGGCGCGAGGACGGCGGCGAAGACGCCCTGCAGGGCGCGGGCGCCGAACAGCATGCCGGACCCGCCGGCGGCGCCGCCGAGCGCGGAGGCCGCGGCGAAGCCGACCAGGCCGATGATGAACGTCCGCTTCCGCCCGACGAGGTCGGCGACCCGCCCGCCGAGCAGCAGCAGCCCGCCGAAGGCGAGGGTGTACGCGGTGATCACCCACTGCCGGTTCCCGTCGGACATGCCGAGGTCGCGCTGGGCGGAGGGCAGGGCGATGTTCACGATGGTCGCGTCGAGAATGACCATCAGCTGGGCGAGCGCGATGACGACGAGCCCCCACCAGCGCCGGGGGTCCGGCGCCGCGGGCGCGGGACTGGGGCCGGGGCCGGGATTGGGGCCGGGATTGGGACCGGGGCCGGGGTCGGGGCTCGCGGAGCGTATGGGGTCGTCTCCGGGGGAGCTCATGCTTTCCAGGACAGCACGGTGGGGGTGGGTTGCGCTTGTCGAGTGCGGTGTGCGCGCCGTGCGGCGGGACCGGGCGGGCTGGGGTCGTGTTCCGGCCATTCAGTGACCGAAGGTCTGATCTCTGTGGATCTTGAAACGGTTTCGTGAATACGCTCCTCCGTCGTCCGCACCGACAAGGACCCCCCATGCCCCTGCATTACCAGGACTGCACCTTCCGCTACACCGCCAGGTCACGCCCTGTCCGGGGAAGAGCACCCTGCTGACGCTGGGCGCCAGTGCCTCCACACCTCAGGAAGGCCGGGTGCTCTACGGGGACCTCGACCTGAGCCGGCACCGGCATGCGCAGCGGTACCGGCACAAGGCGTCCTGGCTGCCGCAGAATCCCGGATTCCTCCCCGGGATGACCTGCAGAGAACATGTGGCGTACGTGGGCTGGCTCAAGGGCATGCGGGAACGTGACGCCGGGAAGGCCGCGCCGGACGCCATCGAGCGCGTCGGCCTGACCGACAAGCTCAACAGCAAGATCAAGACCCTCTCCGGTGGGCAGCGGCAGCGCATCGCCATCGCTCAGGCCCTCGTCCATGAGGCCGAGGTTCTTCTCCTCGACGAACCCACCGTCGGCCTCGACCCCCACCAGCGCCGCCGATTCCTCGATCTGCTGGCCTCCCTGCGCGGCACGGTCCACGCCATCGTCTCCACACACGACATCGGAGACCTGGACCAGACCTTCGACAGCGTGATCGTTCTGGCTTCGGGCCGTTCCCGATTCCAGGGGACCGTCGAAGAGTTCGCCGGCCATGCCGCACCGGACTGCGCCCCGGGCCGCCGGCTCGAAAGCGCCTACTCGGTGCTCTTGGGAGCGGCCGAATGAACCTCACCTGGGCCAACCTGCGCTCTTCGGCGGCGCCCTGGATCGTCCTGCCCGCCGTGTTCTACATCAGCCTGTACCTCGGGGACATCACCTACTCCGTCCCCTCCCACTACGGCGTGGAGTCCGGCGAGACGGCCGCTTTCGCCATGGCTGTCATCGCTCCGGCAGCCGCCGCGGCAACGGCGTGGGAAGCAGGCCGCTACCGGCTCATAGGTCCGGTACGGAGCACCAGCACGCGCTCCCCTCTCGTGCGGTTCCTGCGAGCCGCCGCTCCCGCGCTGCTCCTCTACCTCGTGCTCGCGGTCGCCGCGCTCGTGCTCGCTCGCCATGCGACCGGTGTCTGGCCCGGCGGCGCCGGATGGTTCGCTGTGGCCCACCTCGTCGTCCTGCCCCTGGGATGGGCGGTCATCGGCTGGTTCGTCGGCGGAGCCGTTCCCCGCAGTGTCGCGGCTCCGGTGGTGGCGATCGGCTGCTGGGGCTGGCTCGCCATGCCCCACGCCATGTCCAACCCCTCCCTGCGGCACCTCGGCGGCTTCATCGACGGCGGCTCCAGCGTCACCGACATCCGCGACGCCGCTGTCTACCTCGTCCCCTGGGGAGTCGTCGCCGGTCTCGCCGCCGCAGCCTGGCTGATGACCGGCGCGAACCGCCGCGGCCTCAAGTCCACGCTCGCCGCCGCCGTCGCCGCGGCGACTCTCACGGCCGGCTGTCTCGCCGTAACCGACTGGGGGTACCGGGTCCCCACTCACCCCCGCGTCGTCGCGATGTCCTGCACAGGGCAGGACCCCAGGGTGTGCGTGCCACCGGAGTACCAGCCGTACGCCGAGCAGTTGCGGAAGGAGGCGGGGGAACCACTCAACCGCCTGAAGGCGGCAGGTGTCCCCGCGCCTCAGGAGCTGCGGATCAGCTCTCCCGAGACACCGCCCAGGGCGGGAACCTGGCCTCTGCAGTGGTCGCTCCCCGCTCTCGACGGCCCGTCCGGCCAGGATCAGTACAAGACCGACCTCGCCGAAGCGGCTGTAGCGGGTACGGCGGCCAACGCCGGTGTACGTGACTGCCGGCAGCCCGGTTCCGTGGCAGCGGCGTGGGCCACGCTCGTCATCGGAGCGGATGCCCGGTCCGTGCAGCAAGCGGTCTCGCCGGCCGACTGGTCGGCGCTGCAGCAGATCCGCCGACTGCCCGCCGAAGAACAGGCAGAGTGGTTCGAGCGGAAGGCCGCGAGCCAGGAGCACTGCGTCGAGGTGGCCCCGTGATCGCCTACGCGATGACGGTACGCCGATGGTGGGTGGTCGCGCCCACCCTGGCCCTGATCGTGTTCGTCTGCCTTGCCGTGGGGGCGAGCGAGGTTCCCGTACCGAGCCTGGTCGGTGGCATGACGGGTGCCCGCCTCGACTACTTTGCGCCCATCCTCGCTGTCATCGCCGTCATGTACTGCATGGACCGCCGGCTCCCGGAACCGGAACGCACAGCCGTGGTGCCCGTCCGCCGCCTGGACCGAGCGGCCATCGCGATCACCTCGGCGTTCGCACTCGGCAGCGGAGCGCTGATCGGGATGGACATCGCGCGGAACCTGGTCCTCCTTGTCTCACTCGCCCTCCTGGTGCGCCGCGTGGCCAACGAGGCGACGGCAGCCGCCACCGGAATGGCCCTCCTCGTCGCCTCTCTGGTCGCCGGTCGCGCCTACCAGCCCGGCGGATCCACCACGCACACCTGGTGGGCGCTGCCGCTGTACTCCGCCGGGAGCGTCACCGCTTGGCTGGCGACCCTGTGCTTGTTCGCTCTCGCGCTGTTCGTCAGCTGTGGCGACAGCGGGTTCAGCGGGCCTCGCCGGTCATGAGCCGTACGAGTAGGGCGGCCACGATCACGTGCCCGGCGGCCCAGACGGCTTTGAGTGTCCGGTCCTCCTTACGGTGGCGTCCCTGGGACCGGGGACAGGGACGGGGCCGCCCGTGTGCCCGGCCGGCCCTGTGACGGCGCCACCGGTGCCGCCACGCCGACGTGGCGAGCCCGGCGGGAGCGGGGACGGCGAGGCCGGCGCATCCGAGGCTCGCGCAGAGGAGGAGTCCGATGAGGAGAACGGCGCTCATCCGGCGGCCTCGGCGAGTGCGGCGGGCCCGTACGCGGTGAGCCCGGTCGCCTGAGCGAGCCGGAAGGTCAGGTGGCGTGCCTGGTGGGCGTCGATTTCGTGAGGTGCCGTCCGGCCGTCGTCGTCGACGTGGAGGCGTACGGCGGCCCGCGGTCCGTGGCCGGTGCGGGTGACGTGGATGTGGTCGTGGTTCACGCGGGCTCCTCATGGGAGTCGGTCGGCTGGATGTCGCCGTAGAGGGCGTGCCAGCGCCGGTAGACGTCGGCGGGGTCGTCCGGGTGCCCGAGGCAGACCCACGCGCCGGGTTCGGGGTCGTGGGTGACGATCCCGAACCGGTTGCTGCGGGTGTCGTGCACGGTGTCGCCCTGGGTGAGCCGGAATTCTCCGTTGGGGTGTGTGCTGGTCATCGTTTGGTGCCCCTTCCGTAGCGTCAGGTGATGCTCGTGCTTGCGGTGTTGCTCCTCTCGCTTGCGCGGTTGCCGTGCCTGGCTTGGCCCGTGGTCCTGTCCGTGAGCTCAACGGGCAGGCGTACGAGTGCACTTGGTCGCTTACCGGCGGCCCCGCGTGCTGCTCGATCGAACGTAGGGCACAACAGTGGGACGGCGCAACAGTGGGACGTATGCGCTTGGTGGCGGGACGTACGTGATTGCCCGGGCCGGTCGCGAAGGGGCACAGTTGGGACGGCAAGCCGTCACAACAACAGGAAGGGACCGGGATGCCGCCAAGAGGCCAGCCGACGGCCCGACAGGCGCGGCTGGGCGCCGAGTTGCGCAAGCTCCGCGAAGCCTCCGGTATGTCGAGTGCCGAAGCTGCCGCGTCCTTGGGGTGGGAGCGTCCGCAGGTCAGCCACATCGAATCCGGCCGGTACGGCGTGAGCGGGGAGCGGGTCCGGCATCTGGCCGCGCATTACTCCGCGAGTGATGACGCCTACGTGAACGCTCTGGCTGCCATGGCGGACGACCGCTCGAAAGGCTGGTGGGTCGAATTCCGGAACATACTGCCGGCGCGCTCGCTCGATTTGGCGGAACTGGAGCACCATGCCGTCTATTTGCGCTCGATCCAGCCCCTCATCGTGCCCGGACTCCTGCAGACCGAGGAATACGCGCAGGCGATTTTTGCCGGTGCCGTCACCAAGCGTCCGGCTGCGGAAATCGACGCGGCTGTGGCCCACCGCATGAAACGGCGCGAAATCTTCGAGAGGCCGGACCCGCCCGATTTCGAGGTCTTGCTGCACGAGGCGGCATTGCGCATTTGCTATGGCACTCGCGATGTGATGCGCAGGCAGTTGGGGTTCCTCACGGAAGTCGCTACCCATCCCGCAATTACGCTTCGCGTCATCCCGTTTGCCGCGGCAGGGATGACGTCCGCACTCCAGCCGCTTACGTATGCGGGAGCCGTCGTTTCGCAGTTGGATACGGTCCAGGTGGACAACGCCTTTGACGGCGTATTCCTGGACGCGGGTGCCCAGCTCGGAAAGTATCGGGCCGTGCTCGACGCCACTCGGAGTGCGACGTTGAATCCGACCGAGTCGAGAAAAGTGATTCGATCCATCGCGAAGGAGCTGTGAGAGCCATGACGGCTGAATCGATAAACTGGCAGAAGTCCTCTTACTCCGAAGGCGGAGAGGGTGGGCAGTGCATTGAACTCGCCGTCGCGGACCGCGGCATTCTCATACGGGAAAGTGACGAACCCGACAGAACTGTCGCCACGTCCAGTGAAAAGCTTCGCGCGTTCGTGCTCGGAGTCAAGGCGGGTGAGTTCGACCACCTCATCTGACGTGTCCCCGAAGAACCCGGTCCCGGACCGGTGCGCCTCAGCGGGGGAGGGCTGCGCCTGTTGAGTGCGGCGCCGCCCGACAGGGGCGCCGGGGCGGGGCGGGGAAAACCTAGGGTTCAAGGACTACCTTGCCCACCGTCCCCCGCCCCTCAAGCGCCGCGTGGGCCGACGCTGCCTCGGCCAAGGGAAACCGCTGCACGCGCGGACGCAGCCGTCCCGCCGCGGCCTCCGCGAGGGCGCGGAGTTCCAGGGCGCGGATCGGCCGCTCGCCGCCCGCCCGCGCCAGCATCGGCGGGCCGAGCACCTCGGCCGTCGTGAGTCCGCGCCGCGCCAGCTCCGTCGCGTCGAGCCGGTGCTCGTCGGCCCCGGTCAGGCCCTGCGAGGACCAGCCGAACACGACGTGCGTGCCGTCCCGGCCGAGGAGTTCGACCGCCGCGCGTCCGGCCGCCCCGCCGACCCCGTCGAAGACGACCGTGGCCCCGCGTCCGCCGAGGTGCGCGCGGACCTTGCCGGGCCAGTCCGGCTGCCGGTAGTCGACGGCGAGGTCGGCGCCGTCCGCCTCGACCAGGGCCACCTTCTCCGGCCCGCCCGCGAGGCCGACGACCGTCGCCCCGGCGTTCTTCGCGTACTGCACGAGCAGCGTGCCGATGCCCCCTGCGGCGGCCGGGACGAGCACCACCGAGTCCGCGTCCAGGTCCGTGAACTGCACGATCCCCATGACCGTACGACCCGTGCCGATCATGGCGACGGCCGCGGCCGCGTCGAGGCCGGCGGGGATCTCGTGCGGCCGGTCCGCGTCGACGACGGTCAGCTCGGCGTACCCGCCCGGCGCGAAGCCGAGGTGGGTGACGGCGCGGCGGCCGAGCCAGGCCGGGTCGGTGCCGGGGCCGACCGCGTCGACGATGCCCGCGACCTCCCGGCCCGGCACGGTCGGCAGCGCCGGCAGCTCGGGCAGCGGGCCCGGCACGCCGGAGCGGATCGCGGTGTCCAGCAGATGCACCCCGGCCGCCTCGACGGCGATGCGCAGCTGCCCGGGGCCCGGTTCGGGGTCCGCCACTTCTTCGAGTACGAGGTTCTCGGCCGGCCCGAAGGCGTGAAGACGGATGGCGCGCACGGTGAACTCCTCGGGTGGTACGGGTCGTCGCGGGCGGCTCCAGCCTCCGGCCTCAAGCGGACTTGAGGTCAACCCTTGCGGCCTGGCCGCTGCGACACCCGGATCCTGGGGACGCGCGGTGGATTGTCAGTGGCGTCGAGCAGGATGGACGGCATGCCAAGCGAACGACGGAACGAGCAGCCTTCCGTGAAACCCGCCCGCCGCCCCGAACTGCGCCTACCGCCCCTGAGACCGTACGGATCAGGCGAGTTGACGCCGGACGGGGACTACGACGGGCTGCTGTTCGAGGGCACGGACCTCTCGTACGGCGAGGCCGCCGGGGCGCGGTTCCTGGACTGCTCCCTGGAGGGCTGCGCGCTCGACGAGACGGTGCTGCGCAACGCCCGGTTCATCGACACGCGGCTCACCGGGGTGCGGGGTGTCGGCACGGATCTCGCGGGGGCCTCGCTGCGGGACGTGGAGCTGGTCGACGCCCGCCTCGGCGGGACGCAGTTGCACGGGGCGGTTCTGCAGCGGGTGGTGGTCAGGGGCGGCAAGGTCGACTGTCTCAACCTGCGGCGGGCGAAGTTGCGGGACGTGGTCTTCGAGGGAGTCGTGCTGTCCGAGCCGGACTTCGGCGGGGCGAGCCTGGAGCGGGTGTCGTTCGAGGGGTGCACGCTGGAGGGTGCGGATCTCACGGGGGTGCGGTTGCAGGACGTGGACCTGCGCCGCGTGGCCCGACTCGATCTCGCCCGTGGCGCGGAGGCCCTCGCGGGGGCGGTGATCGGTACGGCACAACTCCTGGATCTGGCACCGGTGTTCGCGGCGGCGCTGGGGGTGCGGGTCGAGGACTGAACGTTCCCCGCCCCGCCCCGCGAGCGGGGTGGGGAGAGCTCAGACGCGCGGGAAGCGGGCCTGCAAGTCCCAGATCGCCGGGTTCTCCCCAAGCTCCTCGTGCAGGTCGACCAGATCCGCGATCAGGTCATGCAGAAAGTCCCGCGCCTCCCGCCGCAGCTCGGCGTGGGCGAAGGTCAGCGGAGGCTCGCCGCCCGGCATCCACTCCCCCTCGACGTCCACCCACCCGAACCGCCGCTCGAACAGCATCCGGTCGCTGGACTCGGTGAAGTCGAGGTCGGCGTACTGCGGCCGGGAGGCGCGGCTGCCCAGCGGGTCCCGGTCCAGCAGCTCGACGATGTCGCACAGCGCCCACGCGAAGTCGAGCACCGGCACCCATCCCCAGGCGGTGGACAGCTCGCGGTCGGCCTTGGTGTCGGCGAGGTACACGTCCCCGCAGAACAGGTCGTGCCGCAGCGCCCGCACGTCCGCCCGCCGGTAGTCGGTCTGGGGCGGGTCGGGGAAGCGGTTGGAGAGGGCGTAGCCGATGTCGAGCACGTAGGCGATGGTGTCATGCGTTCAGGTACGGCCCGCTCACGTACGAGCTGTACGCGTACGAACGCGCATGGCTCGTACACGTACGAACGCGCATGGCTGGTACACGTACGAACGCGCACCCCTCACGGCAGCAGCCGCCGCTCCTTCGCCACCGCCACCGCCCCCGCCCGCGTGTCCACGCCCAACTTGTCGTAGATCCGGCCGAGATGGGTCTTCACGGTGGCCTCGCTGATGAACAGCGCCTTGGCGATGTCGCGGTTGCCGAGGCCGTGGGCGAGCTGGCCGAGGATGTCGAGTTCGCGGCCGGTGAGCGTCGGCTGCGGGCTGCGCATCCGGGCCATGACGCGGCTGGCGACGGGCGGCGAGAGCGTCGTACGGCCCTCCGCCGCCGCGTGGATCGCCGCGAAGAGTTCCTCCGGCCGCTCGGCCTTCAGGAGGTAGCCGGTCGCGCCCGCCTCGATGGCGCGGGTGATGTCCGCGTCGGTGTCGTACGTGGTGAGGACGAGGACCCGTACGCCGGTCGGCGCGATCCGGCGGGTGGCCTCCACGCCGTCCATGCCCGCGCCCAGCTGGAGGTCCATGAGCACCACGTCCGGGCTCAGCTTCGCGGCGAGCGCGACCGCCTCCTCGCCGGTGCCCGCCTCCCCGGCGACCTCGATGTCCGGCGCGCTGCCGAGCAGGGCGAGCAGTCCGGCCCGTACGACGGCGTGGTCGTCGCAGAGCAGTACCCGTACGGGAGAACCGGGCGGGGGAGCGGTCATCAGCGGGACTCCAGGGGGATCGCGGCGGACAGCACCGTGCCGTCGCCGGGGGCGGACTCGACGGTGAGGGTGCCGCCGAGCTGGCCGACGCGCGCGCGGATCGCCGGAAGGCCGTGGCCGCGCACCCCGGACGGCGCGCCCCGGTCCGCCGGGTCGAAGCCGCGGCCGTCGTCGGCGACGTCGAGGACGACCTGGTCGTCGAAGTAGACGAGGGTGAGGACGGCGGTACGGGCGGCGGCGTGCTCGGTGACGTTGGCGAGGGCGCCCTGGGCGATGCGCAGCAGCGCCGACTGCACCCGGTCCGGCAGCGGCGCGGGCCCGCCCTCGATCCGGCAGCGCACGTCGAGCCCGGCCCGTGACTCCCGCTCGGCGAGCGCGTACAGGGCCCGTTCGAGGCTGACCCCGCCCGCCAGGTCGGCGGGCGCCAGGTCGTGCACGAAGCGGCGGGCCTCGGCGAGGTTGCGCTCGGCGAAGGACTCGGCGGTGCGGACGTGCGCGTGGGCGGTGGCGGGGTCGGTGTCCCAGACCCGGTCGGCGGCCTGGAGCAGCATCTGCTGGCTGGACAGGCCCTGGGCGAGGGTGTCGTGGATCTCCATGGAGAGCCGCTGGCGCTCGGCGAGGGTGCCCTCGCGGCGTTCGGTCGCGGCGAGTTCGCGGCGGGTGCGCACCAGGTCGGCGATGACGCTCTGCAGCCGCGTGGCCTGCCGCTGCGAGTGCACGAACATGGCGGTCGCGACGGCGGCCACGGCGGGCGGCGCGAACAGCAGGTTCGGGTCGAAGCCGGAGTGGACGCGCAGCTGCCACTGCGCTGCCACGATGAAGACCGTGATCAGCGTGACGAGGAAGATCGCGGCGCCGGTGCGCAGCGTGCGCAGGCCGGTGTAGAAGAGCGGCACCGCGCACCAGCCGAAGCTCGGCGCGAGGACCACCAGCGTCAGCCAGATCCCCATGACGGCGGCCAGCCACAGCTTGTGGGAGGTGGTGGCGCCGCCGGGGGCGCGCGGTCCCGCCGAGACCTGGGAGACGGGCCCGAGGACCGGGCCCAGTACGTACAGCGTGGCGAGCGCGCCCGCGCAGGTGATGACCCAGGCGGTGGCCGGGTGGTCGGGGTGGCGCAGCAGGAAACGGGTGAGGGAGGAGATGAGGAGCACGAAGAACGTCACGTGCATGACGGCGGCGAGGCGCCGGTTGTCCCGCGCGGCCTCCCCGTGCACCAGGGTCTGCTGGTCCTCCCCGTGCACCAGGGTCTGCTGGTCCTCCCCGTGCGGCGGTGCCTGTCGGCCGTCCCCGTGCGCCGGTGCCTGCCGACCCTCCCCGTGCACCTGGGGCTGCTGCTCTTCCACGGGCCCATCGTCACTCACGCAGGACCCCCTCGCATCAACCGATCGGCGGACCCCTCTGTCGACCGTCCCGCCCGCAGGTCGGAGCCGGTACGCCGACGGGGAGAGGCGGCCCGCGAGCCCACGATGGATGCAGAGCGGCAACCGCTCGAAGACACCGCGGGAACCGATCGGAAATCACCTCCCGCCCCTCCACGTGCAGGCCCCCTGCACAACGCCGTGCAGGCCCCCTGCACACCCGTGCAGGCCCCTGGGCCGCCGCCAGAGAACGAGGAATCTCCATGAAGAAGCTCTCCCTGCGCACCCGTGTCGTCACCGGTGCCGTCGCCGTCGCCGCCCTCGGCGCGGGCACCTTCGGCGCGGTCTCCGCGAGCGCCGCCCCGGCCGAGTCCGTGGCCGCCGCCCCGGCCTCTGCGAACTCTGCGAGCTCCGCGAACAACACCACCGAGTCGACGCACCTGACGATCGACGCCGCCACCAAGGCCGCGCAGGCCGCGCTCGACGCCGCGGAGAAGGAGAACCAGCGGATCACCGTCGCGGTCGTCGACCGCAACGGCAACACCGTCGTCACCCTGCGCGGCGACGGTGCGGGCCCGCAGTCGTACGAGTCGGCCGAGAAGAAGGCGTACACCGCCGTCGCCTGGAACGCGCCGACCTCCGAGCTGGCCAAGCGCCTGGAGCAGGCCCCGAACCTGAAGGACATCCCGGGCACCCTGTTCCTCGGCGGCGGCACCCCGGTGACCGCGAAGGGCGCCCCGATCGCGGGCATCGGCGTCGCGGGCGCCCCGTCCGGCGACCTGGACGAGAAGTTCGCCAAGGCGGGCGCGGCGGCACTGTCCCGCTGACCCGGACCTGAATCCGGGCCGGGGCGCGGCAGCGCTGACCCGAACCCGGACCGCACCCCTAACCGCGGGCCTGACCGCACCCTGACCGCACCCTGACCGCGGCCGGACACCACCCAGAACGCCCCCTCGGTGTCCGGCCGCTCCCGCATATCCGCGCAAACCGCCCCGAAGAGCACCAAGGAGCGCCAAAGAGCGCCAAAGAGCCCCCTTCGCGTACCGCCCATAAGATCCCCATGTGATGCGCCCAAGTCAGCTCGCCCCCCGCGCCACAGCCACCGCAACAGCCACTGTCACCGCCACGGTGCTCACGCTGTCCGGCTGTGCGGGGGCCGGTGTGCAGGGAACGCCGGGCGGGTCCGGGCTGCGGGACCCGTACTTCGCCGACCTGGGCAACGGCGGGTACGACGTCGAGCACTACGGCCTCGCCCTCGACTACGACCCGGACTCCGGACGGCTCGACGGCGAAGCGGTGATCACCGCACGCGCCACCCAGGACCTGAGCGCCTTCAACCTCGACCTGCGCGGCCTCGACGTCGCCTCGGTCACCGTCGAGGGCGGCCCCGCCCGCTTCAACCGGCAGCGCAGCGAGCTGACCGTGCGCCCCCGCGACGAGCTGCGGGACGGCGAGACGTTCCGTACCGTCGTCCGGTACTCCGGCGAGCCGCGCACCATCACCGACGAGGACGGCGCCGAGGAGGGCTGGCTGCCCACCCGCACCGGCGCCGTCGCACTCGGCGAACCGCTCGGCTCGACGACCTGGTTCCCCGGCAACCACCACCCCTCCGACAAGGCCGCGTACGACATCGAGATCACCGTTCCGAAGGGCCTGCAGGCGTACTCCAACGGGGAGTTGACGCAGACCCGCACGCACGGCGACGTCACCACCTTCGGCTGGCACAGCGGCGAGCCGATGGCCGGTTACCTGGCGACCGTCGCGATCGGCGCGTACGAGACCGAGGTCTCCGTCGTGCGGGGCGTGAGCCGCAGGGGCGGGCTCCCGGTGCGTACGGCGGTGGTGCCGGACGAGGTGGAGTCCAGCGCGGACACGCTCGCGAAGATCCCGGAGGTGGTGAGGTGGGGGGAGGCGAACTTCGGGCCGTACCCGTTCTCCTCGGTCGGCGCGATCGTCGAGGAGGAGGGCGCCGCCGGGTACGCCCTGGAGACCCAGACCAAGCCGGTGTTCCCCGGCGCCCCCGACACCCGGCTGCTCGTGCATGAGCTGGCCCACCAGTGGTTCGGCAACTCCGTGACGCCGAAGACCTGGCAGGACATCTGGCTCAACGAGGGCTTCGCCACGTACGCGGAGTGGCTGTGGACCGAGCAGAAGGGCGGCCGCAGCGCGCAGGAGACGTTCGAGCAGGTCTACGCGGGCGAGGGCGCGTACGTGGCGGAGTCGATCGGCGGCCCGGAGGAGGCCGAGGCGGTCTGGGCCTACCCGCCCGCGCGCCCGAGCGGCGCCGACACGATCTCCGGCAGCCCCGTCTACTACCGGGGCGCGATGGTGCTCCACAAGATCCGGCAGGCCGTGGGCGACGACCGCTTCCACGCCCTCGTGCGCGGCTGGACGCGGACCCACCGCCACGGCAACGCCGGCACCCGGGACTTCACGGCGTACGTGGAGCAGCAGGCGGGCCGGGGCGAGCGTGCGGCCCTGCGCGCGATCTGGGACGTCTGGCTGTACGGCGAGGGCAAGCCGGCCAGGCCGTGAACTCTCTTACGCGGAGGGGGTGTTGGCCGTCGGGTTCAGCTCCTTGCGCATCAGCACGCACGGCCGCTGCCGCTCCAGATCCTTCGCGTACCCGATGAGTTCGTAGTCGAGGTTGGTCCAGAACCAGCCCGCCTGGTCGTTGTTCTCCAGGACCGCCAGGCGCACGGCCTCGCGGCCCGCGGTGCGGAAGCGGTCCTCGATCAGCCGGACCAGCTGCCGCCCGACACCGGTGCGGTGCCGCTCCGCGTCCACCAGGAGCAGCCCGATCCACGGGTCCGGGTCCTCCGGGTCCGGGTGCTGCCCGAGCGTGATCGCCAGGCCGACGAGCCGCCCCTCGGACCGGGCGAGCAGCACCTCGGTGGTGGGCCCCGCCAGCTCGTCCGCGAGGGCCGCGGCGACCTGCTCCTCGGTGATGTGGTCCGGGTCGGGGAAGTCGCCGCTGAGCGCGAAGAACTCCCGGTTGGACGCGTACAGTTCGGTGACTTCGGTGAGGACCGCACCGGGCAGCGCGCCGTCGTCCAGGACCGGGATCTGTTCGAGGATCATGCGGGCAGGCTAGCCGCCCGCACTTCTCGGGGTAAGGGAGAGCCCCGGGCGGTGGTCCGCCCGGGGCCCTTCGCCCGCTGCGGGTGCCCGCTGCAGGTGTGTGCGGCAGGTATGTGCCGCGGGTGCGTGCTGCGGGTGTGCGCTGCAGGTGCGTGCCGCGGGTGCGTCAGATGTTGACGCCGAAGTCCTGCGCGATGCCCGCGAGGCCCGAGGCGTAGCCCTGGCCGACCGCGCGGAACTTCCACTCCGCGCCGTTGCGGTACAGCTCGCCGAAGACCATGGCGGTCTCGGTGGCGGCGTCCTCGGAGAGGTCGTACCGGGCGATCTCGGAGCCGCCGGCCTGGTTCAGGATGCGGATGTACGCGTTCCGGACCTGGCCGAAGTTCTGCGTGCGGGACTCCGCGTCGTAGATCGAGACCGGGAAGACGATCTTGTCGACCTCGGCCGGGAGGCCCGCCAGGTTGACGTTGATCGCCTCGTCGTCGCCCGCGCCCTCGCCGGTGCGGTTGTCACCGGTGTGGACGATGGTCTGGTCCGGCGACTGCTTGTTGTTGAAGAAGACGAAGTGGCCGTCCGTGAAGACCTTGCCGTCGGCCTTGACCGCGACCGCGGAGGCGTCCAGGTCGAAGTCGGTGCCGGTGGTGGTGCGGACGTCCCAGCCGAGGCCCACCGTGACGGCGGTCAGGCCAGGTGCCTCCTTGGTGAGCGAGACGTTGCCGCCCTTGGACAGGCTTACAGCCATGGAAGTTCCCCTCTGAGTGCTGCGGTGCTACGGGCTTCGTACGAGGAGCTTCGTACGAGGACGAAGCTGTCGATGACGAAGCTACCGTCACCCGGTCTAACGCCGCCGGGGGACCACGAGGTTCCAGCCCTCGTTCACTTTCTTGCGGGCAAGTGGACTAGACCTATCGCGGGGCGCGGGCCAGACTGTCGGCGTGACTGCATCTCCCCGGGGGACAACCCCCGGACCCCCGGCCGGACGGCACGTCATCGCCCTGGACGTGGGCGGCACCGGAATCAAGGCCGCCCTGATCGGCGCGGACGGCGCCGCCCTGCACGAGGCCCGCCGCGCCACCGGCCGCGAGCGCGGCCCCGAGGCCGTCGTCGCGTCGATCCTCGACTTCGCCGCCGAGCTGCGCGCGTACGGCGAGGAGCGCTTCGGCGCACCGGCCGCCGCGGCCGGGGTCGCCGTGCCCGGCATCGTCGACGCGGAGCGCGGCATCGCCGTCTACGCCGCCAACCTCGGCTGGCGCGACCTGCCGCTGCGCGACCTGCTCGCCGAACGCCTCGGTGTCCCCGTCGCCCTCGGCCACGACGTCCGCACCGGCGGCCTCGCCGAGGGCCGGATCGGGGCCGGCCGGGGCGCCGACCGGTTCCTGTTCCTGCCGCTCGGCACCGGGATCGCCGGCGCGATCGGCATCGACGGCCGGATCGAGCCGGGCGCGCACGGCTGCGCGGGCGAGATCGGGCACATCGTCGTCCGCCCCGGCGGCCCGCTCTGCGGCTGCGGCCAGCGCGGCTGCCTGGAGCGGCTCGCCTCCGCCGCCGCCGTCAGCCGCGCCTGGGCCGAGGCGAGCGGCGACCCGGACGCGGACGCGGCGGACTGCGCGAAGGCCGTCGAGTCGGGGGACGCCCGCGCCCTCGCCGTATGGCAGGACGCGATCGACGCGCTCGCCGACGGCCTCGTCACCGCGATCACCCTGCTCGACCCGCGCACGCTCATCATCGGTGGCGGACTCGCCGAAGCGGGGGAAACCTTGTTCACACCGCTGCGGGCGGCCGTCGAGCGGCGCGTCACGTTCCAGCACCCGCCCGCCGTCGTCCCCGCCGCCCTCGGGGACACCGCGGGCTGCCTGGGCGCGGGCCTGCTCGCCCGGGACCTGCTGGCCACCCGCGCCGAACCGTCCGCCGCATCCCCCACGTCCTCGGAGGTAACCACCTGATGGCCGCACGCAAGGTACTCACCGGCGCCCGGGTGGTGCTGCCCACCGGAACCGTCCCCGACGGCCGGGTCATCGTCGACGAGCACGGCCGGATCGCCGGGCACGCGCGCGAGGACGACGCCACCGTCGACCTGAGCGGACACTGGGTCGTCCCGGGCTTCGTGGACCTGCACAACCACGGCGGCGGCGGCGCGTCCTTCACCTCCGGCACCGAGGAGGACGTCCTCAAGGGCGTCCGCACGCACCGCGAGCACGGCACCACCACCCTCGTCGCCTCCACCGTCACCGGCGAGCTCGACTTCCTCGCGCAGCGCGCCGGGTTCCTCGCCGACCTCGCCGAGCAGGGCGAGATCGCGGGCATCCACTTCGAGGGCCCGTTCATCTCCCCGTGCCGCAAGGGCGCCCACAGTGAGGCCCTGCTCCGCGACCCCGACCCGGCCGACGTGCGGAAACTGATCGACGCCGCGCGCGGCCGGGCCCGCATGATGACCCTGGCCCCCGAACTGTCCGGCGGCATCGACTCCGTACGCCTCCTCGCGGAGCACGGCGTACTCGCGGCGGTGGGCCACACGGACGGTACGTACGAGCAGACCGTCGCGGCGATCGACGCGGGCGCGACCGTCGCCACCCACCTCTACAACGCGATGCCCGGCCTCGGTCACCGGGCACCCGGCCCGATCGCCGCGCTCCTGGAGGACGAGCGGGTCACCGTGGAGTTGATCGACGACGGCACGCATCTGCACCCGGCCGCGTTCCAGCTGGCCTTCCACCATGCGGGCGCCGACCGGGTCGCGCTGATCACGGATGCGATGGACGCGGCCGGCTTCGGCGACGGCCGGTACATGCTCGGCCCGCTGGAGGTCGAGGTGAGGGACAACGTGGCGCGGCTCGTCAGCGAGGACGGGCAGGGCTCCATCGCGGGCTCCACGCTCACCCTGGACCGCGCGTTCAAGCGCGCCGCGACCGTCGACAAGCTGCCCGTCGAGGACATTGTCCGCGCCATCTCCGCCAACCCGGCCAAGCTCCTCGGCGTGTACGACCGCATCGGCTCCCTCGACCCCGGCAAGGACGCCGACCTGGTCGTCCTGGACGAGCACTTCGCGCTGAGGGGCGTGATGCGCAAGGGCGAGTGGGTGCTGGCGCCCGAGACCCGCCAAGTGGGGTGATCTGCCCGCGCGTTGGCCCGTTCCAGAACATCCCGCCAACGCACACACAATTCTCATACGGAACCGGGCAGTTGACCGCCGAGTGTGTCGGTCCCCGCCGGTACGGTGGTGGCGTCCTGACCAGCTGCACGAGGGAGCCGCATGAGCGCCGGCACCGGTTTCCAGATCGACACTGTCGCGGTGCAGCGCCTCGTGGAGAGACTCGACGAGTGCGACGAGCGCATGCAGCAGGCACGGAAGCGCCTCTTGAACGTCGGCCCGAAAGGGAGGAGTTACCGCCTTCGGCGGGGCGAAAGAGGCGGCCAGCTGAAGCTCCGAGGGTGCGGCCGATCAGGCCTTATCGCTCCAGTGAACATAGGTCTGGAATCGTCTTATGGCAGAATCGCAGACGCGACCGGCGAATTTGCTCAAAGCGGCCCTGGAGGCGACCGGAGGCGCGGGCTTCGAAGGCCTGTTCTTTGCCAGTCGCCCCTACATGCGCGACAAGGAGACGCCCCCTTGGCGTCAGAGGCCATGGGTGCTGCGAGATTCAAAAGTGAAGCCCGCTCGCCTCTTTAAAGCCTTCATCGTGGCCCTGTCTGTGATTTCGTTGGAGTGGGCGCACTATGGTCTCAAGTTCTCCTCCGACGAGAATGCGGCAGAGAATCGAGCATTCCTGGAGCGCAATTCCAAGGAGTTCGCCTCCAAGAGTGGCGATGATTCATTGGGGCACTTCTTCGGCAAGGAGCAAAGCGCCGCAGCAGGGCTCCTTGTGGCCTCGCTGCCACGCTCGAAGGCTCGCGTGCTGAGCCTGCTGTGTTTCACTCGTGATGAAATCATGCTGCTTCACGTTCCCCAGACGTTCCGGCTGAAGTACTTCGCCAACGTGGTGGAAATCGGCTGGCGCATAGACCGGAACAAGCTGGAGTGGACTCGGACTTCTTCCCGCAAGGGGACTCCATACATTCAGTACGGCTTCACCGACGGCAGCTGGATGACCTTCGTTACCACACCGGTTGACGGTCAACCCGCGTTCACCGATCTACTCCCGCACACCCTCACTCGGGAAGACCCGATCCCGCCGCACCCCGACTACCCCGCACCGGAGCCGAAGAAGTGACCGAAGCCGCAACTGCCGGGCGTCGACGCTGTACTTCGGCTGGATCATGCCGACGTTCTTCCATCACTGGGAGATGACCGGCCTGACACCGGCGGCGCTGCAGGACATGTTCGCCGCCGCCAGCTCCCACCTGAACGGGAACAGTTGGTCGCAGGAATTCATGACCGAAGGGCAGGCGACCTTCAGGGCCCCGGGCGACTCCACGAGCGCCCAGGGCTACACGGTCTCGCTCACCTCGGACCCAGGGCAGGGACGGCTCGTCATCGACGCAGCGACCGCCTGCACCCGAGGCACCGCGACCGCCGGCGTCGACGACTTCGGCTGAGTTCCGCCCACACTCAGGAGCCGGCAACCGGCAGCGGGGAAGCCTCTCCTTCCCCGCGCCGCAGCCCGAATCCCCGAGGGCCGAAGAACTCCTAGGCCAACCGCCGCCCACCTGGCATGATCAGGCCCCACACACGCACGTACGTACGACTCCCGGGGGTGGCACACGTGATCCTCACGGTCACGCTCAACACCGCCCTGGACATCACCTACCGCGTCCCGCGCCTCACCCCGCACGCCTCGCACCGCGTCGCCGAGGTCACCGAACGCCCCGGCGGCAAGGGGCTGAACGTCGCCCGTGTGCTCGCCGCGCTCGGGCGGCCCGTCACCGTCACCGGCTTCGCGGGCGGTGCCACCGGAGCGGCGCTGCGCGACCAGCTGGCCGAGGCGGGCGGCGTACGGGACGCTCTCCTGGACGTCACCGGCCGCACCCGCCGCACCGTCGCCGTGGTCGACGAGCGCACCGGCGACACCACCCAGCTGAACGAACCCGGACCGCTGATCACCCCCGAGGAGTGGTCCCGACTCCGCGGCTCCTACGAGGAGTTGCTGCCGTCGGCCGAAGCGGTCGCCCTCTGCGGCAGCCTGCCTCCCGGCGTGCCCGTCGGCGCGTACGCCCAGCTGGTCCGGTCCGCGCGCGCCGCGCAGGTCCCCGTACTCCTCGACACCAGCGGCGCACCGCTGCGCCGGGGCATCGCGGCCCGCCCCGACGTGGTCAAGCCCAACGCGGACGAGCTGGCCGAACTCACCGGCTCCCACGAGCCGTTGCGCGCCACCCGGGACGCGCGCAGGCGCGGCGCGCACACCGTGGTCGCCTCGCTCGGCGCGGACGGGCTGCTCGCCGCCACCCCGGACGGCGTCTGGCAGGCCGCCCCGCCGGCCCCGGTCCACGGCAACCCGACGGGGGCGGGCGACTCGGCGGTGGCGGCACTCGTCGCGGGCCTGGCCGAGGACTCTCCCTGGCCCCGCATCCTGGCCCGGGCGGTGGCCCTGTCGGCGGCGACCGTACTGGCCCCGGTGGCGGGGGAGTTCGACGCGGCGGCGTACGAGGACTTCCTGGGGCGGGTCGCGGTGACGGAGCGGGCGAGCGCGGCGTGAAAGAGGCCTCCCAGGCCCCTCCGCCAGGCCCTCCCAGGCCCCTCCGCCAGGTCCTCCTAAGCCCCGCCCCGCTCCAGCCACACCCGGTCGAGGTTGGCGTTGCACTTGTTGCCCTCGGCGCAGGCGATCTCCACGACGTTGGTGCCCTTGTTCAGGTTGACCGGCGCCCAGGTGGACTGCCAGCCCTTCTCCCAGTCGCCCTTGGGGGAGTTGATGAAGTTCTTCATGCCGAGGGGCTGGGTGTTGGGCTTGCCGTTGACGATGAGGGTGGCGTTGGCGTCCACGCCCGGGATGCCGTACCGCACCCGGAGCTTGTACGTGCCGCCCTTCTTCATCGGGAACGTCCAGGTGACCTTGGCGCCCACCTTGTTGAAGCCCGCGACGTACACGCCGCCGTCGGCCTGCGCGCCCGGGACCTCCTTGGCGGGGGAGAGCCCGGCCGTGAAGGTCAGCGCCTTCGCGTCCTCCTTGGGCAGCTCCACCTTCTCGGGCTTCGCGGCCGGTTCGTCCTTCGCCTGCTCGTCCTGCCCGCCGTCCGCCCCGGCCGTCGCGCCCGAACCCGCCTGGTTCGAGCCGGAGTCGGGCTCCTTGGCACTGTTGCTGAGCATGGCCGCGCCGATGCCGACGACGACCGCGGCGACCACCGCGATCGCACCGATCAGCAGACCCCTGGTGTTGGGCCCGCGGCCTCCGCGGCCCCCGCGGCCGTCGGCGGGCGGCGCCTGCCTGTGCGTGCTCTGCCCGCCGGGCAGGGTCTCGGGCGCGGCGTAGTGCGCGCTCTGCTGCGGCACCTGCTGACCCGCACCCGTCCCCGCGCCCGCACCCGCGCCAGCCCCGGCTCCAGCCCCGGCTCCGGCACCCGCCCCGGCGCCCGCGCCCTGCTGCCCGTACTGCCGCTCGCCGACCGGGCGGACCTGCTGGTACGAGGAGCTGCGCCCGGAGTAGCCGTAACCGCCGCCGGGCGGGGTCGCGCCGGACGCCTGCCCGTCGGCGTAGAGATAGCCGAACGGGTCGTCGTCCTCGGGCGTGCTCGCGCCGTTGTTGCCGGCCGTCATCCCTCGGTCACTCCTCATGCAGATCGAGTACGGGTGGCCACAGGTGTCCAATTGGGCGAGCCTACACGTGCGGACCGGGCCCGAAAGGCGACGAATCTCTCCCCGCCGCGCTGACCTGCGGTTATCCGGCCCGCCTGTGCTGTTTGGCACGAGAACGTTTCTCGATGTACATCCGCTGGTCGGCCGACTGCAGCACTTCCTCCGCGGACATCCCGCAGTGTGCCCAGCCGATCCCGAAGCTCGCCCCGACCCGCACCGCGCGCCCGTCGACCCGGATCGGCGGGATGATCGCGTTCCGCAGCCGCACGGCGAGGTCGGCGGCGTCGGCCCGGCCGAGCCCGTCGGCGAGGACCACGAACTCGTCGCCGCCGAGCCGGGCCACCGTGTCCCCGTCCCGTACGCCGCTGGTCAGCCTGCGGGCGACCTCGATGAGGACGGCGTCGCCGGTGTGGTGCCCGAAGCGGTCGTTGATCGACTTGAAGCCGTCGAGGTCGCAGAAGAGGACGGCGAGCCCCTTCGTCCCGTCGTCGGTGTCGCCCTCGGGCGCGATCGTGTGCACATGGTGGTCGAAGGCCTCAAGCCCGTGCGGCATGCTCGCGCCCGGGTAGGACATCCCGTGCACCCCGTGCTGCCCGCCGTGGCTGTCGTACGGACCGTGACCGTCGTACGGACCATGGCCGTCGTACGAACCGTGACCGTCGTAAGACCCATGCCCCTCATACGCGTCGTGGACGGAGTACCCGTCGGGTGTCTCGTACGCGGGCAGGGAGCCGTAGGCCGTGTCCAGGGAGTGGGCGGTCTCCTGGGCGTCCGGGGCGCGGCGGCAGAGGCGGGCGCTCAACCGGGCGCGCAGCTCGGCGGAGTTGGGCAGTCCGGTGAGCGAGTCGTGCGAGGCGCGGTGGGCGAGGTGGAGTTCGCGGCGCTTGCGTTCCTCGATGTCCTCGACGTGGGTGAGCAGGAACCGCGGCCCGTCGGCGGCGTCGGCGACGACGGAGTTCCGCAGCGACACCCACAGATACGTTCCGTCACGCCGCCCGAGCCGCAGCTCGGCCCGTCCGCCCTCGGCGGAGGTACGCAGGAGCGTGCCGATGTCCTCCGGGTGGACGAGGTCGGAGAAGGAGTACCGCCGCATCGCCGACGCCGGACGGCCGAGCAGCCGGCACAGGGCGTCGTTCGAACGCAGGATCCGGCCGTGCTGGTCGCCGCCCATCTCGGCGATGGCCATCCCGCTCGGGGCGTACTCGAAGGCCTGCCGAAACGACTCTTCACTGGCCCGCAGCGCCTGCTGCTCGCGCTCCAGGCGGACCAGGGCGCGCTGCATGTTTGCTCTCAGGCGGGCGTTGCTGATTGCAATGGCGGCCTGCGAGGCGTACATCTGCAGCGCCTCGCGCCCCCAGGCGCCCGGGTGCCTGCCGTTGCGCGGCCGGTCCACGGAGATGACGCCGAGGAGCTCACCGCCGGTCGCTCCGCTCGTGTGCATCGGGGCGTAGAGGCGGTCCAGGGGGTGCCACTCGTCGTCGAAGCGCGGCTCGGGGCCCTCGGTGTGCCACTGCGGCACGTCGTCCTCGATGAGCGTCCAGCCCTCGTTGTGGGGGATGAAGCGGAGGGCGCCCCAGTCCTGGCCCATCGCGAGCCGCCGCTCCCAGGACTCCCGGGAGCCGACCCGGCCGGTGATCAGGGCCTCGGCGGCGGGACTGCCCGCGAAGGCGGCGACGACGAGGTCCCCGTCGGGGCGTACGAGATTGACGCACGCCAGCTCGTACCCGAGTCCCTGCACCACGCCGTCGGCGACGGTCTGCAGGGTGTCGGCGAGGCTGCGCGCCGTGTTCAGCTCCGCGACGACCTGGTGCAGCTGCCGCAGGGTCGCAAGGCGGACGTAAGGCTCCGACTCGGTCTCCATGCTCGCTCTCCCCGAGACCTCGACAGCAACTCCTGGATTCGTGGTGCCCTTGGTGTCTGATTGCCTCCGGTCGCCTCCGATCGCCTCCGCCACTGAATCACAGCGAGCTGCCCACTCGGTACACAGGGTCAACAAAATATGGACCCTGTGACTCAAGTCACAAGCGACGTGAACGGGTGGGGGGTTGGGGGTGGATCTCCGCGTACGTTTCCTGAACGCAAAGCCCTTGGGCAGGGCATCTTTCCGGCCGGGTGCCCGGAGGTGCCCGGAGGTGTGCGGTGGGGGTGCGGTGGGGGTGCGGTGGGTGTGCGGTGGGGCGCGGCGGGGTGCGGCGGGGCGCGGCGGGGGTGCGCGTCCCGGCTCGGGCCGGAGACCTATGCGGTCTCGGTCCGGGGGCCGATGTGGCCACCGGTGGTCCGGGGATAGCGTCTTGGTCGTGTCCACCGTGCTGAAGTCTCATCCTGTTGGGGTGAGCAACGAAGAGTTCCGTGCCGCCATGTCCCGGCTCGCCGCAGGCGTCGTCCTCGTCACCGCGCGGGAGGGCGAGCTCGGCGAGGGCGGCCCTGCGGCGGAGGACGTCGGCATGACGGCGACGGCGTTCATGTCGGTCTCCCTCGATCCGCCGCTGGTCCTGGTCAGCCTGCGGGAGGGCTCCCGCATGGACGACCTGCTCGCGGAGAAGCCGCGCTGGGGCGTCTCGGTCCTCGCCGAGGGCCAGCGCCAGATCGCGGGCCGCTTCGCGATGAAGGGCCGCATCAGCGACCGGCTCCTCTTCGGTGACATTCCGTACGTACGGGGTACGGAGTCGGGCGCGCTGTTGATCGGCGGGGCGCTGGCCACGCTGGAGTGCGAGACGGAGCAGCGGGTCGAGGCGGGCGATCACACGCTGGTCGTGGGCCGCGTCCTGACGGCGTCCGTCCCGAGCGCGGACGGGGGGCCGCTGCTCTACTTCAAGGGCCGCTACCGGCAGTTGGGCTGAGCCTTTCCACCGGCCCTCGCCTCGAAATCCCAAGGGCAGCTGGTGGACGGCGGCAAGCGCAGGGCGTGGTTGTGCCCGCTCGCGTTCCTGCGGTCTGTCCGGCGGATCTTCGCGGAACAGGCCGCGGCGTCATGGGGGTCCCCCCTGTTCGAGCGGAGCCGAGAGCTTGGGGGAGCGTGCTCTGGGGGTCCCCCCGGCCGAAGGCTGGGGGAGTGCGCCCGGATCGCCCTCGTACTGGACGTACTTGGGTGATTCGGGCGTGCGGCGAGTGGGGGTACCCCCGGCCGGAGGCTGGGGGAGCGTGCCTGGGGGCACCCCCAGCGGTAGCTGGGGGAGCGTCGTGGACCCGCGAAGATCCGCCGGACAGGCCCTAACCCCAGTCCCGGCCCGAACGGCCCCGTTTGACGTCCGAGCGGGCCTTCTTCTGGCGGAGGCGGCGTTCGTTGATGCCTCGGGGGATCTTCGTCGCGCGGCGGGGGCGGGGTGGTGGGGCCGTGGCCTCGGCGAGGAGGGAGGCCAGGCGGGCCGACGCCAGTTCGCGGTTGCGCCACTGGGAGCGGTGGTCCGAGGCGCGGACCGTGAGCACGCCGTCGACCAGACGGGAGGCCAGGCGTTCCTGGGCGCGGGTCTTCCAGACCTCCGGGAGGGACCGGGTGCGCGCCAGGTCGAACCTCAACTCCACCTGCGAGTCGGAGGTGTTGACGTGCTGGCCGCCCGGGCCGGACGAACGGGAGAAACGCCACATGAGCTCGGCCTCCGGGAGGAGGACCGAACCGCGGATGACGTAGGGCCCAGGCATGGCCCCATCGTCGCGCGTCCGGGCCCTCCCCGTCACCCCATTAAGTGCCCAGTGCCCTGGGAGTCCGGCTGGGTACCCCTGGGGCTCCATGAGCGCCACTGCGCGCCCCGCCGCCTCGCGCCCTCGTTGCCGAAGTGAGATGTGAGTGGTGTAGACCTTATGGGCGAACTGCGGGCAAACTCTCGGTTCCGGCGAGCACGACAAGCGCCGTCTCAGCCGCAAGCGCCACAAGCGCGACCAAGGCGGGGCGAGCACGACAAGCAGTAAAGGTGGGGAAGCAGCTGTGCAGCGGCGCATGACTGGTCTGACGGCGGCGGTCGCCGTGCTCGGCATCACGGCGGGCCTCGCCGGCTGCGGGGCGGACGCGGGGTCCGGCACCGTCACCCTGAAGATGGTCGCCGCCGACTACGGCGACAGCCCGGCCAACAGCACCCAGAAGTACTGGGACGAGCTCACCGCCGACTTCGAGAAGCAGAACCCCGGGATCGAGGTCGAGGTGGACGTCCGCTCCTGGAGCGAGGTCGACGCGCACGTCGCCGACCTGGTCGAGCAGGGCCGGGCCCCCGACATCGCGCAGATCGGGGCGTACGCCGACTACGCCGCGCAGGACCGGCTCTACAGCGCCGACGACCTGCTCTCCATCGCCGTACAGGCCGACTTCCTGCCCGCCCTGTCCGAGGCGGGCGAGCTCAGGCGCGTGCAGTACGGCATGCCCTTCGCGTCCTCGACGCGGCTGCTCTTCTACAACAAGGAGCTGTTCGCGAAGGCCGGGATCAGCGGCGCCCCGCAGAGCTGGACCGAGCTGGCCGCGGACGCGCGGAAGCTGAAGGACGCGGGCGTGACGTACCCGTTCGCGCTGCCCCTCGGCCGCGAGGAGGCGCCCGCCGAGACGCTGATGTGGCTGCTCAGCGGCGGCGGCGGATACACCGACAACGTCGGCACGTACACCCTCGACTCCGAGCAGAACATCAAGACGTTCGACTGGTTGCGCGACGAGCTCGTCGGCGAGGGCCTCACCGGCCCGACCGCGCCCGGCAAGCTCGACCGGCAGGACGCCTTCGACGCGTTCTCGCGCGGCGAGGTCGGCATGCTCAACGGCCACCCGACGCTGATGCAGCAGGCCGCCGACCAGGACGTCGAGTACGGGATGGCCCCGCTGCCCGGCGTCAACGGCAAGGCCAAGGCCACCCTGGGCGTCGCCGACTGGATGATGGGCTTCAAGGAGAACGGCCACAAGGAGGAGATCGGGAAGTTCCTCGACTTCGTGTACGAGGGCAAGAACGTCCTGGAGTTCTCCGAGCGGTACGACATCCTGCCCGTCACCTCGTCCGCGTCCGACGCGATGGCCGAGGACCCCCAGTACAGGCATCTGCGGGAGTTCCTGGAGGAGCTGCCGGACTCCCAGCTGTACCCGGTGGGCAAGACGTCCTGGGCGCAGGTCAGCGCCGCCGTCAAGAAGGACATCGGCAAGGCCGTGGCGAGCGGCGGCGACCCGGCGCTGGTCCTGCAGCGGCTGCAGAACGAGGCGGTCGCGGCGGAGTCGGCGGAGTAGCGGAGTCTGCGGAGTAGCGAAGTCGGCGGAGTAAGGGCCTGCGGGTGGTGCTGTCGGTGCGCGCGTCTACGGTTTCCTCATGAGCCCGAGCCCCGACGAACCTCTGTCCGAGCGCGATCGCGCCGTGCTCGCGCTGGAGCGGCAGGGCTGGGCCTCGCGCGGCGCGAAGGAGCGGGAGATACGTGAGCGGCTCGGCATATCCCCGACCCGCTACTACCAGATCCTGAACGCCCTCCTCGACGATCCGCGCGCCCTGGCCCACGACCCGGTGACGATCAACCGCCTCCGCCGCGTCCGGGAGGCCCGCAGAGCCCGCCGCTGACGCTCCGCGGCGCTCTACGGCACTCCGCGGCGCTCCACGGCACTCCGCGGCGCTCCACGGCGCTCCGGGGGGTCCGGCGAGGATCCGGCGAGGACTTTCGGGAAGGCGCGGCGAGGGGAAAAATCAGCCCCATGCGCAGCCACCCGCACCCGCGTACCCCCGGCGACGAGCTCCCGCCCCCGGCAACCCCCGCCGGCCGGGAGGGCCTGGAAGCCCTCCGGCGAAACCCCGAACGCGCCCTCGTCGCCCTCGACTTCGACGGCACCCTCGCCGAGATCGTCCCCGACCCCGAGCAGGCCAGGGCCCACCCCGACGCCGTCCCGGCCCTCGCCGCACTCGCGCCCCGGCTCGCCTCCGTGGCCGTGGTGACCGGGCGGCCCGCCGGGGTGGCCGTGCGGTACGGCGGATTCGCGGGCGTCGAAGGACTGGAGCACCTGGTCGTGCTCGGGCACTACGGCGCGGAGCGCTGGGACGCGGTGTCCGGCACCGTGCAGGCCCCGGACGTACCGCCGGGCGTCGCCGGAGCGCGGGCCGAACTCCCCGGACTCCTGGACGCGTTGGGCCTGTGGCGCGGCACCTGGACGGAGGAGAAGGGCCGCGCCGTCGCCGTGCACACCCGCCGCGCCGACGACCCGCAGGCCACGTTCGACGCGCTCGCGGCACCGCTCGCGGAGCTGGCCGCCCGGCACGGCCTGGTCACCGAGCCCGGCCGCTACGTCATCGAGCTGCGCCCGCCCGGCATGGACAAGGGCGTGGCCCTGGCGTCGTACGCGCGCGAGGTGGGCGCGGAGTCCGTCCTGTACGCGGGCGACGACCTCGGCGATCTCCCGGCGTACGCGGCCGTGGAGAAGCTGCGCTCCGACGGGGTGCCGGGGGTCCTGGTGTGCAGCGGCAGCACAGAGGTCGCGGAGCTGGCGGACCGCTCCGATCTGGTGGTGGACGGCCCGCCCGGCGTGGTCCGGCTCCTCGCCGCCCTGGCGAGGGCGCTCAAGGCATAGCGGCCTGGAAGGCACAGCGGCCAGGAAGGCACAGCGGGTAGAGGGGAAATGCCCCGCTGGACAGGCCTTAGCTCCCCCGCAACTCCCGCAGCTGGTCCAGGAACCACCGCTGCGGCGGCAGCGCGCTCGCCGCCGCGGCGAGGCGTGCGGTGCGCTCGGCCCGTTCGGGGCCCGGCATCGTCAGTGCCGCGTGCAGCGCGTCCGCCGTGGCCACCACGTCGTACGGATTGACCGCGAGCGCGTCCTCGCCCAGTTCCTCGTACGCCCCGGCCTCGCGGGAGAGGACCAGCGCGCAGCCCTCGTCGGAGACGACCGGGACCTCCTTCGCGACCAGGTTCATGCCGTCCCTGACCGGGTTGACCAGGGCCACGTCCGCGAGCCGGTACGCCGCGAGGGAGCGCGCGAAGTCGTCCTCGACATGCAGGATCACCGGCGTCCAACCGGGCGTGCCGAAGCGGGAGTTGACCTCGTCCGCGACGCGTGCGACCTCGGCCGTGTAGGCGCGGTAGACGGCCAGGTCCTGGCGCGAGGGGTAGGCGAACGCGAGGTGCACGACGCGCTCGCGCCACTCGGGGCGCTCCGCAAGCAGAAGCTCGTACGCGCGCAGGCCGCGCACGATGTTCTTGGAGAGTTCCGTGCGGTCGACGCGCACGATGGTGCGGCGGTCCGCGCCGCCGATCTGGGCGCGCAGCGCCGCCGTCCGCCCGGCCACGTCCTCCCGGTGCGCGCGCTCGCGCAGGAACTCCGCGTCCGCGCCGAGCCCGTGCACCCCGATCCGGGTGGCGCCGGTGCCGCCGACGACCGCGTCGCAGCACGCCGTGAACGCGTCGGCCCAGCGCCGGGTCAGGAACGCGAGCCGGTCCGCGCCGAGCATGCCGTGCAGGAGCTGGGCGGCGATGTCGTCGGGCAGCATCCGGAAGTAGTCCGGCGGCGCCCACGGGGTGTGCGAGAAGTGCCCGATGCGCAGGTCGTCGCGGAGCTCGCGGAGCAGGCCGGGGACCAGGGCCAGGTGGTAGTCCTGCACGAGCACCGCCGCGCCGGGCGCCGCCCCTTCGGCGAGCGCTTCGGCGAAGGCCCGGTTGTACTGCTCGTACGCCGCCCACTGCCGCCGGAACTCCCGGTCGAAGGAGGGTTCCAGGGGCGTCTGGTACAGCATGTGGTGCACGAACCAGAGGACCGAGTTGGCGATCCCGTGGTACGCGTCGGCGTGCACCTCGGCGTCGATGTCCAGCATCCGCACCCCGGCCTCCAGGACGCCGCGCCGAACGGCCTCCCGGTCACCCTCGCCGAGCGCCGCGCACACCCACAGCGCCCCGCCCTCGGGCCCCACCGCGGACAGCCCGGAGACCAGCCCGCCGCCGCCGCGCCGCGCGTCGAGCGTGCCGTCCGGTCGTACGGAGTAACTGACCGGGCCGCGGTTGGAGGCGACCAGGACCGGGGCGCCGGAGGGCCCGGGGGCAGAAGCGTGCGCTGAGGCCATGACGCGAACCTAGCCCCGCCGGTGCCCGCGCAAACGTGCGGCCGGACCACGGCGACCCGGGCCGCCCTTGAAGACAGGGCCTACGCCACGCGGCGCTCCCGGTACTCCTCGACATCCACCATCGGCGGCCGCTCCTCCGTGTCCACCGCGTGCGTCCGCGGCTCGAAGCCCCGCTCACCCCGCTCGAACTGGGTGAGCCGCGGCCGTACGAGATGCCCGCGCGCCAGCCGCAGCTGCGCCGTGCGGTAGATCGCCGCCGCCATCCGCCCGAGCGCCCGCCCGTCCTGGTGCCGGTGAAGCCGTACCCCTACGTCGACCTGCGCGAGCGCGTCCAGACCCACGGTGTGCAGCGAGTCCACGAGCAGGCCAAGCTCCACCCCGTACCCGACGGGGAACGGCAGCCGTTCGAGCAGCGAGCGCCGGGCCGCGTACTCACCGCCCAACGGCTGGACGACCCCGGCCAGCTGGGGCCAGTGCAGATTGAGCAGCGGCCGCGCGACGAGCTCGGTGACCCGGCCGCCCTGGCCGGGAGCCTCCCCGAGCGGCCGGTCGTACATCGCCTTCACGAACTGCACCTCGGGGTCGGTCAGGAGCGGGCCCACGATCCCCGTGACGAAGTCCGCGGAGAACTCCCTGAGGTCGGCGTCGACGAAGCACACCACGTCACCGCCGGTCACCAGCAGCGACCGCCACAGCACCTCGCCCTTGCCGGGCACGGCGGGCAGCCGCGGGAGTATCGCGTCCCGGTGCACCACCCGCGCCCCGGCGGCCGCCGCCACCTCGGAGGTACGGTCGGTGGAGCCCGAGTCGATCACCACCAGCTCGTCGACCAGCGGCACCTTTGGCGTCATCAGCTCGCGGCGGATCACCGACACGATCGCGCCGACCGTCGCCTCCTCGTTCAGCGCGGGCAGGACGACGCTGACCTTCGTCCCCTGCCGGGCCTTCGCTGCCAGGAGCCGGTCGAGCGGGCGGTCCTTGACGGCCCAGGAGCGCCGTTCGAGCCAGCGCTCCACCTCTTCGAGCACGTCTGTTACTCCCTGGTTGTGATCCATCTCGCGGTTCGGACGACTATCTCAAGAGCCAGTCCCTTCAGTTACAGTCTTGAACAACGCGAAGGACCGCCGCATGCCGGGGGTCGTCGCGCAGACAACCGAATACCGCTCATCCAGAGGGGCAGAGGGATACGGCCCGTTGAAGCCCCGGCAACCCTCCAGTCGGTTACTTGCGCAACTGGGCGCGCGAGGCCCCGGCTAGGGAAGGTGCCAAATCCGTCTCGTGGCGAAGTGCGTCACGAGGAAGATGAGGAGAAAGGGCCTCGCCTCTCATGGCAGTACAGACCACCGAAACCCCCGCCGCCACCACCGTGGACCTCGGCCCCGCCTCGGGCCTGTCCTGCCGCGAGTGCGGTGAGCGGTTTCCGCTCGGCCCGATCTTCGCCTGCGAGCTGTGTTTCGGGCCCCTCGAAGTCGCGTACGACCTGCCGGTCGGCGACCCGGAGGGGCTGAAGAAGAAGATCGCGGAGGGTCCGGACAACATCTGGCGGTACGCACCGCTGCTGCCCGTCCCCGCCGACGTGGCGACCAAGCCGAACCTCAACCCCGGCTGGACCAAGCTCGTCAAGGCCGACAACCTGGCCCGCGAACTCGGCGTCACCGGCGGCCTGTTCATCAAGGACGACTCCGGCAACCCGACGCACTCCTTCAAGGACCGCGTCGTCGCCCAGGCCCTGGAGGCCGCCCGCGCCTTCGGCTTCACCACGCTCTCCTGCTCCTCCACCGGCAACCTCGCCGGTGCCGTCGGCGCCGCCGCCGCCCGCGCCGGCTTCCGCTCCTGCGTGTTCATCCCGCACGACCTGGAGCAGGGCAAGGTCGTCATGGCCGCGGTGTACGGCGGCGAGCTCGTCGGCATCGAGGGCAACTACGACGACGTCAACCGCTTCTGCTCCGAGCTCATCGGCGACCCGCTCGGCGAGGGCTGGGGCTTCGTCAACGTGAACCTGCGGCCGTACTACGGCGAGGGCTCCAAGACGCTCGCGTACGAGATCTGCGAACAGCTCGGCTGGGTCCTTCCCGACCAGTTGGTCATCCCGATCGCCTCCGGCTCGCAGCTCACGAAGATCGACAAGGGTCTGCAGGAGCTGATCAAGCTCGGACTGGTCGAGGACAAGCCGTACAAGATCTTCGGCGCCCAGGCCGAGGGCTGCTCGCCGGTGTCGACGGCGTTCAAGAACGGCCACGACGTGGTCCGCCCGCAGAAGCCGGACACCATCGCCAAGTCCCTCGCGATCGGCAACCCGGCCGACGGCCCGTACGTCCTGGACATCGCCCGGCGCACCGGCGGCGCGGTGGAGGACGTCAACGACGAGCAGGTCGTCGACGCGATCAAGCTGCTTGCGCGGACGGAGGGGATCTTCGCGGAGACGGCGGGCGGTGTGACGGTCGGGGTCACGAAGAAGCTGGTCGAGGCCGGCCTCATCGATCCTTCGCTGACCACGGTGGTGCTCAACACGGGTGACGGCCTGAAGACTCTCGACGCCGTCGCGCCCACGTCCCAGGCCACGGCGACCATCAAGCCGTCGCTTGACGCGTTCCGTGCCGCGGGGCTTGCAGGCTAGGGCCTGGTGTCCGCTGCCTGCTGCGGGCCGTCTGTGTCGGTTCGCGCCCACGCGGCGTCAGCCGCATACAGACACAGCCCCGCGCCCCTTTCGGGGCGCCCGCCAAACCGTCTTTCCGTAAGGTGATCGATATGAGCGTCAACGTCCGCATCCCCACCATCCTGCGCACCTACACCGCCGGCCAGGCCGAGGTGGCCGCCGAGGGGGCGAACCTCGCCGAGGTCATCGCCGACCTGGAGAAGAACCACACGGGCATCGCCGCGCGCGTCCTGGACGACCAGGGCAAGCTGCGCCGCTTCGTGAACGTCTACGTGAACGACGACGACGTCCGCTTCGAGCAGGGCCTGGAGACCGTCACCCCGGACGGCGCCGGCGTCTCGATCATCCCGGCCGTCGCGGGCGGCTGCTGACCGCTTTATGCAGGAACCATGCAGAATGCCCCCTCCGCCGGAAGCGGAGGGGGCATTCTGCATGGTTGGCCGCGATAGAGTTGGGAATGCTGTTCCGCTTTTGAGCGCCGCGCATGCCGGGCGCATATGAGAACTCCTGGATTCGCTGACGAGTTGTCGTCGACGCGCTCCCGCAATTCGCACGATTTGCTCCCTTCGCCCGGTCCGACTTGTTCTGTGATCCGGCGAAACCTCCCCGTTCAGCCGATCGGCCGCGCCCAGATTTCTCGTCGAATTGACCTGTTGCAGACGGCAGTTGGGCAGATACATTCAGCGGCGGTCGACGCGTTCCGGCGCACACCCCCACCTGTCGGGGGGTGAGGTCTGACCCGGGTCCGCGAAGTGTGGATCTGTGCAAGGGCCAGTAATAGGGGAGTTAGGCATGGCTCAGGGCACCGTCAAGTGGTTCAACGCGGAGAAGGGGTACGGCTTCATCGCGGTCGACGGTGGTGCGGATGTGTTCGTCCACTACAGCGCGATTCAGATGGACGGCTACCGCACCCTTGAAGAAGGTCAGCGAGTGGAGTTCGAGATCTCGCAGGGCCAGAAGGGTCCGCAGGCGGACATGGTCAAGCTCGCCGTCTGATCAAGGCGCGATCGGCCACCGACGCACGCACGGCGAGGGGCCCGCATCCCGGGAGGGATGCGGGCCCCTCGTGCGTGCGCGCCGGGTCCGGTCCGAGAGGCGTCGGATCCTGGGAGGCGCTTGCACTCGTAGGGGGCGAGTGCTAATCATTGCGTTAGCACTCTGAAGGTGAGAGTGACAGAACTTGGATCGGGTCGGTGAGGTCCGGGGGCCGGGTGGGGCAAGGAACCACAAGGCTCGCAGGCCGTCCGTCGCGGGCGCCAGCCAGGTCCGTTTGCGTTTCCTCCCCCGAGCTCTCGGCTTCGTTCGGGCAGGGGGACCCCCATCGTCCGGGAGGACCACTTCACATGGCCAAGATCATCGCGTTCGACGAGGAGGCACGGCGCGGCCTTGAGCGCGGCATGAACCAGCTCGCCGACGCCGTCAAGGTGACGCTGGGCCCCAAGGGTCGCAACGTCGTCCTGGAGAAGAAGTGGGGCGCCCCCACGATCACCAACGATGGTGTGTCCATCGCCAAGGAGATCGAGCTTGAGGACCCGTACGAGAAGATCGGCGCCGAGCTGGTCAAGGAAGTAGCCAAGAAGACGGACGACGTCGCCGGTGACGGTACGACCACCGCGACCGTCCTCGCCCAGGCGCTCGTCAAGGAAGGCCTCCGCAACGTCGCCGCGGGCGCCAACCCGATGGCCCTGAAGCGCGGCATCGAGAAGGCCGTCGAGGCCGTCTCCGCCGCCCTGCTCGACCAGGCCAAGGAGGTCGAGACCAAGGAGCAGATCGCCTCCACCGCCTCCATCTCCGCCGCCGACGCCCAGATCGGCGAGCTCATCGCCGAGGCCATGGACAAGGTCGGCAAGGAAGGCGTCATCACCGTCGAGGAGTCCCAGACCTTCGGTCTGGAGCTGGAGCTCACCGAGGGTATGCGCTTCGACAAGGGCTACATCTCGGCGTACTTCGCCACCGACATGGAGCGTATGGAGGCCGTCCTCGACGACCCGTACATCCTCATCGCCAACTCGAAGATCGGCTCCGTCAAGGACCTGATCCCGCTCCTTGAGAAGGTCATGCAGTCCGGCAAGCCGCTGCTGATCATTGCCGAGGACGTCGAGGGCGAGGCCCTGTCGACCCTGGTCGTCAACAAGATCAAGGGCACCTTCAAGTCCGTCGCCGTCAAGGCCCCGGGCTTCGGTGACCGCCGCAAGGCGATGCTGAACGACATCGCGATCCTCACCGGCGGCGAGGTGATCTCCGAGGAGGTCGGCCTCAAGCTGGAGAACGCGACGAT
Source organism: Streptomyces solicavernae (assembly GCF_029968095.1). Taxonomy (GTDB): domain Bacteria; phylum Actinomycetota; class Actinomycetes; order Streptomycetales; family Streptomycetaceae; genus Streptomyces; species Streptomyces solicavernae. Next base: position 62,103 of record NZ_JASCIR010000015.1, on the reverse strand, counting down.
CGACCTGCTCGGCCGCGCCCGCAAGGTCGTCATCACCAAGGACGAGACCACCATCGTCGACGGTGCCGGCGACAGCGACCAGGTCAACGGCCGCGTGAACCAGATCCGCGCCGAGATCGAGCAGTCGGACTCCGACTACGACCGCGAGAAGCTCCAGGAGCGCCTCGCGAAGCTGGCCGGCGGCGTGGCCGTCATCAAGGCCGGCGCCGCGACCGAGGTCGAGCTCAAGGAGCGCAAGCACCGCATCGAGGACGCCGTGCGCAACGCCAAGGCGGCCGTCGAGGAGGGCATCGTCGCCGGCGGTGGCGTGGCCCTGCTGCAGGCCTCCGCGGTCTTCGAGAAGCTGGAGCTCGACGGTGACGAGGCGACCGGCGCCAACGCCGTGAAGCTCGCCCTGGAGGCCCCGCTCAAGCAGATCGCCGTCAACGGTGGCCTTGAGGGCGGCGTCGTCGTCGAGAAGGTGCGCAACCTGACCGTCGGCCACGGCCTGAACGCCGCCACCGGCGAGTACGTCGACATGATCGCCGAGGGCATCATCGACCCGGCGAAGGTGACCCGTTCCGCGCTGCAGAACGCGTCCTCCATCGCCGCGCTGTTCCTCACCACCGAGGCCGTCATCGCCGACAAGCCGGAGAAGGCCGCCGCGGCCGCTCCGGGCGGCATGCCGGGCGGTGACATGGACTTCTGATCGACCTCTGGTTGATCAACCTGTCCTGACCGAGGGCGGCATTCCTCTTACGAGAGGGGTGCCGCCCTCGGGCGTTGTTCGGGGAGGGGCGTGCTCAGCGCTCGTAGTGATAGCGGCAGGCCGCGATGCGGACCTCGTCCTCGACCACTTTGTAGATGAGGCGGTGTTCCTGCGTGATACGGCGCGACCAGTAGCCGTGGAAGCCGTGTTTCAGGGGCTCCGGTTTGCCGATGCCCTCGTTGCCGTTGCGGGCGATGTCCTGGAGCAGCGCGTTGATCCGCTTGAGGACCTTGCGGTCCTCGGTCTGCCATCCGACGTAGTCGGCCCAGGCCTGCTCCTGCCAGACGAGTTTCAATCCAGCATCTCCCGAACAACACCTTGGCCGTTCTCCAGGTCTTCGATCGCCTGCAGGATCCGACGCGCGTTCTCCGGGCTGCGGAGCAGGTAGGCCGTCTCCTTCAGGGACTCGTACTCGTCGAGGGCGACTATCACCACCGGATCGTGTCCCGCGCGGGTCACGATCACCTCTTCGCGGTCGGCGACCACCTTGTCGAGGGTTTCGGCGTACCTGGCTCTGGACTCGGTGTAAGTCATGGTGCGCATCACGGCCTCCTTCGCCGATTCACGTACGGAATCCTGTACGTACAGAAAAGTGTACGCCTGTCGTGGGCGTGTGGAAGCGGAGCGGTCGCCCCGGGCGCCCCGGTCACGCGTGCTGCGTGAAGATCTCCTTCAGGGTGGCCAAGTGGGCCGCTGCCTCCGCCTCGTCCTCGTAACCGCCGTCCTCCGCGCGGTACTCGACCAGGGTCTCCGCGGTGAATTCGGGGGTGTCGAGGAGGTAGTCGGAGAGGCAGTAGTCGAAGCCGGACTCGGTGAAGAGGTTCAGGCGCTCGCGGGCGCAGTGGGCTCGGGTGCCGGCCGCTATGTGCCACTCGTCGCCGTCGTGCCAGAAGACGCCGCCCGCGTAGTGGATCGTGGCGCCGGTCTCGTCGTCGACGAGGTTCAGGGACTCGTAGTTCTCCGGGCGGTCCAGGGCCAGGTGGACGAGGTCGTCGGGGACGCCGTCGTAGAGGGACTTCTGGAGGGCGTACGTGCCTTCCGCATACAGGTTCAGCTCCGACTCGTGGTCGAAGGTCAGCAGGAGGATGCGGTCGTCCGGGGTGAAGTACCAGACCGCGGACTGGCCGCCGCTGTCGTTCCAGGCGAAGCGTTCCGCGCCGTCCACGGTCATCGGGGCGATCTCGGTGACGTCGGTGACGATCGCGGCGCGCCTGCGCAGTTCGGTGGTCGGCAGGGCGCGGAGGGCGGTCCAAGTGGGGCTCGGAGAGGCGTCGTTCGGTTCGTTGCTCATGTCGCGAAGGTTAGAACCCGCCACTGACAACGCCTCCCCGAGGCGGGCTTGGGTGGCTCAGACCCCAGCGGGCTCCTTCGGGCGCTCGGCGGGAGACTCGGACGGTACCGCCTCCGAATCCGCCTCCGAATCCGCCTCCGAATCCGCCTCCGAATCCGCCTCCGAATCCGCCTCTGGGCCCGTGTTCAGGTCGACCAGCATCTGCTTGCTGAAGCCGAAGAAGTACGTGGCGGCAAAGCCCACGACGTATCCGACGAGGAGCCCGCCCGCGTAGACCGCGATCGTCTCGCCCAGGCCCTTGTTGCCGTCGAGCAGCGGGAACAGGGCCCAGCCGGACGGGCCGATGGCCGTCGAGCCGACCTTGTCGCCGACCATCGAGAAGAACCCGACGAACGCGCCGCCCGCCGCGCCGCCCACGCAGGCCGTGATGAACGGGCGGCCGAGGGGCAGCGAGACGCCGTAGATGAGCGGTTCGCCGACGCCGAGGAAGCCTGCGGGGAGCGCGGACCTGATCGTCGTACGGATGGAGTTGTTCCGCTTGAGGCGCTTGAACACGGCGATCGCGCAGCCGACCTGGCCCGCGCCCGCCATGGCCAGGATGGGCAGCAGGACCGTGTAGCCCTGCTGTTCGATGAGCGTGGTGTGGATGGGGATCAGGGCCTGGTGCAGGCCCAGCATCACCAGCGGCAGGAACAGGCCGCCGAGGACCAGGCCCGCGAACGCGCCGGTGTTGTCGAGGAGCCAGTTGGCCGCCGTGCCGATCGCCGTGGACACCTCACCGGCGACGAACATCAGGCCGAAGATCGTGACCAGGCCGGAGACCAGCACCGTCAGGGTCGGCGTGACGAGGACGTCCACCGCCTCCGGCACCACCTTCCTGCACCACTTCTCCACGTACGACGCGAGTACGGCGGCAGCCAGGGCGCCGAGCACGCCGCCCTGCCCCGGCGACAGCTTCTGCCCGAACGCCTCGATGTTCGCGACGCCCGCGTACACGATGATCGCCGCGACCGCGCCGCCCAGGATCGGCGTACCGCCGAACTCCTTCGCCGTGTTGAAGCCGACGAACACCGCGATCAGCGCCATGAAGCCGGAGGCGATGGCGCCGAGGGCGGGCGTGACCGCGGTCAGCCAGCCGAGGTTGATGAGCAGTCCGTTGAGGCCCGCGATGATGCCGCAGCCGATCAGGGCCGGGATCAGCGGTACGAAGATGTTGGCGATCCGGCGCAGGAACAGCTTGACGGAGGTCTGGTTCCTGGCCTTCTGCGCGGCCTTCAACTCGGCTCCCCGCTCGGCCAGTTCATCGGCGGTGAGGGCCTGCGAGGTGGCGGACTCCTCGGGCTCGGCGGCCCGCTCGGCGGCCCGCTCTTCGGCTCGCTCTTCGGCCACCAGGGCCTCGAACTCCGGCGTGACGCGGGCGACCTTTCCGGGGCCGAGCACGATCTGGTACGTCTCGTCCTCGACGACGCCCATCACGTCGGGCAGTCCGACCAGGGCCTCGTCCTGCACGAGCCTGCGGTCGCGGAGGCCGAGCCGGAGGCGGGTCATGCAGTGGACGACGGAGTCGATGTTGGCTGCGCCGCCGACGAGGGGCAGGATCGCGGCGGCGATGGCGCGGTTCGTGTTGTCGGTGCTCATGTACGGGCCTTGCTGTGCGGGGATACCGGGGTTCAGGTGCCGGGGGCGGACGGAGCGGACGGAGCGGACGGGGCGGACGGGGCGGACGGGGCGGACGGGGCGGCGGTGAGGGCTGCGCGGAGGTGGCCCTTCGAGCCGGTCAGGAGGGTGTTCGCGGTGGCGGCGTCGACGTCGGCGAGGATCATCAGGATCGCCGTCTTCACCTCGCCGTCGGCCGCGGCGAGCGCGGACTCGATCGCCGCGTCCGAGGCGTCGGTGGCGAGGGCGACGATGCGGCGCGAGCGGGCCTGCAGCTTCGCGTTGGAGGCGCGGACGTCCACCATCAGGTTTCCGTACGTCTTGCCGAGCCGGATCATCGTGATCGTCGACAGCATGTTGAGGACGAGCTTCTGGGCCGTGCCCGCCTTCAACCGGGTGGAGCCGGTGAGGAGTTCGGGCCCGACGACGACCTCGACGCCGTGCTCGGCGGCCGCCGCGAGCGCGCTGTCCGCGTTGCAGGAAAGCCCGATGGTCAGGGCGCCGGACGCGCGGGCGTGTTCGACGGCGCCGATCGCGTACGGGGTGCGGCCCGAGGCGGAGATGCCGACCACCGTGTCGTCGGCGGTCAGGCCGAGCGCGGTCAGGTCCTCGCGGGCCAGCGCCTTGGAGTCCTCGGCGCCCTCGACGGCCGTGACCATCGCGGACGGGCCGCCCGCGATCAGGCCGACGACGTCCGCCGGGTCGGTGTTGAAGGTCGGCGGGCACTCGCTGGCGTCCAGCACGCCGAGCCGTCCGGCGGTGCCGGCGCCCGCGTAGATCAGGCGGCCGCCGCGGGCCATGCGCTCGGCGGTGGCGTCGATGGCGGCGGCGATCTGCGGCAGCTGCGCGGCGACCGCGGCCGGGACGGAGGCGTCCTCGCCGTTCATGGTGTGCGCGATGTCGAGCGTGGACAGGCGGTCGATCTCGGCGAGCTCGGGCCGGAACGCCTCCGTGGTGAGCGTGGCGAGCTGGGCACGCAGCTCCCCGTAGGCGCCGGGGTCGGTGCCGGGGTCGGTGTCCGAGGTGGTCCCGGGGTCGGTGCCGAGGTCGGTGTCCGGGGTGGTCCCGGGGTCGGTGTCGGGGGTGGTGGCAGTCATGGGTGCGGCGGCTCTTTCGTACGCGGCGGGTGGGGGGTTCTTGGGGGTTCTGAGGTCTTACGGAGCCGGTGGGCTATCGGCTGCGCGGGCTGTGGCGGTGCGCGAGCGCCTCGTAGGACGCGGCGAGCGCGGGCGCGGCCGTCTCGTACGTACGCTGCGCCACGCCGACGAACAGGCAGTCCACGACGAGGAGTTGGGACGTACGCGAGGACATCGCGGCGGGGCGGAGCTCGCTCTCGCGGGCCGTGGACGTGGTCAGTACGTGATCGGCGTACTGCGAGACCGGGCCGTCCGGGCGGCCGGTGATCGCGATGGTGGTCGCGCCGTGCTCGAAGGCGACGCGCAGCGGTTCGATGACGTCGCCGGTGGAGCCGGAGTGGGTGATCGCGACGGCCACGTCCTTGGAGCGGAGCAGCACCGCGTTGGTCACGGCGAGGTGCGGGTCGCCCATGGCGTGCGCCACCATGCCGATGCGCAGGAGCTTCTGGCCCAGGTCCTGGGCGACGAGGGAGGAGGCGCCGACGCCGTAGATGTCGATCCGGCGGGCCGCGGCGAGCGCGGAGACGGCGGCGCCGAGCTGCGCGGTGTCGAGCCCGGCGGCGGTGTCGGCGAGGGTCTGCTGCTCGTCGTACGCGAGCTTGGCGACGACGTCCGCGATCGGGTCGTCGACGGCGATGTCCGCGGTGACGGCCGGGGCGCGGCCCGACTGCTGCTGGGCGGCGAGGCCGGCGAGGGCGAGGCGCAGGTCGCGGTAGCCGGGGTAGCCGAGGAGGCGGGCGGTGCGGACGACGGTCGCCTCGCTGGTGCCGGTGAGCTCGGCGAGCCCGGTGACGGTCAGCGCCGCGCACCCGGCCGGGTCCCCGGCGACGGCCTCGGCGACGCGCTGCATGGACCGCGTCATCGACGGCGCGAGCGTCCGCACCTTCGCCGCGAGCGCCGCAGGGGCGGGCGGGGCGCCGCTGCTGCCACCGCTGAAAATTTCCTTCAGGTTGCTGCTCACGCTTTGAAAGATATTTTCTGATGCGGCGGCGGTCAAGAGCCCTCCGTCACGCCGGGGCGCGGGACTTTGGCCCCGGGTATGACGGCGGGCCGGCCCCCGGGGGAGCCGGCCCGCCTGCTGTGTCCCCTTACGCCTACGCCTGGGCGTCGAAGATGTCCGCGGCTTGTTGTGCAGTGAGGGCACGGGTCAGCCACTCGCTGAGCTGATCCCCGTCGTGGCAGGTGGTGATGCGTTCGCGGACGTCGTCGGATACGTCCAATCCGCGGTCTTCCAGAACCTGGAGCAGGGCCTGGGCCCGGCCTTCGTTCAGTTCCTCTACCCGGACTTCTTCCCGGACTTCTACCCGGACTTCTTCCCGGACTTCTTCCCGGACTGCGTCGCGCACTTCTTCCCGGACTGCGTCGCGCACTTCTTCCCGGACTTCTTCTGCGAGGTACGACCTGTAAAAGGAGAGGTCCACGGCCACCAGGTTCCTCCAGAAGTGCTTGGCCGGGCGGTTGCCCAGGCCTTGGGCGGTGAATTCGACGATCGGGTTCGCGACGTCATCGGGGGCGTCCTTCAGCGCTGCGGACAGCGCCTTAAGTATCGCATCGACCCCCGGATCCGCGGCGTGCGTAATGGCCGCCAGGCTGGCCAGGACGAGGTCTTCGCGGGCCTCGTCCGGGTCGGTGATCATCGGCATGTTGTGCGGCCCCGCGACCAGGGGCTGCAGGGTCAGGGTGGGGATCCGCGCCGGACCGCAGGTCATCGGCTGCCGGGCCCACTTCGCGGTGGTCAGGTCCTGGCAGACGACCAGGAGTGCCGTCGGCAGCCGGTACTTGGTCCAGAGGTACGACGCGTAGTACGCCCAGCTCGCGGGCTTCGCCGGATCCTTCTTGCCCTGCGCCTCCACGGCGAGGAGGAAGGGTCCCTGCTCGGCGGTGTCGAAGCGCAGCAGTGTGTCTACGCGGCGCTCGACCGGGCTGTCCTCGGTGAGGTCGGTCGGGAGCGCGGTCGCCCCGACCGGTCTGGGGATGTCGGCCCCGAGGAACTGGGAGACGCGGCTGAAGAGCCCGGGATCGTGCTGGAAGATGCGGTGCATTGCCTCGTGGGAGGAGGTGACCATGCGGTTCCGTTCGAAGGGTGGAGCAAGGACGTTCGAGTGGAGCGTAAGCGGCCCAACAGGCAGGAACGGAAGCCGAGTTGGGGAAGATCACTCATGAGTGTGGGGTCGCTTGACGAACCTTCTGCCCGTGTGGTGAGAGGCGGTTTTCGAAGGGCGGCGATGAGTTTTGGCCGGTCGGGAGGTCCACCGAACCAAGGACCCTTTGACGGGAGGGCAGTAGGCGTGATCGACAAGGAATTCACCGCGACCCTGGAGAAGAGCCCGGAGCGCGGCGGCTGGACCTACGTCATCTGGCCCGAGTCGGCCGAGTTCTTCGGTACGCATGGCCTGGTCAAGGTCCGCGGCACCGTCGACGGGCACCCGTTCCGCAGCTCCTTCATGGCCCTCGGCGACGGCCGGCACAAGCTGCCGGTCAAGGCGGAGGTCAGGAAGGCCATCGGGAAGGAGGAGGGCGACGAGGTGACCGTACGACTGCTTGAGCGGATCGAGGCGTAAGGGACACACGAGGAGTACGAGGCAGGCAAGGCGCAGGCAAGGCGCAGGCAAGGCGCAGGCGCCGACAAGACAGCCAGGAGCCGCTGGACCTCTGGTGGGGACGTGGGCGCACAATGGACGCATGAACGCCCCGGACCCCACCAGTCACCTGGAGCAGGCGCTGCACGCGGCTCGCGCGCTCGTCCTGGCCGACCTCGTGGCAGGCGAAGTGGCCGAGGCCGACGTCGTCTCGCTCGTCGAGGACGCCGTGTCCCACCGCCGCTGGTGGGTCGGCCAGTGGCCGGAGGGTGTGGAGTTCGTGGCGGGCCTGATAGCGCAGGACGTCCAGGACTCGCTCCTGGACAAGTACGGCCGCTGGCCGCTGTGCGTCGTGTGCGGCACGGGAGAGCCGCACGCCCTGGACGTCGAGCCCGAGCTGGGCGCCGACCCGCACTGGGTGTGCGCCAAGGCGGGCGTGGTCGTCGCGGCGGTCGGCTCCCTCGGCTCGGTGGGCCGGTGACCGTCTACATCGACCCGCCCACCTGGCCCGGGCACGGCCGTATGTGGTCGCACATGGTCAGCGATGTGTCGTACGACGAGTTGCACGCGTTCGCGGAGAAGGTGGGCTGTCCGAGGCGGGCGTTCGAGCGCGACCACTACGACGTACCGGCGCACCGCTACGAGGACGCGGTGCGGGCCGGTGCGGTCGAGGTGTCGAGCCGGGAGGTCGTACGGCTGCTTACGCGGGCGGGGCTGCGGCGGCGGAAGCGGAGCGCTCGGTAGGCGTATCGCCGGAAGCGGAAGCGGAAGCGGAAGCGGAAGCGGAAGCGGAAGCGGAAGAGGAGACGGAAGCGGAAGCGGAAGCGGAGTGCTCGGTGGTCGGGGGCACGGCGGGGGTGGGGGCGCCGCCGGTCGCGACCGTGAGCGAACGGCCCCTCTGCATCCGCAGCGCCAGACCCACCGCCGCAAGCCCGAGCAGCGTCATCCCCGCCCCCGCCCAGGCCGGCGACGTATAGCCGAGGCCCGCGTCGATGACGAGGCCGCCGAGCCAGGGGCCACTCGTGTTGCCGAGGTTGAAGGCCGCCGTGGCGGTGGCCGCGCCGAGGGTCGGGGCGGCGCCGGCGACGTTGAACATCCGGGCGTTGAGCGCCGGCGCCGTGTAGAACGCGGAGAAGCCGATCAGGAACGCCACCGCGACCGCCACGACCGCCGAGGAAGCGAACAGGCCGAGGACGACGAGGAAGACCGTCGAGGCGACGATGCCGCTGAACAGCACGCCGAAGAGGTGCGCGTCCGCGATCCGGCCGCCGACCGTCGTACCGACCAGCGCACCGACCCCGAACAGCCCGAGCACCGTCGGCACCCAGCCGGAGGCGAGCCCGGTCACGTCGGTGAGCAGCGGCGCGAGATAGCTGAACGCGCAGAACACGCCGCCGCCCGCGAGGGTGATCAGCGCGATCTGCACCCACACCTGCGGGTCCCGGTAGATCACCAGCTCGCGGCGGAGCTGCGGCTTCTGCTCCGGCACCGGAATGCGCGGGATCAGCGTGGCGACGCCGACCAGCGCGACCGCGGAGGCCGCGCCCACCGCCCAGAACGCCGACCGCCAGCCGAAGTGCTCGCCGAGGAACGCGCCCGCGGGCACCCCGAGGACGTTGGCGATGGACAGGCCGCCGATCATCACGGCCATCGCCCGGGCCCGCGCCCCCTTGTCCACCATGGCGATGGCGACGCCCGCGCCGACCGCCCAGAACCCGGCGCAGGCCAGGGCGCTCACGACCCGGGAGGCGAAGAGGATCTCGTACGACGGGGCGAGCGCGCCCGCGACCTGGCCGAGGCCGAACACGGTGATCAGCGAGACGAGGGTGGCGCGCCGGGGCAGCCGCAGTGTGGCGGCGGCGAGCACGGGCGCGCCGACCACCATGCCGATCGCGAAGGCGGATATCAGCAGGCCCGCGCTCGGGATGGAGACGTCCATGTCGCGGGCGATCTCCGGGAGCAGCCCGGAGAGCATGAACTCGCTGGTGCCGAGCGCGAAGACGGCGAGCCCGAGCGTGTGCACGGCGATGGGCATGCGGGGCTTCGCGCTCCGGGGAGAGCCGGGCTTCGCACTCCGGGGCGAGGGAGAGGGAGCGGGAGCGGGGGCGGAGGAACCGGGGGCGGTCACGGGGTCGGGCATATCCGTTGCGAACAGTGACCGCGAGGTGCGCTATTCCCGTACGGGCGAACGTCACTCCCGTACGGGCGAACGTCACTCCTGTGCGGACGAGCGTCACTCCCGTACGGACGAGCGTCACTCCCGCCGGACCAACGTCACTCGCTCCCGCTCGTACGTCAGCTCCTCCGGCCCCCGCGCCGTGAGCGTGTACCCGGCGGCTTCGAGTACGCGCTGGGAGGCGGCGTTGCCGGGGGTGGTGCGGGCGTACACCGTGGTCACGCCGGGTTCGGCGAGGGCCCAGGCGGTGAGGGCGCGCAGGGCGGCGGTCGCGTAGCCGTTGCCGCGGGCGGGGGCGACCACGTCGTACCCGATCTCGACGCGGCCCGCGGCGGGCGCGCTGTGGAAGCCCATCGCGCCGACCGCGCGGCCGTCGCTCGCGCGCGCGATGACGTACATGCCCCAGCCCGGTACGTACGTGCCCTCCCCCTCGGCCTTGGCGACGAGGCCCGCGCCGATGCGGGTGCCCTCCTCGGGGCCGCCCTCGACCCAGTCGAAGCCGCCGGTGCCGCCGAGGGCGAGGTTCGCGGCGGCGGAGGGGGTCACGGGGAGCAGCGTGACGAGCGAAGGTGCGCTGGGGTTCCGGGGCATGGCCCGATCATGCCGTCAGCAGCTCCAGCTCGACAATGAGATTCCGGCGGGCCGGATCCTCCCAGGCGGCGCGGCCGTGCGGGGTGCGGAACAGCCGTGGCAGGTCGAGGAGTTGGCGCAGGACGGCCGCGCGCGCGTCGCGGAACGCCTCGTCCGGTACAAACGCGTACTCCTCGCGCACGGCGGCGGCGTAGGTGGCGTACGCGTCGGGCTCGGCGCCCAGGATCGCCAGGTCCGCGTCGCACAGCACCTCGCCGTTGCGGTCGCCCTCGGCGGGGTCGTGCGTGACGGTGAGCCGGACGAGCCGGGCCACCTCGGCGGTCGCGTCGGCCTCCAATCCCGCCTCGGGCAGGGCGCGTTCGGCGAGCCGGGCCGAGCGTTCCTCGTTCTCGGACCGGTCCGGCAGATACACCGCGTCGTGGAACCAGGCGGCGAGCCGGACCAGGTCCGCGTTCTCGGCGTGCCCGGCGAGGACGTCGATGTGGTCGAGGACCGCCGCGAGGTGCGTGAGGGTGTGGTACTTGCGCTGCGGCTCGCCCCACCGCCCGACGAGGTTCAGGCCGTACGGCGCGGGATCGGGCCCGCGCCCCTCGCCCCGCACGGCAATCAGGGTGGCGGACCAGCGCTGCTGGAGGCTGAGGGCGTCGTCGTCGGTCATAGGCGTCGAGCCTAGGCCCACCCGCCCGCGGCCGGTCACCCGAGGGCGTCTGCGGACGGTACGACCACCCCTCACGGGGCCGACGGCCCTGTCCCACACCTCCGCCCCGAGACCCGGGCGCGGTATTGGACGCGAGCGCGCCAGTACCCTGGCGAGGAGTTCCACCGCCCGCGCGCAGCGGCAGCTCGCCGTTCGGCCGACCAGCGCGCTCGTACGACGTCGGCCGTACGACGTCCTCGCTCGCGTGGGCGGAGAGGTGCCGCTTCACCTGACGCAATGCCTGCGTCGCCGCCTCGGCCCCATCGACGCTGTGTGGCTCATGCTTCGCAATAAACGAAGCAAGCGCAACGGGGCGGGGTGGTCAGCCCAGGACGCATCCGTGGGCGTGCTCACGCCCTACCTGTTGGCCTGACGGCGGGCTCCAGCGTGACTGTCAGTGCCGTCGGTTACGGTGCAGATTCGCACAAGTGTTTTTGGGTACGCAGGCGCGAAGCTGTAACTGGCGTACGGGGGAAGGGATACGGGGATGGGCTACGTCCTGCCCGGCTGGGTGGACACGCTTCTCGATTTTGTCGGGATCAACTGGCCGAACGTGGATGAGGACGACTACCGCGAGATGGCCGACGCGATGCGTGAGCTCGCGGATGCCTTCGATGACCACGCGGGCGAGGCGCAGGGGGCGGTGAGTCGTCTGCTGTCGTCCAGCGAGGGCTGGGCGGTGGATGCCATGCAGGAGCACTGGGGCAAGGTGAAGTCCTCGCATCTGGAGCAACTGCCTGAAGTTGCCCGGATGTTCGCGGATGCGTTGGATGTCGTCGCGGACTTGATCTATGGCATGAAGGTCAAGGCCGAGCTCGAACTCGGGGCCATGGCGGCGTCCGCGGGTCTTGCGATCAGCCTGATCGTCGCTACTGGTGGCTTGTCCGCGTTTCTGGGTGCTGCGCAGATCACGGCGATGCGTGAGGCGATACGGCGGATCATCAAGGAGGCCGCGGAGCAGATCGTCGAGCAGGTCATCGCGATGGTGACCGAGCCGGTCGCCGCGAAGCTGGAGGACATGGTCGCCGACGCGGTCCTGGAGCTGACCACGGAGGCTTTCAGCCCCGGTACGGGGGACGCCGGCGGTGACGGCAAGGGTGCTGCGGGGATGAACCTGAACTCCGCCGACGGGCCGGGAGGAGGGAGGCCCGGTGGCGGGGGCGGTGTGGGCCGGATGCGTATCGACCACGTCGAGTACGAGAAGGCCGCCGGGGACCTGGGCCGGCTCGGCGAGACGTCGATGACCCGTCTCAACGGTTCCCTGAACCGTGCTGACGGTGCCAACAACCGCACCAAGGGCAGGGACCCGTTCACCCAGGGCTTCGACGGCGTGGTCGACGGTGGTGTGAAGGGGATGCGGAAGGCCCTGGTCGCGGTCATCCGGCACAACAGCGAACTCGTGCCGAAGAACATGCGCGACACCTCCCAGCGGCACAAGGAGAACGAGAAGGCCAACGAGGAAGCCCTCCGCAAGATCATGGGCGACCAGGACGGCAAGGGTGGCCCCAACTCGCCGTCGAAGGGGCCGGGAGGCAAAGGCGGTGCGGCCGGCAGTAAGCCGGACCTCCTCAACAAAGCCCTCAACGACCCACGACACCACAGCGTCGAAGCGCCGAATCGGACCTGCAAGGAAGACCCGATCGATGTCGCCAGTGGCCAGATGCTGCTGGAACAGACGGACCTCACCCTCCCTGGAATTTTGCCCCTGGTCCTCAAGCGCACCCACCTGTCGGACTACACCTTCGGCACCTGGTTCGGCCGTTCCTGGGCGTCCACCCTGGACGAGCGCCTTGAGGTCGACGTCCGTAACAAGGCCGTCTGGGCTCGGGAGGACGGCACTCTGCTGGTCTACGACCAGCTGCCCAATCCCCAGCAGCCCGAGATCCTGCCGGTGGACGGCCCGCGCATCCCGCTGCGGCGGATCAGTGACTTCGGCGCCCACGACATGGAGTTCTCCGCCACCGACCCGCGCTCCGGGTGGACGAAGTACTTCTCCCGCCCCCGCGGCGAGGGCTGGCAGCTATGGCTCACGACGATCGAGGACCCGCACGGCAACCAGATCGACATCCATCGTGACGGCACCGGCCTGCCCCTGTCCATCACTCACAGCGGCGGGTACGACGTCCAGCTCACCGCCGACCGCGACCTGGGCCGTATCACCCAGCTGTCCCTGCGCACCGGCCCCGACGGCGCGGTCCGCGTCATGGCCTACGGATACGACCTGGATTCCGGTGATCTCACCGAGGTGACCAACTCCTCAGACCAGCCGCTGCGGTTCGAGTACGACCCCCAGGGCCGGATCACCGCCTGGACCGACCGCAACGACTCCACGTACCGCTACGTCCACGACGACCAGGGGCGCGTCGTCCAGACCATCGGTCCTGAGGGCTACCTGTCCGGGACGTTCGTGTACGACACCGCGAACCGCACGACCCGGTGGACGGACGCCCTCGGGCACACCACGCTCTACCAACTCAACGAGCGCCGACAGATCGTCGCCGAAACCAATCCGTTGGGCCACACCACCCAGCAGACCTTCGACAATCGTGACCGGCTACTGACCCACACCGATCCTTTGGGCCGCACCATCACCTACACCTGGGACGACGACGGCAACCTTCTCGCCCAGGAGTTGCCGGACGGCTCACGGATGAGCTTTGCGTACAACGATCTCGGACTGCCCGTCTCCACCGAACTTCCGGATGGCACGGTCACAGTCCAGGAGTACGACGACTTCGGCAACCGCACGTCGGTCACCGATGCCAGCGGTGCCACCACTCGATTCCTCTATGACGACCGAGGCCGTTGCACCGCGGTCGTCGACGCGCTTGGGGCAACGACCCGGGTGCGCTGTGATGCTGCCGGCCTGCACCTGGAGGTCGGGAACCCGCTGGGTGCGGTGACCCGCTACGAACGGGACTTGTTCGGCCGGCCGCTCACGGTGATGGACCCGTTGGGTACGGTGACGCGCTTGGAGTGGACGGTCGAGGGCAACCTTTCCCGTCGTACGGGTGCGGACGGTTCGTCGGAGTCGTGGACGTACGACGGTGAGGGCAACTGTCTGAGTCATACCGATGCGTTGGGTGCGGTCTCGCACTTCGAGTACACGCACTTCGACCTGCTGTCCGCCCGGATAGGTCCGGATGGCGCCCGCTACGAGTTCGAGCACGACGGCGAGCTCCGTCTCCGCAGAGTTGTCAACCCGCAGGGTCTGACGTGGAGTTACGAGTTCGACGCAGCCGGGCGCTTGGTCTCCGAGACGGACTTCGACGATCGCGTCCTGACGTACGCGCACGACGCGGCGGGCCAAGTGCTCTCCCGTACAACCGCGATGAGCGAGGTTATTCGCTTCCAGCGGGACATCCTGGGGAGGACGATTTACAAGGACGCGGCGGGAGCGATCACGACATACGAGTACGACGCGGCGGGTGGCCTGGTGCGGGCGGTGAACGCAGACGCGGTACTGGAGTTGGAGCGGGACGCTGCGGGGCGTCTGGTGTCGGAGACGGTCAACGGCCGCACAATGACGTTCACGTACGACGCACTCGGCCGCCGGGTGGACCGTAAGACCCCTTCGGGGGTGAAGAGTTCGTGGCAGTATGACGCGGCGGGCAACCCCACGGAGCTGAGGACGTCTGGCCGGACGATCTCGTTCACGTGACGGGATGGGACGGGAACTGAGCCGGACCCTGCGCCACGGAATTTCCCTCACTAGCGGGTACGACCTCATGGGCCGTCTGACGAAACAGGAAATCTTCAATCCGTCGGACCAAATGGTCCAGAATCGGAGTTACACGTACCGCCCCGACGGCAACCTCATTGACATCGACGACCAGCTCAACGGCTCCCGCCGATTCGACCTGGACGTGGCGGGCCGCGTTACCGCCGTACACGCGGCGGACTGGAGCGAGACATACGCATACGATGAGGCCGGTAACCAAACAGAGGCATTCTGGCCGAGCGTGATGCCTGGCCAGGAGGCTGTGGGCTCCCGCGCGTATGCAGGCACGCGTATACGCACGGCGGGCGCCGTGCGCTACGAACACGACACTGCCGGCCGAACAGTCATGCGTCAGAAGCCCCGCCTGTCCCGTAAACCGGACACGTGGCGCTACATGTGGGATGCGGAGGACCGCCTCACATCGGTGATCACTCCGGATGGCACGACATGGCGCTACTCATACGACGCGCTGGGGCGCCGAGTATCAAAACAGCGGCTCGCGCCGAACGGAGAAACCGTCGCGGAGCAGGTCGACTTCGTCTGGGACGGTACGACGCTGTGCGAGCAGATGAGTCATACGCCAGGAAGGCCGGAGTCGGTCGCGCTCACGTGGGACTACGAGGGCCGTCGCCCGCTGGCCCAGACGGAACGGAAGCAACTCTCGGGCAGAGAGGTCGATGACCGTTTCTACGCGATAGTCACCGACCTGGTTGGTACGCCCACGGAACTGCTCGATGTGTCGGGAGAGATCGCCTGGCGTGCCAGGGGCACCCTTTGGGGAACCACAGCCTGGAACAAGGGAGCAACCGGCTACACGCCACTCCGCTTCCCGGGTCAATATTTCGACCCCGAGACGGGGATGCATTACAACTATTTTCGCCACTACGCTCCTGAGGCAGCCCGTTATCTGTCGCCTGACCCGCTCGGCCTGGGGCCCGCGCCGAACCCGAATGCATATGTGAACTCCCCGCAGACTTGGAGTGACCCGCTCGGTCTTGCGCCGTACAATATTCACGCTTCTGTCGCTTACCAAGACTGGGGGAATAAGGGAGCGCACATTCACATCAATAAGAATGAAGTAAGGATTTTCCCTGACGGTGAGGGAGGTATCGGCGCCGAGCCAATTAGGCTTAAGCATGGAACTGCCAGCGACCGTGAAGTTCAGAAAGTCCTGGATGAGATATATTCGAATCAAACCCTCAGGGAGGATATAATTAAAAAGGCTACGTCGGCGAGAGATAGTATGAACAACGGCGAGTTCGGGATGACGTCAAACAGGGCCGCAGAGATGCACTTCATTATCAAGAACCTAGAGAAGTTGAACAGGTGAGGCCCTGATGGTGGCCGATGTTGACTTTTATGCGACCGCCGCGGTGTCCAGGGAGATTCTCGGGGTTCCTCTCCATGCCTCACCTGACGGATGGGAAGAAGTCCTAGGGGCTAACTTTCTGGACGATGTCCGGAAGTCGAGGATGAGGCGTGATTATGGTCTGATCGAGGTCGGTTTCACCAGGCGTGACGGATGCTGGGAGTCGGTAACTGTATCTCTGCAAACCCATCGACTGTCGAGAGATCTCGACGAGATGATTCCTCTGCCCATTCGGCAGGTCTACGGAAATTTCTCCCAGGAATTGTGTTTCGATTCGCTCAGTGCGGCCATCGAATCTCGGGGAGGGGCCCTGGAGGAAGTCGGAACTACAGGGCCGGGGTCGATGAGGCACTATCAGGAACATTCGGGTCGCGCATCCGTTTACGTCGTCGGCCCGGACTCCGGAACGGGCGTGACGGAGGGAGCGGTTTGGTCGATCGTCCTTTCCTGAATATTCTGGCCCTTCCGCACCACATTGCGGTTTTTTTAATTCCTTGGCGCGGCTTGCTCCCTCATCTGATCCCCAGGAGGCGGTGTTCTCGCCGGAGGTCAACGAGCGGGATATCGCGGAGCGTTCGGAATGGGCTCTCGCCAGCTTGCCGGAGGTGGTCGTACGGTTGTACGCGGGGCGGCACGCGACCGGAGCCAGGTACGAGTTGGCCGGAGTCGGCGCGGGGGAGTTGTAGTCGTTCTAGGATCGCCGGATGACCTTGAACTGGGAACAGGTGATCGTGCACGCGGAGGACCCGGCGGGGCTTGGCCGGTGGTGGGCGGAGGCCCTTGGCTGGGTCGAGGTCTACTCCGACGACGACGAGTTCGAGATCCGCCCGGCGCCGGACGTCACACCGGGCCTGGACTTCGTCCGCCTCAACGAGGCCAAGAAGGCCAAGAGCCGCCTGCACCTCGACTTCCGGCCGGAGGACCAGGCCGCCGAGGTGGACCGTCTTCTCGCCCACGGGGCCCGCCGCGTCGACATCGGTCAGGGCGAGCAGCCGTGGGTCGTCCTGGCCGACCCCGAGGGCAACGAGTTCTGCATTCTGGGGCAGCGGAGCGCGTGAGTCAGGCAGTCGGTACGCCGGTGGCTGGGCGGTGGGCTCAGTATGTGGGGAACTTGGACGTGTCGATCGTCCACGGGCCCAGCTGCACGGCGTCACCGAACTTGTAGGTGGTGCGGCGCGCTGCGGAGTGAAGGGTGACGGTGCCGGCCCCGGGGGGCGATGTGCGCGTACGTAGGGACGCCCATGCGGGAGTAGGCGCGGGGCTCGATGCTGTGGCCGTCCTCGGTGGAGCACACCTCGATGGCGGCAGTCACGTTCGGGCCGAACATCGCGAAGTCGTCTGCCTGCCCGTCCAGGTCGTCCTTGGCGACGACGAGCAGGTCGGCGGTACGGCACACGCCGATGCCGGGGTGGTGTGCCCGGCCGCCCACGAGCGGGACCGCCGAGTCGTCCTGGGACTGGATCTGGAAGGCGGTCTCGACCATGATCCGCCCGCGCAGCGGGGTCGCGTCGATCACGCGGACGTTGATCTCCAGGTCCGCGATGTCCGCCCGCACGAGCAGCCCGCGTTCGTCAGCCAACCCCTCGTATCCATCCACGAGTTGGCGGAGCTCGTCGTACGTGACAACCGGTCGGGTCACGGGGTCGTGCGGCCTGCCGCCTCGTTCGCGAAGGCGGACCAGGCGGCCGGGGGCACCGTGAGGATCGGCCCCTCGGGGTTCTTGGAGTCGCGGATGTGGATGGCGGTGGGGTGGGGGGCTACCTCCACGCAGTCGCCACCCTCGTCGCTGCTGTAGCTGGACTTGCGCCAGTCGTAGGCGACTTCGAGGCAGTCGCCGCCTTCGCTGCTGCTGTAGCTCGACTTGAACCAGTCCAGTGCGGTGCTCATGCCTCTCCCAGCAAGTGGTCCAGCAGACCCTTCGTCGCCTTGGGGGACAGGGCCTGTGATCGCAGCATCGCATACTTGCGCGCCAGGGTGGACACCTCGTCCGGATCGGAGACCCACTGGCTTCCCCGCTGCGTTTCCATGTAGGCGAGGTGTTGGTGGTCGGCCGTCTCCAGCAGGGTGAAGGAGCCTGCGGTGCCCGCGTTCTCCTCCGCGTCCAACGGCAGAACCTGAATGGTCACGCCAGGCAGATCCGCCATCGCGCGCAGGTGCCTCAACTGCACGGCACGTACGGCTGGTTCGACGAAGGCCATGCGTAGCGCAGGTTCCCAGATCACGAAGCTTCCCGTAGGCGGGTCCTTGCGCTGGAAGATGCCTTGCCGTTCGATGCGTCCGGCCACCTTCGCCGCGATCTCGTCCTCGTCGTACGCGGGCACCCGCTGTTGCAGCAACGCGCGAGCGTAGTCGGGGGTCTGGAGCAGGCCGGGGATGACCAAGGCGTCGTACTTGCACAGCGAAATCGCCCGCTGCTCCTGATCGATGTACTTCTCCGCCCACAGCGGAAACTGATCGATCTCCGGCATGTTGTCCACGGCGATTGCCAACACCCCCTTCGTCTGGAGGAGTTCGTCCAGCCTCTCCGCCAGGTCGGGCAGCAGCGGCCGTCTGCCCTGTTCGATCGAGGCGATCGTCGACTCGGCGATGGCCAGGCGTTCCGCCAGTTCCGCCTGGGTCAGTCCGGCGGTCTGGCGGAACAGCGCGAGGAGGCGTCCCACCATCTTCAGCGCGGAAGGGTTCTTGTGCGCGCGGCTCTTGGGGCTCACCGTGCCAGCGTAGTCACGCTCCGCGACCTTCGCCCCGTGAACGCGTCACTTCAACTGGCCTTGAAATCACGTGCCTTGAATCAACTGGCCTTGAAACGCCGCAGCCGCAGGCTGTTGCCGACCACGAAGACCGACGAGAACGCCATCGCCGCGCCCGCGATCATCGGGTTCAACAGCCCCGCCGCGGCCAGCGGCAGCGCCGCCACGTTGTACGCGAAGGCCCAGAAGAGGTTGGACTTGATCGTGCCCAGTGTCTTGCGCGACAGGCGGATCGCGTCCGCCGCCGACCTCAAGTCACCGCGTACCAGCGTCAGATCGCCCGCCTCGATCGCCGCGTCGGTGCCCGTGCCCATCGCGAGGCCCAGGTCGGCCTGGGCGAGGGCGGCCGCGTCGTTGACGCCGTCGCCGACCATCGCCACGGACCGGCCTTCGGCCTGGAGCTTCCTGACGACGTCGACCTTGTCCTCCGGCATGACCTCGGCGATCACCCGGTCCACGCCGACCTGAGCCGCCACCGACTCCGCGACCGCGCGGTTGTCGCCGGTGAGGAGGATCGGGGTGAGGCCGAGTGCGCGCAGGCGGCGGATCGCCTCCGGGCTGGTCTCCTTGACCGCGTCGGCGACCTCCAGGACCGCCCGCGCCTCCCCGTCCCAGGCCACCGCGATCGCCGTACGGCCGGCTGCCTCCGCTTCCGCCTTCGCGCGGGCCAGCGAGGAGGGCAGGCCGATGGACCAGTCCTTCAGCAGCTGCTCGCGGCCGACCAGGACCGCGTGGCCCTCGACGATGCCCTGGACGCCGAGGCCCGCGACGTTCGCGAAGTCCTCGGGGGCGGGCAGCGCACCGACCTGAGCGGCCGCGCCGGACGCGACCGCCTGGGCGATCGGGTGCTCGGAGGCGTGCTCCAACGCGCCCGCCAGGCGCAGGACTTCGGCTTCCGTGACGCCGGTCGCGGTGTGCGTGGCGAGGAGCGTCATACGGCCCGTCGTCACCGTGCCCGTCTTGTCCAGGACGACCGTGTCGACGCGGCGGGTGGACTCCAGCACCTCCGGGCCCTTGATGAGGATGCCGAGCTGGGCGCCGCGCCCCGTACCCACCATGAGCGCGGTCGGCGTGGCGAGGCCGAGGGCGCACGGGCAGGCGATGATCAGTACGGCGACGGCGGCCGTGAACGCGGCGGTCAGGCCCGCGCCGTTGCCGAGCCAGAAGCCGAGGGTGGCCACGGCCAGGGCGATCACGACCGGGACGAAGACCGCGGAGATCCGGTCGGCCAGGCGCTGCGCCGCCGCCTTGCCGTTCTGCGCGTCCTCGACCAGCTGCGCCATCCGGGCGAGCTGTGTGTCCGCGCCGATCCGGGTGGCCTCGACGACCAGGCGGCCGCCGGCGTTCAGCGTGGCGCCGGTGACCCCGTCCCCGACGCCGACCTCGACCGGCACGGACTCGCCGGTCAGCATGGAGGCGTCCACGGCGGACGAGCCCTCGGTCACCGTGCCGTCGGTGGCGATCTTCTCGCCGGGGCGGACCAGGAAGTGCTCGCCGACCTTCAACTCGCCGACGGGCACGAGGAGTTCGCGCCCTTCGCGTACGACCGTGACCTCCTTCGCGCCGAGTTCGAGCAGCGCCTTGAGGGCCGCGCCCGCCTTCCGCTTGGAGCGTGCCTCGAAGAACCGGCCCGCCAGGATGAACGCGGTGACCCCGGCGGCCGCCTCCAGGTAGATGTTCCCGGCGCCGTCGCTGCGGGCGATGGTCAGCTCGAAGGGGTGCGTCATGCCGGGCGTCCCCGCCGTACCGAAGAACAGCGCCCACAGCGACCACGCGAAGGCCGCCGACGTACCGACCGAGATCAGCGTGTCCATGGTGGCCGCGCCGTGCTTCGCGTTGGTCCAGGCCGCCTTGTGGAAGGGCCAGGCCGCGTACGTGACGACGGGGGCCGCGAGCGTCAGGGACAGCCACTGCCAGTACTCGAACTGCAGGGCCGGGACCATCGCCATCGCGATCACCGGGACGGCGAGCAGGACGGCGGTCGTCAGCCGCTGCCGCAGGGGCCGGAGTTCGTCGTCTCCCTGGGTCTCGGCCGGTTCCTCGGTCCGTGCGGGCGCGGGTTCCTGGGCCGTGTACCCGGTGGCCTCGACCGTGGCGATCAGGTCGGTGACGGCTGTGTCCCCGGCGTACGTGACCTTGGCCTTCTCGGTGGCGTAGTTGACGGTCGCCTCGACGCCCGGCATGCGGTTCAGCTTCTTCTCGATCCGCGCGGCGCAGGAGGCGCAGGTCATGCCGCCGATGGCGAGTTCGACCTCCGTCGCGGTGGTGGTGGTCATGGCTGCCGCCCTTCCTGTGTGAGGCTGCGTGAGGCGTATGTACCCCTGGGGGGTATGTGCGAACGGTTCCATGTATACCCCTGGGGGGTGGCGAGCGCAAGGCTCTTTCTCCGCTTGACTTGATACCCCCTGGGGGTACTCTCATGCGTATCGGAAACCAGGGGCGACGCAGGGAGTCAGCCATGAACACCGCAGTCAGGATCACGGCCTTCGTCACGGCGGTCGGCGCCACGTTCGGCACCGCGTACGCGGTGGGCGGTGCCGCGGACCCGGTGGTGAAGGAGGCGACGGAGGAGGGCGGGCACGGCGGCGGTCACGAGGAGAGCGCCCCCGCCCCCGAGCCCCCCGGCGGCCTCCAGGTCTCGCAGGGCGGGTACAGCCTCGACCTGGAGACGCCGCGCCTCGCCGCCGGGGAGAAGGCCCGGCTCCGCTTCACCGTCGAGGACGGCAGCGGCCGCGAGGTCACCGCGTACGACCGCGAGCACGGCAAGGAGCTCCACCTGATCGTCGCCTCGCGCGAGCTCGACACGTACCGGCATCTGCATCCCACCCGCGCCGCCGACGGCACCTGGTCCACCCCGGTCGACCTGCCGAAGGCCGGCGGGTACCGGGTCTTCGCCGACTTCAGGCCGAAGGGCGGCGAGGGGCGCACGCTCGGCGCGGACCTGGCGGTGTCCGGGAAGTACGAGCCCGCGCCGCTGCCCGCGCCCGCCGCGCGCGCGACGCTGCCCGGCGGGTACGAGGTCACTCTGGACGGCGGACTCACCCCCGGCCGCGCGAGCGAGCTGAAGCTGCGCGTCACGAAGGACGGCGAGCCGGTGACCGACCTGGAGCCCTACCTGGGGGCGTACGGGCACCTCGTCGCGCTGCGCTCCGGCGACCTCGCGTATCTGCACGTCCACCCGGGGGAGGGCGGGCCGGGGCCGGTCGTGCCGTTCACGGCGGAGGTGCCGAGCGAGGGTTCGTACCGGCTGTTCCTGGACTTCAAGCACGACGGGAAGGTGCGTACGGCGGACTTCACCGTACGGACGGGCGGGGCGGGTGCGCCCGCCGATGCGCCGGACGCCGAACCCGACGACCATGGGACGGAAGACGGGCACAGCCATTAGGCTTGATATTGGACTAGACCTGTATCCGGACCTGTAGCCGTGCCCAGGAGAGACGAGGCCCCATGAGCAAGCGTGCAGTCCTGGAGGTGATCGCGCTCGACGCCCGGGACGCGGTCGCCGCCCAGGCCGGAGGTGCGGACCGCCTTGAGCTGGTCACGGACATGGCGGCGGACGGCCTCACACCGGGCGTCGCCGCCTTCGCCGACATCCGCGCCGCCGTCGACGTCTCGCTGCGCGTCATGCTGCGCGCCTCGGACGGCTTCGCCGCGGGGGACGCCGATGCCGTGGCCGCGCTCGTACGGGACGCGCGGGCGCTGCGGGCCGAGGGGGCGGACGAGTTCGTGCTCGGGTTCCTCGACGAGACGGGCGGGCCCGACCTCCGCGCCGTCGAGGAGATCGTGGGGGCCCTGGACGGGGCGCCGTGGACGTTCCACCGCGCCATCGACCGGGCCGCCGACCGGGACGCGCTGCGCAAGCAGCTCGCGGACCTGCCGGGCCTCGACACGTACCTCACCGCGGGCGCGGCGACCGGCGTGACGGACGGACTGCCGGTGCTGCTCGCGGAGGCGGCGCGGGCCGGGGAGCCCGGGTACCGGCAGCAGATCCTCGTGGGCGGCGGGCTGGAGCTCGGCCATGTTCCGCAGTTGCGGGCGGTGGGGATCGACGCGTTCCACATCGGGGGCGCGGCGCGGCCTCAGGGGTGGGGCGCGCCGGTGTCGGCGGAGGCGGTGGCCTTCTGGCGGGCGGTGGTGGACGGCTAGGAAAGACGCCCCCGGGGGAGAGATGACTTTCGGGACAGTCGGCAGTCACTACTGCCGCAACCGCAACCGCAACCGCAACCACCGACCCCCTCGCCCCCGGAGGCACCGCAGTGGAACAGCTCCTGAAGGTCCAGAACTTCACCGTCTCCAGCGACGGCTACGGCGCCGGTGAGGGCCAGAGCCTGGAGCGGCCGTTCGGGCACGCCGACCCCGGCGAGATGTTCACCTGGGCCGGCGCCACCGCGAGCTGGCCGAACCGCACCGACCCCGGCGGCACCCGCGGCCTCGACGACTACTTCACGCGGGACTTCGCGCACAACATCGGCGCCGAGATCATGGGACGCGGCAAGTTCGGGCCGCAGCACGGGCCCTGGGAGAACCACGACTGGCAGGGCTGGTGGGGCGACGAACCGCCGTTCCACACCCCGGTGTTCGTGCTGACCCACCACCTGCGGCCCTCGTTCACGCTGTCCGACACCACGTTCCACTTCGTCGACGACGAGCCCGCGGTCGTACTGGAGAAGGCCCGCGCGGCGGCCCAGGGCAAGGACGTCCGGCTGGGCGGCGGGGCCACCACCATCCGGCTGTTCCTCGACGCGGGGCTCGTCGACACCCTGCACGTGGCGGTCTGGCCACACAAGCTCGGCTCCGGCGTCCGGCTGTGGGAGTCCCCGGACGAGCTCCGGGACCGCTACCACCTGGAGGTTGTGCCCAGCCCGAGCGGCGTCACGCACCACCTGTTCTGGAGGAAGTGACTCTCCCTGATCCGGAGGAAGTAACTCTCCCTGATCCGGAGGAAGTAACTCTCCCTGGTCCGGAGGAAGTGACTCTCCCTGGTCCGGCGGAAGTAACTCCCCCTCCGTTCTGGCGGAAGCAACTCCCCCTCAGGCGGCCAACTGCCCCGGCAGCTCCGCCCCGTGGACCACCACGAGCCCCGACACCGCACGGGTCAGCGCCACGTACAGGCGGCGCAGGCCCGTGCGCTCGTCGGGCTCGCCGTCCACCACCGCCGAGGGCTCGTCCAGGACCACGTAGTCGTACTCCAGACCCTTCGCGAGCGACGCCGGGACCAGGGTCAGGCGCGCCTCCGCGGAGGTCTCCGTACCCGGGTCGAGGTACGGGACGCCGGCCGTGCGCAGCGCTTCCGCCAGGACCGGGACGCGCGCGTCCGCCGCGATCAGGCCGATCGAGCCCTCGTGCGCAAGCGACTCCACGCAGGCCCGCACCACCGCCCCCGCCACATCGCCGCCCCCGTCCACCCGCCGCACCGACAGCGACCCCGGCGACTCCCGTACCGACCCCACCGCCGCGAGCCCCGGCGCGATGTCCGGGAGGAGACGGGACGCGTACGCGATGACCTCGCGCGGCACCCGGAAGCCCGCCGTCAGCTCCTCCACCACCGCGCCGCCCTTGCCCAGATGCGCCAGAGCCTCGCCCCAACTCCGCGTCGCCCAGGGCGTGGTGCCCTGCGCCAGATCGCCGAGGACCGTCGCCGATCCGGTGCTGCAGCGCCGGCCCACCGCGCGGTACTGCATGGGGGAGAGGTCCTGCGCCTCGTCCAGGACCACATGGCCGAGAGAGTGCGTACGGGACACCAGGTCCTGCGCCTCGTCGATCAGCACCGCGTCCGCCGCCGACCACTTCGCGGACTTCACCGAGCGGGCGGGCTTCGCCCACAGAACCGCCTTCTGCTCGTCCGCGTCCAGGACGCCGTCCGCGTGCTCGGCCAGGAACTCGGCGTCCGAGAGGAGCCTCAGCACCAGCTTCGCCGGGTCCACCGGCGGCCACACCGCCTTCACGGCCGCCTTCACCGCCGCGTTCCGCGCCACCGCGTCCTGCACCCGGTCGTCCGGAGCCTCACCCGCCTGCTCCATCCGTACGAGCACCGCGTGCGCGATCCGCTGCGGCAGCGCGTCCCGGGCGGCGCCGTAGCGGATGTCCCGGTCCAGCAACTCCCGGACGATCTCCTCCAGTTCGTACGCCGGAACGCGCCAGCGCCGCGACCCCCGCACCACCACCACCGGCTCCGTCGGCAGGCTCACCTGCGCGCGCACCGCCCGCCGCAGCACCCCGGCCATCCGCGCGTCGCCCTTCACGAGCGCCGCCGCCGGGTCGTCCGCCGCCCGCACCTCCACATGCGCGACCAGATCCGCGACCGTGGCCTGCCTGACCTCCAACTCGCCGAGCGCGGGCAGCACTTGCTCGATGTAGTGCAGGAACGAGTCGTTCGGGCCGATGACGAGGGTGCCGGTGCGGGCCAGGCGCTCGCGGTGCGCATACAGCAGATACGCGACCCGGTGCAGGCCCACCGCCGTCTTGCCGGTGCCGGGGCCGCCCTGCACACAGACCGTGCCGCCGAGGCCGCTGCGTACGATCTCGTCCTGCTCGGGCTGGATCGTCGCGACGATGTCCCGCATCGGGCCCACGCGCGGCCGCTCGATCTCCCGCTGCAGCAGCGCGCTGACCTGCGCGGCCTCTTGCGGGTCGGACAGGTGCTCGTCCTCGTACGCGGTCAGCTCCCCGCCCGTGTACCCGAAGCGGCGGCGCAGCGCCACGTCCATCGGGTCCTTCTTCGAGGCCCGGTAGAACGCCTGCGAGACCGGCGCACGCCAGTCGATCACCATCGGGTCCCCGTCGGCGTCGTGCACGTGCCGCCGCCCGATGTAGAAGCTCGGCCCCTCCCCGCCCTCTGCGGACTCGGCGGACTCTGGGGACTCTGCGGACTCGGCGCCCGCCGCGTGCAGGAAGTCGAGCCGGCCGAAGAACAGCGGGGTGTGCGCGAGGTCGGCGAGCGCCTTGATGCGGTCGTCGATCTGGCCCTGCAGGACGGCCGCGTTGACCCAGTTCGCGGTCACGTCGGCGATGTCCAGGGCCTCGACGTCGGCCCGCATGGCGCGCAGCGCGGCCCGGGACGCGGTGAGGTGGTCGCGCTCGCGCGCGAGCGGATCGCGTTCGGGGGTGGGGGTCACGGGTTCGGCCTCCGGCGGAGCAGATGCGGGCGCGTACGGGGCGCGTACGGGGTGCGTACGGGGCGCGTACGTGAGGAAAGCCGACCGGTTTCCGTCCGGGCAGCAGCTCTCCGCGAGGGAGGCGGGGGAAGCGGCGAGTCTAGGTCAGGGGCTGCCACCGGGGCGAACGCTTTAACCAGGCCTCGCGGAGGACGAACACGCCAGTCGGACAATGGAGGTATGAGCAGCGCAACCTTCACCCCAGCAGCAGGCCGGCCCTCCCCGGCCCGCGGCGCCACCGCCGCGACGGGCACCCGGCACAGCCACCCCCTCGGCAACGCCCTGCGCGCCGCCAAGGTCTTCGCGAGCACCACGCTCAACGTCACGGTCCTCGGTGAGTACGGAGAGGAGACCGGCGTCCGCAGACGGTGACGCTCAACTTCCTCAACTTCCTCAACTTCCCTGTCCGATATCACCCTTGAACCCTGCCGCCATCCGGCCGTACGGTGCCGTTGATCGCCCCGATGTAAAGACGCCGTAACGGACAGGTAGGGTCACGCCCGTGATTCACCGGACTGTGACCTCGCGCTCACCCCGCGTCATCGCCTCCGGCGTGCTGCTGCTGGTCTCCCTCGCGGCCTTCGCCGCGCTCTGTGTGACCCTGCGCATCCCGATGGCCGACACCCTCGTGTACCGGGCGGAGGGCGCGGCCGTCGTCGGCGGCACCGACCTCTACGGGTTCACGGTCACCGAGTGGAACCTCCCGGCGACCTACCCGCCGTTCGCCGCGATCCTCTTCGTCCCCACGACCTGGCTGCCCATACCGCTGCTCAAGATCGCCTTCGTCGCCGGGAACGTGGCGCTGCTCGCGCTCCTCGTCCACCTGTCGTTCCGCTTCACCGGGCTGTCCGGGAGCCGCGCCCGCCCCTGGCTGCCGCTCGCCGCGACCGGGCTCGCCCTCTGGCTCGAACCCGTCTTCCAGACCCTGCTGTTCGGGCAGATCAACCTCGCCCTGGTCTGCCTCGTCCTGTGGGACCTCAGCCGTCCCGAGGGCGCCGTCGGCAAGGGTTTCGCGCTCGGCATCGCGGCGGGCATCAAGCTCACACCCGGCTTCTTCGTCGTCTATCTGCTGCTCGTCGGACGCATCCGGACGGCGGCCACCGCGACCGCCTCGTTCGTCGGCACGGTGCTGCTCGGCGTGCTCGTACTGCCCGGCGCCAGCGTCGAGTTCTGGACCCGGCGGATGTTCGAGACCGGCCGGGTCGGCAAGGTGTGGATCGTCGACAACCAGTCCCTGCAGGGGCTCCTCGCCCGCGTCCTGCGCATCGAGGAGCCGGGTCTGCTGTGGGCGGTGCCCGCCCTGCTCGTCGCGGCCCTCGGCCTGTGGCTGGCCCGCCGCGCCCACCACCACGGCCACAGCCAGTGGGGCCTGCTCACCGCCGCGTTCACGGCGCTGCTCATCTCGCCGATCAGCTGGTCCCACCACTGGGTGTGGTGCGTCCCGCTGGCCGCGCTGCTGCTCGCCGAACGCCGTGTGTACCTGGCGGTGGTGGTGACGGCCCTGTTCACCGCCCGTACGCATTGGCTCCTGCCGCACGACGGCGAGCTGGACCTCCAGTACCCGTGGTGGCAACAGCCACTCGCCTCGCCGTACCCGCTGCTGGGGCTGGCTCTGCTGGGGTGTGTGGCGGTGTGGACGGGGCGGAGGCGGGTCACGGTGCCGACGCAGCGGGCAAATCCAGCCCGTCCGGCGGATCGGGGGGACCCGAATTCAGCCCGTCCGGCGAATCAGGGGGACCCACTTCCAGCCCGTCCGGCGTTTGAGGACGAGCCCGCAGGGCGATCGAGCGAGCCCCGGCCGACGGCGCACAAACGGGCTACGTAAGCCTCACCCCGCCAGAAAATCATCCGCATCAGCGATCCGATACGCATACCCCTGCTCCGCCAGGAACCGCTGCCGGTGCGCGGCGAAGTCCTGGTCGATGGTGTCGCGGGCGACGACGGAGTAGAAGCGGGCCTCGTGACCGTCGGCCTTCGGCCGCAGCACCCGGCCGAGCCGCTGCGCCTCCTCCTGGCGCGAGCCGAACGTCCCGGACACCTGGATCGCGACCGTCGCCTCGGGCAGGTCGATGGAGAAGTTCGCGACCTTGGACACGACGAGCACGGAGATCTCGCCCTCCCGGAACTGGTCGAACAGCTTCTCCCGCACCGCGTTCGTGGTCTCGCCCTTGATGACAGGGGCGTCGAGGTGCGCGCCGAGCTCGTCGAGCTGGTCGATGTACTGCCCGATGACGAGCGTCTGCTCACCCTGATGCTTCCGGACGAGCGCTTCCGTCACCTTCCGCTTCGTGGCCGTGGTGGCACAGAACCGGTACTTCTCCTCCGCCTCGGCGGTGGCGTACGCCAGCCGCTCGGACTCCGTCAGGTTCACCCGGACCTCGACGCAGTCCGCCGGGGCGATGTACCCCTGCGCCTCGATCTCCTTCCACGGGGCGTCGAACCGCTTCGGCCCGATCAGCGAGAACACGTCGGACTCGCGCCCGTCCTCCCGTACGAGCGTCGCGGTGAGGCCGAGGCGGCGGCGGGCCTGGAGGTCGGCGGTGAACTTGAAGACCGGCGCGGGCAGCAGGTGCACCTCGTCGTAGACGACCAGGCCCCAGTCCCGTGAGTCGAAGAGCTCCAGGTGCGGGTAGACGCCCTTCCGCTTCGTCGTGAGGACCTGGTACGTCGCGATCGTGACGGGCCGGATCTCCTTCTTCGTACCGGAGTACTCGCCGATCTCGTCCTCGGTGAGGCTCGTCCGCCTGACCAGCTCGTGCTTCCACTGGCGGGCGGACACGGTGTTGGTGACGAGGATCAGCGTGGTCGCCTTGGCCTGCGCCATGGCCCCCGCGCCGACGAGCGTCTTACCGGCGCCACACGGCAGTACGACGACCCCGCTGCCGCCGTGCCAGAAGTTCTCCACGGCCTGCTTCTGGTACGGGCGCAGCGCCCAGCCGTCCTCGGCGAGGTCGATGGTGTGGGCCTCGCCGTCCACGTACCCGGCGAGGTCCTCGGCCGGCCAGCCCAGCTTGAGCAGCGTCTGCTTGATCTGCCCGCGCTCGGACGGATGCACGACGACGGTGTCCGGATCGATCCGCGCCCCGACGAGCGGAGTGACCCGCTTCGACTTCAGCACCTCCTCCAGGACCGGCCGGTCGGTGCTGCTCAGAACGAGGCCGTGCGCGGGGTGCTTGCTGAGGGTGAGCCGTCCGTACCGGTCTATCGTCTCGGCGATGTCGACGAGCAGCGCGTGCGGCACCGGGTACCGGCTGTACTCGACGAGCGCGTCGACGACCTGCTCGGCATCGTGCCCGGCCGCCCGCGCGTTCCACAGCCCGAGCGGGGTGAGCCGGTACGTGTGGATGTGCTCGGGCGCCCGCTCCAGCTCGGCGAACGGCGCGATGGCCCGCCGACAGGCGTCGGCCAGCTCGTGGTCGACCTCAAGCAGGAGGGTCTTGTCAGATTGGACGATGAGGGGACCAGCCACGCGCGCACCCTTTCCGTTCTACGGCAGGCCTCGTGACGGGACGGGAGAGGCCAAACGTCCAGTGTGCCGCATTACGGGAGCGGGCGGTGTGGCGTGGGCCTCACACGGGGGCCCACGCCGACCGGTCAGGCGAGTTCGGTCGCTTCGTGGTGGACGCCGAATGAGGTCGCGGCGCGGGCCTCAGTCCTCGCCCAGTTCCGCCACCCCCGTCACCCGGTGCAACGGGTACGTGCGGACCTCGTCCGCCGTGTGGTCGTAGGCCGTGACGAAGCCGCCCTCCACGCGGACCGGAGCGATGACGCGCTGGCTGGCCGTGCCCTCCGCGTTGACGTAGCCGATCCACAGCGCGTCGCCCGTCAGCACCGCGGCCTGCATCGTGGCGAGGGTCTCGGCCGACGTGGTGCGGGGGAGTTCGCCGGGGGCCGAAGTGGGCGTGGGCGCCGGGCGCTTCGGGGCCGTCGACGCCATGTCGCCGGCGCGGATCGCGCGGACCGCGGCGCCGAGCAGCGTGTCGTCCGGCAGCGGCGGGCCCTCCGGCACCGGGGCGGGCGCCGTGCGGGGCGGCGTGCGGTGGGCGTGGGCGGGGGCGATCAGGACGTCGCCCTCGGGGGTCTCCGCGGACGGGGCGAAGCCCATCGACCGCAGGCCGTCGAGCAGCGCCGCCGGGTCGGCCTGCGCGGCCAGGACCGTCGGCGCGAGGCGGCGCAGGCGCAGGGCGGCGGCGCGCTTGTCGGCGAGGATCTCGCCGAGCACCGAGTCGTCGTCGCAGCGGACGTACGCCGAGGCCGCGCCGATCCTCAAGTGGCCGTGCCGGCGCGCCACATCGTCGATCAGATACGAGAGGGGCTGCGGCACCGGCGTACGGGAGTGGGTCTGAAGGAACGTGTGCAGGTCGGTGGCCGTGCGGCCCGCGTCCAGGGCGCGGCGGACCGAGCCGGGCGTGAAGCGGTAGACCGTCGCCCCGCCCTTTGACTCCACGTCCGCGAGCACGCCGAGGGTCTCCGCGAGGGGCCGCTCCAGGGGGCCGGGCGCCACGGCCGTCAGGTCCGCCTGGAGGAGGACATGGTCGAGGGGTTCGGGGAGGAGCGGGGCGAGGAGGGCGGCCAGCGTCCGTTCGAAGGCCGGGTGCCCTTCGCGGGCCGTGTGTCCTTCGCGAGTCGAGTGCCCTTCGAGGGCCGAGTGTCCGTCGAGGGCCGTGTGTCCGTCGTGGGTCCTGTGCCCTTCGCGGGCACGGTGCGGCGTGTCCGACAGCAGCGCCCGCCCCGTCGCCGACAGCGCCCCGCGGCCCGTCACGCCGAGGAGTTCCGCCTCGTCGAGGGTCCAGCGGGCCAGGCGGGTGCGCAGGTCGTCGCCGCTCGGGTCCGACGTCGCGCCGACCCGCAGCGGGCGCTCCCAGCGCAGCCGGGCCAGGACCGCCTCCGGGTCGGCCGCGGCGCCCTGAGGCAGTCCGGCGAGCAGGTCGAGGACGCGGCGCCGCACCTCCGGCGCCCCCGAGCGGTCCAGGTGCGGGCCGAGCGCCGACAGCACCCGGTCCTTGCCGTCGCGGCCGCCGACCAGGCCCGGCGTGCGCGTCGCCGCCAGCCAGGCCACCGCCAGGCGGGCCCAGCGCTCGGCGGCCGGGAGCTCCAGCCAGTCGTCGTACGCGGGCGTCGCCGCGTACCGCTCCTCCGCGCGGCGGGGGCCCGCATCCCCTTCGCCGTACGGGGACGAGGCGCCCTCGAAGCCGCCGTCGGACGCCAACAGGCCCGCCGCGTACGCCAGTTCCACCCAGAACGCGGCCGTCGGCTCCGGGGCGTCGAGGGCGACCGCCGTGCGCTTCAGGTCGCGCACGCTCAGGCCGCCCGCGCGCAGCACCGCGGGCCCGCCCTCGTGCCACTCCTTCAGCAGCTCCTCGACCGTCGCGACCGCCGCCAGCGCCTGCCCGGCCGCCGTCGCGTCCACCACCCGCGGCCGGTGCTCCGCAGCGGGCGGGACCTCCGGCGGCAGCGGGTGCGTCGTGCGGTGGGCGCGGCCGCCGCGCAGGTGCAGGGCCACCTCGCGCGGGAGTACGACCGTGCCGGGCGAGGTCGGCACGAGCAGGCCGCGGTCGAGCAGCCAGCGCAGATGCGCCGCCGGGTCCGCCGTGACCTGCCCGTACGGCGGGCCCCAGGTGAGCCGGCCGAGGACGTCCAGGGCGTCGACCGGGGCGTCGTCGAGCAGCGCCGACATCCGCGTACGGTCCGTGAACAGCTCGGTCAGGGCCGAGACCGCGGACACCGCGTCGTGCGTCGACGTCAGGCCCGCCGCTTCGATGAGCTGCTGCACGCGGCCCGGCGACATGCCCGACGTGGCCTCGGCGACGGCCGGCCCGAGTCCCGTCGGCGACGGGTGCTGCGGCGAGGGCGCAAGGAGCTCGCGGGCCGTGCGCACCAGGCGAAGCCGCTCGTCCCCGCCCCACACCAGCGCCTGGGCGCGCAGCGTGGCGACCGCGCCGGGCAGCGCGCCGTCCACCGCCGCGTCCCCGTCGTCCCCGGCGAGCAGGGCGCGCAGCGCCTCGTACGACGCGGGCTCCGGCGCCACCGCAAGGGCCTCGGCGGCCTGCAGCGCGAACGTGTCGAGCCGGCCGAGGGCGCGCACCACCGACGCCCTGGTGCCCGCGCGCGTGGCCAGCTGCGTCAGGTCGTTCGGCACGGGGGACAGCAGGTCCGGGCGGGCCCGCAGCAGGGTGGCGAGCGACGCGTCGTCGCGCTGCCTCAGCTCTTCGGCGAGTGTGCGGGGGGCCGCCGTGCCTGCCGTGCTCTCGGTCGTCATCCGTCACACGGTAGTAGGTGCCACCGACATGGCAGCCGCACGCGCGGTACGGTCGGACGGCCGGGCACCACAACGCGCGCGCCGCGGCAGGTACTTACCGCAGGGAGAGCTCGTGGCGATCGAGAGCGACCAGCTCGTTTTTGACTACCTGAGCAGGGTCGGCGACCTCGCCCAGCAGCGCCAGCTGCCGTCGAAGACCCGGATGCGCCTGGTCGCCGAGCTGCGCGCCGAGATCGACCGCCGCCGCGCCACCGTGTCCGGCGGCAAGACCCCCGGCGACAGCCCGGCCGGGGTCCGCCGCATCCTGGACCGCCTCGGCACGCCGGAGGAGGTCGTGGGGCGGGAGGCGGGGTCGTCGCGGGACCCTGACGACCACGGCGCCCCCGCCGACGTACCGGCGAAGCGCGCGGACGAGGCGGAAGTACGGGAGAAGCGCGCGGACGAGGCGGAAGTACGGGAGAAGCGCGCCGCCGAGGCGGAAGCATGGGAGAAGCGCGCCGCCGAGGCCGGACCGGCTGTTCCGGAGTCCGCCGTCGAGGCCGACCGGGGGAGCGCGCCCAAGTCCCGCCTCCGCCCCTCCCTGTTCGTGCCCGAGCAGCGCACCGACGAGCAGCGGGGCCGCGAGCCCCGGTTCCGCAACCCGCTCCGGCCGCGCCTGACGAAGGACCGCCTGACGAAGGACCCCGCGCCGCCCGCCGAACCGCCGCCGACGGTCAGCACGCCGCCGCACCTCGCGGGCGAGGACGAGATGGGGCCGAGCGGTTCCACGCCCGACTGGTGGCGCATCGAGAACGGCCCTCACGGCTTCACCGACTCCGTACCGGGGTTCGTCGGCGGTGTGGAGATCCCCGAGATACTGCGCCCGCCACGCCCCGAGGACGCCTCCGACGCCTTCGACGACTCCGACAAGTCCGACGGGCCCTCCGGCGAGGGCGAGGGCGAGCGCCAGAAGCGGAGCGAGGGCGAAGCGGCGGGCGACGAGGGCGAGGAGTCGGGCGGCGGCCGCCGGCTGCCGTTCCTGCGCCGCGCCCGGGCCGCCCGGGGCGCGCCGGCGCTCAGCAACCCGCTGCTGCTGCTCGCCGCCGCGTCCCTCGTCGCCGGCGCCGTGCTCGGCAACTGGATCGCGCTCGGCGCCGGCTGGGCCGTCGCCTACACCTCGCGCCGGCTCACCCAGCGCGAGGCCAAGTTCGCGGCGCTCGGCATCCCCGGCGCCGCGGCGGCGGCGGGGGTGGTGTGGCTGTGGGGCCGGTTCGACCGGCGCTGGGGCGAGGAGGTGCCGGCGGGCGCCACGGTGGACGCGCTCGGCGAAACCTGGCCGTGGGTGGTGCGCCTCGCGGCCGTCGCCTCCGCGCTGTTCCTGGTGTGGCGGTCGCAGCGGCAACGGCCCGAGTAACGCCGGGAGTTACTTCGTCAGGTCGGCCCGCAGCTCGTCGAGGATCTTGTTCGCGGCGGTGTAGCCGATGCCCTGGATCCACAGCTGGTCGTCGACCGCGAAGACCTTGCCGTTCTTGACGGCCTTCATGCCCTGCCACAGCGAACCGCCCGTGGTCTGCGTCTCCTTGGCCTTCTCCGGGTCGCCGTAGGTGGAGTGGAAGATGACGTCGGCGTCGGCGGCGTCGATCCGCTCGGGGCTCACGTCGTACGAGAACCCGTCCTTGGCCTTGTCCACGACGGCGGGCCGCCCGAGGTGGACGTCCTTCAGGATCGTCGCGATGTAGTTCTTCCTGCCGTAGATGCGGATGTTGGCGCCCTCGACGAAGCGGACCACGTTGACCTTCGTGGCCTCGGCCTTCGCCCGGCCGCCGAGGGCCTTGGTCACGTCGGCGGCGTGGTCGTCGTACGCCTCGACGACCTTCTTCGCCTCTTCCTTCTTGCCGAGCGCGTCGGCGTGCAGCCGGAAGTTGTCCTTCCAGGGGTAGCCGGTGTTCTCCGTCATGACGGTCGGGGCGATCCGGCTGAGCTGCGGGTAGAGCTTCTCGTGCCGGATCTTGCTGGTCAGGATCAGGTCGGGCTTCAGCTCGGCGATGGCCTCGACGTTCGGCGTCATCATCGCGCCGACGTCCTTGATGCCCTTGACCTTCGCCTTCGGCAGGTAGCTGAGGAAGCCCGACTCGACGTCGGCGTGCGTGGCGCCGACCGGCTTCACGCCGAGGGTGATCGCGGAGTCCAGTTCGGCGGTGTCGAGGACGACGACGCGCTTCGGGGCGTCCGGGACTTTCACGTCGCCCATGGCGGTCTTGACGGTGTGCGTGCCGCGGCTGCCGCCGCTGTCACCTGCCGGGTCCGCGGCGCCTCCCGACCCGCAGGCGGTGAGAGTGAGGGCGAGGACGGCGGCTGCGGTGAGGGTGCGGGGTCTCATGGGGTGCCTTTCTTGTGGGTGGCGGTGGTGGACCGGGTGCGGGGCGAGGTGGGGCGGGGAAAGATCAAGCCCCCCACGGCGCACCCGGCACGACCAACGGCGACCCGGTCACGGGGTCCGGTACCACGACGCAGTCGAGGCCGAACACCTCGCGTACGAGCTCAGCGGTGACCACCTTCGACGGCGCGCCGGAGGCCACCACCTCCCCCGCCCGCATCGCCACGAGATGATCCGCGTACCGCGCCGCCTGGTTCAGGTCGTGCAGGACGACGACGACCGTCCGCCCCCGGTCATGGTTCAACTGCCGTACGAGATCCAGGACTTCCACCTGGTGGGAGATGTCCAGGAACGTCGTCGGCTCGTCGAGCAGCAGCAGCTCCGTCTCCTGCGCGAGCGCCATCGCGATCCACACCCGCTGCCGCTGACCGCCCGACAGCTCGTCCACGGGCCGCTCCGCCAGCTCCGCCACATCCGTACGGGACATGGCCTCCGTGACGGCCCGCTCGTCCTCGTCGGACCACTGCTGCCACCAGTGCTGGTGCGGCTGCCGGCCGCGCGCCACCAGGTCCGCGACGGTGATCGCCTCGGGCGCCACCGGCGACTGCGGCAACAGCCCGATCTGCTGGGCGATCCGCTTCGTCGGCAGCTTCGCGAGCGCCGTGCCGTCGAGCAGCACCGAACCCGCCCTCGGCTTGAGCAGCCGTCCGAGCGCCCGCAGCGTCGTCGACTTGCCGCAGGCGTTCGGCCCGACGATCACGGTGACCTGGCCGTCGGGTATGTCCAGGTCGAGGCCGTGCACGACGGTGCGTTCCTCGTAGGCGAGCGTCAACTCGCGCGCTTGGAGCCGGGTCACGACTACGACTTCCCTCCGACGGTACGGCTGCGAATGCTGTGTCTTTTCCCGATCAACCAGATCAGGTACGGGGCCCCCACCGCCGCCGTCAGCACTCCCACCGGCAGCTCGGTCGGCGAGAAGAGGCGGCGCGCGAGCAGGTCCGCGAGGACCACGACCACCGCGCCGGTCAACGCGCTGCACACCAGCGGGATCTGCGCGGTCCGGGTCATCCGGCGGGCGATCTGCGGGGCGAGCAGCGCCACGAAGTCGACCGGCCCGGCGGTCCCGGTCGCCACGGACGCGAGGACGACACCGACCAGCACGAGCCCGAGCCGGACGCGCCCGAGCCGCACGCCGAGCGCGGTCGCCGTGTCGTCGTCCATGCTGACGGTGCGCTGCGCGCGGGCCGCCCACGCGATGGCGGGCAGCAGGATCAGCAGCGTGGAGCCGAGCAGCTGGGCCTCCGGCCAGGAGCGGCCGTTGAGGGAGCCGGTCATCCAGATCTGCGCCTGCTGCGCGACGAGGTAGTCGCCCTTCGTCATGAACAGCGTGGTGATGGAGCGCAGCGCGATCGCGAAGCCGATGCCGATCAGCACGAACCGGGTGGCCTGCAGCCCGCCGCGCCAGGCGAAGACGTACACGAGCGCGGCCGCCACGAGCCCGCCCGCGATCGACACGTACGGCAGCACGGCGTACGAGGTGACGCCGAAGGTGAGCGCGCCGACGGTGAGGGCGCTCGCGCCCTGGCTGATGCCGATGATGTCGGGGCTGGCGAGCGGGTTGCGGGCGACGGTCTGGACCAGCGCGCCCGCGATCCCGAACGCGGCCCCCACGAGGAGTCCGACGACCATGCGGGGCAGGCGCAGGGTGCCGACGACCAGCTCGTCGGGGGAGGGCCGGCCGAGGACGACCTTCAGGGCTTCGCCGGGGGGTACGAAGCTTTCTCCTACGCAGAGGTAGGCGAGGGTCGCGGCCGCGAGGAGCAGGGTCAGGACGGCTGCGACGGTCACCGCACGCCTGTGCACGAGGAACGAGGCCCGGCCTGTCCGCAGTACGGAGTACCCGGCCGGGCGCCGGCGCTCGGGGGTCGGGGTGGGCACGGTCGTGGAATCCCCGCCCACAGCAGTACGCGTACTCACGCGGCCACCGCCTTCCGTCGTACCAGCGTCACCAGGAACGGCACTCCGATCAGCGCCGTCATCACGCCCGCCGGGACCTCGCTCGGCGGGAAGATCACGCGGCCGACCGTGTCGGAGACGAGCAGCATGACCGGGCCGGTCAGCGCGGCCATCGGCAGTACCCAGCGGTGGTCGCCGCCGACGAGCGCGCGGGCGATGTGCGGGACGGCCAGGCCGATGAACGCGATCGGGCCGGCCGCCGCGACCCCGACGCCGGTGAGGACGGTCGCGCCGAGGCCGCCGACGACCCGTACCGTCGCGACGTTCTGCCCGAGGCCCTTCGCCACGTCCTCGCCGAGCGCGAGCGCGTCCAGGCCGCGCGCCACGGACACCACCAGGACCACGCCGACGAGCAGGAACGGCCAGGTCTGCGCGACCACTTCGGGGGCCCGGCCCGCCACCGAGCCGACCTGCCAGAAGCGGAACTCGTCCAGCGCGGCGGCCTTCGTGGTGAGGACGGCCATCGTGACGGAGACGAGCAGCGCGTTGATCGCGGCGCCGCCGAGCGCGAGCTTCACGGGCGTCGCGCCGCCGCGCCCGCGCGCGGCGATGGCGTACACGGCGACGGAGGCGATCCCGGCGCCCGCGAACGCGAACCACACGTA
This sequence comes from Streptomyces solicavernae, assembly GCF_029968095.1. GTDB lineage: Bacteria > Actinomycetota > Actinomycetes > Streptomycetales > Streptomycetaceae > Streptomyces > Streptomyces solicavernae. The sequence goes on along the minus strand of NZ_JASCIR010000015.1, from coordinate 25,002 downwards.
CCCCGTCAGGTCGTGCACCCCGGCGAAGGCGATCGCGAGGACGACCGCGGCGGACGCGCCCTGGCTGACGCCGAGGATGCCGGGGTCGGCGATGGGGTTGCGGGTGATGCCCTGCAGCGCGGTCCCGGCGATCGCCAGGGCCGCGCCGACCATCAGGCCGATCAGCGTGCGCGGCACCCGCAGTTCGCGGACCACCTGGGCGGCGTCGCTCTGGCCGCCGTGCAGCAGCGCGTCGAGGACGGCGGTGGGGGCGATGGGGCGGGCGCCGACGGCGAGTGAGAGCAGCACGGCGACCGCGAGGGCCACGACCGCCGCGCCGGTCAGGGCGATACGTCGGGCCACCGGCTTGCGTCGCGCGGAGGCGGGAGGTACGGCGGCCATGTGACCCTTTGAGGACGGAGATGGAGAGGGAGATGGACTGCGACTGAGATTAGGCTTGGCTAAGTGTAAGGGGCAGGCTTTCGGCCAGGATCGGCACAATGGCCGACATGGCATCGCAGCAGAACACCCCCGCCCCGCGGTCCGCGCCGCAGTCCGCGCCGCACCCGGCCCAGCTCACCGTCGGCTTCGACCTCGACATGACCCTGATCGACTCCCGCCCCGGGATCAGGGCCGCCTACGAGGCGCTCTCCGCGGAGACGGGCACGTTCATCGACGCCGACCTCGCCGTCACGCGGCTCGGACCGCCCCTCGACCAGGAGCTCGCGCACTGGTTCCCGGAGGAGCGGATACCGGAGATGGCCGACCGCTACCGTGAGATCTACCCCACACACGCCATCGCCCCGACCCTCGCGATGCCCGGCGCCCGCGAGGCCGTGGCCGCCGTACAGGCCCAGGGCGGCCGCGCGATCGTCGTCACCGCCAAGCACGAGCCCAACGCCAAGCTGCACCTCGACCACCTCGGCATCGCGCCGGACGCGGTGATCGGCTGGCTGTGGGCGGAGGCCAAGGCGGAGGCGCTGCGCGAGCACGGCGCCACGGTGTACGTGGGCGACCACACCGGCGACGTACGCGGAGCCCGTACCGCAGGGGCGCTCTCCGTGGCCGTGCCGACCGGGCCCTGCGCGCCGGACGAGCTGCACGCCGAGGGCGCCGACATCGTGCTCGGCGACCTCACGGACTTCCCGGAGTGGCTGGCGTCCTACCGCGCCGAGCGGACCTGACGGGTCTCGCGGGCCTGACGGCGCTGGACGGCGATCGTCCGCAGCACACCCGCGGCGGCGATCGCGAAGCCCACGCCCATCAGCATGCTCACGAGGTACGCGGCGGTCGGGAACGGCTCCGTGCCCAGGAACAGCGGGGCCACGGTGACCAGGGTGGCCACCGCCCCGACGAAGAAGACGATCGCGCCGAACCGGACGAGGCGGTCGCCCGCGCCGGGAGCTGCGCCGGAAGCCGTGCCGGAAGCTGCGCCAGAAGCCGTGCCAGAAGCTGTGCCAGAAGGTGTGTCACTCACCCGGCCAGGGTAGTTCCCTGCCGGACGAGACCGAGAAAGCAGTCTTGTCACCGGCCACTGGACCATTAGCCTTGGTACCGGCGGGTCGAGCGGCCCGCCAGACTGCTATCCAGGGCCGCGTGCGACGCGCGTACGAGAACAGACGAGGACGGACAGACGTGCCTACCGGCAAGGTCAAGTGGTTCAACAGCGAGAAGGGCTTCGGCTTTCTCTCCCGTGACGACGGCGGTGACGTCTTCGTTCACTCGTCCGTGCTGCCCGCCGGAGTCGACGCGCTCAAGCCAGGACAGCGCGTGGAGTTCGGCGTCGTCGCAGGCCAGCGCGGCGACCAGGCGCTGTCGGTGATGCTCCTCGACCCGGCGCCCTCGGTCGCCGCGGCCCAGCGCCGCAAGCCCGACGAACTGGCGTCGATCGTGCAGGACCTGACGACGCTCCTGGAGACCGTCTCGCAGCAGCTGGAGCGCGGCCGCTACCCCGACAAGGCGCACGGAGCGAAGATCGCGGGCATGCTGCGCGCGGTAGCCGACCAGCTGGACGTATAGAGCTGGACGTATAGAACCGTAGATCTCAGGGAAACCGCAGCGCATCCCGGCCGAGGGGCGGCACAAGCCCCTCGGCCGCCGCACGCGTGAGCAGCCCGCGCACGGCCGCGTACCCGTTCTCGCCGAGGTCGGCCGTGAACTCGTTGACGTACAGGCCGATGTGCTGGTCCGCGACCTTCGGGTCCATCTCCTGCGCGTGCGCGAGGACGTAGTCGCGGGAGGCCGCCGGGTCGTCCCAGGCCATCCGCACCGAGGAACGGGCGGCCTCGGCAAGGGAGTTCAGGGTGTCCGCGCCGAGCGAGCGCTTCGCGACGATCGCGCCCAGCGGGATCGGCAGACCGGTGGTCCGCTCCCAGTGCTCGCCCATGTCGGCGAGGCGGTGCAGCCCGTACTCCTGGTACGTGAAGCGGGCCTCGTGGATGACCAGGCCCGCGTCGACCTTGCCGTCGCGCACGGCCGGCATGATCTCGTGGAACGGCAGCACGACGATGTTCGGGGCGCCGTCCCGCAGCGTGTCCGCGGCCCACAGCCGGAACAGCAGATACGCCGTCGACCGCTCGCTCGGCACCGCCACCGTCTTCCCCGCGAGGTCCGCGCCCGGCTCCCGGGTGAGCACGAGCGGCCCGCAGCCCCGGCCGAGCGCCCCGCCGCAGGGCAGCAGCGCGTACTCGTCGAGGATGTACGGCAGCACCGCGTACGACACCTTCAGGATGTCGAACTCGCCGCGCTCGGCCATGGCGTTGGTGACGTCGATGTCGGCGAACGTGACGTCCAGCGCGGGCGCGCCCGGCACCAGCCCGTGCGCCCAGGCGTGGAAGACGAACGTGTCGTTGGGGCAGGGCGAGTACGCGATGCGCAGGCTCACGGCGACTCCTCCAGCGGTAGGACCAGTACGGGGACGAGGGCGCCGAAGGCGGCGGTGAGCGCGGCGAGGGCGTCGCCGATGCGCCAGGCGGCACGGTCGCGGGGGCCCACCGGGTTGGACACGGCGCGCACTTCGAGGACCGGGACGCCGTGCGCGGCGGCGGCCTCGGCGACCCCGAAGCCCTCCATCGCCTCGGCCACGGCCTCCGGGTGCCGCTCCCGCAGCTCGGCGGCGCGGCGCGCGGTGCCGGTCACGGTGGAGACGGTGAGGACGGTTCCGGTACGGGCGCCGGTGACGGCGGCCGCGTCCCGTGCGCGTGCGGGGGGCGGGGTGTGCTCGGACGTACCGAAACCGAGGTCGGTGACGGACAGGAAGCCCTCGCCGGTCTCGGCGCCCAGGTCGGCGGCGACCAGCGCATCGGCGATCACGAGCGAGCCGACCGGGGCCTCCGGCTGGAACCCGCCGCCGATCCCGGCGGACACCACCAGGTGGTACGGCTCACCGCGGAGTGCGGCCGTGGTGAGCGCGGTGGCGGTGCCCGCGGCGGCCGCGGCCGGACCCACGCCGACGGCGACACAGTCGTACGCCGAACGGTGCTCGGGCGGGGCCGCGGACACGGCCCGCGCCACAGCGTCCCGCTCGGCGGGAACGGCTGTGGCGATCAGGATCCGGGGCGGGGTCAGGATCCGGGGCGGGGTCAAGGTCCGGGGCGGGGTCGGGGTCGGGGGCTCGGGAACCCCTGACTCAGGAACTCCCGCTCACCCCTTCTTGAGCTCGAAGTGCCAGATGCCGCGCAGCTCGTTGCCGTCGGTCTCCACGATCGAGACCTGCGCCTTCTTCAGGGCCGGGCCGCCCTGGCCGGAGGAGAAGAAGACGCTGCCCGGCACGGACCGGTAGGTCTTCTTGAACGGCTCCGGCTCGGCCGGCTGGCCGCCGATGAACAGGGTCCAGCCGTGCTCGGCGACCTCCGGGTCGACGCCGAAGCGGACCTTGTCGTTCATGCCGACCGTGAGGGTCTCCTCGGCTTCCTTCTGCATGCAGGACTTGATCTCGCTCTCGCTGATCGCCTTGCTGTCGCTGTAGCAGGCGGCCTCGGAGTGCACGGACGTGCCGTTGACCGTCACGGTCGCGAGCGGCGTCGGCTTTTCGCAGGCCGAGAGGACGAGGAGTCCGGCGGACACGGCGCCGAGGGCGGCAGCGGTGCGGCGGCCCTTGGCCGTCATACGCAGGGAGGTCATACGCGAAAGGCTATCTGGCGCCCCCACCGGTCCCGCCACGCGGGGTCCGGCGTGCCGTACGCCCACCCCGTCCCCGCAGGCAGACCCCTGCGCGAACCGATGTCACCCTGTGCCGTCACTTCACCTCACCCGGGGTGCCGCCCCGCCCCGGTGGGCCGCCGCGAGCAGTCCCCGTACCGTCGTCAGCCAGCCGAGTGCCACGATGCACGCGCCGACGCCCAGGCCGAGGCCGCCCTCCAGGGGCAGCGAGATGCCGATGCCGCCGCCGATCACCCACGCCATCTGCAGCAAGGTCTCCGAGCGGGCGAACGCCGAGGTGCGCACCAGCTCCGGCACGTCCCGCTGGATCAGCGCGTCCAGGGACAGCTTCGCCAGGGCCTGGCCGAGGCCCGCCACCGCGCCGAGCGCGGCGATGAGCGGTGCCCCGTAGAACACGGACGCGGCGATCGCGACGAACAGGACGAACCCGACGACCGTCACGACGATCAGCTCCGGCGGCCGCTTGCGCAGCGCGGCGCCCACCGCCGTACCGAGCGCGTTGCCCGTGCCCGCCGCGACCGCCACCATGGCGAGGGACACGGCGGCGCTCTGCCCGGCCAGCGGCTCCTCGCGCAGCAGGAACGCCAGGAAGAAGATCAGGAACCCGGAGAGGCAGCGCAGCGAGGCGTTCGCGGCGAGCCCGTGCGTCACGGCCGGGCCGACCGTGCGCAGGCCGGGCTTCTTGCCGTGCGGGAGGTGCAGATGCTCCTCGTCCGCCGCGAGCAGCGCGCGCGACTCACCGCGCGCCGAGTCGACCTTGTGCGGCAGCCGGAACGACAGGAACGACCCGAACAGGAACACCGCGCACGCCCCGTACAGCGGCCACTGCGGCCCGATCTGGTGCAGCCCCGCCGCGATCGGCGCCGCGACCCCCGTGGCGAGCAGCCCGCCGAGCGTCACCCGGGAGTTGGCCTTGACCAGCGAGAACGCCGGTGGCAGCAGACGCGGTACGACGGCGCTGCGCACCACCCCGTACGCCTTCGAGGAGACAAGGACGCCAAGCGCCGCCGGATACAGCTCGATCGAACCGGTCGCCACCGCGCCCGACAGGGTCAGCGCGAGCAGCACCCGCGCCAGCATCGAACCGGCCATCGCCGCGCGCCGGCCGTGCGGCAGCCGGTCGAGGAGCGGGCCGACGACCGGGGCGAGCAGAGTGAACGGGGCCATGGTGATCGCCAGGTACAGGGCGACCCGGCCGCGCGCCTCGTCCGTCGGCACGGAGAAGAACACCGTCGAGGCGAGCGCCACCGTGATCATCACGTCGCCCGCGCCGTTCACGCCGTGCAGCTCGATCAGCTTGCCGAGGCCCGACTCGCCAGCGCCCTGCGCGTGCGTCGCCTTCCTGATGCCCTTCGCGGGGCCCGTGAACGGCAGGTGCAGGGCACGGCCGACCGTGCGGCCCACCCTGCGCAGCGGGCTCGCTCCGCCCGCCGACCGCGAGCGGTCGGGCCCTGAGCCCGGGGAGCCACGGTCGGCGGGGCGTGAGTCTGCCGGGCCTGAGCCTGAAGGGCGTGAGCCTGCCGGGCCTGAGCCTGAAGGGCGTGATCCTGATGGAGGGGCCACTCCGTCATAGTGCCCCAAGGCGGACGTTCCGATAGCGGCGAAGACCTGCCGGACGAGTTCCGTACACCTCGGCGAAGCCTTGTCGGACCGGCTCCGAGACCATTCGGAGATCTCCTCGGAGCGGATGCCATGTGGGCTCGGGCGCTTCGAGGGGGTAGCGTGCGTAGCGCGCCTGCGGCGGTTGTTCTTGGCCGCGCGCCTCTTCGTCATCCCGCAGAATGGATGACGTAGGCGCGCCCGGGAGTGGCCGGGCGCGGACGTCGACGCGGCCCCCTGGTCCGCTCCGTCCGCCCCGTACCGAATGGAGGGCGCACCCGTGAGACGGCGTAGGAGAGAAGCGATACCTGTGAGCGCAGCGACAACGCGAAGCCGCACCCCCGACCGCCTGTGCGCCGAGGCGGTCGGCCTCGCCAGGACGGCCGCCGAGGAGGCCGCGGCGCCCGGTGTCGTCGGCGAGCACGTCCAGGTGGTCTCCGAGGGGGACCGGGTCGTCACCCACTTCTTCGAGTGCGAGGAGATGGGGTACCGCGGCTGGCGCTGGGCCGTCACCGTCGCCCGCGCCTCCCGCGCGAAGGTCGTCACGCTCGACGAGACGGTGCTGCTGCCCGGGCCCGACGCGCTCCTCGCCCCCGAGTGGGTGCCGTGGAGCGAGCGGCTGCGCCCCGGCGACCTCGGCCCCGGCGACCTGCTTCCCACCGACGCGGACGACCTGCGCCTGGAGGCGGGCTACTCCGGCGAGGACGAGCCGGCGCCCAACTCGCCGGTCTCCGATGAGATGGCCGACCTGGTCGAGGCGGAGGACGCGGAGGTCACCGCCGGCCCGCCGGCCAACCTGCCGCTCGCCCCGTCCCGCGGCTCCATCGCCGCGGTCGCCGAGGAACTGGGCATGCGCAGGGCGCGCGTCCTCTCCCGGTACGGGCTGCACGTCGCGGCCGACCGCTGGGAGGAGTCGCACGGCGCGAAGACGCAGATGGCCCAGGCCGCGCCCGCCACGTGCGTCAGCTGCGCCTTCCTGATGCCGCTGGCCGGCTCCCTGCGGCAGGCCTTCGGCGTCTGCGCCAACGAGTTCAGCCCGGCCGACGGCCACGTGGTGTCGCTGTCGTACGGCTGCGGCGGCCACTCCGAGGCGGCGGTCATGCCGAAGCCCCCGCGCCCGGCGCCGCACGTCTTCGACTCGATGAACGCCGACGCACTGCCGCTGCGCCCCTCCCCGGAGGGCTCGGTCTCGACGGAACCCTCGGGAGACGGGTCGGAGGACCTGGGCCACAGCTAGATTCTTTTTGGGGTACGGGGGGCTGGGCGCCCGGCGGGGTTTGCTTGCCGTACGGGGGGCTTGGGCGCCCGGCGGTTCTGGGTCCACCCGCGACCGCGAGCCGCACCCCACCAGGACAAGGGCGACCGCGAGCCGCCCCCTCACGCCGCCTCCCAACGCCCCACCCGCACCCCGTGAATCCGCTCCGGCCCCACATCCCGCCCCCGCAGCGCCATCTCCAGGGCCCAGCGGCGGTGCGCCTGGGCGCGTTGCTTCGGCGGGACCGGCTTTGCGCGGGTGTGGACGTGGATGTGGACGTACGGGCGGAGGGTGTTCCACAGTGGCGGGTCGACGTACAGGGTCCTGTCGTCGGCGGCGTCGCGCGCGTACGGGCTGCTGCGGCGCGGCGGTGTGATCACGCGGCGCGGCGGGGGAGCGGGGGCCGGGTCGGCGACCGGCGTGCGGCGGCGGGTGCCGGTGGCCGGGAGGAGGCGGGCCAGGACCCGGGCGAGCAGGTTCATGCCGTACGGGCCTTTCGCGCGAGGGAGTTCAGCGCGGCGACCCGCGCGCTCAGCAGCTCCGTGGCCGTCACGGCGCGCACCCGGTCCGGCCGTACGTCCCACTCCCGCCCGCCGAGCAGCGGCCGCAGCTGTACGTAGCCGCCCTGGTGCCCCATCACCTCACCGACCCGGCCGGTCTCCTCGTCCCGTACGGTCCCGCCGACCCGCGGTTCAGGCCCACTCACCGCCCGGCCCCCAGCGCCGCCGCCAGCCTCCGCGCCGTCGTGACGTCGCAGCGGCCCAACTCGATGAGGGGGTAAGGGTGTTCTCGGGCGCACGACACCTGGTCGAGGCAGAGCGAGGGCAGCTTCACGCCCACTGCCGCGAGCGCGGCCCGTAAGGCGTCGCGTGCCGACTCGGCCTCCCTGATCCGGTCCTCGGCTGCACTCATGACCTGCACCTCTCTGCTCTCTGTAGCGAACTGCTCACAGATTGGCGTCGGCATGCGTAGCTTGAGAAGGGGGTGCGGTGTGACCCGTCATTTGTCACGTGGGGAAGGGGAGTTGGCGGATGACCAGCACGTACGGGGAGTGGTTGAGGGCCAGGCGCGAGGCCCTCGGCTTGACGCAGGAGCAGGTGGCCCACGATGCGCACATGACACGCAGCCATATCGCCCATATCGAGGCGGGGAGGCGGATTCCGTCGGCGGAGGACGCGCGGAGCCTGGACCGGGTGCTCGGTACGGGGGATGTGCTGAGCAGCTTTCGGCCTCAGGGGGATCTGGGGATCGCGGATCACTTCGCTGTGGCTCGGAAGCTTGAGCAACAGGCCACCGTCATCAGGGAGTTCGGCCTCTCCTTGGTGCCAGGGTTCCTGCAGACGGAAGGGTACGTCCGTGCGGTGATGCGCACCGCGTTCCCGCCGTGGAGCCAGGAGGAATGTGACAGGCTCGTCGTCACACGGCTGGATCGCTCGAAGCTCCTCGACGATCCCGTACGCCCGGTGGTGTGGGCACTGCTTGACGAGGCGGTGATCCGGCGCCCCGTAGGCGGGCCGACCGTCATGGCGGAGCAGCTCATGCACATCGTGCGGATGTCCGAGAGGGAGCGGGTGCGTCTGCATGTGCTGCCGCTCGGGCTGGGGGCGCACTCTCTGATGCAGGGGGTGCTGTCTCTGATGTGGTTCGAGGACCAGCCTCCGGCGGCGTACACCGAAGGCGCGCAGACCGGCAAGCTGATCGATGCCCCGAGCGCGGTCGAGCAGCTTCAGGGTGCCTACGATCTGGCTCTGGGGGACGCTCTGCCGCGACTTGAATCAGAGGTCCTGCTGAGGTCGACTGCAAAGGACTACGGACGCCATGACTGAACACGCCATAGGGGACGCCGCCTCCTTGAAGGGGTGGCGCAAGTCGTCGTACAGCGGGAACGATGGAGGCACCTGCCTCGAAGTGATCGACACCCACCCCAGCGCTGTCCCCGTCCGCGACTCCAAATCCCCCCACGGCCCCGCCCTCCTCTTCGCCCCCGCCGCCTGGACCGCGTTCGTCGACGCGCTCAAGGCGGGAGCTTGAGGCAGGTCAGGCCGCCTCATCATGCGGCGTGAGGTTGATCGTCAGGTCGGCGTCCAGGCCGCGGGCCAGCCGGCGGAGGAGGGGGATGGTGGGCACGGTGCCGCCGCCTTCGATGCGGGAGATCTGCGGCTGCTGCATGCCGCACCGCTCGGCGAGTTCGGTCTGCGACAGGCCGAGTGCGGTGCGCCGGTCGTAGACCAGCTGACCGAGGTCGTGGGCCAGTCCGGCCTCCTCGTACAGCCGGTCGTACTCCGGGCTGCCCTCGGCCGCCTCGCCGAGGAGCTTGCGGTGGCGGCGGGTCTTCCACTCGGCGTGGTTCATCGCAATTCCCCTGGTGTTACGGAAGACGGTCAGCCGCACGACGCGGCGGGACGCGGCGCGGTCCGCGTGGCGAGCCCGTGTGTGTGGCGTGCATCAGATGTCGTATGACGTGGATGCTAGGGGCAGGCCCGCCGGTCTGTTCAAGACTCGGTCCGTTCAGGACTCCGGTCCGGTCAAGACCGCTGACCGGCCCTCTCAGGAGGTCACCAGGAGGCACCCGCCCGCACCCGGTACCTTCAGGCGACAGAGCGAACTCGCGGCCGCCCCGCCGCCGACAAGGAGGACCCACCGTGAGCAGATTCGTCCGGCCCGCGCCCGAAGGGGCCGATCCGTTCGGCACCGTGGGGCTGCGGCGGGCCGTGCTCGACGCGTGGGCCGCGGCACCCGCCCGGTTCCGGGAGGACGCCAACGCGGAGGAGGACCTGGCGCTCGGCGGGTACCGGGACCGGCTGATCGTGGAGCTGGCCCAGAACGCCGCCGATGCCGCTGCACGGGCGAAAGTTCCCGGGCGGCTGCGGCTCACGCTGCGTGACGGGGTGCTGGCCGCCGCGAACACAGGCGCGCCGCTGGACGCGGCCGGGGTCGAGTCGCTGAGTACGCTGCGGGCCTCCGCGAAGCGGGACAGCGGCGGGAGTGCGACGGTCGGGCGGTTCGGGGTCGGCTTCGCCGCCGTACTCGCCGTCACCGACGAACCGGCCGTGGTCGGGCGGACCGGCGGCGTGCGCTGGTCCCTCGCCGAGGCGCGGGAGCAGGCCGGGGACGTGGCCGCCGCGCGCAGCCCCGAGCTCGGGGAGGAGATCCGCCGCCGGGACGGCCATGTGCCGCTGCTGCGGCTGCCGTTCGCCGCGGAGGGCTCCGCGCCCGGCCCGTACGACACCGTCGTCATCCTGCCGCTGCGGGACGCGGCCGCCGAGGCGCTGGTGGAGCGGCTGCTCGACGGGATCGACGATGCGCTGCTGCTCGCCCTGCCCGGCCTGACCGAGGTCGCCGTCGAGACCCCGGAAGGCGTACGCACCCTCACCCGCGACCACGACGGCCCGTACGCGCGCATCACCGACTCCGCGCACGGCACGACCCGCTGGCGGACCGTGGAGCGCAACGGGCGGCTCGACCCTGAGCTGCTGCGCGACCGGCCCGTCGAGGAGCGGGCGCGGCCGCGCTGGTCCGTGACCTGGGCCGTGCCGGTCGACGGCGAGGGCGCGCCCCAGCGGCCCCGTACCGCACCCGTCGTGCACGCGCCGACCCCGAGCGACGAGCAGCTGGGGGTGCCGGCGCTGCTGATCGGCTCGTTCCCGCTCGACACCACCCGGCGGCACGCGGCGCCGGGCGGGCTGACCGACTTCCTGGTGGCGCGGGCGGCCGAGGCGTACGCCCAACTCCTCGCCGAATGGCGGCCGTTGACGACCGGCGTCATCGATCTGGTGCCGGGCGCCCTGTCCGCGTCCGTGCTCGACGGGGCGCTGCGGGCCGCCGTACTCGAACTGCTCCCGCGCGCCGCGTTCCTCGCCCCGGCCGTGCAGCCGGACGAGGAAGAGGAGGACAGCGGGCCCGCCGTGCTGCGGCCGTTCGAGGCCGAGGTGGTCGAGGGTGCGGGGGCGGAGACCGTACGCGTCCTCGCCGAGGTGCTGCCGACGCTGCTGCCCGCGGGCCTGGAGCGCCGCGTCGAGCTGCGCACCCTCGGCGTGGCGCGGCTGCCGCTGCAGGACGCGGTGGACCGGCTCGCTGGGCTTGAGCGGGAACCGGGCTGGTGGCGGCGGCTTTACGAATCCCTGGCCGGGGTCGACCCGGACCGGCTCAGCGGGCTTCCGGTGCCGCTCAGCGACGGGCGTACGACGATCGGGCCCCGGCACATCCTGCTGCCCGGCGCCGACACCCCCGAGGGGTTGTCCCGGCTCGGCCTGAAGGTCGCGCACCCGGACGCCGCGCACCCGCTGCTCGAAAAGCTCGGCGCGCTGCCCGCCACGCCCCGCGCGGTCCTCACCACCCCGCAGGTGCGCACGGCCGTCGCCGCCTCCCTCGACGGCGACATCTGGGACGAAGACGCCCTGGACGGCGAAGAGCTGGCGGAGGTGGTGCTCTCGCTCGTACGGGACGCGGGGCTCGAACCCGGCGACGAGCCGTGGCTCGGCGCGCTCGCCCTCACCGACGACGAGGGCGAGCCCGCGCCCGCCGGTGAGCTGGTGCTGCCCGGCAGTGACTTCGCCGCCGTCATGCGGGAAGGTGAACTCGGTTACGTGGACCGGGAGTTGGCCGAACGCTGGGGTGAGCAGCCGCTCGCCGCCTGCGGGGTCCTCGCGGGCTTCGCGCTCGTCCGCGCCACCGATGTGGTCCTCGACCCGGACGAACTGGAGCCCCGCGAGGGCGACTTCGCCGAGCCGGACGACGCGGGGCTGCTCGACGCGGTCGACGTGTGGTGCGAGGACGTCCTGGACCAGCTGCCCGACACGCCGGTGCCGCCCGTCGCCACCGAACTCGTCGCCGTACGCGATCTCGACCTGGTCGACGACGGCCGCTGGCCGCAGGCGCTCGCGCTGCTCGCCCAGCCGCCGCTGCGGGACGCGCTCACCCAGCCGGTGCGGGTGCTGCTGCCCGACGGCACCACCGAGTCCGTACGCCCCTACACCGCCTGGTGGCTGCGCGGGCACCCGGTGCTCGACGGGCGGCGCCCGGCCGGGCTGCGCGCGGCGGGCGGCGACCCGCTGCTCGCCGGTCTCTACGAGGAGGCGGACGCGTCCGGCTTCGAGGACGAGCAGGTGCTGCGGGCCCTCGGGGTGCGCACATCCGTGGCGGCGCTGCTCGACGAGCCGGGCGGCGCGGCGGAACTCCTCGACCGGCTCGCCGGCCCCGGCCTCGCGGTCTCCGCCGCTCAACTGCACGCGCTGTACGGGGCGTTGGCCGGGCTCGACCCGGATCAGGTGACGCTGCCGGAGGAGCTGCGGGCGGTGGTCGACGGGGTCGTGACGGTGGTCGACGCGGCGGACGCGGTGGTCGCGGACGCGCCGGATCTGCTGCCGCTGACGGGTGGGCTCGCGCTGCTTCCGGTCGCCCCTTCGCGGGCCGCGGATCTCGCGGAGCTGCTGCAGGTGCGGCGGTTGAGCGAGGCCGTGCGGGCGGAGGTGACGGCGGAGGGCGTCGAGCGTGCGGTGCCCGAGTCGGTGCGTACGCTGCTGGGTTCGGGCACGCCGGTTTCGTACCGGGAGCATGAGGAGCTGGTGGTCGGCGGGGTCGAGCTGGACTGGCGGTGCGCCTCCGACGGGGCCGTGCACGCCGCGACTCTTGAGGGCGTCGCGGCGGGCCTCGCGTGGGCGGCGAGGCAGTGGCCGCGGCGGTTCGAGGTGGCGGCGCTGCTTGAGGATTCCTCGCGTACGGAGGAGTTGGCGCGCGATCGGTGGTTCGACTGAGTGCGAGACGGGGCCTGCGCCGGAAACCACCGGTTACGCCGGAAACCGCCGGTTACGCCGGAAACCGCCGGTCCACCCACCTGAACGCGAACTCCACCAGCACCGCCGCAGCCGCGGCGATCGCGACCGCCGACCACGGCATCGTCGCCCCCACCAGCTTCAGCTTGAACATGTCCTGGAGCCACGGCACGACCATGACCAGCAGGAACCCCGTGCCCATCGCGGCCACCAGGCAGATCCGCCACCAGGTGTACGGGCGGGCGATGATCGCCAGGACCCACATGGCGATCAGGAACAGCGTGAGCGTCGCCGCGCTGGTCTCCGCCTCGCGCGCGCCCGCCCCCGCGTAGTGCGCGCGGGCGAGCAGGTACGTGCTGAACGTGGCGAGGGCCGCGATGATGCCGCCGGGGATCGCGTACCGCATGACCCGCCGGACGAAGTGCGCCTTCGCGCGCTCCTTGTTGGGCGCGAGCGCGAGGAAGAACGCCGGGACGCCGATGGTCAGCGTGGACAGCAGGGTCAGGTGGCGGGGCAGGAACAGGTACTCGACCTGCGTGCAGACCACCAGGAGAGCAAGCAGCACCGAGTAGACGGTCTTGACGAGGAACAGCGTCGCCACGCGCGTGATGTTGCCGATGACCCGGCGGCCCTCGGCCACCACCGACGGCAGTGTCGCGAAGCTGTTGTTGAGCAGCACGATCTGCGCGACCGCCTTGGTGGCCTCGGAGCCGGAGCCCATGGACACCCCGATGTCGGCGTCCTTGAGGGCGAGCACGTCGTTGACGCCGTCCCCGGTCATCGCGACCGTGTGCCCCTTGGACTGCAGCGCGCCCACCATGTCCCGCTTCTGCTGCGGCGTGACCCGCCCGAACACCGCGTTGGCGTCGAGCGCCTCCGCCATCTCCGGCCGCTCCTTCGGCAGGGTGCGGGCGTCCACGGTGCGCTCGGCGCCGGGCAGGTCCAGCTTGGCGGCGACCGCGCCGACGGAGATCGCGTTGTCCCCGGAGATCACCTTCGCCTGGACGTCCTGCTCCTCGAAGTAGCGCAGCGTGTCGGAGGCGTCGGGGCGCAGCCGCTGCTCCAGGACGATCAGGGCGTACGGGCGGGCGCCCGCGGCGACTTCGGGGGAGTCGAGCTCCGTACCGCTGCGGGTGAGGAGGAGGACGCGCAGGCCCTGGTGGTTGAGCTCCTCGATCGGGTCGAGCAGCGTGTCCCGGGCGGGCAGCAGCACATCGGGCGCGCCGAGCAGCCAGGTGGAGGTCTCGCCGTTGCCCTCGCTGAAGCTGGCGCCGCTGTACTTGCGGGCCGAGGAGAACGGCAGCGACTCGGTGCAGCGCCACTCCTCGCTGTCCGGGTAGGCGTCGATGATCGCCTGGAGGGAGGCGTTGGGGCGCGGATCGGACTCGCCGAGGGCGCCGAGGACCTTGCGTACGTACGACTCGTCGGCGCCGTCCAGGGGGCGGACCTCGGTGACGTCCATGCCGCCCTCGGTGAGCGTGCCGGTCTTGTCGAGGCAGACCGTGTCGACGCGCGCCAGGCCCTCGATGGCGGGCAGCTCCTGGACGAGGCACTGCTTGCGGCCGAGCCGGATCACCCCGATCGCGAAGGCCATGGAGGTGAGGAGTACCAGGCCCTCGGGGATCATCGGGACGATGCCGCCGACGGTGTACGCGATGGACTCCTTGAAGTTGTCGTTCTTGACGACGAGCTGGGAGATCACCAGGCCGATGGAGGTGGGCACCATCAGCCAGGTCACGTACTTGAGGATGGTGGAGATGCCGGAGCGCAGCTCGGAGTGGACGAGCGTGAACCGGGAGGCCTCCTCCGCGAGCTGTGCCGCGTACGCCTCGCGGCCGACCTTGGTGGCGGTGAACGCGCCGCCGCCCGCGACCACGAACGAGCCGGACATCATCGCGTCCCCGGGCTTCTTCACGACCGGGTCGGCCTCGCCGGTGAGCAGGGACTCGTCGACCTCCAGGCTGTCGGTCTCCCGGCACGCACCGTCGACCACGATCTTGTCGCCGGGCCCGATCTCGATGAGGTCGCCGAGCACGATCTCGGAGGTGGAGATCTCGGCGGCCCGCCCGTCCCGCCGGACCGTGGGCCGGGTCTCGCCGATCACGGCCAGGTTGTCGAGGGTCTTCTTGGCGCGCAGCTCCTGGATGATGCCGATGCCGGTGTTGGCGAGGATCACGTACCCGAAGAAGGTGTCCTGCCAGGGCGCGACGAACATCATGATCACCCAGAGGACGCCGATGAGCAGGTTGAACCGGGTGAGGACATTGGCGCGGACGATGTCGGTGACGGAGCGGCTGGAGCGCACCGGCACGTCGTTGACCTCGCCGCGGGCGACACGCTCGGCGACCTCGGCGGTGCTGAGCCCGAGCGCCGCCACGGCCGCGGTCACCGGCTGCCCGGACTCCGCTTCCACCGCGCCTATGGCGGCCCCCTGCCGGGCGGGGTCCGGCCCCTCGGTGTCGATGTGTGCCCGCTGCGTCATGGTTCCGACGGTACGGGCCACGGGCGGCCTTCACCCGTCGAGTACGGGGGAATCAGGGACGGGTCAGGGAGGACCCCTGGGGGCTGTCCGACCTGGGTACTACGGGGGTACCGCGGGGGTACGGCGGGGTGGGGGACCTGGGGGCTACGCGGCCGACTCGGGCGAGGCGGACCCCTGCTGGGCCGACTTCGGCTCGGCCTCTGTCTGTGCCTGCGCTGGCTGTGCCTGCGCCTGTGTTTCTGCCTGCGCCTGCGCGTCTGCCTGCGCCTGCGCGTCTGCCTGCGCCTGCGCGTCTGCCTGCGCCTGCGCGTCTGCCTGCGCCTGCGCCTGCGCCTCCGCCTCCGCCGCCCGCTCGGCCGCGTGCCGCTTCAGTGCCGCGTCGCGTCCCCGGACGTACCAGATGCCGATGCAGCCGAGGCCCGCGCCGGCCAGGCAGGTCCACACCCACCAGGTCTGGCCGCGGTCGTCGAACCAGCCGTAGAAGGGGAGCTGCACGAGGAAGAGGACGAACCAGAGGATCGTGCCGCCCGTGATGGTGGCGACGACGGGGCCTTCCAGGGGCTCCGGCGCCTCGTGCTTCGCAGTCCACTTCGCCATGTGCACAAGCTTACGAGCCCGTACGGGCGGGGGGTGCGCGGACTCCTGGGACCCGGGCACCCCATGGGTCTACGCGCGGAGATAGCGATTTCTGGCTGGTGTATTCATACTGAAACGGCCTGAGTCTGACTGCTTTTCTTCGTAAGAACCTACAAAGACGCACGGGACTCGGCCACCCCCACAGCACTCCTTCGGCGAGCCCCGCCATGAACGTCTGAGGTTCACGCATGACCCCCTCGGCCCCGGTCGACGACCCCAAGCCGTCCCAGTCGGGGGCGCCCACCAGCGCACTCGACCGGTACTTCAAGATCACCGAGCGGGGGTCGTCCCTGGGCCGCGAGGTCCGCGGCGGCTTCGCCACCTTCTTCGCGATGGCCTACATCATCGTGCTGAACCCGATCATCCTCGGCAGCGCGAAGGACATGTACGGCAACCAGCTGGACAACGCCCAGCTGGTCACCGCGACCGCGCTGACGGCCGCGTTCACCACCCTCCTGATGGGCGTCATCGGCAACGTCCCGATCGCGCTCGCCGCCGGGCTCGGCGTGAACACCGTCGTCGCCCTGCAGCTCGCCCCCCGGATGAGCTGGCCGGACGCGATGGGCATGGTGGTCCTCGCGGGCTTCGTCGTGATGCTGCTCGTCGCCACCGGACTGCGCGAGCGGGTCATGAACGCCGTGCCGCTCGGCCTGCGCAAGGGCATCGCCATCGGCATCGGCCTGTTCATCATGCTGATCGGCCTCGTTGACGCGGGCTTCGTCTCGCGCATGCCCGACGCCGCGCACACCACCGTCCCGCTCCAGCTGGGCGCCGACGGCCACCTCAACGGCTGGCCGGTCCTGGTCTTCGTCCTCGGTGTGCTGCTCACGCTCGCGCTGATCGTCCGCAAGGTGCCGGGCGCGATCCTGATCTCGATCGTCGTGATGACGATCGTCGCCATGGTCATCAACGCCGTGGCCACCGTGCCCGCCGGAAACTGGGGGCTGACCACGCCGAAGTGGCCGGGCAACCCGGTGGCCTCGCCGGACTTCGGGCTCGTCGGTCAGGTCAGCCTGTTCGGCGGGTTCGAGAAGGTCGGACTGCTCACCGGTGTGCTGTTCGTCTTCACCGTGCTGCTCTCCTGCTTCTTCGACGCCATGGGCACGATCATGGCCGTCGGCGAGGAGGCCGAGCTGATGGACGAGAACGACAACATGCCGGGCATGAGCAAGGTCCTGTTCGTCGACGGCGTCGCGGTCGCCTGCGGTGGCGCCAGCTCCTCCTCGGCCACCACCTGCTTCGTGGAGTCCACGGCCGGCGTCGGCGAGGGCGCCCGTACCGGATTCGCGAACATCGTCTCCGGCGGACTCTTCGCCGTCGCGCTGTTCCTCACGCCGCTCGCCACGATGGTGCCCTCCGGGGCGGCCACCCCGGCACTGGTCGCGGTGGGCTTCCTGATCCTGTCCGGCTCGATCGGCGCGATCGACTGGAAGGACTACACGATCGCGATCCCGGCGTTCCTGACGATGGTGATGATGCCGTTCACGTACTCGATCACGAACGGCATCGGCATCGGCTTCATCACCTTCACGGTGCTGCGGGTCGCCGCCGGGCGCGGCCGCGAGGTGCCGGTGGCGATGTACGCGGTCTCCGCGGTGTTCGCCTTCTACTACCTGATGCCGGCGTTGCAGCTGACGTAGCCAGGCCCTGGTCCGCGGTCCGGGCGCGGCCTACTGCCAGCTGTGTTCGCCGCCGATGAGGAGCGTGTGCTCAAGGACGTCCTCCATCGGGTCGTCGATCTGGCCGGTGTGGATGAGCGTGACGACGGGGGCGTTGTGCGAGTCCGTGTGGGTCTCGTCCGCGGCCGCGGTGCCCGCGGCCGCGGCGCTGAAGGTCATCAACAGGGGCAGGACGGTCATCATCTTTTTCATGCCGTGATCAACGAGTCCGGTGATCACGGGATGCGGGCGGCGGCGCTCACGTCACGCCGTAGAACTTCTCCGTCTCCTCGACGGCCGTCTTGAACCGCTCGTCGAAGTCGTCCCGAATGAGCGTCCGGACCACATAGTCCTGGACGCTCATTCCTCTTTTCGCCGCGTGACCCCGGAGCCGGTCGAGCAGCTCTCCGTCTACGCGCAGGCTGAGCACGTTGGTCTCCATGCCCTTCAGGGTCGCCGGACCGGGCCGCGCCGTGTGTCACTTTCCGCAGCGGGCTCACTCATACGGGTGATCCCGCGCGATTCCGCCCCGGACAGTCCGGATATCCGGCTGTTCTTTAGTCAGGGTAATGAGTTATGCTAACGAACATGCCGGACCTCTCCCATGGCGACGACGTAGCCGCCGTGAACGCACTCCGCTCCGCGATCATGCGCATCGGGCGCCGCCTGAAGCACCAGCGGGTCGACGAGTCGCTGAGCCCGACCGAGATGTCGGTGCTCGGCACCCTCGCCCGCTGCGGCTCGGCCACCCCGGGCGAGCTCGCCCGCAAGGAGCACGTACAGCCGCCGTCGATGACCCGCATCGTGGCCCTGCTCGAAGCCAAGGGTCTGGTCCGGCTCGAACCGCACCCCGAGGACCGCCGCCAGAAGGTGGTCAGCCAGACCGAGACCGCCGAGGCGATGCTCGAAGAGAGCCGCCGCAAGCGGAACGCCTGGCTGGCCCAGCTGGCCGAGGGCCTCGACGCGGACGAGTGGGAGAAGCTGCGCGCAGCCGCACCCGTACTGGAAAAGCTCGCCCACCTGCAATAACCGCACCGACCGCATGACCGTCAGGACCAAGGAGGCGAACCCCTTTGAGTACGGGATCCGGAGCAGACTCCGCCCCCGCACCAGCCACCCACGACACCGAAGCCCGCACCGACTCCCGTAAGCCGAGCATGTTCAGCTCGCTGAAGATCCGGAACTACCGGCTCTTCTTCACGGGCCAAGTCGTCTCCAACACCGGCACCTGGATGCAGCGCATCGCCCAGGACTGGCTGGTGCTCAGCCTCACCGGCTCCGCCACCGCCGTCGGTATCACCACCGCGCTGCAGTTCCTGCCCATGCTGCTCTTCGGCCTGTACGGCGGCGTGCTCGTGGACCGGCTGCCCAAGCGGAAGCTGCTCTTCTTCACCCAGGCCGCGATGGGCCTGACCGGCGCCGCGCTCGGTGTGCTCACCCTCACCGGGCACGTCCAGGTCTGGCACGTCTACCTCACCGCGTTCCTGCTCGGCCTCGTCACCGTCGTCGACAACCCGGCGCGGCAGACCTTCGTCTCCGAGATGGTCGGCAAGGACCAGCTGGCCAACGCCGTCAGCCTGAACTCCGCCAACTTCCAGTCCGCGCGCCTGGTCGGGCCCGCCGTCGCCGGTGTGCTGATCACCGCGGTCGGCAGCGGCTGGGCGTTCCTGCTCAACGGCGTCTCCTTCCTCGCACCGCTCGCGGGCCTCGCCCTGATGCGTACGACCGAGCTGCACAGGGTCGACCGGGCGCCGCGCGGCAAGGGTCAGCTGAAGGAGGGCCTGAAGTACGTGGCCGGACGGCCGGAGCTGATCTGGCCGATCGTCCTCGTCGGGTTCATCGGCACCTTCGGGTTCAACTTCCCGATCTGGCTCAGCGCCTTCGTCGACGATGTCTTCGGCGGCGACGCGGGGACGTACGGCCTGCTCAACACCCTGATGGCGGCCGGTTCACTCACCGGTGCGCTGCTCGCCGCCCGCCGCGCCACCTCGCGCCTGCGGCTGCTCGTCGGGGCCGCGCTCGCCTTCGGCGTCCTGGAGATCGTGGCGTCCTTCGCGCCCGCGTTCTGGCTGTTCGCGGCGCTGCTCGTGCCGATCGGCATGCTGGGCCTGACGGTCAACGTGACGGCCAACTCCAGCGTCCAGATGGCCACCGACCCGGTCATGCGGGGCCGCGTCATGGCCCTGTTCATGATGGTCTTCACCGGCGGTACGCCGATCGGTGCGCCCCTCGTCGGCTGGATCACCGACACGTACGGCGCCCGCATCGGCTTCGCCGCGGGCGGCCTGATCGCCGCGCTCGCCGCGGCCACGGTCGGCCTGATCCTGGCCCGCGTCGGCGGCCTCCGCCTGAAGGTCGGCATGCACCACGGACACCCGCAGGTCCGCTTCGTCCCGCGGGAGCGGCTGGCAACGGCCGCCTGAGGCGCCACGGCCAGGGGCCTCCTGGTCGAGCGAAGCCGAGAACTTAGGGGAGGGGGCCTGGGGGCGGAGCCCTCGGCGGGGGCAAAGTGCAGACTGTGGCGATGAGACTCTTCGCCGCCGTCCTGCCCCCGACCGAAGTCCTCGATGAACTGGCCGCCGAAGTACGGGAGTTGAGGCAGCTGCCCGGCGCCGACGGGCTGCGCTGGACCGAGCGGGCCGGATGGCACTTCACGCTGGCGTTCCTCGGCGACGTACCGGACGAGACCCGGCCCGACCTGCGGGAGCGGCTCGCGCGGGCCGCCCACCGCACCGCCCCGTTCCGGCTCGCACTGCGCGGTGGCGGCCGGTTCGGCGACCGGGCGCTGTGGGCCGGGGCGGACGGCGAGCTGGACGTGATGCGGCGGCTCGCCGAGCGGGCGGAGGCGGCCGCGCGCAAGGCCGGCCTCGCGATGGACGGGCACCGCCGCTACACCCCGCACCTCACCCTGGCCCGCAGCCGCGCCGCCGCGATCGACCTGCGCCCGTACGTCGCGGCGCTCGGCGCATTCGCCTCCGAGCCGTGGACGGTCGCCGACCTCGTACTCGTGCACAGCAGGCTGCCGCGCAGCGGGGTCGCGGGGGAGCGGCCCCGGTACGAGGAGGTCGAGCGCTGGCCGCTCGGGGGCGCCGGTTAACCTCGAAGCGTGGACCCGAAGACCCGTAACCGGATCATGGCCGGTGTGCTTGTGCTGATGTTCGTCGTCGTCGCGGTGGCGTCGGCCGTGGGGTGAGGCACCCCTGGCGCCCCTGGAACCCCCGGCCGACGCCGCACGCGTCCGCGCCTACCAGGCGAAGGCCTCCGGCGACGGGCCCGGCCCCGGGAAGATCTCGTCCAGGGACGCCAGCACCTCGTCACCCAGCTCCAGCTCGACCGCGCGCAGCGCCGAGGCCAGCTGGTCGGCGGTGCGCGGGCCGACGATCGGGCCGGTCACGCCGGGCCGGGTGAGCAGCCAGGCCAGGGCGGCTTCGCCGGGTTCGAGGCCGTGCTTGTCGAGCAGGTTCTCGTAGGCCTGCACCTTCTCCCGCATCTGTGTGTCGGCGAGCGCATCGGCGGAGCGGCCGCTCGCCCTGCGGCCTGCGGTGGCCTCCTTCTTGAGGACGCCGCCGAGGAGTCCGCCGTGCAGCGGAGACCACGGGATGACGCCGAGTCCGTACTCCTGCGCGGCCGGGATGACCTCCATCTCGGCGCGGCGTTCGGCGAGGTTGTAGAGGCACTGCTCGCTGACCAGGCCGAAACTGGCGAGGCGCTGGGCGGCCTCGTTGGTCTGGGCGATCTTCCAGCCGGGGAAGTTGGAGGAGCCCGCGTAGAGGATCTTGCCCTGCTTGATGAGTACGTCGACGGCCTGCCAGATCTCCTCGACCGGGGTGCGGCGGTCGATGTGGTGGAACTGGTAGAGGTCGATGTGGTCCGTCCGGAGCCGCTTGAGGGAGGCGTCCACCGCGCGGCGGATGTTGACCGCGGAGAGCCGGTCGTGGTTGGGCCAGGGGTCGCCGTCGCCGGCCATGTTGCCGTACACCTTGGTGGCGAGCACGACCTTGTCGCGGCGGTCGCCGCCCTTGGCGAACCAGTTGCCGATGATCTCTTCGGTACGGCCCTTGTTCTCGCCCCAGCCGTACACATTGGCGGTGTCGAAGAAGTTGACGCCCGCGCCGAGCGCGGCGTCCATGATCGCGTGCGACTCCGGCTCGTCGGTCTGCGGGCCGAAGTTCATGGTGCCGAGGACGAGTCGGCTGACTTTGAGTCCGGTGCGTCCTAGCTGCGTGTACTTCATGGGTGTACAGCGAACTGGGTGGAGTGGGCTCTAGGCAAGGGTCACTTGCGGTCGCGGGGGAATTTGGCGGTGTCGATGGTGAGTCCGAGGGGGGTGTGCGTCAGGTCGACCTTGTCGCCGAAGTCGGCCTTGGACTCGGTGCGGTACTCGCCGTTCTTCGGGCGTGTGCAGATGTGGCAACGGCCTGCGTACGGGTCGGCGATGAGGTAGACGGGGACCTCGGCCGCGGCGTACGCGCCCTTCTTCGGACCGTGGTCGTTCAGCCCGGTGCCGGGGGAGACCACTTCGGCGATGAACTCGACGTCCTGGTGGCGCCAGCGACCGTCTCGGTCGGGCTCGGCGTCGTCGCGGAGTTTGGCCACGTCCGGGCAGAACCCGTTCAGGAATCCGGGGAAGTCGATGCGTACGTCCGACATGACGAGTGTGGCCCGGCCGAACCCGGCGTCCACCGCCCGCAAGATCAGGAGGGTGATCTGCCAGTGCGAGTCTCGCTGCGGTACAGCGTGGATGGCGCCTTCGACGACCTCCGCCTTGTAGCCCTCTGGTATGCCCTGCTCGATCACGTCGAACAGCTCGTCCAGGCGCTCGGCGCCGGTCCGGGTCATCGGGGTCAGTCTCGTGGGAAGTCGCTTGTGTCGAGTGCCAGAGCGACGACGGTATGGGTCAGGTGGATGCTCTCGCCGAACGTGTACTTCCGCTCGCTCGCGTATTCGCCGTCCTTGGGTTCGGTGCAGAGCAGGCACCTGCCCTGGTAGGGATCGACGATCAAGTAGACGGGGACTCCGGCTTCCGCGTACGCGATCTTCTTCGGACCGTAGTCGTTCATGCCGGTGCTCCGGCTGATCACTTCGGCCACGAATTCGACGTCCGTGCACTGCCATTGGCCCTTGGCGTTCTTGACGGCGCCATCTTTGAGGAGGGTGATGTCGGTGGCGAAGCCGTTGAGGTGCCCCGGGTAGTCGATGCGTACGTCGGACTTCAGGCGCTTGCGGGGGTACTTGGCCCGCAGCTGATCGAGGATGTCGAAGATGATTTCCCAGTGGGTGTCCCGCTGCGGCGACATGAAGATGTGCCCCCCGACGATCTCGGTCTTGAATCCCTCGGGGGCGGGCATCCTCTCAAGCCACTCGAACATCTCGTCCAGAGTGCGCTCGTCGTTGCTTTCGGCCATCTCGATCCTGTCGGTCTCTACGACGGTCATCGTGGCGCTCCTCCCCGGCCGCCCGTCGTTTACGGGCACCCGCGCAGTACAACGATACGCACGGTGACCGAGTCACGGGGAGTTCGAACCCTTATCCGGAGTACGGCTCTCCGAGGTCCCACGCCTGATGCATCGCGTCCGCGAACGCCCCCGCCAGCTTGTGCTCGCCGCTCGCGTTCGGGTGCGTTCCGTCGTACGTGTCGAGGTCGATGTCGTACGACTCGGGGACCGAGGCGATCAGGAGGGGGGAGCGGTCGGTGTCGAGGTCGGCGACCGTCTTCGCGAGGAGTTCGTTGAAGTGGTCGACCTCCGCGGCGAACGAAGGGTCCGTGCGGGCGCGGACGTTGGGGATGACCGGGAGGATCGCGAGCGCCACCTTCGGGTTGGCGGCGCGGGCCTCGTCGACGAACTCGCGGACGTTGGCCGCGGTCTGCTCGGCGTCGGTGTAGAAGCCGAGGTCGATCAGGCCGAGGGAGACGAGGAGCAGATCGGCGCGCTGCTCGCGTACCGTCTCGCCGATCAGCGGGGCCATGTGCAGCCAGCCCTCGCCCCAGCCGGCGAGGTGGCGGCGTGGGAAGGCGGGCTCGACGTCGGGCGCGTAGGCGTACGAGACGGGCGCGTCGGCCGTCTTGTCGTGGAGCGTCTCGCGCGGGCCGACGATCTGGAACGGGCCGCCGTACGAGGCGCGCAGGTGCTGCCACATGCGGTGGCGCCAGGTGTGTTCGCCGGTGCTGCCGATGGTCATCGAGTCACCGACGAAGAGGAGCCTGAGCATCCGCTCATCATTCCGGATGCGGGGGGCCGCGGCACCGGCCCGTGGTGTGAGGCTGCACACGTGATGCACAGGTGATGCACGCGTGGGTCCTCCGCCTCACCTGGCAGTCTGGGCACATGCGTTCACTTGTGGGTGTGACCGGGGCGGCGGCGCTCCTGCTGCTCTGCGCGGCGGGTCCGGCGGCTGCCGCCGACGGGGGACATGAGGGCTTCACCATCGAGGACCCCAGGATCACCGAGTCCAGCGGCCTCGCCGCGAGCCGTGCGCACCCGGGGATCTACTGGACGCACAACGACAGCGACGACGGCGCCCACCTCTACGCGGTCGACTCCGGCACCGGGAAGACCGTAGCCACGGTCACCCTCAGCGGCGTGGGCGCGCCGCGCGACGTGGAGGCCGTGTCGATCGGCCCTGACGGCGACGTGTACGTGGGCGACATCGGGGACAACCTGGGCGGCACCTGGGACCACGTGTGGATCTACCGCTTCCCCGAGCCGAAGCGGCTGCGGGACATGACGGTGAAGGCGACGCAGTACGTGGTGAAGTACGCCGACGGGGCGCGGGACGCCGAGGCGCTGATGGTCCACCCGAAGACGGGCCGGGTCTACATCGCCGACAAGCAGCGGGACGGCGGGGGCGGGCTCTACGAAGGCCCGGCCGAGCTGTCCGCGTCGGGCACGAACACGTTCCGGCGGGTCGCGGACGTCGACCTGTGGACGACCGACGGGGCCTTCTCGCCGGACGGCCGACGGCTGCTCCTTCGCGGCTACTTCGAGGCGACCTCGTACACCTGGAAGGACGGCAGGCCGGTCGGCCCCGAGCGGGCGGACGTGCCGTTGCAGCGACAGGGCGAGTCGGTGACGTACAGCCCGGACGGGACGGCCCTGATGTACGGCTCGGAGGGGCGGGGCAGCGCGGTGGAGCCGGTCGAGGTGCCGGGGGCGGAGGGCGATCGGCGGGCCAAGTCGCCCTCGGAGGGCGCGAGTTCGGGTGACGGTGGCGAGGGTGGTGGCGGCGAGGACGGGAAACTCGGGACCGGCGCGGTCGTGATCGCGGTGATCATCGCCGCCGTGTTCGGGGTGCGGCGGCTCTTCCGCAAGGGGTGATGTCACCCTGTGTCATCACGTACGCGACGAGGGGCCCCGGCACCGTACGTACGCGACGAGGGCCCGGCACCTGCGCAGGTGCCGGGCCCGTATCCGTACGAAAACGGGTTACAGCTTCTCGATCACGTAGTCCACGCAGGCCGTC
>NZ_JASCIR010000014.1 GCF_029968095.1 Streptomyces solicavernae | reverse complement strand
GGGGCGCGCGGGGCGCGGGGGGGGGGGGGGGCGGGGGGGCGCCCCGCCCGGCACGCCGGTGGGGCCATTCGGAGGTACAGGGCGCGACGTGCGACGATGTGCGGCATGCCGCAGCCCCCCGTTCGGAGCACCCCCTCCCCGCCCTCGCGCCCGGACGCTTCGATGTCGCTGCTCACCAACGTGATGGACCACAGCCTCGACGACGGCTACGCGGAGGCGGCGGCGCGCAAGCAGGCGGAGGGCGGCGGAGGCCTGCCGCGTACGCTGCGCGCCAAGCTGGGCCTCGCCCTCGGCCTGGTGTTCGCCGCGCTGATCGTGACCGTAGGGGCGGCACAGGCGCGGATAGCGGCACCGGTGGTCGCCAAGGAGCGCGAGGAGCTCATCGACCGCATCGAGCGCGAGACCGCGGCCGCCGAGAAGATCGAGGCCGACGTGGACGCGCTCCGCGAGGACGTCGGCCGGCGACAGCGCGCCGCACTGCAGAAACACGGCGGCGACAAAGGGGAGTTGACGGCCCTGCTCGCGGGTGCGACCGAGGTGCACGGGCCGGGCATCCGCCTGGTCATCGACGACGCCAAGGACGCCGAGCAGGGCGGGGGCGGGCCGCGCGAGAGCTCCGGCTTCTCCGACACCGGCCGGGTGCGCGACCGGGACATGCAGCAGTTCGTCAACGGCCTCTGGCAGTCGGGCGCGGAGGCCATTTCCATCAACGGGCAGCGGCTGACCTCGCTCTCGGCGATCCGTGCGGCGGGCGAGGCCATACTGGTGGACAACAAGCCGCTGGTGCCCCCGTACACGGTGCTCGCCGTGGGGAACGGGCAGAAGCTGAGCACCGACTTCCAGGCCAGCGTCGACGGCCAGTATCTGCACGCGCTGCAGGAGAACTTCAACATCAGGGCGCGCATCTACGTGGAGGACGAAGTGCGGCTGCCCGCCGCGCCGAGCCTGATCGTGCGCAATGCCGAGCCGCTAGCAGGAAAGGGCACATCGTGATCGCCGTACTGGGCCTCGTCGTGGGAGTCGTGGCCGGACTTTTGGTCCGGCCAGAGGTTCCCGCGGTGGTCGAGCCGTATCTTCCGATCGCTGTCGTGGCGGCACTCGACGCGGTCTTCGGCGGCCTGCGCGCGATGCTCGACGGGATCTTCGACGACAAGGTGTTCGTCGTCTCCTTCCTCTCCAACGTGGTCGTGGCCGCGCTGATCGTGTTCCTTGGCGACAAGTTGGGCGTGGGCGCGCAGCTGTCGACGGGTGTCGTGGTCGTGCTCGGCATCCGGATCTTCTCCAACGCTGCCGCGATCCGGCGGCACGTGTTCCGGGCGTGAGGCCGATGAGGAGCGCATTGCCCCCCGAGGAGCCGAGGAAGCCGGAGCAGTCCGGAGAGACCGCCGAGGACGAGGCGCAGACGTCCGGCGCTTCTCGTACGGAGAAGGGCTCCGGTACGGCTGGTACGGAGAAGGGCTCCGGTACGGCTGGTACGGAGAAGGGCTCCGGTACGGCTCGTACGGAGAAGGACTCCAGCACCTCTCGTACGGAGAAGGGCGCCGACGAGAGCGCGGAGCCGCGGGCCGAGGAGAGCGAGGCTGCACTCGGCGACGCGGGCGCTACGGAGCAGCGCGGCGGGGACGGCGAGCTGAGCGGTCGCCAGCGCCTGGCGCGGAGCCTGTGGCCGCCGAAGGTGTCGCGGGCCCAACTCATCGTGGCGCTGCTGCTGTTCGTGCTCGGGCTCGGGCTGGCGATCCAGGTCCGCTCCACCAGCGAGAGCAGTGCACTGCGCGGCGCGCGACAGGAAGATCTCGTCCGCATTCTCGATGAACTCGACGACCGTACTCAGCGTCTAGAGGACGAGAAGCAGCGTCTCGACGACCAGCGGACCGAGTTGGAGAACAGCTCGGACCAGGCCGAGGAGGCGCGTAAGCAGACGATCGAGAAGGAGCGGCAACTGGGCGTGCTCGCGGGCACGGTGGCGGCGCAGGGACCTGGCATCACCCTGACCGTGACCGACACGCGCGGTGCCGTCGAGGCGGACATGCTGCTCGACGCGATCCAGGAGCTGCGCGCGGCCGGTGCGGAGGCGATCCAGATCAACGACGTACGGGTGGTGGCCAACACCTATCTCGAAGACACGTCGGGGGGAGTGCAGGTGGACGGCCGGAAGGTGAAGTCGCCGTACCGCTTCAAGGTCATCGGCAAGCCGCAGGACCTGGCGCCCGCGCTCAACATCCCTGGCGGCGTGGTGCAGTCGCTGGAGAAGGAGCAGGCCACGGTCGCCGTGGCGCAGGTCGAGAAGATCGTCGTTGATGCCTTGCGACGGGCGAATCGTCCTGACTACGCTCGGTCGTCCTCCTGAGGAGGCGGGGGTACATGAGGGCAGTTGTGCAGGGACAAGGAGTAACGGGGGGTCGACGCACCGGAAGTTTGGTGCGTGGTGGAAACTGTCGGGTGGATACGGACGTTGTGAGTATGAGTGCGTCCGTCTTCCCGATGTACGCAGGTGTGAGCATTCAGGGTTCGTCCTGCCCCACGGGCGGGTCTGTTTCGGTCAAGGGGAATCGCCCGTGAAGTTGTTTGCGAAGTTGTTCGGCAAGAGCGGCCGGGAGGACGGTGGCGACGCCACCGCTCGGCACCGCGCGCCGCACCAGGCCGAGGCGCAGGGCGCCGAGCGGCCGTTGTTCCGCGATGAGGTGGCCGGCGGCGCCGGTGACCTTTCGGACGGCCGGGGCGCGTCTTCTGTTGACCCTGCGGCGTCCGGCCGCATAGGTTTCGGGGAACCGTCAACCTCAAGTACGGGTGGAGAGTTCGCGTCCGGCCCGTACGCATCGGACGCCGCGCGGCAGGAGGATCCGTCCATGTCGGCCTTGCCGGTTTGTACCAGGTGCGGGCATCGGAACGCCGAGGCCAGCAGGTTCTGCTCCCACTGCGGTTCCCCGCTGCGCGCGGGCGCGGCCGCGGAGCGCCCCTCGGAGACGACGTCGACGATCTCGATCTCCGGCATCGAGGCGTACGACGCGGAGGCTACGGGGCAGACGCAGTCGCCCGCGCTGTCCCCGGAGGCCCAGGCCGCCGTGGACGCGCTGCCGCTCGGCTCGGCCCTCCTGGTGGTGCGCCGCGGTCCGAACTCGGGCAGCCGCTTCCTCCTCGACGGCGATCTGACAACGGCCGGCCGCCACCCGCAGAGCGACATCTTTCTGGACGACGTGACGGTGTCGCGCAGCCATGTCGAGTTCCGCCGCGCCGCCGACGGCAGCTTCACCGTCGCCGACGTGGGCAGCCTCAACGGCACGTACGTCAACCGGGAGCGGATCGACTCGGTCCTGCTGTCCAACGGTGACGAGGTGCAGATCGGTAAGTACCGCCTGGTGTTCTACGGGAGCCAGCGGAGCATCTGACCCTCCCCCTGGCTCCGCCCGGGGGAGCACTCCAGGGAAGGTCCATGCGTCAATCACCGAGGGGCGGTGCCGATTCCGGCACCGCCACCGCGGGCGGTCGCCTGGTGAGCATCGGTTCGGTGCTCAACCAGCTGCGCGACGAGTTCCCCGAGGTCACCATCTCCAAGATCCGGTTCCTGGAGTCCGAGGGGCTCGTCGAGCCGCAGCGCACACCGTCCGGGTACCGGAAGTTCAGCCCTGAGGACGTCGAGCGGCTGGCTCGGGTGCTGCGCATGCAGCGCGACCACTATCTGCCGCTGCGGGTCATCAAGGAGCACCTGGACGCCGCCGAGTGCGGCGAGGACGTACGGCTGCCGTCCGTGGGGCCGCAGCGGGGTCCCGGGGACCCGGTGGCCGACGAGCTGCCGGA
Source organism: Streptomyces solicavernae (assembly GCF_029968095.1). Taxonomy (GTDB): domain Bacteria; phylum Actinomycetota; class Actinomycetes; order Streptomycetales; family Streptomycetaceae; genus Streptomyces; species Streptomyces solicavernae. The sequence goes on along the minus strand of NZ_JASCIR010000014.1, from coordinate 155,756 downwards.
GGTCGTGGTGCGCGCCGCGGCCCTGGTCGGGCGTGCGGAGTTCCTGGCCGCGGCGGAGGTCGGCGCCGAACAGCTCGACGAGTGGGAGTCGTACGGCCTGATCACGCCGGCGGCGGACGGCGGGTACGACATCGAGGCCGTCCAGGTGGCGCGGCTGATCGCGCAGCTCGGGGATTTCGGGATCGAGCCGAGGCATCTGCGGGCGATGCGAGCCTCCGCCGAACGTGAGGCGGGGCTGGTGGAGCAGGTCGTCGCGCCGCTGCGCCGGCACCGTAATCCGCAGACCAGAGCGCATGCGGAAGCGCGTACGAAAGAACTGGCGGGCCTGACCGTGCGGCTGCATTCGGCGCTCGTGCAGACCGCGTTGCGGGTGCGGCTGCACTGACCGGGAGGCCCCCGACTACCCAAACCTGCCTGGCAGGTCCTAGGGTTGCTGTGTGAATGAGCTCGACGTCGTCGGTGTCCGGGTCGAAATGCCCTCCAACCAACCGATCGTGCTCCTGCGTGAAGTGGGAGGCGATCGGTACCTCCCCATCTGGATCGGTCCAGGGGAGGCGACCGCGATCGCCTTCGCACAGCAGGGGATGGCGCCTGCCAGGCCGCTGACGCACGACCTGTTCAAGGACGTGCTGGAGGCCGTGGGGCAGGAGCTCACGGAAGTGCGCATCACGGACCTGCGGGAAGGCGTCTTCTACGCGGATCTGGTGTTCGCCAGCGGAGTCGAGGTCTCCGCCCGTCCGTCCGACGCCATAGCGCTCGCGCTGCGCACCGGCACGCCGATCTACGGCAGTGACGGTGTGCTCGATGACGCGGGGATCGCGATTCCGGACGAGCAGGAGGACGAGGTGGAGAAGTTCCGCGAGTTCCTCGACCAGATCTCGCCGGAAGACTTCGGCACCAACAGCCAGTGAAGCGCCGCTCAGGCGGACCTGTCAGACCATTCGGCCAGCCTTTCCCGGTGTCCACGTACCGGAAACCACTCTCAGGGTGATTATCACTCGGCAAGGGGAGTGTGGCGTTCGTTGACGCACCCATGGGTACTGCCTACCGTCGAGACGGCAGGTCAAGGACGGAGGTCGGCGTGAGAAGCAGCGGCGACGGTACGGCTGGGGGAGCTTCCGGACGGATTCCGGGAGAGAGCGGGCCGTATCCGCTCCACGGCAGGGCAGTCGGGCAGGGGCCTCAGCGGCCCGCGCTGAGTGGGGTGGACGCGGCGCCGGAAACCGTGGGGTATCGCGGGCCGACGGCTTGCGCGGCCGCCGGCATCACCTATCGACAGCTGGACTACTGGGCGCGTACGGGCCTGGTGGAGCCCAGTGTGCGGCCCGCTTACGGGTCGGGGACGCAGCGGCTCTACAGCTTCCGTGACGTGGTCCTCCTCAAGATCGTGAAGCGTTTCCTGGACACCGGTGTCTCGCTGCAGAACATCCGGACGACGGTCCAGCACCTGCGGGACCGCGGGTTCGCGGATCTGGAGCGGATGACGCTGATGAGCGACGGTGCGACGGTCTACGAGTGCACCTCGCCCGACGAGGTGGTGGATCTGCTGCAGGGCGGCCAGGGGGTCTTCGGGATCGCCGTGGGCGTGGTGTGGCGGGACGTGGAGGCGGCGCTGTCGCAGCTGCACGGGGAGCGCATCGACACCGGCGAGACGCTGATCGGGCCCAACCCGACGGACGAGCTGGCGCGGCGCCGTAATCGCGCTGGTTGAGGGCGCTCCGGCGCCGGCGGTGCGCCGGGCGCGGGCCGCATTGTCAGTGGCATAGGGCAGCATCGGTCATGTGAGAGCGGCGCCCACGATTCTGCATCTCGACATGGATGCCTTCTACGCATCGGCGGAGCAGGCAGCCAAGCCCAGCCTGCGCGGAAAGGCCGTGATCGTCGGCGGGCTCGGGCCGCGCGGTGTGGTGGCCACCGCGTCGTACGAGGCGCGGCGGTTCGGGGTGCACTCGGCGATGCCGATGGGGCAGGCGCGCAGGCTCGCGCCGAACGCCGCGTATCTGGTGCCGCGGTTCGGGCTCTACCGGGACGTGAGCGAGCAGGTCATGGAGCTGCTCAGGGGGCTCTCACCGTTGGTGGAGCCGCTCAGCCTGGACGAGGCGTTCGTGGATCTGGAGGCCGGTGGCGTCGCTTCGGACGCGGTCTCCGCGCGGGCCGTGGGGGAGCGGCTGCGGACGGACATACGGGCGGTGACGGGGCTGACGGGGTCGGTGGGGCTCGCGGCGTCCAAGATGCTCGCGAAGATCGCGTCGGAGGAGGCCAAACCGGACGGGCTGCGGCTGATCGTGCCGGGCACGGAGCGGGAGCTGATCGGGCCGATGCCGGTGCGCACGCTGCCCGGGGTCGGCCCGGTGACCGGGGACCACCTGCGGCGGGCCGGGATCACCACGGTCGCCGAGATCGCCGAGGCGGGGCAGGACGAGTTGGTGCGGCTGCTCGGCAAGGCGCACGGCGTGCATCTGTACGAGATGGCGCTGGCGCGTGACGACCGGCCCGTGGTGGCCGAGCGGGACACGAAGTCGGTGTCGGTGGAGGACACCTTCGACGTCGACATTCACGACCGCGTCCGGGTCCGCCTTGAGGTGGACCGGCTCGCGGAGCGGTGCGTGCAGCGGCTGCGGGCGGCAGGGCACTCGGGGCGGACGGTGGTTCTGAAGGTCAGGCGGTACGACTTCTCGACGCTGACCCGGTCCGAGACGCTGCGCGGGCCCACGGACGATCCCGGTGTCGTACGGGAGGCGGCGGCGCGGCTGCTTGACGCCGTGGACACGACGGGCGGGGTGCGGTTGCTCGGGGTGGGGGTGTCGGGGCTTGCGGACTTCACGCAGGAGGATCTGTTCGCGCAGGCGGCGGCCGAGGCGGCCCAGGCGGCGGCCGAGGCGGCCCAGGCGGCACAAGCCGCGGAGGCAGAGGCAACGCAGGCAGCAGAGGCAGCGCTGGTCGCTCAGGCCAGGGAGGACAAGGAGAGGCTGGAGCGGGGCCTGGAGGCGCCCGTGCCCGGGGCTGCGGCGCAGGAGGCCGAGGAGGCCGTACCGGCGCAGGAGGCGGCCGTCGACGCCCCGGCTGAGCGGCGCTGGCTGGCCGGGCACGATGTGCGGCACACGGAGTTCGGGCCCGGCTGGGTCCAGGGCAGTGGGCTCGGGCGGGTCACGGTGCGGTTCGAGACGCCATGGTCCCCGCCGGGGCGGGTACGGACGTTCCGGAGCGACGATCCGCAGCTGGAGCCCGGGGAGCCGCTGCCTCTTGTGGCAGGGGCCGCCGAGCTGGAGGCGGAGTCGTCGTACGGGGCTCAGGCAGGCGAGTCCGGTTCGTCGGCGCCCGCGATCCGGCCGAAGTCGCGGTCCGGAGGCGGGGATTCCATGGGGGCCGCGACGTCGATTCCGTAGTGGTGGTAGAGCTGCAGTTCCTGCTCGGGGGAGAGGTGGCGGCCGACCCCGAAGTCGGGCGCGTCCTTGATGAGTGAGCGCTCGAAGGGGACGCGCAGGGTGCCCTCCTTGAACTCGCTCGGTTCGAGGGGCACGAAGGCGTCCCGGCTGAACAGGCCGGTCCGTATCGCCGCCCACTCGGGGGTGCCGGTGGCGTCGTCGAGGTACACCTCGTCCACCGTGCCCAGCTTGGAGCCGTTGCGGTCGAACGCCTTCCGGCCGATCAGACTCCGCGGATCCATATCGGTCTGCACGGTCCCTCCAGAAGGTCGCGACTCATCCGTCAGCACTGCGAAAACATCCGTCATCACTACGAAAGAGCAGTTTTCCGGCGAAGGCCACTCGAACCAGGGGAGCTCCGGCTCTCCCCGACTGGCCGGATGTCTGCGCTGGTAGGCTGGCCACGGCTGCTGACCCCGTGCGGGAGAGCTCTCCGGTCGACGAAGACGCCGACCGGAGGCGCCGAAGGAGCAAATCCTCCCCGGAATCTCTCAGGCACCTGTACCGCACGGACGAGGTCACTCTGGAAAGCAGAGCGGGTGTCGACGGCTTCCGCTCTCACCGACGGTGAAAGCCGGGTCGCAGCGAGCGGGCGGTCCGGTGAAGCTCTCAGGTTGAGATGACAGAGGGGGAGGCCGTCCGGGTACCCGCGCCGTGGTGCCCCTCGTAGGTCGCAATCGACCAGGAGGCCTCCGCACATGAACGCCCCTCGCATTCCGCTCTCCCAGCTGGAGCGCGGCATTCCCTTCGAGCAGCGCCACATCGGCCCCGACGCCGAAGCCCGCGCCAAGATGCTCGCCCAGGTCGGATACGGCTCGCTCGACGAGCTGACCGCCGCCGCCGTCCCGGACGTGATCAAGAGCGCCGAGGCGCTGCAGCTCCCCGGTGAGCGCACCGAGGCCGAGGTCCTCGCCGAGCTGCGGTCCTTCGCCGACCGCAACGCGGTCCTGGCCCCGATGATCGGCCTCGGCTACTACGGCACGTTCACGCCGCCGGTGATCCTGCGCAACGTCATGGAGAACCCCGCCTGGTACACGGCGTACACCCCGTACCAGCCGGAGATCTCGCAGGGTCGGCTTGAGGCGCTGCTGAACTTCCAGACCACCGTGGCCGACCTGACCGGGCTGCCCACCTCCGGCGCCTCGCTGCTCGACGAGGGCACCGCGGCGGCCGAGGCCATGGCGATGTCGCGCCGGGTCGGCAAGGTCAAGGACGGCGTCTTCCTGATCGACGCGGACGCGCTGCCGCAGACCGTCGCCGTGATCGAGACGCGGGCCGAGCCGACCGGCGTCGAGATCGTCGTCGCCGACCTGAGCGAGGGCATCCCGGCCGAGGTGGCCGAGCGCGGGGTCTTCGGCGTGCTGCTGCAGTACCCGGGCGCCTCCGGTGCCGTACGCGACCTGAAGCCGGTGATCGAGCAGGCGCACGAGCTCGGGGCGATCGTGACCGTCGCCGCCGACCTGCTCGCGCTGACGCTGCTGACCTCGCCCGGCGAGCTGGGCGCGGACATCGCGGTCGGTACGACGCAGCGCTTCGGCGTGCCGATGGGCTTCGGCGGGCCGCACGCCGGCTACATGGCGGTGCGCGAGAAGTTCGCGCGCAGCCTGCCCGGCCGGCTCGTCGGCGTCTCCGTCGACGCCGACGGCAACAAGGCGTACCGCCTGGCGCTGCAGACCCGTGAGCAGCACATCCGCCGCGAGAAGGCGACCAGCAACATCTGCACCGCGCAGGTGCTGCTCGCCGTCATGGCGGGGATGTACGCCGTGTACCACGGTCCGCAGGGCCTGAAGGACATCGCCCTGCGCACCCACCGCTACGCCACGATCCTCGCCGAGGGCCTGAAGGCCGGCGGCGTCGAGGTCGTGCACGGCGCCTACTTCGACACCCTCACCGTGCGTGTGCCCGGCCGCGCCGCGGACGTCGTGAGCGCCGCGCGCGAGCGGGGCGTCAACCTGCGCCTCGTGGACGCCGACCAGGTCTCCCTCGCCTGCGACGAGACCACCACGCGCGCCCAACTGGCCGCCGTGTGGGCCGCGTTCGGCGTCGAGGCGGAGACCGAGGCGCTTGACTCGGCCGTCGCGGACACGCTGCCCGAGGACCTGCTCCGTACCGACGCGTACCTCACGCACCCGGTGTTCCACCAGTACCGCTCCGAGACGGCGATGCTGCGCTACCTGCGCCGGCTCTCCGACCGGGACTACGCGCTCGACCGCGGCATGATCCCGCTCGGCTCCTGCACGATGAAGCTGAACGCGACGACCGAGATGGAGTCCGTCACCTGGCCCGAGTTCGGCGCGCTGCACCCCTTCGTGCCCGCCGAGCAGGCGCAGGGCTACCTGACGCTGATCCGCGAGCTGGAGGAGCGGCTGGCGGAGGTCACCGGCTACGACAAGGTGTCGCTGCAGCCCAACGCCGGTTCCCAGGGCGAGCTGGCCGGTCTGCTCGCGGTGCGCGGGTACCACCGCGCCAACGGTGACGAGCAGCGCACCATCTGCCTCATCCCGTCCTCCGCGCACGGCACGAACGCCGCGAGCGCCGTGATGGCCGGCATGAAGGTCGTCGTCGTGAAGACCGCCGACGACGGTGAGATCGACGTCGAGGACCTGCGCGCCAAGATCGAGAAGCACCGCGACGAACTCGCCGTGCTGATGATCACGTACCCCTCGACGCACGGTGTCTTCGAGGAGCACGTCGCCGACATCTGCGCGCAGGTGCACGACGCCGGCGGCCAGGTGTACGTGGACGGCGCGAACCTCAACGCCCTGGTGGGGCTTGCCAAGCCGGGCCGGTTCGGCGGCGACGTCTCGCACCTGAACCTGCACAAGACGTTCTGCATCCCGCACGGCGGCGGCGGTCCGGGCGTCGGCCCGGTCGGCGTGCGCGCGCACCTGGCCCCGTACCTGCCGAACCACCCGCTGCAGCCCGCCGCGGGCCCGGAGACCGGGGTCGGCCCGATCTCGGCGGCGCCGTTCGGCTCGGCCGGCATCCTGCCGATCTCCTGGTCGTACGTCCGGCTGATGGGCGGCGAGGGCCTGAAGCGCGCCACGCAGGTCGCGGTGCTCGGTGCGAACTACATCGCCAAGCGCCTGGAGCCGCACTTCCCGGTGCTCTACACCGGTCCCGGCAACCTCGTCGCGCACGAGTGCATCATCGACATCCGGCCGCTCAGCAAGGCCACGGGCGTCACGATCGACGACGTCGCCAAGCGCCTCATCGACTACGGCTTCCACGCGCCGACCATGTCGTTCCCGGTCGCCGGCACGCTGATGATCGAGCCGACCGAGAGCGAGGACCTTGCCGAGCTCGACCGGTTCTGCGAGGCGATGATCGCCATCCGCGCGGAGATCGACAAGGTCGGCTCGGGCGAGTGGCCCGCGGAGGACAACCCGCTGCGCAACGCCCCGCACACGGCCGCCGTGCTCGCGGGCGAGTGGGAGCACGCGTACAGCCGCGAGGAGGCCGCGTTCCCGGCCGGTGTCGAGGCGTCCGACAAGTACTGGCCGCCGGTGCGCCGCATCGACCAGGCCTTCGGCGACCGCAACCTGGTCTGCTCCTGCCCGCCGATCGACGCGTACGAGGGCTGAGAGGCCCGTAGGCACGGGTGACCCCGTGAGCACAGGTAACCCCGTGAGTACGGGTAACTGAGCGCAAAAATGGGCCGGTTCGGAGAGTGATCTCCGGGCCGGCCCGTTGTGTGCGATGTGCCTACGCGGCGCGGACCACGCCGTCGGTGCCGAGTGGGCGGTGCGGGGCGATGATCTGGCCGTTGGGCAGCAGCTCACCGGTGTCCTCGAAGAGCAGGACTCCGTTGCACAGCAGGCTCCAGCCCTGCTCCGGGTGGTGCGCCACGAGCAGGGCGGCCTCCCGGTCGGCGGAGTCGGCTGTGGGGCAGGGTGGCTGGTGCTGGCACATGGGTGTGTTCTTTCGGTGTGTCGTGGCTGAGTGTGTCGTGGCTGGGATCTGTGTCCTGCGACTCGATGCGGCGTTCATTCCGCCCCCCGTTTGTGTGTCGGTCGGATCCAAGTGTTGCCCTGCAGACGTGATTCCGCAGGCATTTGACGACAGCGCTCCACACCGGAGCAGGACGCGTCACCCGTGCGGCTGGTTCAGCCAACTCCGTTGTCTGTTCGGGTGGTTCGGGGTGGTCGAATGGGGCTAGTCCGGTTGGGCCGGTCAGGCGGGTGAGCCGAGCAGGGGCGGCGGCGCGGGCGTGATCCGGTGGGTGAGGACCGGCAGCAGATCCGCCACGCGGTGCGGCCGGTGCGCGGCGATGCCGGGCGGGGCGGGCGCGAGGGGCACGAGGAGGTCCGTAGGCCGGGGCGTGCCCTCGCCCGGGTCGGCGGCCAGGTCGCCGTGCAGCCAGAGCGTGAGCATGTACAGCTCGGGCACGGACAGGAGCCGCGGCTGGTACGGCGCCGGCAGGGCCTCGGCCTGGCGCAGGGCGCGTTCGGTGGCGGTGGCGTACGGGCCCTCGAAGAAGTGCGAGAACGTCCAGCCGTCCGGGGTGAGCCTGGTGTCGGCCGCGGCCACGGCCTGTGCACCGGCGTGGAGCAGGAAACGCCATCCCGTCAACCGGGTGCGGGCCGGGCCGCCGAGGGGGCTGATCCGGTCCAGCACATGGACGGGCAGCGGGAGTTCGGGGCGTACGGGACCTGTGGCGGCGCGCAGGGCAGGGGTGCGCGCCTCGCGCACGGCCGTGGGGGAACCGAGTGCGGCGAGGACGCTGCGCAGGGCGGGCGCTGGGGCGGTGCGGGGGTGCAGCGGCATGGTGGGTCGCCTCTCGTTCGACAGGCTTGGGTGCGCAGGTGGCGGCGGGCGCACCGGGCAGAGCGGGACGGCGCTGTCGGCTCTGGGAGCGAGAGGGGGCGGGGGACGGACGTCCCGGGAGCGCCGGCTCTCTGCCTCGTTCGCGGAGTTTATACGACGTATGTTCAGACTTTGTTTCATCTAGCCGTATCCGCAAGGGCCCGCAAGTCGCTATTCGGTCGGCCCAATTCCGCGTTCGTCCAGGGGTTTTGCGAGGACCGTCTCCATGACCTCGGGATCTGTTCCGCGAGGGGTCGGCCTGATGTCGTCGGAGATTTTCACCAGGCATGTACGGCGTGCAACTGCGCTTTGTCTCTTGCCTCTTGAATGTGCCGTACGGCAACAGGGTTGAGCCTAGTGGCCGATGGGCATGTGCGGGGCGTTATCGATCACATTGCCTGGGCATCCTCCTCCGTGGCGCAGCGGCATGCGGTGGGCTGCCCAATCGAGGAGGGACGCTTCGATGGGGGAGAAGGTCGCGGCCGGTGCGTTCGACCTGGCCGACAGGCAGCGGTACCGCAGGAAGGTGCAGCAGTGTCTCGCGGCACTGCGGAGACTCCTGGAGGAGGAGCGTTTCGAGCGGCCGCAGAATCTCATGGGGATGGAGATAGAGCTGAATCTCGCGGGGCCCGACGGGCTGCCGAGGATGCTGAATGCGGAAGTGCTCGAACGGATCGCGAGTGGCGATTTCCAGACGGAACTCGGCATGTTCAACCTGGAAGTCAATATTGCCCCGCACCGGCTCGGCGGCCGCGTTTTCGACCAGCTCGCCGAGGAGTTGCGCACGGGGCTCGGGTACGCCCAGCGAAAAGCCAACGAGGTCGCCGCCGGGATAGTCATGATCGGTATCCTGCCGACGCTCGGCGAGGAACATCTGGTGACCGCGAACCTTTCCGCGGTGGAGCGTTACAAGCTGCTCAACGACCAGATGGTCGCGGCCCGCGGCGAGCATTTCAGCCTGGACATCGAGGGCGTGGAGCGGCTTGTGTGCACGTCCACGTCGATCGCCCCGGAGTCGGCGTGCACGTCCGTGCAGCTGCATCTGCAGGTGACCCCGGGCCGGTTCGCGGACGTCTGGAACGCCGCGCAGGCGGTGGCCGCCGTACAGATCGCCCTGGGGGCGAACGCGCCGTTCCTGTTCGGGCACGAGCTGTGGCGCGAGTCGCGGCCGCCGCTGTTTCTGCAGTCCACGGACACGCGGCCGCCCGAGCTGCAGGCTCAGGGGGTGCGCCCGCGCACCTGGTTCGGGGAGCGGTGGATCTCTTCGGCGTACGACCTCTTCGAGGAGAACCTGCGCTATTTTCCGCCGCTGCTGCCGATCTGCGACGAGGAGGACGCGCTGCGGGTGCTCGACGACGGCGGGGTGCCGGGCCTCGCCGAGCTGGCGCTGCACAACGGCACGGTCTACCGCTGGAACCGTCCGGTGTACGGGGTCGTGGACGGCGTACCGCATCTGCGGGTGGAGAACCGGGTGCTGCCCGCCGGGCCGACCGTCGCGGACGTGATCGCGAACGCCGCGTTCTACTACGGCATCGTGCGGGCCCTCGCCGAGGACGCGCGCCCGGTGTGGTCCAGGCTGCCGTTCGCGTCGGCCGAGCGGAACTTCGACGCGGCCTGCCGGTACGGCATCGAGGCGGAGCTGGAGTGGCCCCGCCCCGGGCGGTTCGGCGGTACGCAGATGCTGCCCGCGGTCGATCTCGTACGGGACGAGCTGCTGCCGTTGGCCGCGGCAGGGCTTGACGCCTGGGGGGTGGAGCCGGGGGACCGGGACTTGTATCTCGGGGTGATCGAGGGGCGGTGCCGACGGCGCATGAACGGGGCGTCCTGGCAGGCGGCGACCTTTCACCGGGCGGTACGGGGCGGATTGGCGCGCGGGGAGGCGCTCGCGGCGACCACGCGCCGGTACGGCGAGCTGATGCACCGGGGGGAGCCGGTGCACACCTGGCCGGTGGGGCTGTTGCCGGGGCCGGCGGCGGCGACTCCGTGACCCCGTGCTGCGGTTGACGCCGTGACGCCGTGACGCCGTGACGCCGTGACGCCGTGACGCCGTGACGCGGCCGACGCGGCCGACGCGCGACGCCGCGACGCCGTGACGCCGTCATGCGGTCGTGCTGCCCGAACAGGCCGGCGCGCTCGGCCTGGCCGGCCACCTGACCCGCCTTGCCGACGGCGTCAGCTGCCCGAGTTGCCGCCCGCCGCGATGATCGCCTTCAGGATGACGTCCTGCATCTGGGCCGGGTCGTCGATCTGGTAGCCGGTGCCGCCCGTCGCCGCCGCGATCTCCTTGACCTCCTTCTTGTCGGCGTCCGGGCCGACGGCGATCGCGATCAGCGGCACGGGCCGCCTCGGGTCGGCCAGCCGCTCCAACTGGTCGACCAGGGCGCGGCGGCTGATCGACCCGGGGTCCTGGTTGGCGCCGTCGGTGAGGATCACCAGGGCGTTGAACTTGCCCTTCACGTACGACTTCTGCGCGTCCTTGTACGCGGCGAGGGTGGTGTCGTACAGGCCGGTGTAGCCCGGCTTGGGGCGCAGGGCGCCGTACGCGGCGATGAGGCGCTCGCGCTGGGTGGTGCCGTCGCCGGTGTGCTCGCCGAGGCGGCGGGTGTCGACCAGCTTGCGGTAGTCGCGCATGCCGTCGAGATAGGTGGCGAACTCCCAGACGCCGATCTCGTCCTCGGAGGTGAACTGCGAGAGCGCGCGCACCAGGGACGCCTTGGTGACCTCCAGGCGGGACCGACCGCGGTTGGGCACGATCTCGCCCATGGAGTTGGAGACGTCGACGACCGTGGTGAGGCGGGCGCTCTGCACCGTGATGGTCCACATGCCGAGCGTGGCCCGGACCTCCTTGGGCTCCGGCGGCTCGGCCGTCGCCGTGGCGTAGGGCTGGGGCTCGCTGCCGCCCGCCGCCGTCACCAGCTCCTCGGACGGTTCCCGGGCACCGGAGCGGAATCCGTGCTTCTCCAGCAGGCCCAGGCTGTCCCGCTCGCCGAGCAGCGCCATGAAGCGCAGCGCCGCCCGGCTCTCGTCGGTGCTCATGTGCGATTCGTCGACCAGGGTGTACGGGTAGTCCAGCTGCGGCGTGCCGTCCTCGGGGTAGAACAGCTGCAACTGTCCGTCCGCGGCCGCCTCCTGGTTGTGGGTGAACGCGGCCTGCTCCGAGACGATCAGCGCCTGGTTGCGCCGGGGGTTGGCCTGCTCGGCGTCGGAGTCGTCCCGGGCGAGCGTCTCCAGGGCGCGGCTGTCGGTGTCCGACACGCGCTGGGCGAGGAGCTTCGCGGTGGCGGCGACCTGGGTGTCGCTCTGCGGGCCGTCGGCCTTCGCCGCGGACGCGCCGATCTTCGTCAGGGCGAGCAGTCCGCCGGCGCTGCGCGCCGGGTCGGCGGCCCCGAGGCGGAGCTCGTCGTCCTCGGTGGCGAGCGCGGTCAGCTCGGCCCAGGTGTACCGCTTCTCCGGCCAGCCGACGGACTGCGCGGCCGAGGGCACCATGCCCATGGTCACGGGCGTCGACGCGATGTTCCCCGCCGGGGTCAGGGCCGTCTCGTTGGCGCCGAGGGCCGCGCGGTCCACCCACAGCTCGGAGTCCGGCACCCACACCTCGAACTCCGGGCTCCCGTCGTCCTGCAGGGACCCGGCGACCTTGTGCGACTCCTTGGCCTGCACGCGTACGTCGAGACAGCGGCCGTCGGACGTCACGTCCCGGTCGCGGGCGCGGTCGGCGGCCTCGTCCAGGACCGGGGCGATATCGGGCGAGGCCAGGATGTCGACCCGGACCGCGTCGTCCTCGCAGGAGCCCGCGAACGTGAGCAGGCCGCCCCGCGCGGCGACACCGGCGCCCGTCGCCACGCCGAGCACCAGGACCGTCGCGATGGCCACGGTGCGGCGGCGGGAGCGGCGACGCGATCGCGCCATGTCCGTCGCGTACGTGTCGGGCCCGGCGGGCTCGGGCGTTTGCTGACGTCCCATGGCGGTGGTGCCCCTCCTCAGGTGCGCGGCGGGGCCATCGGAACGAGGCGGCGGGGCCTCGCGTCGACGTACGCTCCCCCTCGGCTGTCGCGCACGATCTTCGTACCTGCTTTCGAGACCTTAGCGGGTGAGGAGGGGGATGCGCCGCGATTGAACAGATGGAGGCAGGAGTGCAGTCGGAGGCAGGGCCGTTGGCCGGTTCTTTTCGCCGGGAACGTCCGACAAGACGGATCTTCCGGGACGAGACGCTGCTCGTCCTCGCGCTGTCACTCGGCGCGAGCGCGGTGTCCGCGCTGATCAGCTTTGTCGGCTCGGCCACAAGACCGGGCGGCTTGAAGGACCAGGCGGCCACGCTCAACGCCTCGGCCGCACCCGGCCGCCCGTGGCTCGATCTCGCCTGGCAGCTGTTCGGCATCGCGACGGCCCTGGTGCCGGTGGCGCTTGTCGCGCACCTGCTCGTACGCGAGGGCGCGGGGATGCGCGCGCTCGGCTTCGACCGGCGGCGACCGCTGCCGGATCTGGGGCGCGGGGCGGTGATCGCGGCAGGGATCGGCAGCACGGGCATCGCGTTCTATCTGGCGACGCGGGCGCTCGGGTTCAACCTGACGGTGGTGCCGGAGGGGCTGCCGGAGGTGTGGTGGAAGTTCCCGGTCCTGATCCTGTCCGCCGCGCAGAACTCGATCGTGGAAGAGGTCATCGTCGTCGGCTATCTGCTGCGCAGACTCGACCAGTTGGGCTGGTCGCCGGGGGCGTCGATGGCGGCGAGTTCGGTGCTGCGCGGCTCGTACCACCTCTATCAGGGCATCGGTGGCTTCATCGGCAACATGGTGATGGGTGTGGTCTTCGTGTACCTGTACCGCCGCTGGGGCAGGGTCGGGCCGCTGGTGGTGGCGCACACGCTGCTCGACGTGGGGGCGTTCGTGGGGTACGCGCTGCTCGCGGGCAAGGTGGGGTGGCTGCCCACGGCGTGACGCGGGGCCACCCCGACGCGCCGCGTCAGGCGTGCAGTTCGCCCTCGATCACGGTGACCGCCCGGCCGGTGATCAGGGTGCGGTCGCCGAGCAGCGCGGTGCGTACGCGTCCGGAGCGCCGGGAGGCCTGCAGTCCGGTGAGCTCGTCCCGGCCCAGGCGCCGGGACCAGTACGGGGCGAGGGCGGTGTGGGCGCTGCCGGTCACCGGGTCCTCGTCGATGCCGACGCGCGGGAAGAAGCAGCGCGACACGAAGTCGTACCCGCGGGCGGGGTCGTCGGCGCGGGCGGTGGCGATGATGCCGCGCTCCGAGTGGGCGACGAGCGCCTTGTGGTCGGGGTCGAGGGCGTGCACCGCCTGTTCGTCGGCCAGCTCGACCAGCAGGTCGCCGACGGCCCGCCCGGTGTCGACGGCCGCGACGGGCTGCGCGCCGAGCGCCTTGGCGATGGCGTGGTCGACGGTGATCTCGGTGAGGTGCGCGGTGGGGAAGTCGAGGGTGATCGCGCCGTCGTCGTGGGCGGTGGCGGTGAGCACGCCGGAGCGGGTGGCGAAGCGCACGGGCCCGGTGGCGGCGCCGGTGGTGTGCAGGACGTGTGCGGTCGCCAGGGTGGCGTGGCCGCACATGTCGACCTCGGTGGCCGGGGTGAACCAGCGCAGCGCCCAGTCGGCCTCGCCGCCGACGGGGAGCGGGTGGGCGAAGGCGGTCTCGGCGTGGTTGACCTCCATCGCGACGTTCTGCAGCCAGGCGTCGGAGGGGAAGGCGTCGAGGAGGAGTACGCCGGCGGGGTTCCCGGCGAAGGGTCGGTCGGTGAAGGCGTCGACGATTCGGATCCGCATGGGCCCGACGGTACGGGCGCGGAGCGGGGCGGAACCAAGGCCAATTGCGGATCGGTGGCCCGGCTTTCCGGCGGACTGGACTGCTGCACGACAGGTCGAGTAGGAGCACGGGCAGCCCGAGCCCGGCGAGGTGCGCCATGACCTTGCGAGGACCGCAGCCCAGGCCCGCGACCGGGCCCGGCCGGGTGGGCCGGGTGGGCCCGGTGGGCCTGGCGGGTGGAGCGCGCGGGGTCGGCGGTGTCGGTCACGCTGTCGACCGTAGGGGAGGGGGCTGACAATCGCTCCGCCGCGCATGCGGCACCCTCACGGCGAGCGCTGCGCCGACGACCGCTCTTCGGCCTCCCGGGCCGTGCGCTCCAGGCGTTCGCGGTACTCCTCCCACCAACGGGCGTCGCCCGGCGGAATGTTGTCCTTGCCCTCGTTCAACCCGACGGACCCGTCGAGGAGTTCGCGCAGGATGTCGGCGTGCCCGGCGTGCCGCTGGGTGTCGGCGACGACGCGGGTGACGGCGTGGTGCAGCGTCACCTCGGCCCGGTCGCTCGGCCACCACGGCACCCTGCCGACGGTGTCCAGGGGCAGCGCCGCGAGCGTCGCGTCCGCGTGTGCCCAGGCCCGGTGGTAGAGCCCGACCACGAAGTCCCGCGACTGGCCGGCGGTGGCCCACATGTCCGCGTTGGCCTCGGCGTCCTCGGCGACCCAGGGGAGCGGTTCGCCGGACGGCCTGCCGAACGTGTCGCCGAGATAGCCGAGTTCGACGCTCGCGGCGTGCTTGACGAGTCCGAGGAGGTTCGTGCCGGTCGGCGTGAGGGGGCGGCGGGCGTCGTACTCGGAGAGCCCTTCGAGCTTCCACAGCAGCGCGTCGCGGGCGGACTGGAGGTAGAAGCGCAGGTCGTCCTTGAAGGGCGCTGTCGGGTCCGTTGCAGTCATGCGGCCAGTCTGCCGGAGGAGCGGTGGGCGCCTGGCCGGCCGGGCCGGGTCCTCGGTCCGACGTGCGGGCAGCACAGGTCGGGTTCGGCAGGGAGTGGGTCGCTCCCGACCTCCTCAGCCTCATGCAGCGGAGCTCCCCTTGCCATTCGAACGCTTCCGATATATCGTCGAACCATCGCGATAGAGACGTGATGGATCAATGGATCAATGGTCCCGCTGGATTCGTGATGCGCACGTCGCAGTGGATCGAAGCGAGGAAAACCCGACGTACAGAGACGTACAGACGTACAGACATGAAGAGGAAGTGGTTCCCATGCGTTCGCACGGACACGGGCCTGGGCCCGGACGCGGTCATGGACACGGTCGCGGCCCCGGGGGCTGCGGTGAGTTCGAGGGGCGGAGGTCGGCCTTCGGGCCCTTCGGGCCCGGATTCGGCGGACCCGGCGGCCCCTGGGGCGGTCGCGGTCGAGGGGGCGGGCGCGGCAGGGCCCGGCGTGGAGACGTACGCGCGTCGATCCTGGCGCTCCTGAAGGACCGGCCGATGCACGGGTACGAGATGATCCAGGAGATCGCCGAACGCAGCGGCGGGGCGTGGAAGCCCAGCCCCGGTTCGGTCTACCCGACGCTCCAACTCCTGGAGGACGAGGGCCTGATCGCCAGCGAGAGCGAGGGCGGCAAGAAGCTGTTCGCGCTCACCGAGGCCGGTACGGAAGCTGCCGCCGAAGGGCCCGAGGCCCCTTGGGAGGACGCCGGCCGCGGCGTCGACTGGGAGACGGTCAACGAGATCCGGCAGGCCGGTTTCGGGCTGATGGAGGCCTTCGGCCAGGTCTGGAAGACGGGCTCGGCCGAGCAGCGGCAGAAGGCCCTCGCGGTCGTCAACGAGGCCCGGAAGAAGCTGTATCTCATCCTGGCCGACGAGGACTGACGAGGACTGACGAGGACTGACGAGGACTGACGAGGACTGAAGAGTGGCGCCCTGGACGGCTGGCCGGTCGGCGCGGCGGCGCCCACCCCGTAGGGAGGGCGCCGCCGCGCCGTCTCGTGTCGGACTCAGACCACCAGAGCCGTCAGCTTGCGCAGCGACTCGTCGAGTGCGGCCGACGCCGAGTCCTTGAGCTTCCCGGCCATCAACGTGACCGCCGCGCCGGTGAATTCGCCGTCGATCCGCACCTTCGTGCCGTCGCCGTCCGGCGTCAGCGAGTAGCGCGTGCCGACGTTCACGCCCATCGGGCCCTTGCCGCGGATGGAGAGCGTGCGGCCGGGGTCCAGCTCGTCGACGGTCCACGTGACTTCGGCCGGGAAGCCCATCAGCTTCATGTTCTCCTCGAACGTGCCGCCCTGTTCGAGCGAGGTCGGCGCCCCCTTCGGGAAGCCGGTGTGGGTCGTGCTCCACTCGCCGTAGACGGAGAAGTCCGTGAGCTTCGCCCAGACCTTCTCGGCGGGCGCCTCGATGCGTGCTTCGGCGGTGACTTCGGCCATGTGCGACCACCTCTCTCGTCGGGCGCTGCGGCGGGCGCAGCCGGTGTGTCGCGGAACGTAGCGGCAGGGTGGGGAAGTTTCAAGACTGACGGGCCGTCAGAATCCGGTTCCGGTGGCCCCATTGTTCTGGTGCAGGTTGCCTATGCGGCGTATCGCCGCGGTGTCGAACACGTCGTACGCGCGCGCGTGCGGCCCCTCGTCGTGGCAGTGCCAGGCCTCCCAGAAAAGGTCCCCCAGGAGTGCGTCCGGCGGCGCGTACACGCGGTAGACGTAGCTCCTGCCGTCGACGGCCGCCAGGGCCACCAGCCAGCAGCCGTACTCCTCGGTGTCCTCGTCGGGGTCGGAGAACTCCGCGTACTGGTCGTACTCGTCGCACGGGTAGTCGTAGCTGTGCTCGTAGTCGTACTCGTGCCCGTACTCGTACCCGTACTCGTACCCGTACTCATGCGCATGGCTCGGCGCACTGCGGGGGGTGCAGTGCGGGCCGGAGGGCATGTGGGGCTTCCTTCGCCGTGGTGCGTGAGTGGTCCCGGAGGTGCGGTGTCAGGTGTGGATCTGGTGGGGCTCTCCTGTGGGACGTGTGGGGGTGGGACATGGTTGCGCAGGGGGAGCGAAGCAAGACGGCGCGCGCCCCTTCGGGCAGAACGGTCGGATCTCATCCGTAAGGAGGAGAACCCGCACATGCATGCCCAACCTGTGTCGGACGCGAAAATGCTTCCCGGCGGGGATGCTACGGCCGATCGCGGCTGATGGGGTGGGGGTTGTGCATAGCTCGCCCCCGGCCGCGGAGTCCGGCCCGACCCGTACCGCCGCCGACGACCGGCTCAGCGTCGAGCTGACGTCTGTCGTCGCAGGCGCGCGCAGACGTGCGCTCCGGGACGGGGACCGGCACATCGACACCGCACACCTGCTGCACTCGCTGCTTGAGACCGACCCGGCGGTGAGCGCCCTCTTCGACGGCGGCCAGGTCGCCCGCCTCCTCGGCTATCTCGTCCAGCGCAGCATCGGGTACGGGCTGCAGTGGCAGGGCGCGGTCGAGGACTCCGGCGCGATGCCGGTCGTACGAGAGGCCGCGGGCTGGTCCCCGGCCGCCGCCGGCGCCATGGAGGCGGCGCTCGTACGGGCCGGGGCGCGCGGAGCCCGTCAGGTCGGCGGGGTCGACCTGCTCGTCACCCTCGCCCAGGACCCGGAGTGCCGGGCCGTGGAAGTGCTCGGGCGCGCGGGGGTCGACCCGGCGGCGCTGGTCGCGGCGGTGACGGCGGCGGCCGACTGATCGCGCCGCCCTCACCCGGCGCGACGCCGACTGCCGGTCTCGCGCAGTGAGATGTCAGGCGCAACACTGGTGACGCTCATTACGCGACTGTCATGATGTGCCGGTGTCTACGTCTCAGGAGATCCAGGGGAACCCGGCAGGACCGGGAGTTCGGGGCGGCCGGGGGACGGGGGCCGGCCGTGGCGCCGGGCTCGGTCTCGCGCTCGTCTCGGCGTTCGCGTTCGGCGGTTCCGGTGTCGCGGCCAAACCGCTGATCGAGGCCGGGCTCGACCCGCTGCACGTCGTATGGCTGCGGATCGCCGGCGCCGCCCTGATCATGCTGCCGCTCGCCTGGCGGCACCGGTCGCTCCTGACGCGGCGGCCCGCGCTGCTCGCCGGCTTCGGACTGCTTGCCGTCGCGGGTGTGCAGACCTGCTACTTCGTGGCGATCTCCCGCATCCCCGTCGGTGTCGCGCTGCTCATCGAGTACCTCGGGCCCGCGCTGGTGCTCGGCTGGATCCGGTTCGTGCAGCGGCGGCCCGTCACCCGCGCCGCCGCGCTCGGCGTCGTCCTCGCCGTCGGCGGCCTGGCCTGCGTCGTCGAGGTGTGGGCGGGCATGCGCTTCGACGTGCTCGGCGTGCTCCTCGGCCTGGGCGCCGCCGTCTGCCAGGCCGGCTACTTCATCCTCGGCGACCACGGCAGCGACGCCGGCGAGGAGGCCCCGAACCCGCTCGGCGTCATCGCGTACGGGCTGCTCATCGGCGCCGTCGTCCTCACCGCCGTGTCGCGCCCCTGGACCATGGACTGGTCGGTCCTGAGCGGCCGGGCCGACATGGACGGGACGTCCGTACCCGGTCTGCTGCTGCTCGGCTGGATCGTGCTGATCGCGACCGTGCTGGCGTACGGGGCCGGGGTGATGGCCGTACGACGGCTCTCGCCGCAGGTCGCGGGAGTCGTCTCCTGCCTGGAGGCGGTCATCGCGACCGTCTTCGCGTGGATCCTGCTCGGCGAGCACCTGTCCGCGCCGCAGGTCATCGGCGGCACGATGGTCCTGGTCGGCGCGTTCATCGCGCAGAGCAGCACCCCGGCCAAGGCCGCCGCCGAGCCGGTGGCGGGCGGAATGCCGGACAGGGAGGGCGAGTTGTCGCCCTCGCGCACCACCGCGTAACGCCCCCTCGCGCACGACCACGTAACGCCCCCTCGCGCACGACCGCGTAACGACTGCCGCACCGCGGGCCCGGCCGTGGGCGACACGGCCGGGCCGCAACGCCGTGCGCCCGTCAGAGCGCCCTCAGGTAGTCCGGCACCGCCACCCCCGGCGCCAGGTCGTCCGCCGGGACCGGCGCCCCGTATGCCCGGGCGACGGGCAGGACGCCGCTCCAGTACGGCAGCTCCTGGTCCTCGGGGTCGTCGTTGGGGCCGCCCGTGCGCGCCTTCGCCGAGACCTCGTTCAGGTCGAGGCTCAGCACCGCGGTGGCGGCCAGTTCCTTCGCGTCGGCCGGACGCGAGTCGGCGGCCCGTCCCGGGACCACGTGGTCCACGAACGCGTCCAGGGCGCTGCGCTTCTCCTCCGGGTCCGTCACCGGGTGGGCGGTGCCGTGCACCACCACGGAGCGGTAGTTGATCGAGTGGTGGAAGGCCGAACGGGCAAGGACCAGACCGTCCACATGCGTGACCGTCAGGCACACCGGAAGCCCCGGATCCTGCCGCCCGGCCTCGCGCAGCGGGCGCGAGCCGGTGGAACCGTGCACATAGAGGCGCTCGCCCACCCGCCCGTACAGGGTGGGCAGGACGACCGGCGCGCCGTCGCGCACGAAACCCAGATGGCACAGGTAGCCGGCGTCGAGTATCGAGTGCACCGACTCCCGGTCGTACGCGGCGCGATCGCGGGCGCGGGTCGGCACGGTGCGGTCGGTCGGGGCATACGCGGCGGGCGCTGGCTGCACGGACATTGCGATCTCCATTGCACTAGTGCATAATCAGGTTTGTGCTAGGAGAGTATCGAATTTCGGGGCGGCGCGCAGCCGACATCGCGGCCAGTGTGGAGCGCGGCATCGCCGACGGCATGCTGGAGCCGGGCCAACTACTGCCACCGATGCGGGAGTTGGCGGGCGAGCTGGGCGTCAATCCCAATACGGTCGCGGCCGCGTACCGCACGCTGCGCGAGCGCGGGGTGATCGAGACCGCCGGGCGCCGGGGCAGCCGGGTGCGGTCCCGCCCGGCCAGCTCCGCGCGTGACGCGATCGGCGTGGACGTCCCGGAGGGCGCGCGCGACGTGTCCTCCGGCAACCCCGACACCGCCCTGCTGCCCTCCCTGGCCGGCGTCCTTGCCGCGGCCGGCGAGCGCGCCGACCGGCAGCCGGTGCTGTACGGGGACCCTGCGGTGGAGCCCGAACTGGCGCGCGCCGCGCGGGCGCTCTTCGACGCCGACGGCGTGCCGGACGGGCCGATCGCCGTCACCTCGGGCTCCCTCGACGCCATCGAGCGCGTGCTCGACGCCCACCTCAAGCCGGGTGACGCGGTCGCCGTGGAGGACCCGGGCTGGGGCAGCCTCCTGGACCTCGTGCCCGCGCTCGGCCTGCGCGCGGTGCCCGTCGGGGTGGACGACGAGGGGCCGCTGCCCGACGAGGTGGAGCGGGCCCTGCGGGGTGGCGTCCGCGCGCTCGTCGTCACCGACCGGGCGCAGAACCCGACCGGCGCGGCGGTCAGTGCGGCACGCGCGCGTGCGCTGCGTTCCGTGCTCGCGGACCACCCGCAGGTCCTGCTGGTCGAGGACGACCACGGCCACCACATCGTCGACGTCCCCCTGCACCCCCTCGCCGGAGTCACCGAGCGCTGGGCGGTGGTGCGCTCCACGGCGAAGGCGTACGGCCCCGACCTGCGCCTCGCGGTGCTCACCGGGGACCCCGTCACCCTCGACCGGGTGCGCGGCAGGCAGCGGCTCGGGCCGGGATGGGTCAGCAGGGTGCTGCAGTACGCGGTGACGCGGCTGTGGTCGGACAAGGCCGTGCACGCGCGCGTGGTGGCGGATTCCTACGGGCGCAGGCGGGAGGCGCTGATCGCGGCCCTGGCCGAGCGGGGCGTCGCGGCGCACGGTCGTACGGGCATGAACGTCTGGGTCCCGGTCGCCGACGAGACCGGCGCCGTCGCCCGGCTGCTGCACGCGGGCTGGGCGGTCGCCCCGGGCGCCCGTTTCCGGATGAACGCCGGCCCCGGCGTACGGATCACGGTCTCGGCCCTCGCTCCGGACGAGATCGGTACGGTGGCCGACGCGGTGGCGGCGGCGGTGGGCGGGGGGCAGGCGCGCCGTTACGGGTGACGGCGCGCCTGCCTCAGCGGCGTGCTGACCGGCGCGCCCGCGACTGCGTCAGCGCCGCGCCCGCGATGACGATCAGCGCACCCACCGGCGTGGACCACGTCAGCGGCTCGCCGAGCAGGGCGACGCCCGCGGCGGTCGCGATCACCGGGATGAAGTACGTGACCATCTGGGCCGTCGTCGGCCCCACCTCGGAGACAAGGCCGAACTGCAGCAGCACGGCGAGCCCAGTCCCCAGGGCGCCGAGCGCGGCGACCGCGAGCAGCGGGACAAGCGGCAGGCGGGCCGGGAGGGACGTGAACAGTGGGGTGACGACGGCCAGTTGGGCCGTGGCGAGGAGCAGCTGGCCGCCCGTGAGGGACAGGTTCGAGTGCGGGTTCCCCGCGAGCGTGCGGCGGACGTAGATCCAGCCGACCGGGTAGCTCAGGGAGGCCAGCAGTGCCAGCGCCGTGCCCCGCACGTCCAGGCCGCTGAAGCCCTGCCAGGCGCCGAGCACCGTGAGCACCCCGAGGAAGCCGAGCCCGAGCCCCGCCACCCGGCGCCGCGTCGGCCGGTCCTCGGAGAGCGCGACGAGCGACAGGATCATGCCCCACAGCGGTGAGGTGGCGTTGCAGATGCCCGCCAGCGTCGACGGGATGGTCAGTTCCGCGTAGGCGAACAGGGAGAACGGCAGGGCGTTCAGGAGCAGCCCCGCCACGGCCAGATGGCCCCAGGTCCGCAGCCCGCGAGGCAGCCGCTCCCGCTTGACCGCGAGCGCCACCCCGAGCACCGCGCTCCCGAACAGCAGCCGCCCGAACGTGACTTGGAACGGCGCGAAGCCCTGCGTACCCACCTTGATGAGCAGGAAGCTGAAACCCCACACCAGAGTGAGCGCGGCGAAACGGATGCGCCAGTCCAGGGCGGGACGGGTGCGCCCTTCGGCCGGCGCGGAGGCCGGTGGGGGAGGGGGAGGGGGAGCGGTGCGGGAGGTGGTGCGGCGCGTGGTGACGGAAGCCATGCCTCTCACGATGACCGAAGCAATTTCGTAGAACAAGCGAGAATTTGTCAGTGGGACTGCGTAGTATTGCTTACATGTTGAATCTGGAGCGCCTGCGCACCCTCGACGCCCTGGCCCGGCACGGCTCGGTGAGCAAGGCCGCCGCCGGGCTCCATGTGACGACCTCGGCCGTCTCGCAGCAGATGACCAAGCTGGAGCGCGAGGTGGGCCAGCAGCTGCTCGCCAAGAACGGCCGCGGCATCCGCCTCACCGACGCCGGGCAGCTCCTCGCGGACCACGCGGGCCGGATCCTGTCGCAGGTCGAGCTGGCCCAGTCGGACCTGGAGGCGCAGCTCGGCCGGGCCGTCGGCGAGCTGCGGATCGCCGCGTTCCCCACCGCCGCGCGCGGGCTGTTCCCCGCGGCCCTGGTGGCGCTGCGCCAGGAGCACCCCGGACTGCGGGTCAGATCAAGGGAGTTGGAGCCGGAGGAGGGCGCAGCGGCGGTGGTCCGCGGGGACCTGGACCTGGCGGTGGTGCTCGACTGGTACAACAAGCCGCTGCCGGTGCCCGACGGCCTGGCGAAGGCCCCGCTGCTCGACGACCCGGCGGACGTGGTGCTGCCTGCGCGGCACCCGCTCGCCACCCGCGCGGAGATCGCCCTGGAGGAGCTGGCCGGCGAGGACTGGATCTCCTGGCCCGATGGCGCGTACTGCGCGGACTGGCTGCTCTACACCCTGCGCGCCAAGGACATAGAGCCGCGGGTCCGGCACTTCGCCGAGGAGCACCACACCCAACTCGCCTTCGTCGCCGCCGGACTGGGCGTGTGCATCACCCCGCGCCTGGGGCGCGGCCTGCTGCCGGAGGGGGTGAGCGTGGTGCCGGTGCGGCAGGGCGTGCGGCGTCATGTGTACGCGGTGTGGCGCGCGGACGCCGACCGAAGACCGTCGATCCGCGCGGCGGTCACGGCCCTCAAGGAGGCGGGGGAATCGATCGCTTAGGTGGCGGGCCGCCGCCGGCTATGGGCTCACCTCAGTGCGGTCAGCTTGCGGAAGTCCCAGGACACGATCGAATCCGGCGCGAGGCGGACCCAAGCGTGGCGGCCGTCGTGCGGCATCACGTCCATGCCGAACAGCTTCCGGGCGAACAGCTTCTCCGGAACGGCCAGTTCGGGACACGGCTCACCCGTGCGCGGCGCCTCGCCCACGAACTCGACGCTGCCGGACAGCTCCACCCCGCGCAGCTCCCCGTACTCCTCGCCCGCGTCGACCACCACCGCGATGCGCGGGTCGTGGCGCAGGTCGGACCAGCGCTTGCTGCGGGTGATCGAGTACAGCCACAGCGCCGATCCGTCCCAGGCGAACCAGAGCGTGCCGGCGTGCGGGGCGCCGTCCGCCGCGACCGTCGCGACCCGGCAGGTGCGCTGCTCCGCGAGGAACGCGTCACGCTCGTCCGGCGTCATCATGATCTTGCGGCCCCTGCGCTGCGTACCGGCCATGGGTCCGTCCTCCCTCTCGCCGGAAGCCAGCCGTGACCCCACAACTGACTATGCATCAGGAAATCATGAACGCTCTTCCACCGGTACGCAATGGGGGCTACCCTCCGCCGCATCCGAGGCCAGCGACAGGGGGAACCATGCCGTCCAGCGCACAGCTCGCCGAACTGCTCGACCCCGCCACCACCGCGCTGCTCACCGTCGAGTGCCAGCAGGGTGTCGTCGGCGAGGACAGCGCGCTGCCCGAACTCGCCCGCGAGGCCCGGGAGTCAGGGGCGCTCGGCAACGTCGCGCGCCTGGTCGCGGCCGCGCACGCCGCCTCCGTCCAGGTGCTGCACGCGGTGGCGGAGCGGCGCCCCGACGGCCGGGGCGCGGGGCGCAACGCCCGGCTCTTCCGCGCGGCGGAGCGGCTGCCGGTGCAGCAGTTGTCCGGTACGCGCGCGGTGCGGGTGGCGCCGCCGATCGAGGTCGCCGAGGAGGATTTCGTCGTACGGCGGCTGCACGGGCTCTCGCCGGTCGCGGGCACCGACGTCGACCCGCTGCTGCGCAACCTCGGCTGCCGCACCCTGGTCGTCACCGGCGTCTCGACCAACGTGGCCATCCCCAACGCGGTGTTCGACGCGGTCAACCTGGGCTACACGGCGGTCGTGCCGGCCGATGCGATCGCGGGGGTGCCGTCCGATTACACGCCTGTGATGATCCGCAACACGCTGTCGCTCGTCGCGACGGTCACGGCCACGGAGGACGTGCTGAGGACTTGGAAACGGGAGCCTCAAGCGGAGCGCTAGAGGGATGCCAGGGGGCCAGGGGGCCAGGGGGCCAGGGGGTGTGAAGGGGCGGGTGGGGCGGGAGAGGTCCGACGGGGCCTCTCCCGCGTCCGTCCCGCAGGCCCGTCAGGCCAGCCGGATCTCGTCGCCCGAGACCTCGATCTTCGCGCTGGGCAGCGGGCGGGTCGCCGGGCCGTTCGCCACGCTGCCGTCCGCCACCGCGAACTTGCTGCCGTGGCACGCGCAGTTGATGGTGCCGCCCGAGACGCTCCGTACGACACAGCCCTGGTGCGTGCAGGTGGCCGAGAAGGCCTTGAAGTCGCCGGCGGTCGGCTGGGTGACGACGACCGTCTCGTCCTTGAAGATCTTGCCGCCGCCTTCGGGGATGTCGGAGGTCTTGGCGAGCGGGGCGCCGCCCGAGCCGCCGGTGTCGCCGCCCGTCTCCTCCGTCGCGCCGTCGGTGGGAGCGCCCGTGTCCGCGCCCCCGGTGGGGGTCTCCTCGGAGCCGGGTCCGGAGTCGTCCGAACCGCCGCACGCCGTCACGGCTGCGGCGAGCCCTGCGGCGCCCACGGCTGCCACGACGGTGCGCCGGGCGGGGTCCAGGCGAGGGGTGTCCTGCGATGCGGCCATGCCATCCTCCATTGCGGGGTGTGCGGTACGGGGCGTTGCGCGGATCCGGTACGGGCGGCCGGCGCGGGGCGCACGCCGGGGGAGCGGCCCGTCGACCGGGCTCTGACGAGGTGTACGACGCACTCCCCGGTGTCGTTCAACGCCGATGTGGTTCAACGTTCCAATGCCCGCGCCGTGAAATCCAGCGGACGCACGGGTCGCCCCGCCGATGTGACCCTTGCGTTCAACGACGTCCGCAGGAACGCGAGCTCGTGCCGCAGCAGCATGTCGGCCACGCCCTCGCCGTTCGCGCCGTGCGTCGCCGTGGCCAGCGGGAGCACCGCATGCGGGCGGCCGGCCGCGAGCAGCGCCGCCGAAAACCGCAGCATGTGTGCGACCACCACATTGTCGTCGGCGAGGCCATGGACGAGCAGCAGGGGGCGCGTGAGGCGGTGAGCATGCGTGGGGAGTGAGGCGGCATCGTAGAGGTCGGGCCGCACGCCCGGGTGTCCCAGGAAGCGCTCCTTCCAGTACGTGTCGTACAGCCGCTGGTCGGCCGTGGCCGCACCCGCGACAGCCGCATGGAACACGTCCGGCCGCAACAGCACCGCCCCGGCGGCCAGATAGCCGCCGAACGACCAGCCGCGGATCGCCACCCGGCCGAGGTCGAGGTACGGGTGCCGCTCCGCCGCCGCGTGCAGCGCGTCCACCTGGTCGTCGAGGACGGGCGTCAACTGGTCCCCGTGGACGGCCCGTTCCCACGCCCTGCCGCGCCCGGGAGTGCCCCGCCCGTCCGTGACGAGGACCGCGAAGCCCTGGTCGGCGAACCACTGGCACACGGCCGACGGCCAGCTGGGCGCCCGCACGACGAGCTGCACGCCGGGCCCCGAGTACGGGCTGAGCAGCACCGGAAGCCGCCCGCAGCCGGGCTCGTACCCCCTCGGCAGGAACAGCCGCCCGCGCAACTCCCGCTTGCTGAGCCGGAGTTGCACGGGCGCGTGCCGCACCACGGGACGCGCCGCGACCGACTCGATCCGCCCCACCTGGACGCCCGCGTGATGCACGCCCGCGCGCGGCGGGTCCACGCGCGGCACGCCCGCGCGCGGTGGGTTTTCGCGGGGCGGGTCCTCGCGGGGCACGTCCTCGCGCGGCGGTTCCTCGCGCCGCACGCCCGCGCGGAGCCGGTCCTCGCGGAGCCGGTCCTCGCGGAGCCGGTCCCCGTGGAACCTGTCCTCGCGCATCAGCCGTACCGTGTCGCCGTCCGGTGTCCGGGTCTGCAGGACCAGCAGCGTGCCGGGGCCGGGCACGGCGGTGTGCAGGCCGGGGCCCTCGCTGATCCGCTCGCACCCCCGGCCCGCCTCGTACGACCACACATGGGTCTCCTCCGGGTCCTCGCTCGCCGCGCACAGCACCCGCTCGCCGACCGTGCCGAGCACCTCGCGTACATGCAGCCCCCGGGGTGTCACGGCGGCCCCGTCGACCTCCAGGCCGTCCGCGTCGCCCACCGCGCGGTGCACGATCAGGGCGCCGGACGCGGTGCGCGCGGGCGTGCCGGGCAGGGCGGTCACCCAGTGCGCGTCGTGCCGTCGGTGCAGCACCTCAGCGGCGCCCGTGTGCGGGTCGAGCGCGCAGACGTACTCCGTGCGCTGGTCGCGGGTGAGGACGGCGGCCAGCGGGCCGTGCGCGTCCCACGCGACCCCGGTGACGTACTCGAAGGCCGGGTCCGTCCACTCGCCCGCCGGCCGCCCCTCGGCGTCCGCGGCGGCGGGCAGCCGCACCCGCACCGGCTCGCCGGACAGCGGCAGCACACGCAGCGTCGTCACGGCGTTGGCGGTGCCCGCCGCCGGGTACCGGAACGCCCGCGGCGGCCGCTCCGGACGCGCCGGGTCCGACTGGTACCAGAGCTGCACGGGACCGTGGTCCACGCGCGCGACGAGCAGCGCCGTACCGTCCGGCGCCCACCAGTACCCCCGGTGCCGGCCGATCGACTCGGCCGCCGTGTGGTCGGCGAGCCCGTACGTCACGTCGGCGGACTCCGGCACGGCCAGCGCCCGGTCGCCCGCACCGTCGATTTCCACCACGCGCAGCGCGCCCCGCGAGACGTACGCGATCCGGGAGCCGTCCGGCGACGGCCGCGGGTCGACCACCGGCCCGGCCGTCGGCACGCGCTGCGGCAGAGAGCCCCCGGGCGTCACCACCCACAGGGCGCCGCCGAGCGAAAACGCCACCACGCGCGCGTGCCGGTCGCAGGCGTACGCCACGATGCCGTCCGACGACTCCCTGGCCCGCTCCCGCCGTACCCGCTCCTCCTCGGGCACCGGGCCCTCCCCGTTGAGCACCATCGGGTCGGCGAGCACCCGCTCCGCCCCGTCCTCGTGCACCCACAGCCGGCTCACCGGGTCGGTGCCGCTGGTCGACCGCAGGAACAGCACGCGGGTCCCGTCCGGCGCGACGGTGAAGGCGCACGGCGCCCCGAGCGTGAACCGTCGCGTACGCGCGAACTGCCTCGGAAAGTCCGGCTTCTCCGTGGCGGCTGATTCCATCTCACTCACACCAGCACGCAGCGCGTACCGGAGAAATTGGTCGGCATGCACTTGTTGCAGTGCACGCACAGCGAGCGCGCCGCCGCGCCCTCTCTCCGTACGCGGTCGACGAAGTGCGGCTCCCGCAGGAGCGCGCGGGCCATCGCGACGAACTGGAACCCCTCCGCCATCGCCAGGTCCATGGACGCCCGGTCGCAGATGCCGCCGAGCAGGACCAGCGGAAGGCCGAGGGCGGCCCGGAACTGGCGGGCCTCGTCGAGGAGGAACGCGTCGCGGTACGGGTACTCGCGCAGGAAGCGCCCGCCGAGGAGCCGCGCCCCGAGGCGTTGCGGCTGCGGCAGCACGGCCGCGAAGTCCCTTACCGGGGCCCGCCCCTTGAACAGGTACATCGGGTTGAGCAGCGAGCTGCCGACGGTCAGCTCCAGCGCGTCGACGCTGCCGTCCGCCTCGATCCAGCGGGCGACGTGCAGCGCCTCGTCCAGCCAGAGGCCGCCGCCGACCCCGTCGTCCATGTTGAACTTCGCCAGGATCGCGATCCGGTCACCCACCGCGTCCCGGACGGCGCGGACCGCGGCGCGGGCCACCTTCGCGCGGTTCTCCAGCGAACCGCCGTACGCGTCCCGGCGTCGGTTGATCCGCGGGCTGAGGAACGAGCTGGCGAAGTAGTTGTGGCCGAGGTGCACCTCGACCGCGTCGAACCCGCACTCCACGGCCAGCCGGGCGGCGGTGCCGTGGGCCCGGGCGATGCGGTCGATGTCGTCCTCGGTGGCGGCGCGGGTCAGCTGCCCGCCGAGCTGATTGAACCGCCGGCTCGGCCCGAGCGCGGCCATCCGGTTGGACCGCGGGTTCGCGACCGGCCCGGCGTGCCCGAGCTGCGCCGACACCGCCGCCCCCTCGGCGTGCACGGCCTCCGTCAGCCGCCGCAGCCCGGGCACGGCCTCGGGCCGCATCCAGATCTGGTCGTACTGCGTGCGCCCCTCGGGAGCGACGGCACAGTAGGCGACGGTCGTCATGCCGACCCCACCGGCCGCCACCTCCCGGTGGAACGCGACGAGCGCGTCGGTGACGAGCCCGCCGTCGCTCCGCCCCTCGAAGGTCGCGGCCTTGATGGTGCGGTTCCGGAGCTCCAACGGACCGATACGCCCCGGCGACAGCACGTCGGGAACGGGCTGGCCAGTCATGCGACCTCCTGCGGGTGAAGGGTTGGCCTGACCGCGCCATCTGTACCGGTTCCGGCCGACGATTGCCATGGCCGCGACCGGTCCCATGGCCGTGACCGGTCCCATGGCCGTGACCGGTCCCATGGCCGTGACCGGTCCCATGGCCGTGACCGGTCCCATGGCCGCGACCGGTCGCAGTGCCGCGGTCCTGAGCCCGCGCAGCGGACGGAGCCCCGGACCGCGCTCCCTTCCTGCGTCGTGGTGCTTACGCCGTGGGTCCGTACGCCGTGGGGTCCTTACGGGCAAGGGGGGCGGGCGCCGGACCTCGGGCCGGTCAGCGGTTGTCGTGGAGTTCCTGGTGCATCTGCGGCTGGTCGTCCTGGTCGTGGGTGAGCGCGTACCGCTGGACCTCGTTGTAGGCCTTGGAGGCGATGCCGATGACGTCGTCGTACGGGTTGACGCCGACGGCCTTCTTCGCGGTGCCGCCGAACAGACCGCCGACCGTGCTGCTGAACGCGCCGTGCGCCGCGGCCAGGGGTTTGCCCGCTTCGGCCAGGACGGTGTGCGGCAGGCCCGCCATGTCGGCGTACCGGTCGGTGAGCGCGACGCGGATCATCGCGACGAACGCGTCGTGGATGCCCGGCGGCAGGAACCTCTTGTAGAACTCGACGGCCTGCGCGGTCATGAACACACCGTCGTCCGTCTTCGCCCACTCCCGCTCCCGTTCCGACTGCCACGCCCGCGTGACCTCGTCGACGTCCTTCGGCAGGAGCCACTTCTCCTGGGTGCCGAGGTAGTGGTCTACGTAGTGCCAGGCGCACAGGAACCCGTGGGCGTCCTCGCGGGAGACCGTGAGGCCGAGGTTCTTCATCGCCTCCAGGATCTGCACGCTGAACACGCAGGCGGCGCCGGTGGTGTACTTCTGCGACACCGGCTCACCCCACTTCGCGTAGTCCCACGTGCCGCTCTTCTTGTGCAACTGCCGCACCGAGGCGTGGACCAGGCGGACCTTGGTCACGGTCGCGGCGAGGCTGCCGTCGCGCAGCGCGCCGCGGTTGCCCATGTCGACGAAGAGCCGCGAGGACTGCGACAGCCGGCGCCCCGGTCCTTCGACACCGCCGAGGCGGCCGGTGGAGCGCAGGGTGAACGCCCCGGTCGGCGAGAGGTAGGTGCCGATGAGTCCGACGGTGCCCTGAAGCATGGAGACCACGCCGTGGTGGTGGTCGAAGAAGCCCTCCGCCGCCGCGGCGTCCGCCTCGGTCCAGTCCGGCGGCTCCTGGGCGGCCTCACGCAGGAACTCGGCGAGCGGCGCGGGGAGTTGGGAGAGGTCCTGGTGCGGCTTGAGCGTGCCGATCGTACGGAACAGGCCGTTGACGCCGTCGACCTGCTCGCTGTCGATCAGGTCCGACACGAGGGCGTCGGCGGACGGATCACCGGCCTGGTTCGCGGCCTCCATCTCGCTCTTGACGTTGTCTGCGGTCAAAGTCACGGGGATCTCCCATCGGTTCGGTGAGCACGGCGAACGGGCCGGAACGGCGGAGGGAGGCCGACCGGCCGCGCGGCTCGGTCCAGCCGCGATGGGCATGATCTTCGCTGGAGTGAACGGCGACTTCCATCGGCCATTCGGGTTGCATGGGCGGTGTCAACTACGGGAAGGCGACTGCCTGGCGGCAGGTGCATCACGGCGGCGAGTGTCGGATCAGACCCCGGTCGCCGGTGTCCTTGCTTGCTGATGCGAACAGCCATCGAACGAGGAAGGACCCGCGGGTGCGCTGCCCCGGGTGTACGAGCAGGGCGCGATCGGCGATCTGGCCCGGCCGTCCGTGGATGCGCACTTCGCCCTGGTGGACGGCGACGGGGGCGGCGCCGTGAGCCCGGACGAGCGCGTGCGCTCCCAGCAGGCGGTTTCGGCATGGGCAGGAGCCGGCGGAGGCGTTCGCCGCCCTTGACCGCGACGGCAGGCCTCCGCCGCCGCCCGGCCTCGCGCTGGAGGCCCTGCCCGGACACCCCCCGGAGACCCCGGCCCGCGCTGGAGGCCCCGCCCGGACCCGCCCCGGAGAACCCGGACCCGCCCTGGAGAACCCGGACCGGCCCTGGAGACCCCCGGACCGGCCCTGCAGTCCCTGGGGCGGGCCGTCAACTCCCGCAGAGAGGCGCGGAAGTGACGAATCCGCCCAGGTTCTCGTCATCCGTGCCGAGAACCGCCTCGGGGCTGTCCGGGAGGCACTCCAGCGCCTCGATCTTGTGCTCCTCGAACGTGCCGAGGACGGTCGGGGAGTCCGAGAGGCGCAGCCGTACGGGCGAGCCCGCCGCGTCGACGGAGACCCTGCCCGCCTCGCTCACCGCGGACGCGAAGGGCCCGTCGTCCCCCGCGTCCGACGCCGAACTCACCAGGATCCGGCCGGTGCCGGTGAGGGCGATGTCCGAGACGTGCCGCACCTCGCCCTGCGGCGCCGTCGCCCGGAAGCTCTCCCGTTGCACGGCCCCGAAGGATGCCGCCCCGTACGCGTCGAAGGAGAAGGGCGCGGCGAAGACCGTCGCCGGACGGTCCGCCCCCGCGCCCCGGTCGGCCCAGACCGCGACCGTCCCGCCCGGTTGCGAGGTGAGCGCGAAACCCTCGAAGTCGGCGCCTTCTTCGATGCCGGGCAGCGGAGACACGTCCAGAACCCGCACGCTGCCGGGTGTGGCGCGGAGATGGTAGACGAGGCCCCGACTGGCCAGCGCGACGTACTCGCCGGGGGTCCCGGGCACCGCCTCCACGGCCTCCAGGTCGACCGGCTCCGGCCCCTGCCAGACGACCGGGGTGACGGACGCCGCTCCCGACTCGCCCCTCTCGTAGGCGAGTTGGCCGATCCTGCTCTCGCCCGGCTTCTTGTTGTCCCGTACGACGAGCGCCCCGATCCGGTCGGCCGGTCCGGCCGTCAGGGCCAGACCGCTGATTCCGGTCTGCGCGTCATCACCGACCTGCCGCCACGCGACGACGGGTTCGGCGCCCGCCTGGGCGGGAGCCGCCGACAGGGCGAGGGGGGTTGCCGCGACGGCGAGGAGCAGGAGTTTGTGGTGCGGCTGCATGGGCGGCCTCTCGTGTGGGGCGGGGAGGAGGGAGCGGGGAGGAGAGAGAGCGGGGGTGGGGGTGACGCGCGTAGACAGGTTCCCTGGCGGGACCGTAGTGATCACCGCGGACGCGGGCAAGAGGCCGCGCGGGGATCGGCCGACGTGCGCGCCGAATGCCGGGGGAAGCGGCGATTCCTGAGTTCAGAGCGCCGTATAGCCTGGCGAGATGCTGACCGAAGTCACAGCCACCCGCTACGTCACGCCCTTGCGTGAGGGCGGCTCGCTCCCCGGGATCGTCGAGGCGGACGATCTCGGGACGTACGTCACGAAGTTCACCGGCGCCGGACAGGGCCGCAAGACGCTCGTCGCGGAGGTCGTCTGCGGGCAGCTGGCCCGGCGGCTCGGGTTGCGCGTGCCCGACCTCGTGCAGATCCAGCTCGACCCCGTGATCGGCCTCGGCGAGCCCGACCAGGAGGTGCAGGAGCTGCTCAAGGCCAGCGGTGGCCTCAACCTCGGCATGGACTACCTGCCGGGCTCCCTCGGCTTCGATCCGCTCGCGTACGAGGTGAGCGCCGAAGAGGCGGGCCGCGTGGTCTGGTTCGACGCGCTGGTCAACAACGTCGACCGGTCCTGGCGGAACCCGAACATGCTGGTGTGGCACGGCGACCTGTGGCTGATCGACCACGGCGCGAGCATGATCTGGCACCACAACTGGCGCACCGCCCAGGCCGCCGCCGCGAAGCCGTACGACGCCTCCGACCACGCGCTGGCGCCCTTCGGCCCGGACCTCGCCGCGGCCGCCGCCGAACTCGCCCCGCGCGTGACGGAGGAACTCCTCACCGAGGTCGCCGCCGACGTCCCCGACGAGTGGCTGGTCGACGAGCCCGGCTTCGAGACTCCGGACGAGCTGCGCCGCGCGTACGTCGACGTCCTGCACGCGCGCGTGCAGGGCCTCGCCGAGCGGATCACCCTCGGCCCGCGCGTGGAGCGCAAGCAGTCCAACGCACCGGGGTGGCTCACCGACCACCTCGCCCCCTGGCCGCACCCCACCAAGGACAAGAAGGGCGCGGGCCAGTGAGCGAGCGCAACGGTCGTGACGTGTTCGAGTACGCGCTGCTGCGCGTCGTCCCCCGCGTGGAGCGCGGCGAGCAGTTCAACGCGGGCGTGGTGGTCTACTGCCGCGCACAGTCCTTCGTGGCCGCCCGCACCCACCTCGACGAGCGCAAGCTGACCGCGCTCGACCCGGCCGCCGACGTCGCGGGCGTGCGGGCCGCGCTGCGCGCCGTCGAGGGCGTCTGCCGGGGTGGCGCGGACGCGGGCCAGGCGGCCAGGGACGACGCCGGACGGCGCTTCCGCTGGCTGATCGCACCGCGCTCCACGGTCGTCCAGCCGGGCCCCGTGCACACCGGCCTGACGGCCGACCCGGAGGCCGAGGTGGAGCGGCTTCTGGACCTCCTCGTGCGCTGAGCCCGAGGCCGTACCCCGTACCTCAGGAAGCCCTGGCACCCGACCGGCCGTTGACACCGGGTGCCAGGGCTTCTAGCGTCACGTCTGCGTAGTACTAAGCGGTCGCTCACCCGTACGGGCCGTCCCGGCCGGCGCACCGCGAGAGCCGCATTCCAAGGGCGAGGGAGAACCAGCATGTCCACCACCGAGCAGCGCGTCGCCGTAGTCACCGGAGCCGCGCGCGGCATCGGCGCCGCCACCGCGATCCGGCTGGCCGCCGAAGGCCGCGCCGTCGCCGTCATCGACCTCGACGAGGCCGCCTGCAAGGACACCGTCGAGCAGATCCAGGCCGACGGTGGCAAGGCGATCGCGGTCGGCTGCGACGTCTCCGACGAGGCGCAGGTCGAGGCCGCCGTGGCCCGGATCGCGGACGAGCTGGGCGCTCCCACGGTCCTGGTCAACAACGCGGGCGTGCTCCGCGACAACCTGCTCTTCAAGATGAGCGCCTCCGACTGGGACACGGTCATGAACGTGCACCTGCGCGGCGCCTTCCTGATGTCGAAGGCCTGCCAGAAGCACATGGTGGACGCGGGCTTCGGCCGGATCGTCAACCTGTCCAGCTCCTCCGCGCTCGGCAACCGCGGCCAGGTCAACTACTCGGCGGCCAAGGCCGGTCTGCAGGGCTTCACCAAGACCCTCGCCAAGGAGCTCGGCAAGTTCGGCATCACCGCGAACTCCGTCGCCCCCGGCTTCATCGTCACCGAGATGACCAAGGCCACCGCAGAGCGCGTCGGCATGGGCTTCGAGGACTTCCAGGCCGCGGCCGCCACCCAGATCCCGGTCCAGCGCGTCGGCCGCCCCGATGACATCGCCAACGCCATCGCCTTCTTCACCGGCGACGCCGCGGGCTTTGTCTCCGGCCAGGTCATGTACGTCGCCGGCGGCCCCCTCAACTGACCCGGCCGCACCCCGACAGACGCACACGGGACGTAAAGGACACAGAACATGACCGTGCAGGACAGCGGCCGTGCGGCCCTCGTCACCGGCGCGAGCCGCGGCATCGGATACGGCATCGCCGAGGCGCTCGTCGCCCGCGGCGACCGGGTCTGCATCACGGGACGCAACGAGGACGCCCTCAAGGAGGCCGTCGAGAAGCTCGGTGCCGACCGGGTCATCGGCGTCGCCGGCAAGGCCCACGACGAGGCCCACCAGGCCGTCGCCGTGGAACGCGCCATGGAGGCCTTCGGCCGGGTCGACTTCCTGATCAACAACGCCGGTACGAACCCGGTGTTCGGGCCGATGGCCGACATGGACCTGAACGTCGCGCGCAAGGTCTTCGAGACCAACGTGATCTCGGCGCTCGGCTTCGCCCAGCAGACCTGGAGGGCCTGGCAGTCCGAGAACGGCGGCGCGATCGTCAACATCGCCTCCGTCGCGGGCATCTCCGCCTCGCCGTTCGTCGGCGCGTACGGCATGAGCAAGGCCGCGATGGTCAACCTGACCCTGCAGCTGGCGCACGAGTTCGCGCCCAAGGTGCGGGTCAACGCCATCGCGCCGGCCGTGGTGAAGACGAAGTTCGCCAAGCCGTTGTACGAGGGCCGCGAGGAGGAGGCCGTCGCCGCCTACCCGCTCGGCCGGCTCGGCGTGCCCGCCGACATCGGCGGCGCCGCGGCCTTCCTCACCTCCGACCAGTCGGACTGGGTGACCGGGCAGACGCTCGTCGTGGACGGCGGCATCTTCCTCAATGCGGGCGTCGGCTGAGCCTGCCGAGAATACGGTCAAACCGGTACGTAGACGTACGTAACGGATGAATGGCGTTTTCCGGTACATCAAGTGCCCTGCTCGGCCTGGAGGTTGGCCGGGCGGGGCGCTGCGGTAAGGTGCGCCAACCCCCTGGCGTGGTTGATCGAGGAGCGTGCGCGTGTTCAACCGGACCCGAAGTCTGCAGGCCGCTGCGACTCTTGCGTCCATATCCCTGCTCGCGGGATGCGGTGTCTTCACTTCCGAAAGTACCGACGAGGAGAAGCCGATCGTCGTCGGCACCACCAGTGCGCCCAGCACCCTCGACCCCGCCGCGGCCTGGGACGGATCCTGGGAGCTGTACCGGAACGTCTACCAGACCCTGGTCAGCTACCCGACCGGCGCCGCGACGCCCGAGCCGGACGCCGCCGAGGCCTGCGAGTTCACCGACGAGTCGAACACCGCGTACCACTGCAAGCTGCGCGAGGGCCTGAAGTTCTCCAACGGCGACCCGCTGGACGCCAAGGCCGTGAAGCACTCCATCGACCGGATCGGCAACATCGGCGTCGAGGGCGGCCCCGCCGGACTGCTCGGCAGCCTCGACCGCGTCACGACCAGCGGCGACCGCGATGTCACCTTCCACCTGAAGAAGTCCGACGCGACCTTCCCGTTCGTGCTCGCCACCCCGGCCATGTCGATCGTCGACCCCCAGGAGTACCCGGCGAACGCGCTGCGCAAGGCCGACAGCATCGTCGGATCCGGCCCGTACAACCTCGACTCGTACAAGGCCGGCAAAACCGCTGAACTCACCCGGAACCCGAACTACAAGGGCTTCGCCGAGCTGAAGAACAACGCGGTCACGATCCGCTACTTCCAGGAGTCGGGCGCCATGGTGAGCGCGCTGAAGAAGCACGACATCGACGTCACGTTCCGTGGTCTGACCTCGCAGGATATCGTCGACCTGCAGGGCGGCGCGGCCGGGAAGCACAAGCTCCAGCTCGTCGAGGGCGCGGGCACCGAGACCCGCTTCCTGGTGTTCAACCCCAAGGACCGGTGGGCGAAGAACCCCGCCGTGCGCGAGGCCGTCGCCCAGGTCATCGACCGCGGCGCCATCGTGCACAACGTCTACAAGGACACCGTCGAACCGCTCTACTCGATGGTCCCGACCGGTCTCGCGGGCCACACCACGGGCTTCTTCGACACGTACGGAAAGCCCAGCGCCTCCAAGGCGGAGAAGATCCTCGCCGAGGCGGGCATCACCAGCCGTGTCCCGCTGACCCTCTGGTACACCACGGACCGCTACGGCTCGGTCACCAAGCTGGAGTTCGAGGAGATCGAGCGCCAGCTGGAGGACTCCGGCCTCTTCGAGGTGACGATCAAGGGCCGCCCCTGGAAGGAGTTCGAGAAGGGCTTCCGCAGCGGCGAGTACCCGGTCTTCGGCCGCGGCTGGTTCCCCGACTTCCCCGACCCGGAGAACTTCATCGCGCCGTTCGTCGGCGAGCGCAACAACCTGGGCATCCCCTACGCCAGCCCGCGCATCACCGACCAGCTGCTGCCCCAGTCGCGACGTGAGACCGACCGCGGCGCGGTGGCCGAGGAGTTCGAGAAGGCGCAGGAGATCCTCGTCGAGGACGTCCGGCTGCTGCCGATATGGCAGGGCAAGCAGTACGTCGCCGCCTCCGAGGAGATCGCCGGCGGCGAGCGCGCCCTCGACCCCTCGACGATCATGACGATGTGGGAGCTGAGCCGGAAGACCAGCTGGTAGCCGGCGGTCCGGGACGATCGCGCGCCACGACCCCGAAGGGCGGCCGGAATCCGGCCGCCCTTCGGCGTTGTCAGTGGTCGCCGGTAGGTTCATCGGTGAGAAGTGACCGCACACTGGAGGTTGTTCACGTGACGGACCCGACCACCGCAGCCCTGCTCCCCGAGTCCTGGCGCGAGGTTCTCGGCGAAGAGCTGGAGAAGCCCTACTTCAAGGAACTCACCGAGTTCGTCGAGGAGGAGCGCGCGAAGGGCCCCGTCTACCCGCCCCGCGAGCAGGTCTTCGCCGCCCTGGAGGCCACGCCGTACGACGCCGTGAAGGTCCTCGTCCTCGGCCAGGACCCGTACCACGGCGAGGGCCAGGGCCACGGCCTGTGCTTTTCCGTGCAGCCCGGCGTGAAGACCCCGCCCTCCCTGCGGAACATCTACAAGGAGATGCAGGCCGAGCTCGGCACGCCCGTCCCGGACAACGGCTATCTGATGCCCTGGGCCCGGCAGGGCGTGCTCCTCCTGAACGCGGTGCTCACGGTCCGGGCGGGCGAGGCCAACTCCCACAAGGGCAAGGGCTGGGAGAAGTTCACGGACGCGGTGATCCGCGCGATCGCCTCCCGCCCCGACCCGGCGGTCTTCGTGCTGTGGGGGAACTACGCCCAGAAGAAGCTCCCCCTCATCGACGCCGAGCGTCACATCGTGGTCAAGGGCGCCCATCCGTCGCCGCTCTCGGCGAAGAAGTTCTTCGGCTCCCAGCCCTTCACGCAGATCAACGAGGCGGTCGCCGCTCAGGGCCACGCGGCCATCGACTGGCGCATTCCGGACTTGGCGGCCTCTGCGTCCTGAGCGCCCGCGCCCGAGCGCCCGCGCCTGAGCGCCCGCGCCTGAGCGCCCGCGCCTGAGCGCCCGCGCCTGAGCCGGATTGTCAGTGGCGGCGGCTAGCGTCGGTGGTGTTCGCAGATGGTCGTACGAGTGGGGAGAACGCAGTGGCGGAGCAGCAGGAGCAGTCGTCCGAGGACGCCGTGATGGCACGGGCGGGGCAAGCGGTCATGCTGCATCAGGCGGGGGACCGTGAGGAGGCGCGCAACCGTCTCCTCGCGCTCTGGACGGAGATCGGCGAGGACGGTGACCCGCTGCACCGCGTCACCATCGCGCACTACATGGCGGACACCCAGGACGACCCGGCCGATGAACTCGCCTGGGACCTGCGGGCCCTGACGGCTGCGGACGTCCTGACCGACGCGCGCCTGGAGCAGCACCACAGATCGCTCGAAGTGCGCGCGTTCTACCCGTCGTTGCACCTCAACCTCGCGGCGGACTATGTGAAGCTCCACCGCGAGGACGAGGCCCGCACCCACCTCCGCCAGGCCCGCGGAGCCATCGGCACCCTCGGGGACGATGCGTACGGCAACGGCATCCGCGCCGCGATCGAACGCCTGGAGCTGCAACTGGGGATCAGCGAGGACGGGGGGCAGGTGGCGCCGCCCCGACGTGAGGAGTAGCCAGGGCGGGGCGGGGCGGGGTGGGGTGGGGCAGGGGCGGGCTGGGCCGGGCGGGGTGGCGGGCTTCCCGGTCCTCGCGCCGGGCCCGCCGACGTGTCAACTCCCGTACTCGGCACGGCAGATGCGGTCCTGCGGGCTGCCCGGGTCCCACTGCCCGTACTGCTCGCCGAGACCGCAGGGATCGCCGCCGGGCAGCAGGGACTTGGGCGGTACGAGGGTGCCGGGCAGGGGTGAGGTGCCGGCACCGGTCAGGCCGGAGCGGTTCGTTCCGTCCGCGAGCCGGTGTTGGCCCGGCTGTTCGGACGGCACGGGGCCGGATCCCTGACCGGAGCCGGAGGCCGGGTTCGCGGGGGAGTGGTCGTGCTTCGGCTGTTCGGGGGCGTGCAGTGAGTCGATGGACTGTGGGGCGGCCGGATCCATCATCCGTAACGCCTCCTGGGCCGGGGCCGTCACGAGTCGTGGCCCCGAGCCGCCACGGGCCTGCGGGGCGGGCTGGGGCTCCGCCCCGTCGGACCGTGAGTGTGGCTGCGGTACGGCCGGCCCGCCCACGGAGACACAGCCGCTGACGGCCGAGGCGGTCATGGCGATGAGCAGGGCCGCTGCGGTCCTCGTTCGGTGCATCTGCACAACTCTGCTGCGCGCAGGGCGTCTTGGGGAGCGTTCGGGCCGAGATTGCCCCGCACGTGTGAATCCCGCATGTGTGCATCCCGCAGGTGTGCATCCCGCTGGTGTGCATCCCGGCCGCGGATTCCTGGCCGCGCCCGCCCAGGACAGGGGCCGAAGCCGGGGCCGGAACCCGAATCAGACCTGCGGGCCCTCCGTACGGAGCGAGAAGAACGCGGCGGCGTTGCCGGCGAGCATGAGGGCGCGCTCGGCCTCGCTGAGGCCCGGGCAGCCGCGGATCACCGAGCCGGGCTCCTGCTCCCCGAGCGGAAACGGGAAGTCGGTGCCGAGCATCACCCGGTCGGCGCCCATCACGTCGACCAGCAACCGCAGCGCGCGCGGGTCGAACACGGCCGAGTCGACGTGGAACCGCCGGACGTATGCGGACGGCGGCTTGGGGGAGTCGGCACGGACGATGTCCCGGTGATGCCAGGCGTTGTCGGCGCGCCCGAGCAGGTAGGCGAAGCTGCCGCCCCCGTGGCAGAAGCAGAGCTTGAGAGAATCCGGCAGCCGCTCGAAGGTGCCGGCGAGGGCCATGCCGAGGATGCTCAGCTGGGTCTCGGCGGGCATGCCGACCAGCCACTGCAGCATGTGCGGCCGCAGCCGTTCACCGCCCGGCATGTCCCAGGGGTGGACGAGCACCGGTACGCCCTCGTCGGCACAGTGCGCGAGGAACGCGACGATGTCCCCGTCCGCCAGGGAGCGGTCGCCGACGTGGTTGCCGATGTGCACCCCGCGGTGTCCGGCCGCGGCCGCCTTCGAGACGGTCTCGCAGGCCGACTGCAGGTCCTGCAGCGGCACTTGGCACAGCGGCAGCAGCCGGTCGGGGGCCTGCGCGCAGTAGTCGAGGATGCGCTGGTTGACCAGCTCGCACCACTCGGCGGCGCGGGCCGGCTCGGCCGCGTAGCCGAACATCAGCGGAGTGGAGGAGACGGCCTGGACGTCCACGCCCAGCGTGTCCATCGCAGCCACCCGCTGCTCCGGGTCCCACAGCGGCCCGGTGACGGGTCGGTACGCGTCGGCGCCGCTCATCATCGTGCCGGTGCCGTTGCGGTGGACCCGCAGCCAGGGCTCGCCGGCGCCGGCAAGGAGTCGGCTCTCGCTCTCCGAGATACGGGGGAAGACATGGGCATGGACGTCGATGACAGACAAGGGGGTTCTCCGTGGGGGCTGTGGAATGTCCGGCGGATCAGGCGCGGGTCCGGGTGCGCGGGCGCAGCTCTTCGGGCCACTGCCGGCCCGGGTGCACGGCACCGCAGTGCGGGCAGGTGCGGTCGCCGCCGTAGAAGGACTCGAAGACGGGCGGCAGGTCGTCCACGATCGAGGAGAGCTGGAGCTCCGAACGGTGCACCAGGTGATGGCACTTGACGCAGTACCACTCGAAGGCGTCCCGCTTGCCCTCCGGCCGGGCGTGCTCGACGACGAGGCCGATGCTGCCGGGCTCCGGACGCTGCGGGGAGTGCCGTACGTGCGGCGGCAGCAGGAACACGTCGCCCTCGTTGATCTGCACGTCGACCGGGGGCCGGCCGACCTCCTCCATCACCCGCAGCACCATGTTGCCGCGCAGCTGGTAGAAGAACTCCTCCAGCGGGTCGTCGTGGAAGTCGGTGCGCTGGTTGGGGCCGCCGACGACGGTGACCATCAGGTCGGCGTCCCGCCAGATCTGCACGTTGCCGACCGGCGGTTTGAGCAGCTTCTGGTGGGCGTCGATCCACTCGTGGAAGTTGAACGGCAGACCGTTCGTGATCTTCGGCAGGTGCATGGTGGTGCTCCTCAGGGCGTGACACGGGGCAGGTGGGCGACGCAGGCGATCTCGATGAGCAGGTGCGGGTGCGGGAGTTGGTGGACGGCCACGGTGGTGCGGGCGGGGCCGGTCTCGTCGAAGTACTCGGCGTAGACCTCGTTGTAGCCGCCGAAGTCGTTCATGTTGACCAGGTACGCGGAGGCGTTGACGACGTCCGACAGGTCCCCGCCGGCGGCGCGCAGCAGGTCGCGGATGTTCTCGATCACGGCGCGGGTCTGCTCGCGGATGTCGAGGCTTGTGGTGCCGAGGGCGTCGGCACGGGCCCCGGCGAAGGAGCCGTCCGGCCGCCGGGAGCTGGTGCCGGAGACGAAGACCAGGTCACCGGCGCGTTTGAGGTGCGGAAAACGTCCGCGCGGCCGCGCCTTGCCCTCGACCAGGAGTCCGGGGTCGTTGCTCATCGGGTCGTCACCTCCACCGCGCCCAGACCCGCCGCGCAGATCCGTACGTACGCGTCCGGGGGCAGCGGTACGGCGGCCGTGGCCGCGCCCGCGAGGACCACGAAGCCGGGCTCCAGTACGACGTCCGCCTCGGCGGCGAGCCGGGCCGCGGCGGTGAGGGAGCGCAGCGGGTGCCCGAGGACCGCCGCGGACGAACCGGTGGCCACCGGGCGGCCGTCGCACTCCACGGTAAGGCCGAGATTGCGCAGGTCCACGCGGTCCGGGTGATGCCAGGCGGCGACGCCGAAGCGGGCGGCGGAGGCGTTGTCGGCGATGACGTCCGGCAGGGTGAACCGGAAACCGTCGTACCGGGAGTCGAGTACTTCGTACGCGACAGCGACGCCGGCGACCGCGCGGGCGGCCTCCGCGGGGGTGACCCGGCCGGACAGCGGCCGACCGAGCAGGAACGCGATCTCGGGTTCGATCCGGGGGTGGATGAGGCCGCCGGTGTCGAGGACGCCGCCGTCCTCGACCAGCATGGCGTCGGTGAGCAGCCCCCAGATGACGTCGTCGACGCCCATCTGGGCCATCTTGGCGCGGCTGGTGAACCCCATCTTGACGCCGATCAGCGACTCGCCCCGCGCGCACCTGCGGTCGACCCCGGCACGCTGGACGGCGTAGGCGGTGGGCACGTCGAGCGGAGTGGTGTCGGTGAGGCGGGCCGTGGGGCGGCCGGCGAGGGCGGCGGCGTCCAGGGCGGCGGCGAGGGCGGTGGCCTCCGGGGCGGCGGCGTCCGGGGTGGTGGTGTGCTGTCCGGGCATGTCACGCCTCCTTGACGGAGTGGGAGTGGGAGTCGGAGTCGGAGTCGTCGGGGGAGAAGGCGACGCGGACGTCGCCGAGCCCGTCGATGCGGGCTTCGAGCACGTCGCCCGACGCCACGGGCACCATCGGGCCGAGCGCACCCGTGAGGACGGTGTCGCCCGCGCGCAGCGGACGGCCCACCCGTACGAGGGTGTCGGCGAGCCAGAGCGCGGCCGTCAGCGGATGGCCGAGGCAGGCGGCGCCCGCCCCTGTGGACACCTGCTCGCCGCGGCGCTCCAGGACCATCCCGGCGAGCCGCAGGTCCAGGTCGCGCAGCGGGACCGGGCGGGTGCCGAGGACGTACAGGCCGGAGGAGGCGTTGTCGGCGACTGTGTCGGTGATCGCGATGTCCCAGTCGCGGACGCGGCTGCCGCACACCTCGATCGCGGGCAGCGCGAACGCGGTGGCCCTGAGCAGGTCGGCGACCGTGTGCCGGTCATGGGTGAGGTCGGCCTCCAGGACCAGCGCGACCTCGGCCTCCGCCCGGGCCTGCTGGACGGCGCCCGTCGGGACCTCCGCGCCGTCCGGCACCGCCATGTCCGCGAAGAGCATGCCGAAGTCCGGGGTGCCGACGCCGAGTTGACGTTGCACGGCAGGTGAGGTCAGGCCGATCTTGCGGCCGGTGAGGCGGCGTCCTTGGGCCAGCCAGTGCTCGGTCAGCCGGTCCTGGACGGCGTAGGCGGTGTCGAGGTCGTCGATCAGGTCGCGTACGGGTGCGCAGGGGGTGCCGGAGGCGTGCGCCGCGAGGAGCCGGGCGGCTGCGGCGTCGACGGAGGTGTTCGTGGAGGCGTCGGGCGGGGTGCAGAGATCGGTCACGGAGTCTCACTCCACTGTCTGACGGGGGCGGTTCGGGTGGTGTCCTGCGGGTGCGGCCTGCGGCGTCAGATCTGTACGCACACGTTGACCGGCTCGCAGAAGTAGTCGAGCGAATACGTGCCGCCCTCCCGGCCGATGCCGGAGTCCTTGCTGCCGCCGAAGGGGGTGCGCAGGTCGCGCAGGTTCCAGCAGTTGACCCAGACGACCCCGGCCGCCACCTGCGGGGCGACGCGGTGCGCGCGGGACAGGTCGCTGGTCCACACGGTCGCGGCGAGCCCGTAGCGGCTGTCGTTGGCGAGCCGCAGCGCCTCCTCCTCGGTGTCGAAGGGGGCGACGTGGCAGACCGGGCCGAAGATCTCCTCCTGCAGGAGGCGGGAGTCCTGCGGCAGGCCGGTCAGGACGGTCGGCTCCACGTGGAAGCCCCTGTCCCGGGCGTCGCCGAACCGCGGCACCCCGCCGCCCGCGATGACCTGCGCGTTCTCCTCGGCGGCCAGCCGGTAGTACGCGAGCACCTTG
Source organism: Streptomyces solicavernae (assembly GCF_029968095.1). GTDB lineage: Bacteria > Actinomycetota > Actinomycetes > Streptomycetales > Streptomycetaceae > Streptomyces > Streptomyces solicavernae. Next base: position 112,704 of record NZ_JASCIR010000014.1, on the reverse strand, counting down.
TCGCGGTGGGCGGCGGAGATCATCGGGCCGTAGCCGGTCAGGGTGCGGGCCCGCTCGCCGAGCGCGGCGACGAACTCGTCGAACACCGGGCGTTCGACGTAGACCCGCTCCGTGCACAGGCAGATCTGACCGGAGTGGGTGAACGCGGAGCGCACGGTGCCGTCCACGGCGGCCGCCAGGTCCGCGTCGGCGAAGACCAACGCGGCGTTCTTGCCGCCGAGTTCGAAGGAGACCGGGGTGAGGTGGTCGGCGGCGCCGCGCATGATGGCGGTGCCGGTGGCCGAGGCGCCGGTGAACGCGATGGCGTCGACGTCACAGTGTGACGTCAGATATTCGCCCGCCGCGCCCGCGCCCCTGCCGTGGACCAGGTTGAACGCTCCGTCCGGCAGCCCGGCCGCGCCGATGACCTCGGCGAGCAGGGTGGCCGTCGAGGGGGTCTCCTCGGACGGCTTGGCGACGACGGCGTTGCCGGCCGCGAGCGCCGGAGCCACCTTCCAGGTGAGCAGCAGCAACGGAAGGTTCCACGGCGAGACGACCGCGACCACGCCGAGCGGCCGCCGGACGGTGTAGTTGAGCGCACGTCCGAATCCGGCCGAGACACCCGTGCCGGTACCCGTACCCGTACCGGCGGCGCTCCACCCCGGAACCGAGGTGCTGTACGAGCGCTCCGCACCCCCGTACAGCAGGTCGGCGTAGGCGCGGAAGTTGCCGATGGCGCGGGGGATGTCGACGGTGGCCGCGAGCTCGCGCGGCTTACCGGTGTCCGCCGCCTCGGCGTCGACGAACTCCTCGAAGCGCGCCTCGATCCCGTCGGCGATCCGGCGCAGCGCGGCCCCGCGTTCCTCGGCGCAGGTCCGGCCCCAGGGCCCGGCAAGGGCGGCGCGGGCCGCGGCGACGGCGGCGTCGACCGTCTCCCGGCCGGCCTCGGGCACCCGTCCCCGGACGGCGCCGTCGACGGGGTCGATCAGCGGGAGCGTCCCGGTGGCGTCACCGCCGGGGGCGTCGCCGTGGGGAAGGAATGTCCCGCCGATGTAGTGCGCCGGATTCATCGTGATGTGCCCCTTGCTCGTCGACTCTCGGTCCGCACGAGGAGCATCCGCCAGGCGATCTATGTCTGTCTAATGTCAATTTGCGTCTGAGCTATAGCCGAACGGGCATGGGAGCTGCGGCGCGCCCTCGATCGCCACGACGGGTGTGCGTCCGTACGACCGCCCGTTCAGCGCGCGTCCAGCTCGCCCGCCACCGACCTCAACGTGGTCAGCAGCTTCTGCGCCGAAGGGCCGAGCGGGCGCCCCGCGGGCAGGGTGACCCCGACGCTGTGCCCGATGGGGTCGAGCGGGACGGGCAGCGTGGCCAGGCGAGGGTCGCCCCGGCCGATCAGGCCCGGCAGTACGGCGACGGCGTCGGTGTCGACCAGGAGCTGGCGCACGGTGAGGAACGACGTGCACTCCACCCGGTTCTCCGGCAGCGCCACACCGTTGCGGACGAAGAACTCCTCCAGCTCGCGACGCAGCACCGTCTCCGTCCCGGGCAGGATCCACGGGTGCGCCACGAGGTCAGGGAGCGAGACCTCCGGCCGCCCGGTCAGCGGGTGTGCGGCGCCGACCACGACCTGCACGGACTCCTCGTAGAGGCGTTCGCGGACGGTGCTCTCGCCGCCGAGCGAGGTCAGCCGGCCGAGGATCAGGTCGATGCGGCCCGCCTCCAGGTCGACCAGCAGAGCCTCCGGGGTCGCCTCGCGGACCACGACAGTCAGCAGCGGGTGCCGGGTCTTGACGGCCGCGATGGCGCGCGGCAGCAGCAGGTTGGACCCGGCGAGGTGGATGCCGACGTTGACCGTGCCCCGGTCGGCGTCCGCGATCTCGACCACGTGCCGGGCCGCCTGCCCCAGCTGGGCGAGGACCGCGCGCGCATGGTCGGTGAAGGCGGCGCCGTACACGGTGGGGGTGATGCCGCGCGGCCCGCGGTCGTACAGCGAGACGCCGAGGATGGCCTCCAGGTCGTGCAGCCCCCGGGTCACCACCGGCTGGGTGACGTGCAGCGAGGCGGCGGCGCCGACGACGCTGCCCTGCTCTGTGAGCGCGTCGACGAGAATCAGGTGACGGAGCTTCAGGCGTCCGTCCAGCAGGCGGGGCAGGTCCATGCGGGGAGGTTATGCCCTGACGGCGCGGGATGATATGCCCTGATGGCTATGGGGCGCGGCCAAGTTGGCATTGGCCGGGCATGGCTGCGGGGGGCCACCATGACCCTCACGATGTGGCGGCGAGCACACCTGGGCGGGCCGGGGCGGGGAAGCGCTCCGGGGCGCCCTCACCCCCGACCGTAGCCGTCACCGAGGATCCCGTATCCCCGTAGAGAGCAGGGACGCATGACATCCCCAATACGCGTACCCGACGTCGAGGCCAACCTGAAACGCAGCATCACGCTGCCCCAGGCGCTCGGCGTCTCCTTCCACCAGATCGTGGGCGGCGGGGTCATCGCCCTCATGGGCGTCGCCATCGCGCTGACCGGGGGCGGCGCGCCCCTGGCCTTCGCCATGGCCGCCGGGATGGTGATCATCTACTCCCTGCCGGTCGCGGTGCTCGGGAGCGCCATGCCGGTCACCGGCGGCCGGTACAGCTACGCCGCGCGCCTCATCTCGCCGTCCCTGGGCTTCACCACCATGTGGTTCTCGGTGCTCGTCACCATCCAACTGAGCCTGATGGCCCTCGCGGGCGCGGACTACCTGCACAGCCTGGTTCCGTCCGTGCCGGCCCGGCCGCTCGCGCTCGGCCTGATCACCGTGTTCTTCCTCGCGAACCTGGCCGGAGCCGCGTTCTCCAACCGCCTCGGCATCGTGCTCGCCTTCGTGATGCTCGCGGCGTTCCTGCTCTACGGGTTCGCCGGACTGCCGCAGGTGGAGTGGGGCACGATCGGCGACGTCGCACCGCAGGGCGTCGGGAACCTGCTCACCGCGGCCGCCCTGCTCACGTTCGCAGTCACCGGCAGCACCTACGTCGCCGAGCTGGGCCGGGAGATGAAGCGGCCGGGCCGGGACATCCCGCTGTCGATGATCGGCGGCATCGTCCTGTCCGCCGTCCTCTACGTCTTCCTCGCCATCCCGTCCGTCGGCGTGCTCCCCGTGCCCGACGTCGCGGGCAAGCCGATGTCGGTCGTCGCCGACCACATCCTGTCGCCCGGCGTCTTCGCCTTCTTCATCCTGGGCGGCGCGCTCGCGTCCGTCGTCGGCCACATGAACTCGCTGCTGCTCACCGCGACCAAGCCGGTGCTCGCCGCCATCGGCGACGGCTGGCTGCCGGAGCGGCTCGGCGCGGTCAACCAGCGGTACGGCACCCCGCACTGGCTGCTGTTCGGCCTCTACCTCATCGGCGCCGTCCCGGTCCTGACCGGGTTCAGCGTCGCGGCCATCGCAGGCATGGTGTCGGTCGCGGCCACGCCGATGCTTGCCATCATGATCATCTCGTCCTGCCGGCTGCGCTCCCGCTACCCGGACCTGTACGCGGCCGCCCCGTTCCGGATGCCGTGGCGTCTGCACGTCGCCACCGTGGCCCTGGGCACGGCCGTGCTCGCCGTGCAGGCCTACCTGCTCGTCGACAAGCTCACCGGGCCGGCCGTCGTCGCCCTGGTCAGCTGGCTGCTGCTCGGCATCGCCGTGTGGTCGGCGCGCCGCGGACACGCAGCGGCGGTCGTACGGGCCCGTGCGGCGGGCGGCGCAGGGGACGCTCCGGCCGAGCAGCCCTCCGCGGAGCGCACTGCAGGCTGACCCCAAAAAGACCAGCCCCCCCACATCTCCCCGCAACCCGCCTCCCAGGAGCACCACATGAGTACGGAACTGATCCTCCTCGGCACCGCCGCCGGACCGGCCCCCAAGCGGACCCGGAGCGCCCCCGCCCAGGTCGTCGTCGTGGACGGGGCGAGCTATGTCATCGACTGCGGCAACGGCGTGGCCCGCCAACTGGCCCTGGCCGGGGTGCCGTTGGACTCCCTGCACGGGGTGTTCCTCACGCACCACCACTCCGACCACAACGCCGACTACGGCAACCTGTTCCTGCTCGCCTGGGCGGCCAACCTCGAACACCGGGTGCCCGCCTACGGGCCGCCGCCGCTGACCCGGATGACCGAGCAGTTCCTGGCCATGAACCGGTTCGACATCGACACCCGCATCGCCGACGAGGGCCTGCCGCCGCTGGACGACCTGATCGCGCCGACCGAGGTCACCGAGGAGCGCGTCGTGCACGAGGACGAGAACGTACGCGTGACCGCGACGCTCGTGCACCACCCGCCGATCGCCACCGCCCTCGCCTACCGGTTCGACACGGCCGACCGCTCGATCGTCATCTCCGGTGACACCGCGCCCTCGCGGAACCTGGTCCGGCTCGCCGCGGGCGCGGACGTCCTGGTGCACGAGGTGATGTACCTGCCCGCCGTCGACGCGATGGTCGCCGGGTTCAACGGCAGGACCCTGCGGCAGCACCTGCTGGCCAGCCACACCGACGTCGACCGGGTCGGCGCGCTCGCCCAGGAGGCCGGGGTGGGGAAGCTCGTGCTGTCCCACTTCGTCCCGACGGACGTCGACATTCCCGACGAGACCTGGCGCAAGCACGCCGCGAAGGGTTTCGACGGCGAGGTCGTCGTCGGCCACGACCTGATGACTGTCTGACCCGAACCCCTCACCGACAGAAGAGAACGGAAGAGAGAAACCCGATGCCCACCACCCGCGCCCAGTGCGAGCAGTACGACGCCGACGACCCGCTCGCGTTCTTCCGCGAGGAGTTCGTCCTCCCGGAAGGCGTCACCTACCTGGATGGCAACTCCCTCGGCGCCCTGCCGAGGGGCGCGGCGGCCCGGGTCGCCGAGATGGTCGAGACCGAGTGGGGCCAGGGCCTCATCCGCAGCTGGAACGACGCCGGCTGGTTCGACAAGCCGAGCGCGGTCGGCGAGCGCATCGCCCCGCTGATCGGCGCCGAGGCGGGCGAGGTCGTGGTCTGCGACTCCACCTCGGTCAACCTGTTCAAGGTCTTCACCGCCGCCCTCGGCCTGCGCCCCGACCGCAAGGTGGTGGTCTCCGAGGCGAGCAGCTTCCCCACTGACCTCTACATGATGGAGGGTGCCACCGGCCTGCTCGACGGCTATCAGCGCCGCCTCATAGCGGAGGGCGGGCTCACCGTCGAGCAGGCGATCGACGAGGACGTGGCGGTCGTCGTCCTGAGCCACGTCGACTACCGCACCGGGCGGCTGCACGACATGGCCGCGATCACCGAACTCGCGCACCGGCACGGCGCCCTCGTCGTGTGGGACCTCTGCCACACGGCCGGCGCGCTCCCGGTCCGCCTCGGCGCCTGCCGGGCCGACTTCGCCGTGGGCTGCACCTACAAGTACCTCAACGGCGGCCCCGGTTCGCCGGCCTTCCTCTACGCCGCCGCGCGCCACCAGGACGCGGCGGAGCAGCCGCTGTCCGGCTGGCACGGCCACGCCGACCCGTTCGCGTTCACCACCGACTACCGCCCGGCCGACGGCATCACCCGCTTCCGCTGCAGCACCCCGCATCTGCTCTCGTACGCGCCGCTGGAAGCGAGCCTCGACGTGTGGGAGCGGGTCGACCTCGGTCTACTGCGGGCCAAGAGCCGCCGGATGACGGACCTGTTCATCGAACTCGTCGAGCAGGAGTGCGCCGGTTTCGGCCTGGAGATCGCCTCCCCGCGCGCGGCGGACGACCGCGGCAGCCAGGTCGCCGTCCGGCACGCGGACGGGTATCCCGTCATGCGGGCGCTGATCGACCGCGGCGTCATCGGCGACTTCCGTGCTCCCGACCTGATGCGCTTCGGGTTCACCCCGCTCTACGTGCGCTACGTGGACGTGTGGGACGCGGTGCAGGTGCTGCGCGAGGTGCTGTCCACCGAGGCGTGGCGCGACGCCCGCCACGCCGGCCGCTCCCGGGTCACCTGAGTCCCGCCATCGGTCACCGGAGGCCCACCATCGGTTACCGGAGGCCCGCCATTCCGCCCAGCAACTCGCCGAATCCGAGCCGCAGTTCGTCCAGGGACGGGACCTCCGCGTGGTACGAGCCGGCCGCGCAGGAGAACATCAGGCCCTCGCTCCACGCCACCAGGGAGAGGGTGTGGCGGCGGGGGTCGGGCGAGCCGGCCGCCGTGAGCATGGCCTCGATCGTGGTGCGGAACCGGGCGCCCTGCTGGTCGTAGAACGCGCGCAGCTCGGGCCGCCGGGTCGCTTCGAGGGCCAACTCGTAGCGGGAGACGGTCAGTTCGCGCTGCTCGGTGAGGGCGCGGTGCAGGGCGAGGGCGAGGGCGAGGGTGCCGGCCAGGGCCGCGGCGCCGTCCGCCGGGTCCGGGGCCTCGGCCGGCATCAGCGACTGCGCCTCGCGTTCCGCCTGCCGTCGCACGGTCGCCTCCAGGAGGGCGAGCCGGGTGCGCGCGTGATTGGAGGTGGAGCCCTGCGGCAGCCCCGCCGCCTCGTCGACGGCGCGATGGGTGAGGCCCCGCATACCGCGCTCGGCGAGCAGGGCGATCGCGGTGTCGGCGATCAGCTCGGCTCGGGAGAGCTTGGCGGAGGGGGCAGGGCGGGCGGTGCGTTCGGGCATGGGGGCAGCCTACCGGGTCCGACTACAGGTGTAGTAGCCTCGTACGCGTACTCACTACAGGTGTAGTTGCCCAGGAGGAGTCATGGCCCGTGCCCTCGTGATCGGAGGCGGTGTCGGCGGTCTCACCGCGGCCGCCGTGCTGCACCAGCAGGGCTGGGCGGTGACCGTCCTGGAGCGCTCGCCCGCCCTGGAACCCGTCGGCGCCGGCATCTCCCTCGCGCCCAACGCCCAGCGCGCCCTCGACGTCATCGGTCTCGGCGACCAGATCCGCGACCTCGCCGCCTGGCAGTCCGACGGCGGACTGCGCACGCCCGGCGGCCGCTGGCTCTGCCGCACCAGCAGCGAGGCCCTGGCCGAACGCTTCGGCGGCAAGCTCGTCCTGCTGCACCGCGCGACCCTGGTCGACGTGCTCTGTTCCCGGCTGCCGAAGGAGTCCGTCCGCACCGGTCTGGCCGCGCGCCTCACCGACCCGGGCGGACCCGGCCAGCCCGCCACCGTCACGACCGACGACGGCGACCTGGAGGCCGAGCTCGTCGTCGGCGCCGACGGCATCAACTCCGGGGTCCGCTCCGCCCTGTTCCCCGGCCACCCCGGCCCGGCGTACGCGGGGTTCACCACCTGGCGGGTCGTCGTGCCCGCGCCCGAGAGGCACTTCGGCTCGCACGAGACGTGGGGGAGCGGCGAGCTGTGGGGCTCGCACCTGATGAAGGACGGACGGGCGTACGCGTACGCGGCGGCCGGAGTGCCCGCCGGCCAACCGTCGCCCGGCGGCGAACGGGCCGAGCTGCTGCGGAGGTTCGGCCACTGGCACGAGCCGATCCCGGAGATCCTCGCCGCTGTGACGCCCGAGCAGATCCTGCGGCACGACGTGTACTCCATGCGCGAGGCGCTGCCCGCGTACCACAAGGGCCGGGTCGCGCTCCTCGGCGACGCGGCGCACGCCATGACGCCGAGCCTCGGCCAGGGCGGCAACCAGGCCGTCGAGGACGCGGTGGTCCTCGCCCACCACGTCGGCCCCGCAGACCCCGACGGGGACCCGGGCCCCGGCCTGGCCGCGTACTCGGCGGAGCGGCTGCCGCGCACAATGGACGTCGTCGCCCGGGCGTACCGCACGGGCCGGATCAACACCACGCCCCGCAGCCGCCCCGTGACCCTGCTGCGGAACGCGCTGATCGCGGGCGTGCACCGGCTCGGCCCGAACCTCGTGCTGCGCACGCTCGACGGCATCCTGGACTGGAACCCGCCAAAGGCCCGGAGCTGACCGGGCGGCGGCCCCCTTCCTGAGCGGCACGTATGCTTCCCGAACATCCACCGGGAACAGCAGGGAGCACGCACGTGAAGGTCGGCTGCATCGGGCTCGGCGACATCGCGCAGAAGGCCTATCTGCCGGTCCTCGGCACCCTTCCCGGGGTCGAGCTGCACCTGCAGACGCGCACGCCCGCCACCCTCGAACGCGTCGCCGCCGCACACCGGGTGCCGGCCGGGCAGTGCCACGCCGACCTCGACGGGCTGATCGCGCAGGGCCTCGACGCCGCCTTCGTGCACGCGCCGACGGCCACACACCCCGACCTCGTCACACGGCTCCTCGAAGCGGGCGTGCCCACGTACGTCGACAAGCCGCTCGCGTACGAACTCGCCGAGTCCGAGCGGCTCGTGGAGCTCGCCGAGGAGCGGAACGTCAGCCTCGCCGTGGGCTTCAACCGCCGCCTCGCGCCCGCGTACGCGCAGTGCGTCGAGCATCCGCGCGAGCTGATCGTGATGCAGAAGAACCGGATCGGGCTGCCCGAGGACCCGCGGACGCTGGTGCTCGACGACTTCATCCACGTCGTCGACACGCTGCGCTTCCTCGCGCCCGGACCGGTCGACGACGTCTCCGTGCGGGCGCGCGTACGGGACGGGCTGCTGCACCACGTGGTGCTGCAGCTCGCCGGGGACGGCTTCACCGCGCTCGGCATCATGAACCGGCTCAGCGGCTCCACCGAGGAGATCCTGGAGGTCTCCGGCCAGGACACCAAGCGCGAGGTGCGCAACCTCGCCGAGGTCATCGACCACAAGGGGCAGCCGACCGTCCGCAGGCGCGGCGACTGGGTCCCGGTGGCCCGGCAGCGCGGCATCGAGCAGGCGGTCCTCGCGTTCCTCGACGCGGTGCGCGCCGGGCGGGTGCTCAGCGCCCGGGACGCCCTCGCGACGCACGAGCTGTGCGAGCGGGTGGTGCGGGACTCCGTCACCGCCGGGGCGCCCGGCGCCTGAGAGCCCGCACGGTCTCCGCCCCGCACAGCAGGGCCAGCGCGGCCAGCGCCCCGTACACCGCCCAGTCGCCGAAGCGGACGTACAGCGTGGTGCCGGTGGCCAGCGGCACCTCGTACGTGCGGGCCGCGCTCTCGTCCGTGCCGAGCGGGGAACCCACGCGCGCCCCGTCCGGGCCGTGCACCGCGGAGATCCCGGTGAGCGTGGCGTGCACCATCGGGCGGCCGTTCTCCGCGGCGCGCAGGGCGGCGAGCGAGGCGTGCTGCGCGGGCGCCCAGCTGTCCTGGAACGTCGACGTCGCCGACTGGGCGAGCAGCAACTGCGCGCCCGAGCGGGTCAGATGGCGGCTCATGTCGGGGAACGCCGACTCGAAGCACACCAGCGGCCCGACCTTTCCCCAGGCCCGCTCGGGGGAGGCGTCCGCGTTCCCGGTCACCGACAGGACGACAGGGGCCGTGCCGCGCCTGCGGTCCTCGCTCGCGGCCTTGCCGACCGAGGTGGCCCAGCCGAGCAGGGCGCGCGCCGGTACGTACTCGCCGAACGGCACGAGCCGCATCTTGTCGTAGCGCCCGCCGGTCAGGCCCTCGGGGCCCACCAGGATCGCGGACTTGAAGATTCCGGGCTGGTCGGAGCGGCGCGCGTCCACGTTCACCAGGATCTGCGCGCCGACCTCCCGGGACAGCTTCGCGAGCCGCGCCGCCAGGTCGGGCCGCTCGCCCAGGTCGTAGCCGACGCTGCTCTCGCCCCAGACGACCAGGTCCACACCGCGCCCCGCCAGCGTGCGGGTCAGCGCCTCCTCGCGGGCGAAGCGCTTCGCCGGGCCGCCGGCCCCGTCGATCACGCCGGGCTGCACGACGGCCACCTTCGCGGTGCCGGCCGCCCGGGGGCGCGGCGCCCACGCCCAGGCGGCGGACGCGGCGACGGCCACCACCAGCGCGCCCGCGAGCGCCGGCACCCGCGCCCGCTCCACCGCGATCAGCACGGCGCACGCGGTGTTCACGGCGACCACAAGGAGGCTCACCAGCCACACCCCGCCCACCGAGGCGACCCGCAGCGCGGGCTCCACCTGCCACTGGCTCGACCCGAGCAGCCCCCACGGACCGCCCAACCCCTCCCAGGACCGCACGAGTTCGACCATCAGCCACGCGCTCGGCACCAGCACCAGCGCCGCCGCCACCCGCCGGGGCCCGGGCGAACCGGCCAGCAGACGCCGCACGAGCACCCCCCAGGGCGCCCACAGCGCGCCGAGCAGCGCGGCGATCACAAACGTGAACACGTGCAGGCTCGGCAGCAGCCAGTGGTGCACCGCCAGCATGAACCCGGCCCCGCCGAGCCACCCGACGTACGCGGCCCTGCGCGCCGTCGGCGCCGAGCGGGCGAGCAGCAGCCAGGGCACGAGCGCGACGTAGGCGAACCACCACCAGGACGGGGCGGGGAAGGCCAGCGCGGGCAGCGCGCCCGCGAGCACGGCGAGGACCCCACGCCCCCAGCGCGAACTCCACCAGCGCGAACTCCCCCAGCGCGCGCCCCACCAGCGCGAACTCCCCCGGCGCGCGCCCCACCAGTGCGAGCTCCCCCGGCGCGAGCGCCCCCTGCGTGAGCCGGGCAGCTGCTGTCCGGTCCCGCCCGGGTCCGTGCCGTGCGGCCGGGGCGCGCGGCCGGTGTGCCGGGGCCGTGGCGGGCCCTTCGGCCGGCCGTCCCGGAAGCCGACCCTGCGCAGTACGCCGGTCGACCAGCCGGTCAGCTCCATGCCGTGCCTCCCTCGGCGCCGGGCGTGCGTGCGTACGGCCCGGTGCGTACGCACGTCCAGTGTGCGCCCGCTCCGCGATCTTCGACAGGGGGCGTGGGGCGTGGCGCGCACCGGCTCGGCCGCGGGGCGGGCCGAGGGTCAGGAGCCGTCGGCCCGCTGGCGCGGGGAGGGGGGCTGCTCCCGCAGGTCCTCCGCGGTCCGCGGCCCGATCGCCGTACGGCGCCACTTCTCGTGCACGACGACCGTCGTGACGCGCCAGCCGCTGCGCGTGCGCAGCACCGAGAACGCGTACCGCCCGCCGCACTCGAAGTCGGGGGCGGAGCCGTCGGGCCGGGTGCACATCGGGTTGGTGTAGTCGGCCTGCACCTGCGCGGTGTCGCCGACGTCCCCGTCGAGTGCGCCGAAGCGGAGTCTGCGGTTGACGATCAGGTGCTGGCGCACCGGGAAGATCCGGAGGGTGCCGGCCAACCACTCGGCTACCTCGTCGGCGGCGCCTTCGATGCCGCCGGCGGAGCTGTAGTCGGCCCGGCCGTCGGGGCTGAAGAGGGAGCGGTACGCGAGCCAGTCGCCGTCGTCGACGGCCACGGCGTAGTCGGTGAGGAGGGCGTCGATGGCCAGCCGGTCCATCACGGTTGCGAGGTCCACGCGCTGCGTCATCGATTCAGTGTTGTCGCCCGGAGCCGTGAGGCCAAGGGGCGTGCGCGGACCGGCGGACGACTCCGTCCGGTCAGGCCACCTTCACCACCTCTTCACGAACGGCCGTGGCCCAGGCGACGACGAGCACTTGGTACTCGGCGCGCTGTTCATCGCTCAACCGCCCGCCGGAGCAGAGCATCAGGCCGCGTATCCGCTCGTTCAACTGGTCGGCGGACCACGGGGCACCATCGGGCGAGGTGGCGATCATGTGAAAGAGTCTAGGGCCTGGGTCTGACAACGGCCCTGCCCCGAGCGGGACTTCCGTGCCGATCCGGTCACACCCGCCGAACCCGGCGTGAAACTCGCCCTGTCACGACTCCGTTGGCGCGCGCGGTTGGCCGGCCCAGGGGCCGGGGTCCGCGAGAACTTCCGCAAGGGGGCGGCCGGTTCGGGCGGCGGCCTTCTGGCGTTCCCGTACCTCGCGCAGGGTGCGCGGACGGTAGCCCGGCCCGTCCGGCATGCAGCCGCAGGTGGGGTGGAACGCTGCCCGGCCCGGAGGACCACGGCGAGCGCCCGCCAGCCGTCGACGTCCCGGCGCGGGGGCACGGGACGGGCTGCCCCGGCAGGCAGCCGCATTTTTTCCGAGGTTTCCCGCCTGCTCTGCCGCCCCGAGCCCTCAGCGGATGCAGCCCGAGCGGCGGTCCGCGATGCTGGAAGGACCGGATCAGCCAATCAGGAGGGCTGCCATGTCTGTGATGGACAAGCTCAAGCAGATGCTCAAGGGCCACGAGGAGCAGGCCGGAAAGGGCGTCGACAAGGCCGGTGACTACGTCGACGAGAAGACGCAGGGCAAGTACAGCGGCCAGGTCGACACCGCCCAGCAGAAGATGAAGGACCAGATGGGCGGCACCGACCAGAGCAAGGGCCAGGACCAGGAAAACCCGCCCCAGCAGTGACGCCCCCTCCCGACGCCTGCGGGGCTCAGCCCGCCGACTCTCCCGCCTGCGGGCTCAGTACGCCCATGCCGACCAGGACGAAGAGGACGATGCCGAGGACGACGCGGTAGTAGACGAAAGGCATGAAGGACTTGGTCGTGATGAACTTCATGAACCAGGCGATGACCGCGTAGCCCACGATGAACGCGATGACCGTCGCGAAGATCGTCGGCCCCCAGGACACATGGCCCTCGCCCGCGTCCTTCAGCTCGTACGCGCCCGAGGCGAGCACCGCCGGGATGGCGAGCAGGAAGGAGTAGCGGGCCGCGGCCTCGCGGGTGTAGCCCATGAACAGGCCGCCGCTGATGGTCGCGCCGGAGCGGGAGACGCCGGGGATCAGGGCCATGGCCTGGCAGACGCCGAAGATCAGGCCGTCGCGTACGCCGAGTTCCCTGAGGGTCTTGCGCTCGCGGGTGGCGCGGTGGCGGCCGCCCGCTTCGTCGCGCGCGGCGACGCGGTCGGCGATGCCGATGACGATGCCGACGACGATCAGCATGGTCGCGATCAGCCGCAGATCGCGGAACGGGCCCTCGATCTGTTCCTTGAGGGTGAGGCCGAGGACGCCGATCGGGATCGAGCCGACGATCACCAGCCAGCCCATCTTGGCGTCGTGGTCGCTGCGCATCTCCTTGTTCGTGAGCGAGCGGAACCAGGCCGAGAGGATCCGCGCGATGTCCTTGCGGAAGTAGATGAGGACCGCGGTCTCCGTGCCGATCTGCGTGATGGCGGTGAACGCGGCGCCCGGATCGTGCCAGCCCGCGAAGGCCGCCGTGAGCCGCAGGTGGGCGCTCGATGAGATCGGGAGGAACTCGGTGAGCCCCTGTACGAGTCCGAGGATGAAGGATTCGAACCAAGACATGTGGGTGCTAGGCCATTCGCGTACTGATCATGGACTGACCAGCGGGCTGGCAGGTCAGGACCCCTGAGTGGATGGACGGTCGACGTGTCGCTCAGGGGGAAGCGTAGCGGCACTCGATTAAGCCGCGATTGAGGGGCTGTGGAGGGATTGCCGATCTTCGTACGGGGGCCGGCCGCCGCCTCAGACCCGGCCGCCGCCTCAGACCCGGGTGCCGGGCCGGTCGTCGGCCTCGGGCCGGTTGCCGGCCTCGGGCTGGCCGCCGGTGCCGTCGTCGCCGCGCAGCTTGTGCCGCTTGCACCAGGCGACGATCGCCGCGGCGAGCCCGGTCAGGGCGATGAAGCCCATCGCGATCAGGAACGTGGGCGACGTCGGCGTGCTCGCGCGGCTGCCCGCCACCACGTACGCCGCCGTGTTCGGGATCGAGCCCAGCCCGGTGGCCAGGAGGAACGGGAGCCAGCCGGTGCGGGAGACCGACGAGCAGTAGTTGGACACCCAGAACGGCACCCCGGGGAAGAGCCGCGCCGCCAGGACCGAGCGGAAGCCGTGCCGGCTGAGCTGGCCGTCCACCGTGTGCAGGACACGGCCCCGCAGCAGCGGTCGCAGCGCGTCCTGCCCGAGCGCCCGGCCCAGGCCGAAGGCGATGCCCGCGCCGATGACGGTGCCGCCGAGCGCCCCGACGAGCCCGAGCTGTGTACCGAACAGCGCGCCCGCCGCGAGGTTGAGCAGCGGGCGCGGCACGAACGCCGCCGTGCACAGGCCGTACGCGACGGCGAAGACGACGACCGCCGCCGCGCCGTTCAGCTGGACCGGCCAGCCGTCGGCGAGCAGCCGCTGCGGCTCCAGGACCAGCACGCTCGTGCCGGCCGCCGCCAGCAGGACGACGAGCAGGGCGAGCCGGGACCAGGGGGCCAGCAGCACGCGGCCGAGGCGCACGGCGAGGCCCTGCGGGGCGGCGGCCACGGGCGTGGGCGCGGGTTCGAACATCCGGGGAGAGTAACCGACCGATATGTGTGATCGCCGTATCGTGCGTCTCATGTGCGCCTCTCCGTCCGCGCCCGTTCCGCCGGACCCCGTTCCGCCGGACCCCGTGCCCGCGCCCACGCCCGCGCCCGAGCAGGCGCCCACGCCCGCGCCCGCGCCCATGCCTCCGCCCACGCTCGCGCCGGTCCCGCCGCCCCTCCCGGCCAGCGAGCTCGCCGACGAGATCCTGGCGCGCCTCGTCGTCACCTACCCCCGGGCCGCGGACGCGGAGCGGGCCCGGGAGATGGCCGCGTACATGAAGGGCGTCGCGCCGTTCCTCGGGGTGATGTCGACCGAGCGGCGGGCGCTGTCCCGTGCCGTGCTCGCCGGGCTGCCGCGGCCGGACGAGGCGGACTGCGCGGCGGTGGCGCTGCGCTGCTGGCGGCTGCCGGAGCGGGAGTACCACTACTTCGCCGTGGACTACCTGCGGCGGTACGTGCGCGCCTGCTCGTCCGCGTTCCTGCCCGTCGCCCGGCACCTGGTCACCGGCGCCTCCTGGTGGGACACCGTGGACCTGCTCGCCGCGCACGTCGTCGGCGGGCTGGTCGCCGCGGATGCCGGTCTGCGGCGGGACATGGACCGCTGGATCGAGGACGACGACCGGTGGGTGGCCCGTACGGCACTCCTGCACCAGCTGCGCTTCAAGGACGCCACCGACACCGAACGCCTCTTCGCCTACTGCCTGCGCCAGTCCGGCCACCCCGACTTCTTCATCCGCAAGGCGGTCGGCTGGTGCCTGCGGGAGTACGCGAAGACGGACCCGGGCGCCGTCCGCGCCTTCGTCGCCGACCACAGCGACCGGCTCGCGCCGCTGTCGGCGCGGGAGGCGCTCAGGAACGTCGGAGCCTGAGCCCGCCGGGACCGGGCGCGGCGCCGTGCGCCAGACTGCTGCCCTGCGAGCCGTGCACCGGCACGGCGGGACGGCGGAGGGACGGCGGTCATGACGGAGACGGCACTGGTTCTCGGAGCGGGTGGACTCAGCGGCGTCGGCTGGGAGATCGGCGTGCTCCACGGCCTCGCCGAGGCAGGCGTCGACCTCAGCGACGCCGACCTGGTCGTCGGCTCCTCCGCGGGCTCCGTCGTCGGCGCCCAGCTCACCTCCGGCAAGCTGACGCTGCCCGAGCTGTACGAGCGCCAACTCGCCGATCCCGCCGGGGAGATCCCCGGACAGCTGGGCGCGGGGCTCATCCTCAAGTACGCCCGCGCCGTGCTCGGTTCACGCACCCCCGAGGCGTACGGCAGGAAGCTCGGCGCGCTCGCCGTGGCCGCCGACACGGCGGACGAGGCGTCGCGGCGCGAGGTGATCGCGCGGCGCCTCGTCTCCCACCGCTGGCCCGAGCGGCGCCTGCTCGTCACCGCGGTCGACGCGGCCACGGGGGAGCTGCGGGCCTTCGACGCCGCCAGCGGGGTGCCGGTCGTGGACGCCGTCGCGGCGAGCTGTGCGGTGCCCGGGGTGTGGCCTGCCGTCACGATCGAGGGGCGCAAGTGGATCGACGGCGGGATCCACTCCTGCGCCAACGTGCAGTTGGCCACGGGGTACACGCGGGTCGTCGTGCTCGCCCCGCAACCGGCGGGCGGTGGTCCGTTGCCCTCTCCGCGGCGTCAGGCGGACCGCTTGGCCGCGGAGGGTGCCCGGGTGACCGTGATCACCCCGAACGCGGAGGCGCGCCGTGCGTTCGGGCGCCGGACCCTGGACCCGAGCCGTCGGGCGCCCGCGGCGCGGGCAGGGCTTGCGCAGGCGGCTTCGTGTGTGGGGGACGTGGGGCGGGTGTGGGTGAGTTGATCCCCTCCCGGGGGGCCTGCCCCCGCGCCCCGGCACAATGACCCCGTGGACGAATCGATACCCCCGGCGGACGAGCCGATCCCCGTCACCCGCCCCGTGGACCACGGCACCGCCAAGCTGCTGCCGGACGTCGACCGCCCTCGGGCCTGGCTGCTGACCGTCGACGGCGCGCCGCAGTCGTACGTGGATCTGGACGAGCCCACCTACCTGGAGTTCGAGTACGCCCGCAGGCTCGCGCACGTACTCGATCTCGCCGCGGACGAGGGGCGGCCCCTCGATGTCGTGCACCTCGGTGGGGGTGCCCTCACGCTGCCGCGCTACCTCGCCGCGACGCGGCCCGGGTCTGCGCAGGACGTCGTCGAGGCCGACCAGGGTCTGGCCCGGCTGATCGCCGAAGTGCTGCCGGTGGCCGACGGCTCCGGGATCCGTACGCACCGCGCCGACGCCCGCGCCTGGCTGGAGGCGGCGCCGGACGACAGTGCGGACGTCGTCGTCGGGGACGTCTTCGGCGGCTCCAGGGTGCCCGCGCACCTGAGCACCCTCGACTACGCGCGCCAGGCCGAGCGCGTCCTTCGGCCCGACGGGATCTACCTCGCCAACCTTCCCGACAGCGCCCCGTTCACCTTCCTGCGCTCCCAACTCGCCACGTTCCGGGCGGTGTTCGAGGAGCTGCTGCTTGTCGCCGAACCCGCCGTGCTGCGCGGGCGGCGCTTCGGCAACGCGGTCCTCGTCGCCGCACACCGCGAACTCGACACCGCCGCCCTCGCGAGGCGTACCGCCGGTGACGTGTTCCCGGCGCGCGTCACCGGCGGCGCGGAGCTGCGGCGGTTCGTCGGGGACGCGCGTCCCGTCGGCGAGCGGGACGCCGTGGCCTCACCCGAGCCGCCCGGCGGCACCTTCAGCGTCGGCTGAGCCGTTCGTCCCGGGCGGACCGGAGGAGCCCGCCACCTTCTCCTCGGTGCGGCGCGTGAGACGGCGTACGTCCGGAACGCACAGCACCGCCGCCGTCATCAGGACGACAAGTGTCGCGCAGCCCCACAGCGCGGTGTCCCGGCCGAAGGCCGTCTCGGCCGGGCCCGCGAGGGCGGTGGCGAGAGGGACGAGGGAGACGGAGCCGAACCAGTCGTACGCGGAGACCCGGGAGAACTTGTCCTCCGGGATCTCCTGGTGCAGGGCCGTCATCCAGGAGACGCCGAACACCTCGATGGCGACGCCGCTGACGAACATCACTGCGGCGAGCAAAGGGAGCTGCACCGGCACCGCGAGCGCCGCCGACGGCAGTGCCAGCGGGAACACGCACAGCGAACCGGCGAGCAGCAGCCGCCGCGGCTTCCACCGCATCATCAGGAACGCACCCGCGACCGTGCCCACGCCGAAGGCGCTCAGGGCGAGCCCCCAGGGCGCCGCGCCCCCGAGCGAGTCCCGGGCGACCAGCGGACCGTAGACCGCCTCCGCCGCCCCGATGACGGCGACGACCACGGAGAACTGGACGACGATCGTCCACAGCCAGGGCCGGCCGATCACCTCACGCCAGCCGTCCCGCAGATCGGCGAGCATCCCGCCGCCGGGAGCGCGCTCGGGCACCTCGGTGACCCGCAGGAACGCGCGCAGCCCACCGGCGAGCGCGAACGCGACCGCGTCCACGGCCAACACCCAGCCGGGACCGATCGCCGCGATCAGGGCGCCGCCGAGCGCCGCACCGCCGATCGCGGCACCGTGCATCGCCATCCGGAACAGCGCGAAGGCCCGGCTCGCCTGGTCCCCGGTGACGCTGGACAGCAGCATGCCCTCGGCGGCCGGGCTGAAGAACGCCTGACCAGTGCCGCCGAGCGCGGTGAGCAGCATCATCTGCCACAGCTGCGGCTCGCCGAGCAGGACCAGGACCGCGAACGCCGCCTGGGAAAGGCAGTTGAGGGCGTTGGCGGCGACCATCACGCGGTGCCGCGGCAGCCGGTCGGCGACCGCGCCGCCGACGAGCAGGAAGACGACCAGCGGGATCGTACGGGCCATCGCGACGAGCCCCACGTCGCCGCCGTCGCCCCCGGCGTCGAGGACCGCGAAGGCCGCGGCGATCAGGGCGCCGTGGCTGCCCAGGTTGGTGACGACCGCGGCCGCGGTCAGCAGGGTGTAGTTGCGGCCGGCCCAGGCGGGGCGGCGCAGGCGGGGCGGTACGGCTCTGTCCACCGGTGAACTATCGCCGTACCGCCCGTGACCTGCCAAACCGCTGCGTCTGCCGGGAGCCCCGGGCCGGTCAGGCCCGCGGCATGCCGTAGAGCCGCACCGAGCTGAGGATCTTCTTGATCGTGGCCTCGCTGACCTCGTCCTTCACGTCCTTCGGACCGAAGATCGACCACACCACGAAGTCGTTGGCCTTGTTCTTGAACGCGAACGACAGGGCCTTGCCCTCGGTGGCACACGGGTTCTTGGACTTCGGCACGCCCTGCGACTCGGCGTACGCGACGCTGCCTTCGAGGCCCGTGAGCTTCGACTTGTACTTGGACGGCTTGGACAGGCCGATGATCTTCTGGCTGGGCTGCGTGTACGGGCCGTACACCCACCAGCCGACCGTGTTCTGCGCGGCCTCGCCGGTGTTCTTCGCGCCGTTGGCGCCCTTGGTGCCGGCGGCGGCCAGCTTCCAGCTGTCCTTCCGGCCGTCCTTGTCCTCGTCGTACTGGCACCAGTCGGGCTTGTACTCCGTGATGCCCGTCATCGTCGTGACCGGCTTCTGGGTCTTCTCGTCGAGGTAGCTCAGCGTGCTGTCCGGCTCCTTGACGACCCAGCCCGGCGGCACGTCGAAGGCGGTGCCGCGCTTGGGGTTGACCACGACCTGCCAGCCGTCGATGACCGGCTCGACCGCCGGCCCGTTGCCACGGCCCTCCTCGGTCGGCGAGGAGTCCTCGCTGGGCGTGGCGGGGGCGGAGGAGGCGGGCTTCTTCCCGCTGCCCTTGGACTCGTCCTTCGTGTCCTCGCCGCCGAGGACCAGGAAGCCGGTGACGCCGGCGGCGATCACGACCGCGGTCGCCGCGACGATCGCCGTGACCGTCGTCTTGTTCCGGCCACCGCCGGACGGCTCGGGCGCACCGAGCGGGGCGGTCGGGGCGTTCCAGTGCGGGGCGCCCTGCTGCTGGTAGCCGCCCTGTTGCTGGTATCCGCCCTGCTGCGGGTAGGGGCCGGGCGGCGGGGTGCCCGGCTGCTGCGGAGCACCCGGAGGCGGTGTGGCCTGCTGCTGATGGCCCGGCTGTGCGTACGGATTGGGCTGCTGTTGTCCCGGCTGCGGGTACCCCGGCTGCTGGTACTGCTGCTGATCAGGGTCCTGCGGGTTCTGCTCGCCCCCGGGCGGCTGCTGTCCTGGCCACATGGCCCGTAACGATAGAGGTGCGGCGGGCGCCCCTGCCACGCGCGCCCCCAATTGTGACCTGAGGGCCGCACAGCAGCCCGGACAAACGGGGTGACCAGGGCATATCGGGGTCGAGCGAGGCGGCCGAAAGGTCGCGTGACGCAGGTCACCCGGCCGCCCGTCGGCAGCGAAGATACTCACGGGTAACATCCAGCTCATGAGCGCTGACCAGATGTCCATCGGCGAGATGCTCGCCGCCACCGTCCCGATGGTCCGGACCCTGAACCTGGAGTACGCCGAGACCACACCCGAGCGGGCCGTCCTCCGCCTGCCGGACGACCCCGACTACCGCAACCACGTCGGCGGCCCGCACGCGGGCGCGATCTTCACGCTCGGGGAGTCGGCCAGCGGCGCCATCGTCCTCGCGGCGTTCGGGGACCAGCTGTCGCGCGCCGTGCCGCTCCCGGTCACCGCCGACATCGCCTTCAAGAAGATCGCCACCGGCAGCGTCACCGCCACCGCGACCCTCGGCCGCCCGATCGCCGACGTGCTCGCGGAGCTGGACGAGGGCAAGCGGCCCGAGTTCCCCGTGACGGTCGCCGTCACGCGCGAGGACGGCGCGGTGACCACCGAGATGACCGTGATCTGGACGCTGCGTCCCAATAACTGAACACCGGCCGGCCCGCCGGGCAGTGGCATCAGGGGTGCTCGGCGCCTGCCGGCGATCTGCGGTGCCGCCGTCGACAGCGGCACCGCAGCGGACCACGTGAGCCCTACTCCCCGTGCTCCCCGTGCGCGGCCGCGTGCGTCTTCGCCAGCTCCGTGTACATCGCCGCGTTCAGCTTGAGCCCCTCGCGCTCCTCGTCCGTCAGTGGCCGCTTCACCTTCGCCGGTACGCCCGCGACGAGCGAGCCCGGCGGCACCTGAAGCCCCTGCGGTACGAGCGCCTGCGCCGCGACGAGTGAACCGGCGCCGATCACCGCCCCGTTGAGGACGGTCGCGCCCATGCCGATCAGGCAGTCGTCCTCGACGGTGCAGCCGTGCACCGTGGCGTTGTGGCCGACCGAGACCCGGTCGCCGATGGTTACCGGGAAGCCCGGGTCGACGTGCACCGTGCAGTTGTCCTGGATGTTGCTGTCGACGCCGACGACGATCGGGCCGCAGTCGGCGCGCAGCACCGCGTGGTACCAGACGCCGGCCCCCGCCTTCAGGGTCACGTCGCCGATGACGACGGAGGTGGGCGCGGCGAAGGCCGTCTCGTCCACCGTGGGTTCCGCGCCGCCGACGCCTGCGATCAACGCCCGCTCTGCCATTGCGTCTCCTGGTTCTCGTACGTGTCCGTCGCGCCTGTCTCCTGTCCCGAACCGTAAGCGACGCGCCCGCGGGCACGCGCGCCGGGTGGGGCGAAGATCACAGCTCACGGGCCTGTCGGGGGCGACGGCGCTGAGTACGGTGAGCGGGTGCCGAAGAACAAGAACGCGTTCTCATTCGCGGGCGGGCTGACGGGTGGACGGACGGGCGGTCGGACGGGCGGGCGGAGCAGCGCTCTCGCCGCCTGGCGCCGCCGCACCGTCACGCGCGCCGTGCACGCCGGCTGGCGCTGGGTGCAGGGCGCGGGCGCGGTCTCCGCGGACCGCCCGGGGCGGCTGCGCTTCGGCGCGATCGGTACGGGCACCAAGCTGGCCTTCCCGCAGGGCACCGTCTTCGGCGAGCCGTGGATACGCCTCGGCGCGCACTGCATCATCGGCGAGCAGGTCACGCTGACGGCCGGTCTGATGCCGGACCTGGACCTCGGGCCCGAGCCGATCCTGCGTATCGGCGACGGCGTGGTCCTGGGCCGCGGCAGCCACGTCATCGCCGACACCACCGTCACCATCGGCGACGACTGCTACTTCGGCCCGCACGTCTACATCACGTCCACGAACCACAGTTACGACGACCCGCACACCCCGGTCGGCAAGCAGTGGCCGCGGATGGAGCCGGTGGAGATCGGCCCCGGCTGCTGGATCGGCACCAACGCCGTGATCCTGCCGGGCGCGCGGATCGGCCGGAACGTGGTGGTGGCGGCCGGTTCCGTCGTACGGGGTGAGGTGCCCGACCACGCGGTGGTGGCCGGGGCGCCGGCGCGGGTGGTGCGGACCTGGGACGCCGGGCAGGGCTGGCAGCCGCCGCTGCGCACGCCGGCGCCGGTGCCGGTCCCGGAGGGCGTCACGCCCGAAGAGCTGCGCGCGCTCGCCGAGTTGGCGGAGCACCTGAAGGCCGCCGAGGAGAGCCCGACGGCCGGTCAGTAAGCCTGCGTCGAGCCCGTGGGCCTCAGCCTCCGGCGAGGAGTACGGTCCCGAGCAGGGCGAGCCCCGCGCCCGCGGCCTGGACGGTGCGCAGCTTCTCCTTGAGCACTCCGCGCGCGGCGAGCGCCGTGACCACCGGGTAGAGCGAGGCGAGCACGGCGGCGACGGTGACGGGCCCGGTCCGCGCGGCGAGCGCGTACGTACCGTTGGCCGCCACATCCGCGAGCCCCACGAACGCGAGCGCGGGCAGCGCGGCCCACACCACCCGCAGGCCGCCGTCCTGAGGCAGGGCCCGCGCGCCGCGCCGCACCGAGAGCCAGAGCGCCGCGCCGCCCGCCACGACGTTGGTGACCCGCTGCACGAACAGCGCGAGGAACAGCCCGGTGAGCGTCGTCGAGGCCTCCGCGATCAGGGCCATCACCGCGCCGAACCCGAACGCGGCGACCAGGGTGAGCAGGATGGCCTGCCGCTGCACCGGCGCACCCCGCAACTCGGGCCCGCCCGCGAGCAGTACGCCGACCACGGCGACCGCGATCCCGCCGTACTGCAGAAGTCCGGGCCGTTCGCCGAGGAGCAGGCCGACGCCGATCGGGACGAGCACGCCGATCGAGCCGAGCGGGGAGATCACGCCCATCGGGCCGAGGGCGAGGGCGCGGTAGAAGGAGAGCATCGCGACCGGGCCGACGGCGCCGGCGGCGACCGCGAACCACAGCTGCGGGCCCCACGCGGTCCACGCGCCCGTCGCGAGGACGACCGCGCCGAGCACCACCACCGCGAGGCACTGCGAGACGACCACGACCGTCAGGGCCGGGATGCGTCGGGTGAGCAGCCCTCCGCCGAAGTCGGCGAGCCCCCAGAGGAGGCTGGTGGCCAGGGCGAAGAGTGCGGACATGCGGCGGCCTCGCAGTACAGTGTGCTGGACGTTTGGTGCACCACACCGTAGTTCAATGAACTGAACTCTGTCATTCAAAATATTCGACTGCCATTCGACTGCCATACGACTGCCATGGACGGGACGTGTCGGACCTCGATCAGCTCACCCAGTCACTCGCCCGCAACCTGAAGCGCTGGCGCGGTGAGCGCGGCTTCACGCTCGACGCCCTCGCGGCCCGCTCCGGGGTCAGCCGCGGCATGATCATCCAGATCGAGCAGGCGCGTACGAACCCCAGCGTCGGCACGACGGTCAAGCTCGCCGACGCGCTCGGCGTCAGCATCACCACGCTCCTCGACTACGAGCAGGGCGGGCACGTCCGCATCGTGCCCGAGGAGCAGATCGTGCGCATGTGGTCGACGGAGGCCGGGAGTTGGACCAAGCTCCTGGTCGGCACGGAGAAGCGCGGCCCCCTCGAACTCTGGTCCTGGCGGATCATGCCCGGCGACAGCAGCGAGTCGGACCCGCACCCGCGCGGCACCGTCGAGCTGGTGCACGTCTCGGCGGGCCACCTCACCCTGCGGGTGGACGGCGTCGAGCACTCCGTGCCCGCCGGGTGCTCGGTCACCTTCGAGTCGAACGTCCCGCACGGCTACCACAACGAGGGTGACGTGCCGGTCGAGATGACGATGGCCGTGTCCATCCCGCCGGCGACGTGACGGTGCGCGTTCGGCACGTGAGACATCCGGGCTCCGTCCCCGGGTGCGCTGTTACGTTCGGCCCATGCGCGCTCCCCTCGGCCCCTTCGACAACGCCCGCCCCGCCCCCGACTGCCTGGACGAGCTGACCCCGCCCGTCGCGGACGCCGTCCGCCACTGGCGCGGCAGCGTCCCCGCCGGGCAGTTCGTGTACGTCGACACCGACCCGGAGATCGCCGACACGGCCGTCTTCGTGGAGCACTACGGGCCCGAACTGCTCGACGAGTCCGCGAACTGCGTGGTCGTCTCCGGCAAGCGCGGCGGCGCGAGCAGCCTCGCGGCCTGCCTGGTCCTGTCCGGCACCCGCGTCGACGTGAACGGCGTCGTCCGCCGCCAACTCGGCGCCCGCAAGGCCTCGTTCGCGCCGATGGACACGGCGACCGGCGAGACCGGCATGGAGTACGGCGGCATCACCCCGATCGGGCTGCCGGAGGCGTGGCCGGTCCTGGTGGACGCGGCGGTCGTGGACCTCCCGTACGTCCTGGTCGGCAGCGGGCGCAGGCGCGGCAAGCTGATCGTGCCGGGCAAGGCCTTCGCGGAGCTGCCGGGCGCGGTGGTCATCGAGGGGCTCGGGGTGGCGGCGGGCTGAGCGTCCCGCGTCCGCGGGGTTCAGCCCGGATGCGGTTCAGCCCGGACGCGGTTCAGCCCGGACGCGGTTCAGCCCGGACGCGGTTCAGTCCAGGCGCGGTATCTCGATCGCCGGGCACCGGTCCATCACCATGTCCACGCCGGCGTCGCGGGTCCGCCCGTACGCCGACTCGTCGATCACGCCCAGCTGGAACCAGACCGCCTTGGCGCCCGCCGCGACCGCCTCGTCGGCCACCCGGCCGGCGTGCTCGCTGTTGACGAACACGTCGACCACGTCCACCGGGAAGGGGACGTCCGCGAGCGTGGCGTACCCCTGCTCGCCGTGCACCGTCTCCGCCTTCGGATGGATGGGGACGATCCGCTTCCCGAACCGCTGCAACACCTCGGCGACGCCGTACGCGGCACGCTCCCGGTTGCCGGAGAGCCCGACCACGGCCCAGGTGTCCCCGGTCCCGGTGAGAATCCTCCGGATGGTCGCCGGGTCCGCGTACATGCTGGCCTCCATGGGCTCGGTCCGCTGCTGCGTCCACGCCAACAGCGGCGACCCGGCGGGCATTCCCGCGTCCCCGCCACCCCGGCCCTCACACCTCTTCCACGTCCCACGCCCCCAGCACCCCCACGTCGCCCGGCTGGTCCGGGACGTGGACCGGGAGGCGGAGGAGGTCGCGGAGGCGGTCGGCCAGGCCGAGCATGCGGGCGCCCTCGCCGCACAGGACGAGGCCGCGCTCGTGCACGTCCTCCACCAGCTTCGGCGGGCTGTCCGAGAGGAGGGCGAGCACGTGCTTCGCCAGTGCGTCGTACGCCGTGAGCGGGACCCGGGCCAGCTCCGCGACCGGGACCGTGCGGGTGTCGGGCAGTCCGCGCAGCAGGTCGTGGCCGCGTACGGGAACGGTGCCGTCCTCGGTCTTCCCGATCCGGACCTTGGTGCGCTCCGCCTCGGCCGGGGAGATGATCAGGCCGTGCCGGTGCCGGAGGAGCCGTACGAGACCGTCGTCGACGTCCAGGCCGCCGACCGGGCAGCTGGTCGTCGCGATCACGTCGCCGCAGGACAGCAGCGCGGCGGAGGTGCGCTCGGCGCCCACGTCGACCACGAGCGCGCCCACGGGCTCGGCCAGCGGAATGTCCGAACCGACCGCCGACGCCAGGGACTTGGCGACCAGCCGGACCCGCCGCAGCCCCGCCGCCTCGCACGCCACGAGCAGCGCCTCGGCCTGCAGCTCACCCAGCCGGTCCGGCACGCACAGCGTCGCCGCGCCGAAGTGCTTGGCCTTCGCCTCGCCCGACACCTCGCGCAGCGCCGCCCGCAGCAGGAACGCGGCGACCAGCGGATCGGCGACGGAGCGCCGCAGCACCGGCCGGACCAGGCGCAGCATGTCCGGACGGCTGCCCTGGATCTCCACGGCGCGGCTGCCCCGCGCGCGTATTCGGCCCTCGAAGTCGAGCGCGGCGACCGTCGGCATGTGCAGGATCCGCTGCCCGTTGCGGGCGAGGATCCGCAGCATCGCGCTGCCGAGGTCGATCGAGTAGCCGCGGGCCAAGGTGCGCATGGGCTCTCCGCTCACTGGAACCGGTGGGCCGGAGGCGACGGACCCGGGCCGCGCCTCGACGCCTTCGACGCTGGCACAGCCGGAACAGGGCGGCGAGCGTGGGGCGTCCGATTCAGCGGTACGCCCGCGAAGACCACGAACGGCGGGAGGCGGGGCCCAGGTGCGCGGCTTAGCCTCGGGGCATGAGCGCGATCCCGGAGCGGTTCACCGTCGTCCTGAAGCCGCAGCTGACCGACGCCGAGGGCCATCCCGACCACGGCACCGCCCTGCGCTCGGCGACCGTCGAGCGCACCGGCGAGACCGGCGCGAGCGGCTTCCCCCGGTACGCGGGCGACGGTGTGCACGTCGACATCGACCCGGCGACCCGCACCGTCGAGGCCGCGACCGTCGACGGCGACGAGCTGCCGTACGGCTGGGTCGCGGAGGTCGACGAGGCCGTGCCCGAGGAGGAGTGAGCGCTCACACGTCCCCGTACGCCTCCCCGCCGAGTTCCAGCTCCGCCGTGCCCGCCGTCACGTCCGCGAGCCAGCCGCGGAAGGACTCCACGTCCGCGTCCGGCAGGCCGATCTCGATCGTCACCGCCTCGCCGTAGCGCACGTCCCGCACCTCGCGCCCCGTGGACCGCAGATCGTTCTGCACCTTGCCCGCGCGCTGGTGGTCCACCGTCACCGTGGCCAGGCGGAAGCGGCGCCGGGTGACCGTGCCGAGCGCGTCCAGGGCCTCGCCCACCGCCCCGCCGTAGGCCCGGATCAGGCCGCCCGCGCCGAGCTTCACACCGCCGAAGTAGCGGGTGACGACCGCGACGACGTACCGCATGTCGCGCCGCGTCAGCATCTGCAGCATCGGCACACCCGCCGTGCCTCCGGGCTCCCCGTCGTCGCTCGCCTTCTGCACGGACGCGTCGGCGCCGATCACGTACGCCCAGCAGTTGTGGTTGGCGCCCGGGTGCTCCTTGCGGACGCGCGCGACGAACGCCTGGGCCTCCTCCTCCGTCGCCGCCGGCGCGAGCGCGCACAGGAAGCGGGAGCGGTTGACCTCGGTCTCGTGCACACCCTCACGGGCCACGGTGCGGTACTCGTCCTGCATCCGGCCAGCCTATGCGGGCGGCACGCGCGCGGTGACAGGTGACAGTGGTCACGCCCCGAGCCCGTACCCCGGCAAAGCGGCCGAATGAGCGGCGGCCGGCCGATACCCTCGGGGATCATGAGGCTTCTGCACACGTCGGACTGGCACCTGGGGCGGGCGTTCCATCGCGTGAATCTGCTCGACGCCCAGCGGGCCTTCATCGACCATCTCGTCGCCACCGTGCGCGCCGAGAGCGTCGATGCGGTCCTCGTCTCCGGTGACGTGTACGACCGGGCCGTGCCGCCGCTCGCCGCCGTCGAGGTGTTCGACGACGCGCTGCACCGGCTCGCCGAGCTCGGCGTGCCGACCGTGATGATCTCCGGGAACCATGATTCCGCCCGGCGGCTCGGCGTGGGGGCCGGGCTGATCGGGCGCGCGGGCATTCATCTGCGGACGGCGCCGGCCGCCTGCCACGAGCCCGTGGTGATCCCCGACGCGCACGGCGACGTCGCCTTCTACGGCCTGCCGTACCTCGAACCCGCCCTGGTCAAGGACGAGTTCAAGGTGCAGAAGGCCGCGCACGAACCGGTCATCGGGGCCGCCATGGACCGCGTACGGGCCGACCTGGCTCAGCGCCCGCCCGGCACCCGCTCCGTCGTCCTCGCGCACGCCTTCGTCACCGGCGGCGAGCCCAGCGACAGCGAACGGGACATCGCCGTCGGCGGCGTCGAGTCCGTGCCCGCCGCCGTCTTCGCCGGGGTCGACTACGCCGCCCTCGGCCACCTGCACGGCTGCCAGACCGTCGCCGAGCGCGTCCGCTACTCCGGCTCCCCGCTCGCGTACTCCTTCTCCGAGCAGCACCACCGCAAGACCATGTGGCTCATCGACCTCGGGCCCGCCGGGGAGATCGCCGCCGAGCGGATCGACTGCCCGGTGCCGCGCCGCCTCGCCCGCATCGAGGGCGACCTCGAAGTGCTGCTCGCCGACCCGGAGCTGGAGCGGTACGAGGACGCCTGGGTCGAGGCCACCCTCACCGACGCCGTGCGCCCCGCCGACCCCATGGCCCGGCTCTGCGAGCGCTTCCCGCACACCCTCAGCCTCGCCTTCGCCCCGCGCAGGCCCGACGGCGACCCCGTGGTGTCGTACGCCGAACGGCTGAAGGGACGCGACGACCGGGAGATCGCCGAGGACTTCGTCGCGCACGTCCGCGGCACCGGACCCGACGCCGCCGAACGCCTCGTCCTGCGGGACGCGTTCGACGACGTGCGCGCCGCCGACGTACTCAAGGAGGCCGCCCGGTGAGGCTGCACCAGCTCACGGTCACCGCCTTCGGGCCCTTCGGCGGCCGCCAGCGGGTCGACTTCGACGAGCTCGGCCGCGCCGGGCTCTTCCTGCTGCACGGCGCCACCGGCGCGGGCAAGACCTCCGTCCTGGACGCGGTCTGCTTCGCCCTGTACAACGCCGTGCCCGGCACCCGCCAGACCTCCGGCTCCACGCTGCGCAGCGACCACGCCGACCCGGCCGTACGCACCGAGGTGCGCCTCGACCTGACCGTCGCCGGACGCCGCATCGAGGTCACCCGGCAGCCGCCCTGGCAGCGCCCCAAGAAGCGCGGCACCGGCACCACCACCGAGAAGGCCCAGTCCTGGCTGCGCGAGTACGACGCCGAGACCGCCACCTGGCGGGACCTCAGCCGCTCCCACCAGGAGATCGGCGCCGAGATCGAGTCGCTGCTCGGCATGAGCCGCGAACAGTTCTGCCAGGTCGTGCTGTTGCCGCAGGGCGACTTCGCGCGGTTCCTGCGCGCCGACGCCGAGGCCCGCGGCAAGCTCCTCGGCCGGCTCTTCGACACCCGCCGCTTCGCCGCCGTCGAGACCCACCTCGCCGAGCGGCGCCGCGCCCTGCAGGCCGATGTCACCGCGGGCGACCACCAGCTGCTCGCCGCCGCCCACCGCATCCAGCAGGCCGCGGGCGACGCCGCCGAACTCCCGCTGCCCGACAGCGCACCCGGCGAACCCGGACTCGCCGCCGACCTGGCCCAGTGGGCGGCCGTCGCCCGCGCGGGCGCCCGCGAACGCCGCACCGTCGCCGACTGCGCCGTCACCGCCGCCGAGTCCGCCAAGGCACAGGCCCAGACCGACCTTGACTCCGTACGCGAGACCCACCGCCTGCAGGACCGGTACGCCGAGGCGCGGGCCCGGGCCGTACGGCTCGACGAGCGGGCCGGGGAGCAGCGCGCCTGGCAGGAACGCATGGAGCGGGCCCGCAAGGCCGAGGCCGTGACGCCCGCGCTCGCCCTGCGCGCCGAGACCGACACCGAGCACCAGCGCGCCCGCCGCGCGGAGACGGCCGCGCGGGCGCAGCTGCCCGCTTCGTTCGACGGGGCGTCCCCGTCCGGCCTGACCGCCGCCGCCCGCAAGGCGGTCGAGGAGCTGGGCGGCCTGGAGTCGGCCCGCCGCGCCGAGCAGCGGATCGCCGGCCTCGCCGAGCGCCGCGCCGAGGCCGACCGGCAGGAACACGCCGACACCGAGGCCCTGCAGGAGGCCGCCGCCTGGCTCGACGGCTGGGAGTCGAGCCGCCGCACCCTGCAGGAGCGCATCGAGCACGCCCAGGACGCCGCCACCCGCGCCGAACACCTCGCCGGGCAGCTCCAACCCGCCCGCGAACGCGCCTCCGCCGCACACCGCCGCGACACCCTCCGGGCACAGGCCGCCGAGGCCGAGGCGCACGCACTGGCCGCCCGCGAGACCGCCGCCGGCGCGCACGAACAGTGGCTGCACCTCAAGGAGCGCCGCCTGCAGGGCATCGCCGCCGAACTCGCCCAGGGCCTCACCCCCGGCGAGTCCTGCGCGGTCTGCGGCGCCACCGAGCACCCGCGGCCCGCCCCCCTCGTCGACGGCCACGTCGGACGCCAGGCCGAGGAGGCCGCGCTCGCCGCGTACCGGCAGGCCGACGAGGAGCGCGCCGAGGCCGAGCGCGCGCTCGCCGGCGTACGCGAGGAGCTGGCCGCACAGAGCGCCGCCGCCGGGGACGCGCCCGCACGCCAACTCGCCGACACCGCAGAAGAGTTGACCCGCCGCCACGCCGAGGCCCGGCAGCTCGCGCTCGGCCTGCACGACGCCCGCGAGGCCCTGGACCGCGCCGAGGCCGAGCACCAGCGGCGGCTCGCCCAGCGCCAGGAGGCCGCGACCCGCGCCGCGTCCCGCGCCTCCCTGCGCGAGTCCCTCGACCGCGAACAGGCCGCCCTGGCAGAGGAGTTGGCGCAGGCCACGGGAGGCGCGGCGAGCGTCGCCCAGCGCGCCGCGCAACTGGAACGCCAGGCCGCCCTGCTCACCGACGCCGCCGACGCCGTACGCGCCGCCGAGGACGCCGCGCGCCGCCTCAAGGACGCCGACGCCCGCCTCGCCGACGCCGCCTACCGCGCCGGCTTCACCACCCCGCAGGACGCCGCCGACGCCGCCCTCGACGACGCCGCCCACCGCGAACTCCAGCACCGCATCGACGCCCGCCGACAGGAGGAGGCCGCCGTACGCGCGGTCCTCGCCGAGCCCGAGACGGCCGCCGCGGACCTGCTCCCGCCCGCCGACCCGGCCGCCGCGCAGGCCGCCGCGGACGCCGCCGACCTGCGCCTGCGCACCGCCGTCAGCACCCGCGCCGCCGCCGAACACCGCTGTGCCGAACTCGACCGCCTCTCCCGCCAGTCGGCCGCCGAAGCCCGCCAACTCGGGCCGCTGCGCGCCGAGTTCGACCGGGTCGCCAGGCTCGCGGGGCTCGCGGCGGGCACGTCGGCGCAGAACGAGCGCAAGATGCGCCTGGAGTCGTACGTCCTGGCCGCCCGCCTCGAACAGGTCGCCGCCGCCGCGACGGCCCGGCTGCAGCGGATGTCGTCCGGGCGGTACACCCTGGTCCACTCCGACGGCCGTTCGGGCCGCGGCCGCTCCGGGCTCGGCCTGCACGTCGTGGACGCCTGGACCGGCAGCGAACGCGACACGGCGACGCTGTCCGGCGGCGAGACCTTCTTCGCCTCCCTCGCCCTGGCCCTCGGCCTCGCCGACGTGGTCACCGACGAGGCGGGCGGCGTGCGCCTCGACACCCTCTTCATCGACGAGGGCTTCGGCAGCCTCGACGACCAGACCCTCGACGAGGTCCTCGACGTCCTCGACTCGCTGCGGGAGCGGGATCGCACCGTCGGCATCGTCAGCCACGTCGCCGACCTGCGGCGCCGTGTGCACGCGCAGCTGGAGGTCGTGAAGGGGCGGGCGGGGTCGAGGGTGCGGCAGTCCTGACCGGTCACGGAGGCGGCCCCCTCGCAGCGCGGGAGCCGCTCCGTACTCCGAGGAGGGGAAGCAGGGTGGAGCGCAGGGACGGGCGGACGGCCTGGCGTCGGGGGCGGGGGGTGGCCGGGGCCGCCGTGCTGGTGGGCGGGCTGCTGGCGTTCCACCGCGGCGTGCCCAACTCCGGCCCCCGGGCGGGGAGTCTCCTTGAGACGTTTCTGCCGTGGCTCGGCGGGGTGGCCGTGGTGCTGCTCGGCCTCGCCCTGCTGCGCCGCTCCGCCGCCGCGCTGGTGGCCCTGCTGCTGCCGGTGGCCGCCTGGACGTATCTCTTCGGCGGGCTGTTCCGGCCCGAACCTCCGCCCGGCCCACGCGACTTGGCGGTCGTCCAGCACAACGTGAGCGACGAGAACCGCGATCCGGCCGGCACCGCCCGAGCCCTGGCCGCCGCCGGGCCCGACCTCATCGCCCTGGAGGAACTGGTGCCGGCCGCGCTGCCCGCGTACGAGAAGACGCTCGGCCCGGAGTACCCGCACCACGCGGTCCGGGGCACGGTCGGGCTCTGGTCGAAGCATCCGCTCGCGGGCGTACGACTCGTGGACGTCAAACCCCGGGAGATCACCGAGAGTTGGAGCCGTGGGCTGCGGGCCGTGGTCCGCACGCCGCACGGGGACGTCGCCGCGTACGTCGCCCATCTGCCGTCGGTGCGGCTGGGGGCGAGCGGGCTCGGGTCGGCCTGGCGGGACGAGAGCGCGGACCGGCTCGGTGCGGCGATCGCCGCCGAGGAGGTGCGGCGGGTGGTCCTGCTCGGCGATCTGAACGGCACGGTCGACGACCGTGGACTCGCGCCGCTCACCTCGCGGTTGAACGTCGCGGAACGAGGGTTCGCGTTCAGCTTCCCCGCCGCCTTCCCGGTGGCGCGGATCGATCAGGTGATGGCCCGTGCCGCGACCGTGACCCACGTACGCACCCTGCCGCGCACGGGCAGCGACCACCTGCCGCTGGCCGCCCGGATCGCGCTGCCCTGAGGCGCGTCGGCGCCGGCTGTCAGACCCGTCGATTACGCTGCGCCACCATGGCTACTCGTTATCTCCTGGCTGTCGCTCCGCACCCGCCCGCCGAGGACATCGGCATGCTCCCCGAGGGCGGCGTGGACGCGGCGTGCGCGGCGGTCGAGCGGCTCTTTCCCGGGCGGTACGCGCCGGTGGCCGACCCGAGCGCGGGCGCGGTCGGGCAGATGTGGGCGGGGACGTACGGGCCGAGCGTGCTGATCGTCGGGGAGACCGCGGGTGAGGCGCGGGTGCCGCAGGGGCATGGGGCGTACGGCTATGCGTTCCAGACGGCCGCGCTCGCCGTCACGTTCGAGGTCGCGGCTTTGGGTTTGGGGCTGCGCAGATACGTCGCGCTGTCGCCGGAGTCGGTCGACTTCGAGGAGGGTGCACCGCTGCCGTTCGAAGGGCCGTTCCGGGGCGCGGAGGGGGTGCTCGACACGGACGGCCTGAGCGTGGCGGCGCAGCGGTGGATGTTCGGCGCGCAGGCCGACGCACCGGACCCGGCGCACTGGATCGACTTCGCGCCCCTGCATGCCTTCGGCCTCGTGCGGGAAGCCCCGGGTCACCGGTAGGCGTCGAGGAGCGCCCGCAGCTTGACCGCGAACGCCTCGGGCCGGCCCGGGTAGCCGGAGCTCTCGTCCGTGAAGCCGCTGTGATGGCTGGGGAAGACCGCCGCCTCCTTGCCGAGCAGCCGGGCCGCCGCGCGGGTCGTACGGCCGGTCAGGGCGTCGCCGGACTCCTCGGCCACGGCGAGCACGACCCGCGTCGGCGCGGCGGCGAGCGCCGCAGCGTCCGGGCGGTGACCGCTGACCGCCCAGGACCGGTCGGAGAGCAGCGGGTCGTCCCGCCTGCCGTCGTCCTCGGCCGGCAGGCCGAACGCGGCCGGGTCCGGTGCGGGCTGGGCGAAGTACGCGTCGGTGAACTCGCCCTCCCAGGACGCCATCGCGATGAAAGCGGCGAGGCCCGCACCCCAGCCGCTCTTCTCGTACACGTCCCGGACCCCGGCACGGGCGCGCTCCGCGGCCTCGGCGTCCGGGAGCAGCGGGAGCAGCGGCGGCTCGTGCGCGATGAGCGTCGTGACATCGAGGGGGTGCGCGGCGACGAGGGCGAGCGCGGTGACCGCGCCGCCGCTGCTCGCGAACATCTCCACCGGCCCGGCGCCCAGCGCCCCGATCAGGGCGTGCAGATCACCGGCCTGCACGGCGGGGTCGTGGTCGACCCCGCCGTCCGCGCGGCTGCTGCGCCCCAGCCCGCGAGGGTCGTACGTGACCACCGTCCGGTCCGGGAAGTACGAGGCCAGGGCCGCGAACCCGGAGGCGTCCATGGGCTGGCCCACCAGGAGCAGCGGCGGCAGCCCGGCGGCGGGCAGCGGCCCGCGCACGTCGTAGGCGAGACGGGCCCCTGCCGTTTCGAGGTGGTGGCTGCTGAAGGCGGTGTCGTCGATGGTCATGCAGGTACAGACTCCGCGCGCCACGGGAACTCATCGCCGGGCGCCCGTGCCCGTCAGGCCCCGAGCGGGCGGCGGGGCAGCGGCGAGGAGTAGACCACGCTGGTCGTGACCGAGCCGAGCGCGCCGACCTTGCCGGAGATCTCCTCCAGGTGCCGCATGGAGCGGGCCGCGACCTTGAGCACGAAGCAGTCGTCGCCGGTGACGTGGTGCGCCTCCAGGATCTCCGGGGTCGCCTCGACCAGGTCGTGGAACGGCCTGTAGTTGCCGTGCGGATAGCGCAGCCGTACGAACGCCAGGACCGGCAGGCCGAGGCGTTCGGGGTCGACCACGGCCGCGTACCCCTGGATCACCCCGGCCTCCTCCAGGCGCCGCACCCGTTCGGTGACGGCGCTCGGCGACATGGCCACGGCCCGGGCCAGCTCCGCGTAACTGGCGCGGCCGGCGCGCTGGAGGACATCGAGGATGCGGCGGTCGGTCGCGTCGGGGGAGTACGGGGAATCAACGGTCATGGCCGAGAAATAGCAGGGAAATCCACGGCGGTTCAAGGGCGTTGCCGGGGATCGTCTCTTCACCGTGATCTTCGGCGCGCATAGATTTCCAGGCATGAACACACAGGTCAGCCCCACCCTCCCCGTGACAGCCGCCGCCGACGACCCGGTGCTGCGGGTGCCGCCCGCCGCTCCCGGGGACGCCGCCGCCTACTTCGCGGCCTCGCTCGCGTTCCACACCGACGTCTCGGACGTCGCCGCGGCCCTCACGGCGGAGTGCGCCCCCGGCTTCGTGCTCGTCGACACCCGCTCCACCGCGGCCTGGGACCAGGGCCACATCCCGGGCGCCCTGCACCTGCCGACCGCGCTCATCCCCGAGCAGGCCGGGCGGCTGCTCGACCCGTCCGTGCCGGTCGTCACGTACTGCTGGGGCCCCGCCTGCAACGGCGCCACCCGCGCGGCCCTCGCCTTCGCCCAACTCGGCTACCGGGTCAAAGAGATGCTCGGCGGCTTCGAGTACTGGGTGCGGGAGGGATTCCGGTACGAGACATGGGAGGGCGCGGGCGAGCGCGCCGCCGACCCGCTGACCGTGCCCGTCGACGCGGCGGACTGCGGCTGCTGAAGGCCCGAAGGGCCGCGCGGGGGCCGGGAGTTCCGGCGGCGCACGGCAGGAACGTACGGGGGCGGCTCCCGCAGGCCGTACGGAGCCGCCCCCGACTCCCGTCACAGCTTGGACAGTTCGTCCACCAGGTCGTCAAGGCCGAGCGAGCCCTGCGACAGCGCCGCCATGTGCCAGGACTTGGCGTCGAACGCCTCGCCGTGCGCCTTGCGGGCGTTCTCGCGGCCGAGGAGCCAGGCGCGCTCGCCCAGCTTGTAGCCGATGGCCTGGCCCGGCATCGACAGGTACCGGATCAGCTCGCTCTCCACGAAGTCCGCGGGCCGTCCGCTGTGCATCCCGAAGAATTCCTGCGCCAGCTCCGGCGTCCAGCGCTCGCCCGGGTGGAACGGCGAGTGCTCCGGGATCTCCAGCTCCAGGTGCATGCCGATGTCCACGATGACCCGGGCCGCCCGCATCATCTGCGCGTCCAGGTAGCCGAGCCTGCGCTCCGGGTCGGTGAGGAAGCCCAGCTCGTCCATCAGCCGTTCCGCGTACAGCGCCCAGCCCTCCGCGTTGGCGCTGACCATGCCGACCGAGGCCTGGTAGCGGGACAGGTTCTCGCGGACGTGCACCCACTGCGCGAGCTGGAGGTGGTGGCCGGGCACGCCCTCGTGGTACCAGGTCGACACCAGGTCGTACACCGGGAAACGGGTCTGGCCCATCGTCGGCAGCCACGTACAGCCGGGGCGGGAGAAGTCCTCCGACGGCGGCGTGTAGTACGGGGCGGCGGCGCTGCCGGGCGGGGCGATCCGGGACTCCACCTTCCGTACCGGCGCGGCCAGTTCGAAGTGGGTGCCGTCCAGGGCGTCCATGGCCTCGTCCATCAGGCTCTGCAGCCAGCGCTGCACCTCGTCCACGCCCTCGATGTGCGCGCCGTGCTCGTCCAGGTGCTTCAGCGCCGCCCACGGCGTGTCCGCGCCCGGCAGCACCTTCTCGGCCTCGGTGCGCATCTCGCCGAGGATGCGGTGGTACTCGGACCAGCCGTACGCGTACGCCTCGTCGAGGTCCAGGTCGGTGCCGTTGAAGTAGCGGGACCAGCGGGCGTACCGCTCGCGGCCCACCGTGTCGGCGGCGCCGGCCACCGCGGGGGCGTACACCTCGCGCATCCAGTCCCGCAGCTCCGCGACCGCACGGGTGGCGGCCGCTGCCGCCGTGTCCAGCTCCGCGCGAAGCGCGTCCGGGCCGGACGCGGCGAACTCCTCGAACCAGCCCTTGCCGCCGTCCTCGCCGGACCACTCGGCGAGCTGGCCGATGAACGTCTCTGCGGCGCGCGGGCTGCCGTGCAGCTTGCGGTCCAGGCCGAGGGCGAGGCTCTCCCGGTACCCGGCCAGGGCGGTGGGCACCGCGCGCAGCCGCTCCGCGACCGCCGCCCAGTCCTCCTCGGAGTCCACCGGCGTCACCGTGAACACCTGGCGCACCGAGTGCACCGGCGAGCTCAGGTTGCTGACCGAGCGCAGGTGTTCGTCGGCGTCGTGCACCGCCAGCTCCGCGGTGAGGCGTTCCCTGAGGAGCCGGGCGCAGCGCCGCTCCACGTCGCTGTCGCCGCCCGGCGCGCGCTCGGCCTGAGCGAGCCGGTCGAGGGTGGCGCGGGCGAGGTCCGCGAGCGCCTGCGCGCCCGCGGGGGTGAGATCGGGCAGCGCGTTCGAACTCTCCCGCACCCCGAGGTAGGTGCCGGTGATGGGGTCGAGGGCGATCAGTTCGTCGACGTACGCGTCGGCGACCTGGCGGGGCAGTGGGGTGCGCGTCGTGTCTGGCATGCGGACATCCTCGTACGAGGGGCCGCGTCGCGTCAGTCGATTCTGCTCTGGGCGTGCGATTGCGTTCCGGGCCCGGACCGCGGGGCGGGGACGGCGGCTCCCGGCGGCAGCACCGGACCGCAGTCCCAGCGCTGGAAGATCAGCCGGGTCTCCACACGGGCCACCTCGCGCCGGGAGGTGAACTCGTCCAGGACGAGCCGCTGCAGGTCGGCGGTGTCGGCGACGGCGACGTGCACCAAGTAGTCGTCGGGACCGGCCAGATGGAACACCGCGAGGGACTCCGGCAGCGCCCGGATCCGCTCCACGAACGGGCCGACGATCTCCCTGCGGTGCGGCCGCAGCTGCACCGAGAGCAGCGCCTGCAGGCCGCGGCCGAGCCGCGCCGGGTCGAGCCGCAGCTGGTGTCCGAGGATCACGCCCGCACGCCGCAGCCGGGCCACCCGGTCCAGGCAGGTGGAGGCGGCCACGCCGACCTGGGCGGCGAGATCGCGGTACGTGGTCCGTGCGTCGTTCTGCAGCAGCCGCAGAATGTGCAGGTCCACCGGGTCCAGTACGACGGATTCGGCCATCGGCCGAACGTAGCACGGGAGTCTGCCGTCCGACCCCGGCCGTTGTTCAGGCTCTGCGCATGGACTCCACCAGGGACATCGAAGCCTCCGGCCACCGCGACACCCTCGCGGACCACCGCCCGGGCCCGGCCCGCAGGGCCCTCACCACCGAGGCCGTGCACGCAGGCCGCGAGGACCTCGCCGGCCTCGGCCTGCACGCCCCGCCCCTCGACCTGTCCACCACCTACCCCTCGTACGACAGCCGCACCGAGGCCGCACGCATCGACGCGTTCGCCGCGACCGGGGTGCTCGACGAGGGCCCGCCGGTGTACGCGCGCCTCGGCAACCCGACCGTGGGGCGGTTCGAGACGGGGCTCGCCCGCCTTGAGGGCGCCGAGAGCGCCGTCGCGTTCGCCAGCGGCATGGCCGCGCTCTCCGCCGTCCTGCTGGTGCGCATCGCGGCCGGACTGCGGCACGTGGTGGCGGTCCGGCCGCTGTACGGGTGCAGCGACCACCTGTTGACGGCGGGGCTGCTCGGGTCCGAGGTCACCTGGGTCGATCCCGCCGGTGTCGCGGCGGCCATCCGCCCCGACACCGGCCTGGTGCTGGTCGAGTCGCCCGCCAACCCGACGCTCGCCGAGCTGGACCTGCGGGCCGTGGCACACGCCTGCGGGACGGTGCCGCTCCTTGTCGACAACACCTTCGCCACGCCCGTACTCCAGCGGCCGGTGGAGAGCGGCGCCCGGCTGGTCCTGCACAGCGCGACCAAGTACCTCGGCGGCCACGGGGACGTGCTCGGCGGGGTGGTGGCCTGCGACGAGGAGTTCGCGCGCTCGCTGCGGCAGGTGCGGTTCGCGACGGGCGGGGTGCTGCATCCGCTCGCCGGGTACCTGCTGCACCGGGGCCTGGCCACGCTCCCCGTACGCATGCGGGCCGCCGCCGCGACCGCCGCCGAGCTGGCGCGCCGCCTCGCCGCCGACCCGCGGGTGAGCCGGGTGCACTATCCGCGGATCGGCGGGGCGATGGTGTCGTTCGAGGTCACGGGGGAGGCGCACGAGGTGATCGCCGGGGTGCGCCTGATCACCCCGGCGGTCAGCCTCGGCAGCGTCGACACGCTCATCCAGCACCCGGCGTCGATCAGCCACCGCGTGGTGGCCGAGGGGGACCGCCGGGCGGCGGGGGTCGGGGAGAAGCTGCTGCGGATGTCGGTGGGGCTGGAGGACGTCGAGGATCTCTGGGGGGACTTGGATGCGGCGCTCGGGGCTGCGGTCTGAGCTTCCCCTGGGGGCGCGGGGAAGTGCGCCACCAGCCACGACGGCGGGTCGGCCGGACCACAGCCCCGAACCCGAAGCGGGGTCCAGGGGCGGCGGCCCCGGACGGGGGCGGGCCGGGGCGGCGAGAAGCCTCGGCTACGACGGCGCCGCACTCCGGTCCACAGCAGCCGGCACCACGCTCAACCGGGCCGTCACCACCAGCGTGCCCTCCTCGATCTGGTAGTCAAGGGGCAGCCCGAGCCCCCGCATCGCGGCGACCATCGCGGTGTTGGAGGACTGGGTGACCGCGTACACGGACTCGCAGCCCGCCTCGACCGCCATCGCGACCAGGCGGCCCAGGAGTTCGGTGCCGATGCCGCGCCGCTGCCAGTCGTCCTCGACGAGCAGCGCCACCTCGGTCTCGTCGCCGTCCCACAGCAGGTGGCCGAGTGCGATGAGCCGGCCGGACGGCGTCTGCACGGTGAGGGTGCGGCCGAAGCGGGGGCTGAGCAGGTGGCCCAGGTAGCGGTCCGCGTCGACGACGGGGCCGTGGTAGCGCATGCTCAGGGTCCGCTTCGAGCAGCGCTCGTGCATCGCCTTGGCCGCCTCCAGGTCATCGCCGTCCGCCCGCCGTACGATGTCCGGCCCCTCCTGAAGGCTCAGCACATCCTCGCCGCCCGGCACCCGCGGCCCGAGCCGGGCGTCCAGCTCGACCAGGGCGCGGGCGCGCGCGAACTCGGTGGGCGTGAACGGCAGATACGCCCGCTCCACCGCGATGACCCCGCCGGACTGCGCGCGCAGCCGCATCAGCGTGCCGTCGAGCATGCCCTCCACCGGCACGTCCTCGGTGCGGGCGGGCGACTCGGCCGGGATCGAGCGAATCGTGCAGCGGCCCAGCAACTGCCGCAGCGCGAGCGGGAGTTCGGCCGCGTCGAGGGCGGTGCGGGTGGCGAGGTTCAGCATCCGGGTGGGCGCGTCCACCAGGTCGTGGGCGTCGGCGCGCTCGATCCAGGTGCCGGAGCCGCCGGCCGCGGAGACGGCCCGCGTCAGCTCGGCGGCGCCGTGCTCGGCGGGGGCGCGCAGCAGGAACTCGTCGACGGTGCCGGTGGCGAGCGGGTGCGTCTGCAGGCTGAGGATGTCGACCCGTCGGCCGGCGAGCGCCGTGCACAGGGCGGCGAGCGTGCCCGGCTCGTCCCGCACGGTGGTACGCATCCGCCACAGCGCGGTTGGGCCCGGCTCGGCCTGCTCGGTGGTGCCCGTTCCGGTGGTGCCCGTTCCGGTGGTGCCCGTTCCGGCGGTCCCCGCGGTGTGCGGGGTGCCGGTATCGATGCCGGGATCGGCCCCCGTATCGCCGCAGCTCCTATCGCTGCCCGTATCGGTGCCCGTATCGGACTCCGCAGGAGCGTGGCCCTGTCGCCGGGACCACCACATGTGCAGAGCGGCTGGGGCGAGCAGGGCCACGGCAGAGAGGATCAGGGAAGTCGGATCAGTCATGTCTGCACTCTGGACCACCGGTGTTGCCTGATCACGAACGCTCTGTGGCTGATCGGTTAAGAGGGCTTCTGTCTGATTTGCCAGGGCGGGCCTCCCCGGAGCGCCCAAGGCTCCGCCTACTGCCCGACCCGCCCCGGCTGCAGCACCTTCGTGAACAGCACCCCGCCGCCCTCCTGCCGCAGCCGCACCGTCAACTCGCCGCTGCCGCCGTCGATCTCCACCTCGCCGAAGTACGGCGGAACCTCGGCCGGTGAGACGTTCGCGCGCGTCGGCGCCTTGACGAAGGGCTGCTCGGGGCCGAACGTGCCGTCGAGCTTCAGCGCCGGGAAGCCGCCCGCCGCCAGCGGCCCCGAGACGAACTCCCAGAACGGCGCGAAGTCCTTGAACGCCGCCCGCTCCGGGGCGTAGTGCTGCGCCGAGGTGTAGTGCACGTCGGCCGTCAGCCAGACGGTGCCGGTGATCCGCCGGTGCTTGATGTGCCGGAGCAGCTCAGCGAGTTGCAGCTCACGGCCGAGCGGCGCGCCCGGGTCGCCCTGCGCGACGGCCTCGAAGTCCGTCTTGCCGTCGGGTACGACGAGCCCGAGCGGCATGTCGGAGGCGATCACCTTCCACACCGCCCGCGACCGCGACAACTCCCGCTTCAGCCAGTCGAGTTGCTCGGCGCCGAGAATCCCGACCGGGTCGTCCACCTGCCGTCCGGGCGAGTTGGCGTTGCGGTACGTCCGCATGTCGAGCACGAACACGTCGAGCAGCGGCCCCTGCCGTACGACCCGGTACATCCGGCCCTCCCGGTCGCCGGACGCGAGCGACGACACCGGGAAGTACTCGCCGAACGCCCGCAGCGAACGGGCCGCGAGCACGTCGACGTCCTTCTCGGTGTACCGCTCGTCGTCCAGGATCTGGCCCGGGTACCAGTTGTTGTGCACCTCGTGGTCGTCCCACTGCACGATCGACGGCACCTGCGCGTTGAACCGGCGCAGGTTCGTATCGAGCAGGTTGTAGCGGAACGCGCCCCGGAACTCCGCGAGGGACTCGGCGACCTTGGCCTTCTCCTCCGTCGTGACGTTGCGCCACACCCGGCCGTCCGGGAGCGTGACACTCGGCTGGATGGGGCCGTCGGCGTAGACGGTGTCGCCGCTGCACAGGAAGAAGTCCGGGTCCAGGCGGCGCATCTCCTCGAACGCGGTGTAGCCGCCGCGCTCCGGGTTGATGCCCCAGCCCTGCCCCGCGATGTCCCCGGACCACAGGAACCGCACCCCGTCGGCCCGGCGCGCGGACGCGGTGCGGAAGGTGCCGGTGACGGCCTCGCTCGTGCGCCGCGGGTCGTCCGGGTCGGCGAGCCGTACGCGGTAGTGCACCTGCTCGCCCGCGGGCAGCCCGCGCAGCCGGGTCGTGCCGGTGCAGTCGGTGCCGGGGCCGAGCAGCGGGCCGTGCCATCGCCGCGGGTTGCGGAAGGACTCGGTGGCGGAGGTCTCGACGATCATCCGGGCGGGCCGGTCCGAGCGCACCCAGACGAGGCCGGAGTGCGCGCTCACGTCACCGGCCTGCACGCCCCACGCCGCGCGCGGCCGGCCGGACAGCGAGAGCGCGGGCGCGGCTCCGCCGAGCGCGGGCAGCGCCAGCGCGGCCGAAGCGGCGACCGAACCACGGAGCACGGCACGACGGCCGGGGGTGTTGCTCGGCAGACCTTGCGACATCGATGCGCCTCCTGTGACGACTGCGACGGCTGTGACGACTGCCACGGCTGCGACGGCTGTGACGGCTGTGACGGCTACGCCGATCCAGGCACGGGATTGCCGACGCCGCCCCGGGTGCCCGCACCGTACTAGTGTCCTGCGCCAGTAGTTGATCGTTAGTTGTTGTGTGACTTCTGCTGCTGGTGCGTCAGTTCCTCGTCGGGGCCCGAAACTGGAGCCTCTGCTGCTCTCTGCGGATGAGCGGGCGGTGCTGGAGCGGTGGATGCGTCGGGCGACATCGGCCCAGGCCCTGGCCCTGCGCGCGCGGATCGTGCTGGCGTGCGCAGGGCCTGAGGTGCCGCCGATCGTCGCGGTCGCCCGGGACCTGCGGGTGGCCGCGGACACGGTCCGCAAGTGGCGGCGGCGGTTCCTCGCCGACCGCCTGGACGGCCTCGTCGACGAGCCCCGGCCGGGCCGGCCGCCCACCATCAGCGTCGACCAGGTGGAGGCGGTCGTAGTCACGACGCTGGAGGAGATCCCGAAGAACGCCACCCACTGGTCGCGGAAGTCGATGGCGGACCACAGCGGTCTGTCGAAGTCCACCGTTGGCCGGATCTGGCGGAAGTTCCAGCTCAAGCCGCATCTGACGGACACGTTCAAGCTGTCGACGGACCCGTTGTTCGTGGAGAAGGTCTACGACGTCGTCGGCCTGTACTTCAACCCGCCCGAGGGCGCGGTGGTCCTCTCGGTGGACGAGAAGTCCCAGATCCAGGCACTGGACCGGTCCCAGCCGGTCCTGCCGATGATGCCGGGCATGCCCGAACGCCGCACTCACGACTACGTCCGCAACGGTCTGACCACCCTGTTCGCCGCGTTCGATGTCGCCACCGGCGAGGTCATCAGTGCCCTGCACCGCAGGCACCGGGCAGCGGAGTTCAAGAAGTTCCTGATCCGCATCGACAAGGAGGTGCCCGCGCACCTGCAGGTCCACTTGATCGTGGACAACTACGGAACCCACAAGACTCCTGCGATCAGGACGTGGCTGGGCAAACACCCCCGGTTCCAGCTGCACTTCACCCCGACCGGCTCGTCCTGGATCAACCAGGTGGAGCGGTGGTTCGGCTTCCTGGCCGACCAGATGATCCGCCGTGGCGCACACAAGAACGTCCAGGCCCTCGAAGCCGACATCCGCGCCTGGGTCAAGAACTGGAACGAAGACCCCAAGCCGTTCATCTGGACCAAGACCGCCGAAGAGATCCTCGACTCCCTCGCCCGTTTCTGCCGACGAATCTCCGGCGCAGGACACTAGCTCGGGCGCCGCAGGTCAGCGGTCATGGGTGAAGGGAGGCTGAACCGAGGGTCACAAGACGGTGCCGCGCGGTGTCCGCGTACGGGCGGGTGTGCCGTGTGGGCGGTCGTCGCGGGCGCGCGCGTTCCGGCGCGCGCACCAGTGCGTGAGGATCGCCGCTACCAGGACGCCCGTGCCCGCGGAGGCCCACACGACGAGTGCGATCCGGGCCGTCGTGGGCCCGGCCGCGCTGTCGAGGCGGACCACCGCGACCAGGCCGAGCGCACCGAGCAGCCCGAGCACGGGCGCCGGCGCGAGCCGCGACCGGACGCGGCCTGACGCTGTCGAGACGGAACGGACAACGATGCTGACAGGTCGGGCAGGTCGGGCAGGTCGGACAGGTCGGGCAGGACGGACGGATCGGATAGGGCGGGCAGGGTGAGCAGGTCGGGCGGGGCTGCGGCGCATGACGTGCGCCCGGCTCAGGCGGCGCGGCGCTGCTCGCCGCGGACGGCAGCCGCCCACTCCACGACGAGCAGGTCATAGGCCACCCGCTCATCGGCGGACAGCCGTCCGCGAGCGCGCGCCCAGAGCGCACGGATGTCCGCGTTCACCGACGCGGCGGAGCGCGGCGTTCGACGGTACGAGGAGAAACTGGCCATGTCCGCCAGAGTACGGAACACCCGTGTCAGCCCGGCGTAAGCGGGAGCCCCCGGGGTGAAGGCCCCAACTCGGGCACGCGCACCCCGAGTTGGCCCCCTCGAAGCCCCACCGGGGCGCGTTCGTACGGCCTTCGGGTGAGCCGACTCACAACTCCCCGCGCCCCGTGATCTTCCGCCCCGCACCGGCCGTCGTGACGCCGCTCGCCGCGTCAGGGCGGGCCTGTCGGCGGTGCGTCCCGGCGGCCGGCCGGTCAGCTGCTCGTGTCGAGGATCACTCGGGCCACCAGGGCCGGGTCGTCGTTCATCGGCACGTGCCCGCAGCCGGGCAGCCGGACCAGCCGGGCGTCCGGCATCGCGTACTTCGCGCGCACCCCCTGGCGGCGCAGCAGGATCCGGTCCTTCGTGCCCCACGCCACCGTGACCGGCAGCCCCCGCACGTCGTCGCGGAACGTCACGTCGAGGCCCGCGGCCAGCGTCTCATCGAAGCCCGCCGCCTCCCGGAGGGCCAGCGTCTCCGCGACCACCGCCTCCGGCGAACGGCGCCACGGGCGGGCGTAGATGCTGCTCGTCAGGGCGAAGCGCCCCGCCGCCGTACGGGACAGCCGCTCGATCGCGGGCAGCGGGAGCAGCCGCGCGCCCCGCCGCATGGCGAGCAGCACACCGAAGGCGTACCGCCGCTCCGCCTCGCTCCAGAACCCTCCCGGCGCCAGCGCGGTCACCGAGCGCACCAGCTTCTCCCGGCCCAACTCCAGGGCAAGCAGCCCGCCCAGAGAGTTGCCCGCGACATGCGGCGCGCTCACGCCCAGCTCCGCGCAGAGCCCGCCCAGCGCCGCGACGACCGTCGGCAGGTCGTACGCG
Organism: Streptomyces solicavernae; assembly: GCF_029968095.1. Taxonomy (GTDB): domain Bacteria; phylum Actinomycetota; class Actinomycetes; order Streptomycetales; family Streptomycetaceae; genus Streptomyces; species Streptomyces solicavernae. Next base: position 68,907 of record NZ_JASCIR010000014.1, on the reverse strand, counting down.
GCCCCGTCGGGCAGCGCGGGGGAGGCGCCGAAGCCCGGCAGGTCCACGGCGATCACATCCCGCTCGGCGGCCAGGATCTCGAACACCGGGTCCCAGGCCTGCAGATGGTGGCCGATCCCGTGCAGCAGGAGCAGCGGCTCTCCGGCGCCCGCGCGGCGGTACGCGACGGTCACGGGGCGCGGTCCGCGCGGGGTGTCGATGCTGAAGTTCGCGGTGGCGGTCATGCTGCTCCTAGCTCGGGGGCGGCGCTCGCGGAGAGCACGTGCAGACAGCTTGTCAGGAACAATTACCGCCGAGTAGCCCGTAGTTCAAGCCCCCGCCGCCGCGCGACCCGGCCCCCGCGCGTGCGAGCTGCGCCACGGCCGGCCGAAGTGCCTGGACAGCTGCCTGCGCGCGGCCTTGGATGGGGTGCGTGGCCACCGATACCGCGATCGCCGTCTTCGAAGAACACCGCCCGGTCCTCACGGGGGTCGCCTACCGCATGCTCGGCCGCGTCGCCGACGCCGAGGACGTGGTCCAGGACGCCTGGCTGCGCTGGTCCACGGCCGAGCACGCCGAGATCCGCGAACCCCGCGCCTATCTCGTACGGATCACCACCCGGCTCGCCATCGACCGGCTGCGCCACGTGCAGTCCCGGCGCGAGGCGTACGTCGGACCGTGGCTGCCCGAGCCGCTCGCCACGGACTTCGGCGCGACCGTGCCGGACACCGCCGAGCGGGCCGTGCTCGCCGAGTCGGTCTCGCTCGCCGTCCTGGTGGTCCTGGAGTCGCTCTCGCCCCTGGAGCGCGCGGTGTTCGTGCTCCGCGAGGCGTTCGGCTTCCCGTTCGCGCAGATCGCCGCGGTCCTCGAACGCTCCGAGGCCGCCGTACGCCAACTCGCGAACCGGGCACGGAAACACGTCGAGGAGCGCAAGCCGCGCTTCGACGTCGACCCGGCCGAACGCCGCGACCTCACCGAGCGTTTCCTCACCGCGGCGACCGACGGGGACCTGGACGGCCTGATGGAGCTGCTCGCGACCGACGCGCGGCTCGTCGGCGACAGCGGCGGCAAGTCCAGGGCGCCGCTGCGGATCATCGAGAGCGCCGGGAAGGTGGGCCGCTTCATGGCCGCCATCGGCCCGCAGGGCGTGCCGAACCCGGAGGTGCGCATACGCGAACTGAACGGCGGCCCTGCCCTGTTGATCCTCTCCGACGGCAAGCCGGACAGCGTGCTCCAGATCGACGTCGCCGACGGCCGCATCCAGTCCGTCTACATCGTGCGCAACCCGGACAAGCTGGTCTCGCTCGCGGACTGATCCCGTATGTACGTCCGTACGTCGTTACGTACGTCCTTCCGTAGCGCCTCCAGGAGCCCTCGCCTCACCGGCGGGGGCTCCGTCGTGTTCCGCCTGCGTTTCCGCGCGAGTTTCCGTGCGCGTTTCCGCCCGCAGTTCCCCAGCGGTTCCCCTCACGAACAGCGCATGAACACCCAGCGGAATCAGGCGGATTCACTCTGTAACAGCCCGAGGATTGGTCTTGACCAAGGGTGGGGCCCGTCCTATGGTCGCGTAGATAGTGCAGGAACCTTTAATAAACAAAGGCGCGTAATACGCCGCAGGTGCACGGCGATCGCGGAGGACAGGGGGACAGGGTGGGGACCACGCAGCTGGACACGGTGCCGGAGCCGAAGTACTGGCACCTCAAGACCGTGCTCGCCGAAGCGCTCGACTCCGAGTTCGCGGTCGGCGAGATCCTGCCGAACGAACGCGAGCTCGCCGCCCGCTTCGGCGTCGCCCGCGCGACCCTGCGCCAGGCCCTCGAACAGCTCGAACTCGAAGGCCGCCTGCAGCGCCGCCGCGGCGTCGGCACCACCGTCGCCCCGCCCCGCGTGGGCGTCTCCGTCGGCTCCGTGCAGCAGGGCAGGCCGGGCGCGACCGACGGCGACTGGGAGGTGGCCGACAGCGCCCCGGCCGTGCCGCCCGCCGCCGTCGCCCGCCTCCTCGGCACCGAGGCCGGCGAACCGGTGCACATCGTCCGCCGCTCCCGGGTCACCGGCGGCCAGCCCGTCGCCGCCGAGCTCCTGTACGTACCCCCGGCGTCGGTGCCCGCGCTTCCCGCGGCCGACGCCCCCGCGGGCCCCCCGGGCGCCCGTGCCGTCCTGGCCGAGCTGGGCAACCTGGGGCTCGACGGCGAGGACCAGGCGGTCGAGCTGGGCTCGGCCCGCGCCGACGAGGCCAAGCAGCTGGACCGGCTGCCCGGCGCCCCCGTGCTCGTCGTCACCACCCGGTACTTCACCCGGGGCCGCACCGCGGCCGTGGCCGTGGCCACCTACCGCGCGGACACCTGCCGGCTGACCTTCGGCGACTCGGGCACCGTGGAGCTCGCGCACGAGACGCGGGACGCCGGCGCGTCCCGCGTCTGACGGCAACCCGGCGGCGCGGCTCAGCGGAACGCCGCGTGCCCGGTGAGGGCCTGGCCGAGTGCCAGCGTGTGCATCTCGGTCGTGCCCTCGTAAGTCAGCACGGACTCCAGGTTGTTGGCGTGCCGGATCACCGGGTATTCGAGCGAGATGCCGTTCGCGCCAAGCACCGTACGGGCCGTACGGCAGATCTCGATGGCCTCGCGCACGTTGTTCAGCTTGCCGAAGCTGATCTGCGCCGGGTGCACCCCGGACGCCGAGTCCTTCAGCGCCGACAGCTGAAGCGCCGTCAGCGTGGCCTTGTGCAGCTCCAGGGCCATGTCGACCAGCTTCTGCTGCGTCAGCTGGAACCCGGCGATCGGCTTCCCGAACTGCTCGCGCTGCAGGGCGTAGTCACGCGCCGCCCGCCACGCCGAGCGAGCCGCCCCCGTCACGCCCCACACGATCCCGTAGCGCGCCTCGTTCAGGCAGGTCAGCGGCGCGCCCACGCCCCGCGCGGCCGGCAGTCGCGCCGATTCCGGCAGGCGCACCCCGTCCAGGACCAGCTCGCTCGTCACCGAGGCGCGCAGCGACATCTTGTGCTTGACCAGCGGCGCCGAGAACCCCGGGCTGTCGGTGGGCACCACAAAGCCGCGTACGACGCCCTCCTCGTCCCGCGCCCATACGACCGCGACCGCCGCCACCGAACCGTTGGTGATCCACATCTTGCGGCCGTCGAGCACCCAGTCGCCGCCGTCGCGCCGCGCGCGGGTCGTCATCGACGCCGGGTCGGAGCCGTGGTCGGGCTCGGTCAGGCCGAAGCAGCCGATGGCCTCGCCGGCGGCCATCCTCGGCAGCCACTCCTCCTTCTGCTCCTGCGATCCGAAGCGATGGATCGCGAACATCGCGAGGGACCCCTGGACGGACACGAACGAACGCAGGCCCGAGTCCGTCGCCTCCAGCTCGCGGCAGGCGACACCGTACGCGCGGGCCGGCAGCCCGGCGCAGCCGTAGCCCTCCAGGTGCATGCCGAGCAGGCCCATCTTGCCGAACTCACGGGCGAGTTCGGGCAGGTCCGGCAGCTCGCCGGCCTCGAACCAGTCGGCGATGTGCGGCTCCACCTTGTCGTCGAGGTACTGCCGGACCGTGTCGCGCACGGCCCGCTCCTCGTCGGTGAGCAGGGCTTCCAGGTTCAGCGGGTCGATCGCGTCGAAGGCGGGGAACGGCATGAGGGTCAGGCTCCTTGCGGGTGAGGGGGATGGTCGGACGGGCCGAGGAGAGCGTCGATCTCCGGTTCCGCGTAACCGAGTTCGGCGAGTACGGCGCGGCTGTGCTGCCCGAGCGTGGGCGGGGCGGTGCGTACGGGCGGGCGTACGCCGCGGAAGGTGACGGGGAACGCGACCTGCTGGAGCGGGCCGACATCCGGGTGGTCGACCTTCTGCACCATGTCCAGGGCGGCGGTCTGCGGGCAGTCGTAGACCTCGTCGAGGGTGCGGATCGCGGCGACCGGGACGCCGAGCGGCTTCAGCAGGCCCACCCAGTGGGCGACCGGCTCGTCCACCAGGACCGACTCCAGCTTGGCGTTGAGCGCCGTACGGTGCGTCACGCGCGCGCGGTTGCTCGCGAAGCGTTCGTCGTCCGCCCACTGCGGGTGCCCGAGCGCCGTGACCAGGCGGCGGAACAGCGCGTCGTTGCCGACGGCGATCACGAAGTGCCCGTCGGCCGCCGGATACGCCTGGTACGGGACGAGGCTGGGGTGGCCGGAGCCGAGCCGGTTCGGGCGCTCCCCGGTCGCGAAGTAGCCGGTGGCCCAGTTGATGTGCAGGGCGAGCTGGGACTCGTACAGCGACGTGGTGACGTACTGCCCGCGTCCCGTGCGCTCCCGCTCGACCAGCGCCGCGTTGACGCCGATCAGGCCGAACAGGGCCGCGCCCAGGTCGCCCATCGCGTAGCCCGCCTTGACCGGCGGGCCGTCGGGTTCGCCGGTGAGGGACATCAGGCCGGCCGACGCCTGCGCCACCATGTCGTAGCCGGGCTCGTCCCGCAGCGGGCCGGTGTCGCCGAAGGCGGAGATGTGCAGGATGACCAGGCGCGGGTAACGGGCGCTCAGCTCCTCGTAGTCGAAGAGCCGGGCCAGCGAGGAGCCCGGGCGGAAGTTCTCCACCATCACGTCCGCGTCGGCCAGCATCCGGTGCACGGCCTCCTGCCCGGCCGCCGACTTCAGGTCGAGCGTCACGGACCGCTTGCTGCGGTTGGCCGCCAGGTAGTACGTGGCGTCGGGGCCGTTGAAGGGCGGGCCCCAGGCGCGGGTGGGATCGCCGCCGTCCGGGTGCTCTACCTTGATCACGTCCGCGCCCAGGTCGGCCAGGGACATGGTGACGTAGGGGCCGGCGAGGATCTTCGACAGGTCGACCACCTTCAGGCCCTTGAGCGGCGCGGGGCTGTGGTCAGGCACGGCCGGCCTCCCGGGCGTCGGCGAGCGGGACCGGTCCGCCGTCGGCGAGCGCGGCGAAGTGGTCCAGGGCGGGGCGGGGCAGGGCGGCCGGGTCGTCGAGGAGCGCGGAGTACGTACGGGCGACGAGGACGGCCCGGCCGTCACCGGTCGACCACGCCTCGTGCTCGGCCTGGTCGTGGAGGAGGGTCTCCATGACGGCGCGGCTCAGGTCGTCGGCGTACCGCCCGATCCTCATCTCCTGTTCGTCCGGCGGGAGTTGCAGCAGTGCGTCGCCGCGCGCGCGGAGCTGCGCCCAGCGGGACTTCGTGGCCGTCCGGTCGCCGTACGCCTCGGCGAGGGCGTGGTGCGAGCCCTGGCGGCGCAGGCAGCGCAGGACGTCGAGGGCGATGACGTTGGACGAGCCCTCCCAGATGGAGCCGAGGTGGGCGTCGCGGACGAGCCGCGGGTTGACCCAGTCCTCGATGTAGCCGTTGCCGCCGCGGATCTCCATGGCCTCGCCGGTGACGCCGCGGGCCCGCTTGCAGAGGGTGTGCTTGGCGAGCGGGGTGAGGACGCGGACCAGGGCGCGGCCGTCGGCGTCGCCCGCGTCGGCGTCGGTGAGCCGGGCGGCGGCCTCGATCACGAGGTGCAGCGCGGCCTCCGTGTCCAGCACCATCGGCAGCAGCGTGGCCCGCATCAGCGGCTGGTCGAACAGCGGCTTGCCGAAGACGTGCCGCACGCGCGTGTGGTCGACGGACTCGCGCACCGCGCGCCGCATCAGGGCGGTGGCGCGCATGGCGTTGGACAGCCGGGACACGTTGAGCATCTCGGCCATCTGCCGGAACCCGTCGGTGAGTTCACCGACCGGGGTCGCGTACGCCTCGTCCAGCGTGACCTCCCCGCTCGCGATGGACTTCGAGCCGAGCTTGTCCTTGAGCCGGTCGATGCGTACGGAGTTCCGGGTGCCGTCGGGACGCAGCCGCGGGACCAGGAACATGCCGAGGCCGCGGGTGCCGTCGCCCTGCCCCGGCACCCGGGCGAGGGTGAGGACCACATCGGCGGACGGGTTGGACGCGAACCACTTCTTGCCGGTGAGGGTCCAGTGCTCGCCCCGGTCGACGGCGACGGTCTCCGTCAGGCCGACGTCGGTGCCGCCCTGCTTCTCGGTCATGAACATCGCGCCGGTGGCCCGCAGCCGCGGGTCGGTGGACGACAGGGCGGCTATCTCGTCGGCGTACCGCTCGGGGTCGAACAGCCGCAGAATCCGCGCCGCGCTGTCGGTCATCGACAGCGGGCAGGCCATGCCGAACTCGGACTGCACGTAGAGGTAGGACAGGGCGTACTTGACGGTGTGCGGGACCTTCGTGGGCCAGCCGAGGACGCCGGCCCGGTGCGACATCGCGGCGAGGCCGAACCGCTCGTAGGCGATCTCCGCGGCCCGGTCGTGGGCCGGGTGGAAGGCGATCTCGTCGACGCGCTCGCCGTCGGGCGCGTACGGCACCAGCCGCGGCGGGTTGGCGTCGGCGAGCGTGGCCTGCCGGTCCAGTTCACCGGCGGCCAGCGCACCGAGCTCGTCGAGCAGCGGCTCGACCCGGGCCCGGTCCTCGGCCGGCAGGACACGGTGGAGCAGCGGGCGCAGGGCCGGGTCGCGGTCGGCGTAGCCGACGGGGTGTATCGGGTTCACAGGGGAGTTCACCGGCGAGTGCACAGGAGAACTCACCGGCGCGTTCACTGACGCCTTCACTGACGTGTTCACTGGAGACACCTCAAGCAGGTTGAGTGGTACGGGAGTCGGCGGGCCGGTCGGCCGCGGGGTCGCCGGTACGGGCGAGCAGCGGCAGCACCCCGGCCAGGGTGAGGACGGTGTAGCCGAGCCCGAGGCCGACGACGGGCCAGATCGATCCCGAGGTGGTCAGCAGCCACTGGGAGACGATGGGGGCGGTCCCGGCGAACAGCGTGGTGCACAGCTGGTACGAGAGGGACATGCCGGTGTAGCGGACCTCCACCGGGTAGACGCGGGCCAGGATCCCGGCGAGCGCCGCGTAGTACATGGCGTGCGGGAACGTCGCGAGGCCCATGCCGAGCACCGCGAGCCAGAACTCGCCGGTGCCCACGAGCACGAACATCAGCGGCAGCAGCACGAACTCGGGGATCAGCATCCACAACACGGCCTTGCGCACCGGCCACTTGCTCGCGAGCACCGCCCCGAAGGGCTGCACGAGCACCTGCACCACCAGGGCGAGCGCGATGACGGTGAGGAACGTGGAGCGGTCGAAGCCGAGGTCGACGGTGGCCCAGGACAGGGCGAACGTCGTCTTCACGTACGTGATGGCGACACCCGCCGTGCCCGCGATGACACCGAGGAACACCAGCAGCGGGTAGCGGGTCAGCACGGTCTTGATGGGCAGCTTGACCGGCTTCTTGCGGGCCAGCGCCTCCTGCATCTCCGGCGTCTCGGCCAGCCTCAGCCGGATGAACAGCCCCACCGCCACCAGCAACGCCGAGCACAGGAAAGGCACCCGCCAGCCCCACGACTCGAAGGCGGCGTCCGGGAGTTGGGCGATCGCGAGGAAGGCGAGCGTGGCGAGCAGGTTGCCGACCGGGGAGCCCTGCTGGGCGAAGGCCCCGTACAGCAGCTTGCGCTTCGGCGGGGCGTACTCGGTGGCGATGAGCACCGCGCCGCCCCACTCGCCGCCCATCGCCACGCCCTGGACCATGCGCAGCAGGACGAGCAGGATCGGGGCGGCGGCGCCGATCTGCGCGTACCCGGGCAGCAGACCGACGCAGAACGTGGCCGCGCCCATCATCGTGAGCGTGGTGATCAGGGCCTTCTTGCGGCCGTACTTGTCGCCGAAGTGCCCGAAGATCAGGCCGCCGAGCGGGCGGGCGAGGAAGCCCACCCAGAACGTGGCGAACGCGGCGAGCGTGCCGACGGCGGGGGAGGCCTCGGCGAAGAACACCTTGCCGAGGACCAGGGCCGAGGCCGATCCGTAGATGTAGAAGTCGAACCACTCGATGGTGGTGCCGACGAAAGCGGTGACGCCGGCGCGGCGGGCGTCACGGGCGAGCGGTGGGTCGGGCGGTGCGGGGGCGTCCTGCGCCATGCCGAGCGTCCTCTCGTCGGGGGCCTGTCCCTGATCCGGCCCGAGGCGCCGGACAGGCCCTGCGCGTACTCGCTCCTTCGCGAGACGTGGATCACTCTGCATCGCGCCATTAGGTGGTGTCCAAGACCAATAGCGGACCCTATTGAGACGTCATTCCGCGTAATGGCGCGAGCTCATCCCGCGTAGTCGCGCTCGGGGTCCGGTGCGTCGGCAGGCGTCGGAAGGACCTCCTCCGCCACCCGCAGCACCGCCTCAAGCGCCGCCGACCTGTTGCCCGTACGCCAGCCCAGCGCGATCGGCAGCACCGGCACCTCGTCCCCCGCCAGCGGCCGGAACACCACGTGCTCCAGGTGGATGTCGCGCGCCGACTCCACCACCACCGCCACCCCGACACCGGCCCCCACCAGGGCCAGCATGTTGTACGAGTCGGGCGCTTCCTGCGCGATCCGGGGCGCGAACCCGGCGTCGTGGCAGGCCTGCACCATCGCCTCGCGCACCGCCGACTCGCGCGACAGCGGGAACGTCACGACCGGCTCGCCCGCGAGCTCCCGCACCGGCACCTCGGCGTGCGCCGCGAGCCGGTGGCTGTCGGGCAGCGCGAGCACCAGCCGCTCCATGCGGACGACGCGGGCGGTGATGCCGCGCCGGACGGGCAGCGCCACGAAGCCCACGTCGAGACTTCCGTCGCCGATCCGGCGCAGCGCCTCGCCGGTGTACGTCTGGCCCTCAAGGACCAGCTCGATACCGGGGAGCCGGGAGGTCACGGCCCGGGTGAGCAACGGCAGCGCGGCATAGCTGCTGGCCCCCGCGAAGCCGACGGTGACCCGGCCGACCTCGCCCAGATGCGCGGCCCGCACGGTACGGCGCACCGCGGACGCGTCGGCGAGGAGGCGCCGGGCCGGCTCGACGAGGGCCTGCCCGGCCGGGGTGAGGCGGACCGTACGCGTGGTGCGGTCGAAGAGCCTGACCCCGAGGTCCCGCTCCAGGAGCTTGATCTGCTGACTGAGCGGCGACTGCGCGATATGCAACCGCTCGGCCGCCCGCCCGAAGTGCAACTCCTCGGCGACGGCCACGAATCCGGTGAGGTGTCTCAGCTCCACGGGGGTGACGATACGGGGGCCCGGGGGGTGCCTCCGTACGGCGCCCGCAGGACCGCGCCCCGGCCCGGCCGGTTCCGTGCGGCGGCGGAAGCCCCGGGCGCGGGGTGGTTCAGCGGCGGGCTGTGACCGTGCCTTCCACGGCGAACAGCTCTTCCTCGACGTGGTCGAGGGCGAGGCGCAGCGCGCCGGTGGCGATGGCGGACTCGCCGAGGGCGGAGAGGGCCACGCGGGGCGGGCGCAGGCAGTAGCGGGCCAGCTCGCGGCGCAGCGGCTCCAGTACGCCGTCCAGGCCCGCCGCCCAGCCGCCGATCACGACCAGCTCCGGGTCGAGGGCGAGGACGAGCGCCGCCACGTCGTGCACCAGGCGCCGGATGAACCGCTCCACGGCCGCCGCGGCCTGCTCGTCGCCCCGCCTGGCGTGCGCGAACACCTCCGTCACGGCCTGCTCGTCCAGGGGGTGCAGCGGCTCGCCCGTGGTGGAGAGCAGCGACTCGGGCGTGACCTCGCGGCCGAGCAGGTGCAGCGCGCCGATCTCGCCCGCCGCGCCGCCGAATCCGCGGTGCAGCCGCCCGCCGATGAGCGAGCCCGCGCCGGGGCTCAGGCCCGCGAGGACGAACACCAGGTCGTCCGAATCGGTCGCCGCGCCCTTCCAATGTTCGCCCACGGCCGCGGTGTTGGCGTCGTTCTCCACCAGGACCGGGCACTTGAAGGAGCGCCGCAGCCGGTCCCCGAGCGCAAGCCCGGTCCAGCCGGGCAGGGCCGTGCCGAGCCGCACCGTGCCGTCGGCCGCCACGATGCCGGGGCTGGCCGCGCCCACGGCACGCAGCGACTCCCGGGCGATCCCGGCCCGGCCGAGCAGGCCGGCGACGGTGAGCCGGAGCCGCTCCAGGCGCTCGTCGGCGCAGGCCGTCTCGTCGACCTCGCGCTCGGCGGTACCGAGTACCCGCCCGTCCAGGTCGGACAGGACCGCGGCGACGCGGTGCGCGCCGATCTCCAGACCGAGCAGATGGCCGGCCTCGGCCCGGAAACGGAACCGCCGCGCGGGCCGCCCCTGGCGCCGGGCCACGCCCTCCTCGGCGGCGACCTCGACGACGAGCCCCGCGCCCATCAGCCCCTCCACGACGCCCTCGACGGTGGGCCGCGAGAGCCCGGTGACCCGTGTGACCTCCGTCAGCGTCGCGAACTCCACGCCGCGCAGGGCGTGCAGCACCACCGCGGAGTTGATCCGCCGCAGCAGCGAGGGATCCCCGCCGGTCAGCCGCCCCACCGTCGTCCTCCCAGGTCGCAAGCGTGTTCCGCCGGATCGTACTCGCCGGGCGGTCCCGCGGCGAGGGTCGGCCCCGGACCACGTACGCGGCCAGGCCGGGCACGCGTTGTCAGTGGGCGGCGGTTTACTGGGGGACATGAGTTCGGCCCGGCAGCTGCACGCCATAGACCAGCTGTGCGCCCGCGCCCTGCGCGGCCACAGCGCTGACTTCGCCGCGTTAGAAGCCCTCGACGCCCTCGAAGCCCTCGACGCCCTCGACGCCGCCCACGTCGCGGAGCTGCGGCGCACGGACTTCGACGCCACGGACCCGGGGGAGTACGAGGACAGATGCGAGCAGTACGCGGCGGAGCTGGCGGCCCTGCACGCCCGGCTGGACGGTCGCTGGGAGGCGCACGGCCCGTTCGGGCTGCAGGGCGTGCTGCTGCGCGGGGGTGCGGGGGAGGAGATACCGGAGCCGTGGCACGGCCTGAGCTGGTCGGCGAGCATCGCGGACCTGTGGCACACCGGCGACCGCTGGCTGGCCCTGGCCGTCACCGACCGCGAGGGACCCCGGCTGCTGCGCTTACTCGCGGTCGTCACGGACGTCGACCCACCGTGACCGTCCCGACGGGCGCGACGGAGGCGAACACGCGACGGAGGCCAACAGCCGTGCCACCATGGGCCCTTGAGGATCATGGACGGCCGAAGGAGAGCGGAGCGGATGACGGAGCACAGCGGACAGGTCGCGCACAACGCCCGGGTCTGGAACTACTGGCTCGGCGGCAAGGACCACTACACGGTGGACAAGGAGGTCGGCGACCAGGTCACCGCCATGTACCCGAGCATCGGCGAAGTCGCCCGCGCCGACCGGGAGTTCCTCGGCCGCGCCGTCCGCCACCTCGCAGGCGAGGCGGGCATCCGCCAGTTCCTCGACATCGGCACGGGCCTGCCCACCGCGGCCAACACCCACGAGGTCGCCCAGCGCATCGCCCCCGACTCCCGCATCGTCTACGTCGACAACGACCCCACGGTCCTCGCCCACGCCCGCGCCCTGCTCACCACCTCCCCGGAGGGCGCGACGGCCTACGTCGACGCGGACGCGCACGACCCGGACCTGATCCTGCGGGCCGCCGCCGACACCCTCGACTTCGACCGCCCGGTCGCGGTGATACTGCTCGGCATCCTCAACTTCGTCCTGGACACCGAGCAGGCCACGGACATCGTGCGCCGCCTCGTCGACGCGGTGCCGTCCGGCAGCTATGTGGTGGTCACCCACCCGACCCTGGAGCTGGGCGGCGCGGGCAACGCGGAGGCGATGGCCTTCTGGAACGAGAACGCCAAGCCCCCGATCACCGCCCGCACCGGCCAGGAGATCGCCGCATTCCTCGACGGCCTCGAACTGCTCCCGCCCGGCCTGGTCTCCTGCTCCCGCTGGCGCGCCGAGGAAGGCACCGAGCCCCAGCAGGTCGCACAGTACGGGGCGGTGGCCCGCAAGCCCTGACCGTACGGATCAGCCCGTGGCCGAGCGAAGCCGCCCGTACTCCTCGGCCATCGCCTCCACCGTCCAACGCGCGTTCAGACCACTGGGGTTCGGCAGCACCCACACCCCGCTGCCGCCGACCGTCCGCTGCTGCGGCCCGATCCGGGCGGAGCGTTCGCCGAACGCCGCGCGGTAGGCGGTGATCCCGACGACCGCCAGCCACTCGGGCCGCAGCCGGGCCACCTTCTCCTCCAGGAGCCGCCCGCCCGCCACGTACTCCTCGGGGGAGAGTTCGTCGGCGCGGGCCGTCGCGCGGGCCACGACGTTGGTGATGCCGAGGCCGTACGACAGCAACTCCCGCTGTTCGTCCGGGCGGAGTAGACGCGGCGTGAAGCCGGACAGGTGGAGGACCGGCCAGAAGCGGTTGCCGGGGCGGGCGAAGTGGTGGCCCGTCACCGCCGTCATCAGGGACGGGTTGATGCCGCAGAACAGCACACGCAGTCCGCCCGCGACCACATCGGGAACGATGCGGTCGCGGGCGGCTTCGAGTTCGTCCCGGCCTGGGAGCGTCAGAGGATCGCTCCCGGCGCGTACCCCGCGGCCTCCGGGTGCTGCTTCACGATCTCCTCGACGCGGGCCACGACCTGCGCCACCTGGCCCGCGGCCGCGCCCGTGAAGGACAGCTTGTCCGCCATCAGCCCGTCGAGCTGCGCACGGTCGAGCGGGATGCGGGAGTCGGCGGCCAGCTTGTCGAGCAGTTCGTTGCGCTCGGCGCCCTGCTCGCGCATCGCCAGGGCGGAGGCGACCGCGTTCTCCTTGATGGCCTCGTGCGCCTCCTCGCGGCCCACGCCCTCGCGCACCGAGGCCATCAGGACCTTGGTGGTGGCGAGGAACGGCAGGTAACGGTCCAGCTCACGGGCGACGACGGCCGGGAACGCGCCGAACTCGTCGAGCACCGTCAGGAACGTCTCCAGGAGGCCGTCGAGCGCGAAGAACGCGTCCGGCAGCGCCACCCGGCGCACCACGGAGCAGGACACATCGCCCTCGTTCCACTGGTCGCCCGCCAGCTCGCCGGTCATCGACGCGTAGCCGCGCAGGATCACCATCAGGCCGTTGACGCGCTCGCAGGAGCGGGTGTTCATCTTGTGCGGCATCGCCGACGAGCCGACCTGGCCCGGCTTGAAGCCCTCGGTGACCAGCTCGTGCCCGGCCATCAGGCGGATCGTCTTCGCCAGGGACGAGGGCGCGGCGGCCAGCTGGACCAGCGAGGTCACGACCTCGTAGTCGAGCGAGCGCGGGTAGACCTGGCCGACCGAGGTGAAGGCCTGCGCGAAGCCCAGGTGCCCGGCGATGCGCTGCTCCAGGTCGGCCAGCTTGTCGGCGTCACCGCCGAGCAGGTCCAGCATGTCCTGCGCGGTGCCGACGGGGCCCTTGATGCCGCGCAGCGGGTAGCGGCCGAGCAGCTCCTCGATCCGGCCGTACGCGACCAGCAGCTCGTCCGTGGCCGTCGCGAAGCGCTTGCCGAGGGTGGTGGCCTGCGCGGCGACGTTGTGCGAGCGGCCGGCCATGACCAGCTCGCCGTACTCGCCGGAGAGCTTGCCGAGGCGGGCCAGGACGGCGACCGTGCGGTCCCGCACCAGCTCAAGGGAGAGGCGGACCTGCAGCTGCTCGACGTTCTCCGTCAGGTCGCGGGAGGTCATGCCCTTGTGGACCTGCTCGTGCCCGGCGAGGGCGTTGAACTCCTCGATCCGGGCCTTCACATCGTGCCGCGTGACCTTCTCGCGGTCGGCGATCGAGGCCAGGTCGACCTGGTCGAGGACGCGCTCGTAGTCGTCGAGGGCGGCCTGGGGCACCTCGATCCCGAGGTCCTTCTGGGCACGCAGGACGGCCAGCCACAGCTGGCGCTCCAGCTTCACCTTCTGCTCGGGGGACCACAGGGCGGCGAGCTCGACGGAGGCGTAGCGGCCGGCCAGGACGTTGGGGATGCGGGGCTTTGCAGTCACAGTCGGCCAGTTTACTGACACTTTCGGACAGGCCGACGCCCCGGTCCCCTTCGTCGGAACCTACGAGGGGCCGGCGCGGCTCCCCGGAGCTCACTCCCGCCAGATCGGCGGCTCCACGTACGGGAACGAAGCCTGCCACTGCTCGTCCGAGGCCGGGTGATCGGGTTCGACGCGGAGCCGGCGGACGGGCTCGACCGGCAGGATCCCGGCCAGCTGCGCCGGGTCGAGCTGGCCCTTGACGTGCAGATGGGCGCGGCCGCCGAGGCCGGCGAGGGCGCGGGCCTCGTCCAGGTCGGTGACCGGGAAGTAGAGCCCGCCGTGCTCGTCGAGGTGGGCGATGATCTCCCGCGCGTAGCGGGCGGTGTCGTACCGCGGCCAGGCGTTCGCCAGCTGGACCCGGATGTCCATGCGCTCGCGCTCGCGCAGGCCCGCGAGGTAGTCGATCGCCATGTCGTCAGCGACGGAGGACGCGGTGACCGCGAGGATGAACGCCCGGTCGTCGGAGACCGTACGCGGGTCCGGCAGCATCTCCAGGACGATCGGGCCGATCCAGCCGAGCGCACGGGCCCCCGCCGGGTGTGCCGGGTTCACCATCTGCTGGGTGGCCCGCTGCACCAGCTGCCGTACCTCCGGGTCGATCTCGCTCACGTGCTCCAGACAGGCCGCGGCGAGCAGCTTGCTGTGCCGGGCGTGCGCGGTGCGCAGGCCGGGGCGGCGGGAGACCATGCCGCGCAGCAGCTCCGCGACCTCGTTCGGCCGGGACAGCGAGACCGCCATGCGGACCACGTCCTCCCACTCGGTGAGATGGGAGTGGTCGAGCAGCAGGCCGAAGTCGTGCTGCTGCACCATCGCGTCGGCGGCCAGATAGTCCTGGAAGGTGCGGTGGATGAAGTCCACGGAGCCCGCGGTGGGTTCGCGCAGCAGGCCCGTGCGGTTCAGCAGGTGGCGGTAGATCGTCTCGGCGTCGCCCTGCCTGGCCGCGGCCGGCACGGCAGGCAGGTGCCGCTGCAGGATGTCGACGGCGATGTCCCGGTCCATCTCCGACTTGCCGTTGATCAGCATCCAGTGCGCCAGCTTCTGCAGCAGCTGGATCTTCGGCTGCCGGCTGAGCGCGATCCCGTCGTCCGGTACGACCCGCTGGCGGTCCCGCAGTTCCAGCAGCATCGACATGGCCGCGTCGTACAACTCCTTGCGGCCGCTGGGGAGATAGCCGCGCAGATGCCGGTGCAGCGCGCAGAGCAGTCCGCACATCAGCGGGTTGGTGGCGAGGCGGCCCAGGTCGCGGGTGAGGCGCAGCGCGTCGATCAGGGTCTGCTCGTACCGGGCGAGGACCGCCGGGTCGGCGCCGGGTTCCTGGCGGGCGGCGGCGTGCCAGCGCTCCACGAACGCGTGGACCTCGTCCCGGCTCATCGGGGCCAGCTGCACCTCGCCGAAGTCCTCGGCGGCCAGCCAGCCGTCGGGTACGGCGGAGGGGCGGGTGGTGACCAGCCAGACGTTGCCCGGGTAGAGCGCCGTCCAGTCGCGCAGGGTGTGGCGGAGGTGTTCGCGGGCGGGCTCGGGGGCCTCGTCCACGCCGTCGATGAGCAGGAGCCCGCGGCCCTGCCTCAGCACCCGGTCCGCCCAGCCGGGCGGCTGCGTGTCGGCGCCCGGGTACCCGTTCACGGCGAGGAACTCCCCCGGCACGGGCGGGTTCTCCCGCCCGAAGCGGCGCACCGGAAGCACGAACGGCACCCGCCCCCGCAACCCCGCAAGCTGCGCCGGCAGCTCGCCCTTGGCGGTGGCGACGGCGAGCCACTGCAGCAGCGTCGTCTTCCCGGAACCGGCCACTCCGCGCACCAGGATGCGGCTGCGCCCGGCGAGCGCGCGCGACACCGGCACCGGCGTGGCCGAGCCCTGCGGCCCGCCGCCGGGCTCGCAGCGCAGCCCGAGGTACGTGCTGTCGAGCGGCCAGGAGTCGGGGGCGCTGGCGAGGTCTATGCCGAAGATCGTCAGACGGTTGTGCAGGATCGCGGTGTCCCGCGCGAAGCGCTCCTCGAACGCGGCGTCGGCGGCCCCCTGCGAGGGCACGCGAGCCTCCAGCCGCTCGTACCGCTTGCAGAGTTCGGCGAGGAAGCCGCTGTGCTCGACGAGGGTGCGGGGGACCGAAGCCGACCGGCTGGTGAAGAACTCCAGGATGTGCCGGGCGGTGACCTCCAGGAGCAGCGCGTGCAGCAGCGCGCCCTCCTCGGACAGCTCGCGGGCGGCGTCCGGTACGAGCGAGCGGAGGTGCTGCGCGAACCCGTCGGCCTGCAGCGCCACCGCCTGGACGTCGCTCATCTCCACCTCGCCGAGCGCGTCCAGGGTGCGGGCGAGCGCGTCGGCCACGGCCCGGTCCTCGTCGGGCCGCACCGGCCGCTCGCCGGGCCCGCCGACGGCCTGCCGGACGAGCTTCGCGCCGAGTGCGCGCAGGTCGCGGTCGCGTACGGCACGGGTCTCGCCCCGTGGCCCGACGAGCCGCCGGACCGGGACGGCGCTCTTCTCGACGAGTCCCGTGCCCGGGGCGGGCGTGACGAAGAGCCGCGGCACGAGCTCGGTCATGAAGGGTTGGGCGAGACGGCTGAGGACGAGTGCGGGATCCACCTGCGTACCCCCGACAACTGGTGTTCCGGTTAAGGCTGTTGGGTGGCAGACGGTAGGGCGCAACGGAAAGTTCCCGCCACCCTTTCATCGGCACAATCCCTTCGCAGGGGAAGAAGGCGCACCCCGCAGGGCGGTCGAAGGCCCGCCGGACAGGCCTAGACCCGCCGCCACCCCGTCACCGGACCCGGCGCATCCCCCTCCGCAGGGCTGACCCAGAACCCCGTACCGCGAGCCGCGTCGAACTGGGCCCCGTGGCGGCCGTCGCCCGAGGAGCGGCCCGTCAGCCTGCGGCCGATCCACGGCACCAGGTGCTCCCGGGCGAACCGGACGTCGGCGACGCGGCGCCCCGCCCAGCCCTGTCGGACCGCGGCGGGCAGCGGGGCCCGCCAGTCCTCCTCGGCCGCGTACCCGAGGGTCTGCCACACCGCTTCCGCGACCCGGCGGTGCCCCTCGGCGGTGAGGTGCAGCCGGTCCACGTCCCACAGCCGCTGGTCGCCGAGGACCGGCGCGCCGTACAGGTCGACGACGAGCGCGCCGTGCCGCGCGGCGAGGGTGTCGAGGTGCGCGAACAGCTCCTCCATGCGCGGCCGGAACCGTTCGAGCACCGGGCCCTGCCGGCCGGGGCTGCGCATCAGGACCAGCCGTTTGCAGGCCGGCGCCAGCTTCTCCACGGCCTCGTCGAGCAGCGCCCGTACGCGGCCCATGTCGCACTGGGGGCGCAGGGTGTCGTTGAGCCCGCCCACCAGGGTCACGACGTCCGGCTTGAGCGCGGCCGCCGCGTCGGCCTGCTCGGCGGCGATCTGCCCGATGAGCTTTCCGCGTACGGCGAGGTTGGCGTACCGGAATCCGGGCTGTACGGCGGCCATCCGCGCGGCGAGGAGGTCGGCCCAGCCGCGGTACGTGCCGTCGGGCAGGCGGTCCGACATGCCCTCGGTGAAGGAGTCGCCGACCGCGACGAGACTGGTGTAGGTGGCATTTATCTGCATGGCGTCAGCGATGGTAGTCGGAGGGTTCGGGGGCTGTGCCCCCGTACCCCGCAGGACGAGCGCCTCAGCGCGATCGGGGGTCTGAGGGCTTGCCCCCAGGGCTGTCCGCAGGACTTTCGGGGAGGGGCGGGAAGGGGGGAACCCGCCCCCCGATCACCTCGATCCGGTGCCCGGCGAACGCGGCCCGCAGTCGGCGGTCGTGGGAGACGACCACCAGCGTGCCGGAGTAGGCCGCGAGGGCCTGGTCCAGGTCTTCCGCCAGGGCGGGGGAGAGGTGGTTGGTGGGTTCGTCGAGGAGGAGCAGGTCGGCGGGGCGGGTCACCAGGCGGGCCAGGGCCAGTCGGCGGCGCTGGCCGACCGAGAGCCCACGTACCGGAACGACAAGGTCCGCCTCGCGGAAGAGGCCGAGGGCGAGGAGCTGGTCCGCGTGGTCCTCGGGCAGTCCGTCCAGACCCGCGGCGAACGCGGACAGGAGCGTACGCCCCGACGAGGACTCGTCGTACGGGACCTCCTGCGGCAAGTGGCCGACACGCACCGGGCGTTGGACCTCGCCGCGGTCCGGGGTGACCGAACCCGCGAGGACGCCGAGCAGCGTGGACTTGCCCGCGCCGTTGGGCCCCGTGACCAGGAGCCGCGCGCCCGGCACCAGGCGGAGGCGGTCGACGGCCAGCCGTTCCCCCACCGCCACATCCGTCAGCTCCACGGGCAGCAGGAACGGATGGTCCCCGCCCTCCGGCGCGGCCGAGAACCGCAGCGGCTCCGGTGGGCGCGGCACCGGCTCGGCCCGCAGCCGCCGCAGCCGCTCCCGCGCGTTGCGTACGACACCCGAGACCTGGCCCTCCACCGACCGCTGGTGCCCCGAGAACTTCGCGAACGAGCTGCTGTCCCGCATCCGCCAGCCCGAGGAGAGCCGGTCGGCGGCGCCCTCGGCGATCTTCTCCTGGCGCTCCACCTCGTCCCGCCACTCGCGGTAGCGCTGCTCCCAGCGGAGGCGGGCGGCGGTGCGCTGGGCGAGATAGCCGGGCCAGCCCCCGCCGTACCGGTCCACGCTGTGCCGGTCGCCGTCGACCTCGACGATCGCGTCCGCGATCCGGTCGAGGAAGACGCGGTCGTGGGTGACCGCGACGACCGTGCCGCGGTGGGTGCGCAGCCGTTCCTCCAGCCAGTCCAGGGCCGCCGCGTCCAGGTGGTTGGTCGGCTCGTCCAGGAGCAGCAGCTCGGGCGCGGCCGCGAGCACGCAGGCGAGCGCGAGCCGCGCCGCCTCCCCGCCGGACAGCGAGCCGAGCCTGCGGTCACGCCCGAGGTGCGGTACGCCGAGCCCGTGCAGGGCCGCGTCCAGGCGGGCGTCGGCCCGGTAGCCGTCGCGGGCCTCGAAGGCGGCGACCAGGTCGGCGTACGCGGAGAGTCCGGCAGGACCGGCCGAGCCGAGGGACTCCTCGGCGAGCCGGATGCGCCGCTCCAGGTCCCGCAGCTCGGCCAGCGCGTCGTCCACGGCGTCCTGCACCGTGGCGTGCGGCGGCAGCTCCGGGGTCTGCGCGAGATACCCCGTACCGCCGTCCGCCGCCACCCGCACCTCACCGTCGGCGGGCACGCCACGCCCGCAGGCCAGCCGCAGCAGCGTCGACTTGCCGGAGCCGTTCTCGCCGATCACGCCGACGTGCTCACCGGGCCGCACCGACAGCGAGACCCGCTCCAGGACCGGCCGCTCGGGGTAGCCGAACGACACGTCCCGCAGGACCAGTTGACTCACCCGCGCCCCTCTCCCGTACGCCCCCGAATGCCGGAGTCCGCTCAGACAGTCCGCTCGGACAGTCCGCTCAGACAGGCTGGCCGAACAGCTCCCGCAGGACATCCTCCATCGTCACAAGCCCCGCGAGCCTCCCGTCCTCGCCGATGACCGCCGCCAGGTGGGTGCGGCTGCTGCGCATCGCGGTCAGCACGTCGTCGAGCGGCGTGGCCTCCCGTACGCGGGCGATCGGGCGCATGTCCCTGACCTGGAACGGCAGGTCGCGCGGCGAGGCGTCGAGGGCGTCCTTGACGTGCAGATAGCCCACGATGCGGCGCCCCTGGTCGACCACCGGGAAGCGGGAGAACCCGGAGCGGGCCGACAGCTGCTCCAGCTGTTCGGGGGTGACGCCGACCTCCGCGTACACCACCTGCTCCAGCGGCATGACCACGTCACGGACCGGGCGGCGGCCCAGTTCGAGGGCGTCGTGCAGGCGCTCCTGCGCGCGGTCGTCGATCAGGCCGGCGTCCCCGGAGTCCTTGACGAGCCGGGCCAGCTGGTCGTCCGAGAAGGTGGCCTCCACCTCGTTCTTGGGCTCCACCCTGAGCAGCTTGAGCAGGGCGTTCGCGAAGGCGTTGATCGCGAAGATCACCGGGCGCAGGGCGCGGGTGATCGCCACGAGCGGAGGGCCGAGCAGCAGCGCGCTGCGCACCGGTTCGGCGAGCGCGATGTTCTTCGGGATCATCTCGCCGGTCAGCATGTGCAGATACGTGGCCACGGCCAGCGCGATCACGAACGACACCGGGTGGACCAGGCCGTGCGGCACGCCCACCGCGTCGAAGACCGGCTCAAGCAGGTGCGCGATCGCGGGCTCGGCGACGATGCCGAGGACCAGGGTGCACAGCGTGATGCCGAGCTGGGCTGCGGCCATCAGGTGGGAGACGTGCTGCAGGCCCCACATGACGCTGCGGGCCCGCCGGTCGCCCTTCTCGGCGTGCGGCTCGATCTGGCTGCGGCGGACGGAGATCAGGGCGAACTCGGCGCCCACGAAGAAGGCGTTGACCACGAGCGTGGCCAGGCCGATCAGGAGCTGGACCGCGGTCATCGCGCAGCCTCCCCGTTCTTCCCGTTCCCGGGCGTGCTGGTCGGGGCCGTGGGCGCGGGGCCGCGTCCGGGCAGGTCGAGCGGCGCGTGCAGGAGCAGGCGTGCGGCGCGGTGGCCGGTGGCGTCGAGGACGTCGAGCCGCCAGCCGTCGACCTCGACCACGTCCCCGGCGGCGGGAATCCGGCCGAGCTCGGTGGCGACCAGTCCGGCCAGCGTCTCGTACGGGCCGTCCGGCGCGCGCAGGCCGATCTTCGCCAGCTGGTCGGGGCGGGCGGCGCCGTCGGCGTCGTACAGCCTGCGGCCGTGCTCGTCGGTGCCGGCGGGGGAGAGGTCGGACGTCTCGTGCGGGTCGTGCTCGTCGCGGACCTCGCCGACGACCTCCTCGACGATGTCCTCCAGGGTCGCGACGCCGGCCGTGCCGCCGTACTCGTCGATGACGACGGCCATGGTGCGCTTGCCGGAGATCCGGTCCAGGAGGCGGTCCACGGTCAGCGTCTCGGGGACCAGCAGCGGCTCGCGAAGGAGCTCGGCGACGGGGAAGCGGGGCCTGCGCTCGGCCGGTATGGCGAGCACGTCCTTGATGTGCACGACGCCGACGACGGAGTCGAGGTTGCCGCGGTAGACCGGGAAGCGGGACAGTCCGGTGGCGCGGGTCGCGGTGGCGACGTCCTCGGCGTTGGCCTGGATGTCCAGGGCCATCACCTGCACGCGCGGCGTCATCACGTTCTCCGCGGTGAGGTCCGCCAGGTTGAGCGTACGGACGAACAGCTCGGCCGTGTCCGCCTCCAGGGCGCCCTCCTTCGCCGAGTGCCGGGCGAGGGCGACCAGCTCCTGCGGGCCGCGCACGGACGCCAGCTCCTCGGTGGGTTCCAGGCCGAGGCGGCGCACGGAGCGGTTCGCGGTGTTGTTGAGGTGCGTGATCAGCGGCTTGAACGCGGCGCTGAACCAGCGCTGGGCGGTGGCCACGCGCTTGGCGACGGCCAGCGGCGAGGAGATCGCCCAGTTCTTCGGGACGAGCTCGCCGACGACCATCAGGACGATCGTGGAGAGCACGGTGCCGAGCGTCAGGGCGACGCCGTCGGCCGTGGCCTTGGGCAGGCCGAGGTCGTCGAGCGGCCCGGAGAGCAGTGTGCCGATGGACGGCTTGGCGAGCATGCCGATGACCAGGCCGGTCACGGTGATGCCGAGCTGGGCGCCGGACAGCTGGAAGGTGAGGCTGCGGACGGCCTTGAGGGCGCTGTCCGCACCGCGTTCGCCGTCGGCGACGGCCCGCTCCAGGCTGCTGCGCTCGACGGTGGTGAGGGAGAACTCGGCGGCCACGAACACACCGCAGGCCAGTGTGAGCAGCAGCGCCACGCCGAGCAGGAGCAGTTCGGTCATCGGGTCACCCCCGTCCCATGATCCGGCAGGGGAGGGACGGCCGCGCGATGTCGGCCCGATCTGCTGCTGTGCGCGGAGACGCAACTGGGAGGCTCGCCCATGGGCGGACGCTCACACCTTTCGTTCGGGTACGGGGTGCTGCGCTCGGGGTGAACGGCAGCGGAGTATCCAGAGTAAAGGATCGGCAAAAGGACCGGCCGGGGCGGCTGTCAGGAGAACCGGCCGGGGCGGCCGTCAGGAGAACCGCCGGGTCGGCCGTCAGGAGCGCTCCGCGAGCGGCTTCACCCAGCGCCGCCAGTGGTCCTCACGCCGGTACCCGGCCGCCGACCAGGCCCGCTGCGCCCGCTCGTTCGCCTCCAGGACCATGGCGTCCCCGCGCCGCCCGCCGAGCGCCGTGAACCGTTCCTCGGCGGCTTCGAGCAGCGCCGTGGCGACGCCGCGCCTGCGGTGCGAGGGAAGCACGGCGAGCCGGTACAGGCTGCAGCGCCAGCCGTCGTAGCCCGCGATCACGGAGCCGACGAGCAGCCCGTCCCCGGTCTCGGCGAGCAGCAGGGCGCCGGGGTCGCGCGCGATGAGCCCGCTCACCCCGGCCTCGTCGTCGCTGACGCTGGTCCCCTCGGCCGCCTCCTTCCAGAACGCGAGCACGTCGGTGGCGTCGGCGGGTTCGGCGGTACGGATCCTCAGAGCGCTCATGATCGCCAGCGAAGCACGGCGCGCGCGACGGCGGCGAGGGGATTTCACGGGCCGGGACGTCGGGTCGAGACGTCGGGCCGAGACGTCGGGTCGAGATGGCGGGCCGACGGGCCGACGGGCCGAGACGTCGGGCGCGGGCGGGGTCCGGAGGCAGGGCGTGGGGGGCTCCGAGGGCCCGTGCACCGGTTCGTATCATGTCCACTCCAACGAACGGGGAGGCGTACGCGGATGGAACAGCTGGCTCCTGACGAGCCCAGGGAGATTGCCGGTTACCGCCTCCAGGGGCGCCTCGGCCAGGGCGGCATGGGCGTGGTCTACCTGTCGCACACGCGCGGCGGCCAGCCCGTCGCCCTGAAGGTGGTGCGCCGCGAGTACGCCCAGGACCCGCTGTTCAAGGAGCGGTTCGGCCAGGAGGTGGCGGCCGCCCGCCGCGTGCAGGGCCCGTACACCGCGCCCGTCCTGGACAGCCGCACCGAGGACGGCGAACTCTGGCTCGCCACCGCGTACGTCCCCGGGCCGCCGCTCTCCGAGGCCGTGAGCCGGCACGGGGCCCTCCCGCTGCGCACCGTCCTGCAGTTGGCGGGCGGGGTGGCCGAGGCTTTGCAGACCATCCACGGCGCCGGGATCGTGCACCGCGACCTCAAGCCGTCCAACGTGCTGCTCGGCGCGGACGGCCCGCGCGTCATCGACTTCGGCATCGCGCGCGCCGCCGACACCGCCGCCCTCACCGGTACGGGCGTCGCGCTCGGCACGCCCGCGTACATGGCGCCGGAGCAGGCCACGGGCGGCGACATCACCCCCGCCCTGGACGTGTTCGCGCTCGGCCTCGTCCTGCACTACGCGGCGACGGGCACGCACGCGTACGGCGAAGGCCCCTCGCAGGCGATCCTGCACCGCATCGTCGCCAATGAGCCCCAACTCGACGGCTGCCCGCAGGAGTTGCGGGGCCTGGTGGAGAGCTGCCTGAGCCGGGACCCGGCGACGCGGCCGTCCCCGGCGGAGATCGTCGAGCACTGCCACGCGGCCGCGGGCGCCGCCGGGCTGGGCCGCGCGGAGGGCTGGTGGCTGCCGCCGGACCTCGCGCAGGCGGTGGAGCAGCAGGAGCACACGATGCGGATCGCGCCATCGGCCCCGCAGCAATCCCCGGACCAGCAATCCCCGGACCAGCAGGCCCCGCCCCAGCAACCCCCGCCGGCCGCCCCCGTCGCGCACCTGCCGACGCAGCCGCCCCAGCCGCCCGCCTTCGGGCCGAGCGCGCCCCCGCCGCCCCAGCACGCCGCCCCCGTACCGGACCAGCGGGCCCCGGCCGTACCGGACCAGCAGAACCCGGCGCCGACCGCGCCGGGCCCGGCGCCGCGTCGACGGAGGACCGGACTGATCGTGGCGGCCGCCGTCGTCGCCGTGGTGGCCGTCGGCGCGGGCTCGGTGCTCGGGTACAAGACGCTGTTCGAGGACGACACGCCCTCCTCGAACGAGGCCACCGACGGCACCACGGGCGAGCCCGGGAAGAACACCGACGGACCGCGGCCCACGGACGACGCGGACGCCGACTCCGGTGGCGGCAACGGCGGTCCGGGCGGCGAGCAGCCCGCCCCCGGCGGCGCGAAGACGGAGGCGGGCTGGCGGCTCACCCTGCAGGACAAGACGGTCACCATCGCCGGTCCGAAGCCGGAGAAGGCCACCAACGTCTCCCAGTGCGACACCGTGCACGTCGACATCGACAACGAGTTCCGTGTGACTCACCCCGGCAACATCGACGCCGCCGACTACCTCGGCGCCCTCGCGTACCACGCCTGCGCCGAACCCGAACCGGAGGAAGGGCTGCAGGCGACCGACGGCAGCATCATGAACACCGTCACCGCCGAGTTCCCCACCCCGAGCGCCTGCCTCAGGGCCGCCCGGGACAGCTCCCTGCCCAACCCCGTCCCGCTGGACGAGCTGCGTGACGACTCGGTCCTGAAGAAGGGCGTCGGCCTCTGCGTGGAGACCGCCGACAAGGCCGTGGCCCACCTGTGGATCCGCAAGGTCAACCGGGACACGCCGGACAGCCTGCCGACGTATCTGACGACGGCCACGCTCTGGGAGCCCGAGAAGTAACTCCCGTACCCGCATGGGCAGTCGGAGCCGCGCCCCGCAACCGAGGGGGCGCGGCTCACTCGTGCGCGATCGCCGCGAGCACGTTCATCCGGGACGCCCGCAGCGCCGGTACGAGCGCCGCCGCGAGGCCCACCACCACCGAGCCGAGCACCACCGCGACGACCGTGCCCCACGGGATCGCCAGTTCCGTCATGCCCTCCAGGGCCAGCACCTGCTGCACGGCCAGCCCCCACACAAGCCCGAGCCCGAGGCCGAGCACCGCGCCGAACACGGCGATCACCACCGACTCCAGCCGGATCATGCGCCGCAACTGCCGCCGCGAAAGTCCGATCGCGCGCAGCAGCCCGATCTCCCGGGTGCGCTCCACCACCGACAGGGCCAGGGTGTTGACCACGCCGAGCACCGCGATCACGATCGCCAGGCCGAGCAGCGCGTACACCAGGTACAGCAGCACGGCCATCTGCTCCCGCACCAGTTCCTTGTAGTCGGCCTGGTCTCGCACCTGCACCTGCGGATACGGGTCGAGCGCCGCGTTCAGTGCGGCGCGCAGCGCGTCCGGATCCGTACCGTCCGCCGCGTTCACGAACAGCACGGAGTCCTGCCCGCCCGGCACGTACCGGTCCGCCGTGCCCATCCCGACGACGAGGCTGCCCGCCGCGCCCGGCCTGCCCGGCCCGCCCAGGTCGGTGAGCGCGCCCACCATCAGCTCGGCCTTCCGCCCGCCGGGGAACTCCACGGGCACCGTGTCACCGACGCGCACCCGGTGCTCGGCGGCGAACTCCCGGTCCATGCCGAGGTGTCCGGGCGCGAGCGCCTCGGCGGAGCCGTTCACCGCGTACTCCAGGTTCGCCACCTGATCGAGCCCCGGGTCGTACGCGGCCGCCGCCGACTCCACCCGCTTCCCGTCCGGCAGCGACAGCGCGAGCGGCACAAACCGCTGCCGTACGACGAGACCCGCACCCTCGACGTCCTGCACCCGCTCGGTGATCTCCCGGGGGAACGGCCGGAAGTTGCCCGCCTGGACCATGAAGTCGGCGCCCAGGGTCCGGTCGATCTCCTTGTCGAAGGACGCCGTCATCGACGCGCTCGCCACCGAGAGCCCGCCCACCAGCGCGAGCCCCACCATCAGCGCCGCCGCGGTGGCCCCGGTGCGGCGCGGGTTGCGCAGCGCGTTGCGCCGGCTCATCCGGCCCACCGAGCCGAACAGTGCCGGGAACGCCCCGCCCAGGACCCGGATCACCGGCCGTACCAGGAGCGGGCCCGCGATCACCGCCGCGGCCAGGGTGAGGACCACGCCGAGGCCGAGCAGCCAGGCCGACGTGGACGTGTCCCCGCTCACCGCACAGCCGGCCAGGGCAGCCGCCCCGGCCACCGCCACCACCGCACCGACCACGGCACGCACCGTCAACGGCCGCCCCGCACCGGCGACTTCGGCATCCGCGAGCGCCGCCATCGGGGAGACCTGAGCGGCCCGCCTGGCCGGCAGATACGCGGCCACGAACGTGACACCGACGCCCACCGCGTACGCCGCGAGGGGCGTCACCGGCCCGATGACCATCTCCGCGGCGTCCAGATTCATCCCGGTGAGCGCCATCAGCTCGATCAGCGCGAAGGCGAGCCCGATGCCGGTCGCCAGGCCGAGCGTCGAGCCCACCAGGCCCAGCAGCAGCGCCTCGACGAGCACCGAACGCCGCACCTGCGCGCGGTCGGCGCCCAGGGCGCGCAGGAGGCCCAGCTCGCGGGTGCGCTGGGCGATCAGCATGGAGAAGGTGTTGACGATCAGGAACACCCCGACAAGCACCGCGACCCCGGCGAAGCCGAGCATCACGTACTTGATCACGTCGAGGAATTCGCCCAGTTGGGCCGCCGAGGACTCGGCCTGCTCGTCGGCGGTGCGCAGCTCGTACGCGCCGCCGAGCTCCGCGCCGAGCCGCCGTTTCAACGTCTCGTCGTCGCTGCCGGGCGCGGCCGTCACGGCCAGCGAGGTCGCCGCGTCCGCGTCGCCGAGGAGTTCCCGCTGCGCGGTCGGGGTGTCGAGGAAGACCAGGGCCGCGCCCGGGTTGGTCGTGGTGAAGGCGGCGATGCCGACGACCCGTACGTCGAAGGAGCCGGGCGGCGCGAGCACCGTCAGGGTGTCGCCGATCGAGACGTCCTTGCTCTCGGCGGTGTCCGCGTCGAGGAGCGCCTGACCGGGGCCGCGCGGCGCGTGCCCGGAGGCCAGCTCGACCGGACTGCGGTCGTACACGTACCAGTTGGTGCCGATGGTCGGTGCGCCGGTGGTCGGGCCGACGGGTTCCCTGCGGGCGTCGACGACGGTGATGTTCTCCACCTCCACGTCCACCTGGACGTCCGCCACCCCGTCCACCGCCGCCACCCGCTCGGCGAGTCCGGCCGGAACGGTCGGCACGGTCCCGGACGGAACGGACTCCCCGAAGCCCTGCTTCGGCCCGACCGTCACGTCCGCCGATGTGGACGCGAAGAGCCGGTCGAACGTACGGCTCACCGTGTCGGAGAAGATCAGGCTGCCCGCGACGAACGCCACGGACAGGACGACGGCGAGCGCGGAGAGCACGAGCCGGCCCTTGTGGGCGAAGAAGCTCCGCAGTGTGGCCTTCAGCACGACCGGCTCACCCCTCGCCGAGGGCCCGTACGCCCGGCGCGCCCGGCGCGCCCTCCGC
Organism: Streptomyces solicavernae; assembly: GCF_029968095.1. Taxonomy (GTDB): domain Bacteria; phylum Actinomycetota; class Actinomycetes; order Streptomycetales; family Streptomycetaceae; genus Streptomyces; species Streptomyces solicavernae. The sequence continues at coordinate 41,881 of NZ_JASCIR010000014.1, read as the reverse complement.
ACGCGGCCCGGTGCCGGGCGCACCCCGGGTCGTGCCGTCCGGGCCGGCCTCCGGCAGCAGCGTGTCGAACCGCTTCAGCCGTTCCAGTACGGCCTCCGCGCTCGGCTCGGCCATCGTGTCCACGATCCGCCCGTCGCCGAGGAACAGCACCAGGTCGGAGTGGGCGGCGGCGCCCGGGTCGTGGGTGACCATCACCACGGTCTGGCCGAGCCGGTCCACGGCCTCCCGCAGGAAGCCGAGCACTTCGAGCCCGGAGCGCGAGTCGAGGTTGCCGGTCGGCTCGTCAGCGAAGATCAGCTCGGGCCGCGATACGAGCGCCCGCGCGCAGGCCACCCGCTGCTGCTGGCCGCCGGAGAGCTGGGCCGGGCGGTGGCCGAGCCGGTCCCGCAGGCCGAGCGTGTCCACGATCCGTGCCACCCAGGCCGGGTCGGGGCGGCGGCCCGCGATGTCCAGGGGCAGCGTGATGTTCTCGGCGGCGGTCAGCGTCGGCAGCAGGTTGAACGACTGGAACAGGAAGCCGATCCGGTCCCGCCGCAGCCGGGTCAGCTCCCGCTCCCTGAGCCCGGTGATCTCCGTTCCGCCCAGCCAGACCCGGCCCGCCGACACGGAGTCGAGCCCGGCCAGGCAGTGCATCAGCGTGGACTTCCCGGAACCGGAGGGCCCCATCACGGCGGTGAACCGGCCGCGCGCGATGTCCACGTCCACGGCGTCGAGCGCGCGGACCGCGGTCTCCCCGGCCCCGTACGCCTTGGTGAGGCCGCGGGCGCGGGCCGCGACCGGAGGACCGGGATCCGCCCCGTCCGGGGCATCCACTGCGGCAGATCTGGACAAGGCCGCCTCCTCGGGCCGACCGCACACGTCCCCGACCACGGTAGCCCGGTGTCCGGGATGCCGGAACTCGGCCTTGTCGCCGCCGGACAGGCCCTGGCGTTCCGGCGGCGCTAGGGCCTGTCCTGGTCCCCGACCGGCCGCCGGGCGGTGCCGAGCACGCAGAACGACGACGGCAGCTTCGGGCCCCGGGCGGGCACGAGGAAGCGGCGGTACGACGTGACCTCGAAGCCGGCCGCACGGATCGCGTCGTACGGATCGCGCCCCACATGACAGCCGCCGAACAGCCGCGGCCACACCGTACGGTCGAGGCCCCGCTGCACGGCCTGCATGGCCCGGCCGTCGGGCGCCCGCCCGTGCTCGAAGAACCGCAGCTCACCGCCGGGCCGCAGCACCCGGCGCAGCTCGCCGAGCGCCCGTGGCACGTTTCGCACGCTGCACAGCACGAGCGAGAGCACGGCCGCGTCGAACGCCTCGCTCTTCACCGGCAACGCCTCGGCCGCACCCGGTACGACGTCCACCGGCACCTCGGCCCGCAGCGCGGCCTCGACGGCGTGCCGGCGCAGCACGCTCTCCGGCTCGATCGCGACGACCTCGGCGACGGTGCTCGGATACCGCGCGAAGTTCAGCCCGTTGCCCGCGCCGATCTCGATCACGCGCCCGGAGAGCCCGGCGAGGAGCTCGTCCCGGTGCGGCCCGATGGCGGACTCGGAGATTGTGCTCTGCCAGGCGTAGAACCGGGCGAAGAGGGGGTGGTGAACGGTGTCTTTGGCGGCACGGGTGGGGCGCAACGGCATGACGGACCTCCCGGGTCTGGGCACACTTCGCATTCTTCCCCGGGGCCGCCGAAATCAGCCTCTCCGGCGTTTGAGATGGGGGAAGGGGTCCGGGGCGGAGCCCCCGAAGCGCCGCAGGCTTCAGGGAAGGGGCGGGGTGGGGAGAAACCACCCCGGTGCCGCCGCGCGAAACTCCTCCGGCGCGAGGCCCCCGGACCCCTCCGGGATCACACCCAGCAACGGCGCCCCCGCCGCAACGGGAAGATCGTCGAGGTTGCATCGCTCCGCAAGCCCCGGCTCGGCAGGCCAGCTGCCGATGACGACCCCCGCCTGCTCAAGCCCCCGCGCCCGCAACGCCTCCCCCGTCAACGCCGTCGCGTTCAACGTGCCCAGGCCGGCCGCCGCCACGACCACCATTGGCGCCCCGAGCAGCCGCGCCGCGTCCGCCAGCGTCCCGCCCTCGGCGTCGAACCGTACGAGCAGACCGCCCGCGCCCTCGACGAGCACCAGGTCGTGCTCGACGGCCAGCTTCTGCGCCGCGTCGGCGACCTCGTACGGCCGTACCGGAGCCAGCCCCGCGCGGCGTGCGGCCGTGTCGGGGGCCAACGGCTCGGGGTAGCGGGCGAGTTCGAGGGCCGTGACCGGGCCCGCGAGCCGCACCACCTCGTCCGCATCGCCCCGCTCGTCCGGCGCCACCCCCGTCTGCGCGGGCTTGAGCACGGCCACCGAACGGCCCTCGGCGAGCGCGGCGGCGGCGAGCGCGGCCGTCGTCACCGTCTTGCCGACCTCGGTACCGGTCCCACTGACCAGCAGAATCGTCATCTCACGCACCCATCCCCGCTCACGCACCCATCCCCGCTCACGCACCCATCCCCGCTCACGCACCCATCCCCGCTCACGCACCCATCCCCGCTCACGCCGCCTTCGCCACGGCACCGACCGCCCGGCAGATGCGGGCCACGTCCGCGTCGCCGGTGATGAACGGCGGCATCGTGTAGACGAGGTCGCGGAACGGCCGCAGCCACACGCCCTCGGCCACCGCCGCCCGGGTCGCCGCCGCCATGTCCACCTCGTGGTCCAGCTGCACGACACCGATCGCGCCGAGCACCCGCACGTCCCGCACACCCGGCGTGCCCGCCAACGCGCCGAGCCCAGCCGTCAGTCCGGCCTCGATCCGCTTGACCTCGGCCTGCCAGTCCTGCGCGAGCAGCAGCTCGATGGAGGCGCAGGCCACCGCGGCGGCGAGCGGGTTGCCCATGAACGTCGGCCCGTGCGCGAGCACCGGCACCTCGCCGCGCGAGATCCCGTCCGCGACCCGCGCGGTGCACAACGTCGCCGCGAGCGTCATATAACCGCCGGTCAGCGCCTTGCCGACACACATCACGTCGGGCGTCACGGCCGCGTGGCCGGCGGCGAACAGCGTGCCCGTACGCCCGAAGCCGGTGGCGATCTCGTCGAAGACGAGCAGGACGCCGTGCGCGTCGCAGGCCTCGCGCAGGACCCGCAGATAGGCGGGGGAGTGGAAGCGCATTCCGCCCGCGCCCTGCACCACCGGCTCCACGATCACCGCCGCCACCTCGTGCGCGTGCGCGGCGATCGCCTCCCGCAGCTGCTCCGCGTATGACTCCTCGTACGCGGCGGGCGGCGGGTCGGCGAAGATCTGCCGGGGGAGCGCGCCCGACCACAGCTCGTGCATGCCGCCCTCGGGGTCGCACACCGACATCGGCTGCCAGGTGTCCCCGTGGTAACCGCCGCGCCAGGTCAGGAGCTTGTGCTTCTCGGGGCGGCCGAGCGAGCGCCAGTACTGCAGGCACATCTTCACGGCCACCTCGACCGACACGGAGCCCGAGTCGGCCAGGAAGACATGCTCAAGACCCTCGGGCGACATGTCGACAAGGTGTTTCGCGAGCCGGACGGCGGGCTCGTGCGTGAGCCCGCCGAACATCACATGGCTCATCCGGTCCAGCTGGCCGCGCGCCGCCTCGTTGAGCACCGGGTGGTTGTAGCCGTGGATGGCCGACCACCAGGAGGACATGCCGTCCACCAACTCGCCGCCGCCGTCCGCGAGCCGGAGCCTGACCCCGGACGCGGACTCGACGACCAGCGGCTCCTGCCGGCCCGGCATCGGACCGTACGGGTGCCAGACGTGGCGGCGGTCGAGGTCGAGCAGTTCGTGCTTCGTGTACGGGGAGTCGTACGTGGAGTCGTACGGGGAGAGTGCAGGCTCAGGCATTGGGCGCCAGGTCCGTGCCCGCACCGCGGCGGCGCACCGCGACCAGATCCGTACGCGCCTCGTCGGCGGCGTCCTGCTCCGCCGGAGCGGAACCGCACGGTCCGCAACCACCGGAGCCCGCATGCGAACCACAGCCCGCATCCGCATCCGCATCCGCATCCGCACCCGCACCCGTACCGGCATCCGCGTCCGACTCGGCGCCGCGCCGGTGCTCCGGCAGCGTCACCTTGTCCGCGCCCTCCACCTCGTACCCGGCGTCCGCGATCATGTCCAGGTCGGCCTTGCCCGCCTGGCCCTCACTGGTCAGGTAGTCGCCGAGGAAGATCGAGTTGGCCAGGTGCAGGGCGAGCGGCTGCAGCGAGCGCAGATGCACCTCGCGCCCGCCCGCGAGCCGCACCTCGACATCCGGGCAGACGAACCGCACCATCGCCAGGATGCGCAGCGCCCGCTGCGGCGTCAGGTTCCACTCCTTGGCGAGCGGCGTGCCCTCGAACGGGATCAGGAAGTTCACCGGCACCGAGTCCGGGTCCAACTCGCGCAGCGAGAAGACCACGTCGACCAGGTCCTCGTCGCTCTCGCCCATGCCCGCGATCAGGCCGGAGCACGCCGAGAGCCCGGCGGCCTGCGCCTGCTGCACGGTGTCCACGCGGTCCTGGTAGGTGTGCGTGGTGGTGATCTCGCCGTACGTCGACTCGGAGGTGTTGAGGTTGTGGTTGTACGCGTCGGCGCCCGCGCCCCGCAGCCGGTCGGCCTGGCCCTCGGAGAGCAGCCCGAGGCAGGCGCAGACCTCGACGTCCTCGTGTCGCCCCTTGATCGCCTCGATGGTCTTCGAGACCCGGTCAACGTCCCGGTCCGTCGGCCCGCGGCCGCTCGCCACCAGGCAGACCCGCTTCGCGCCGCCCGCGACGCCGGCGGCCGCCGCCTCGGAGGCCTGGTCGGGCTTCAGCCAGGTGTACTTGAGGATGTCCGCCTTGGAGCCGAGCCGCTGCGAGCAGTACGAGCAGTCCTCGGGGCACAGGCCGGACTTGAGGTTGACCAGATAGTTGAGTTTCACCCGCCGCCCGAACCACTGGCGGCGCACCTTGCCCGCCGCGGCCACCACGTCCAGGAGTTCGTCGTCGGAGGTCGCCAGTACGGCGAGCGCCTCTTCGCGGCTCGGCAGTTCGCGCCTGAGCCCCTTGTCCACCAGCGTGTTCAGCAGGTCCATGAGGTGTGATCCTCGCTTACGGCAGGGCCCGCGGCCAAGTAGGAACCTCACAATAGGTCGGCCGTGCGGTGTGGGTATTGCCACACCCTGGCCCCGCCTTCCTCCGACTAGGGTCTGTTGACTGCCGACAAAGCGACCGGGACGATCAAGGCGTGGGCAGGGGTGGTCCACGCCCTTGCGGCGCGCGCCGTGCGAGGGATGGCCGATGCACCGCCAGGAGACCGACGACCGCACCGCCGCAGGCCCGACCGGTGAGCCGCACCGCGACCCCTTCGGCTGGCTGGACGCCCAGGCCGAACGCCGCCGCGCCGCCGGTCTCGTACGCACCCTCAGGCCGCGCACGGCCGACAGCGGCCTCCTCGACCTGGCGAGCAACGACTACCTCGGCCTCGCCCTGCACCCGGAGGTCACCGACGGCGCGGCGGCCGCGGCGCACCGCTGGGGCGGCGGCGCCACCGGCTCCCGCCTGGTCACCGGCACCACCGCCCTGCACACCGAACTGGAGCGTGAGCTGGCCGAGTTCTGCGGCTTCGAGGCGGCGCTCGTCCTTTCCTCCGGGTACGCCGCGAACCTCGCCGCCGTCACCGCGCTCGGCCCGCACGGCGGCCTGATCGTCTCGGACGCCGGCAACCACGCCTCGCTCATCGACGGCTGCCGGCTCGCCCGCGCCACCACGTCCGTCGTGGCGCACGCCGACCCGGACGCCGCCCGCAAGGCGCTCGACGGCCACGAGGGTCCGGCGGTCGCGGTCACCGACGCGGTGTTCTCGGTCGACGGCGACGCCGCCCCGCTGCCCGAGTTCGCCGCCGCCTGCCGGGAGTCCGGCGCCGCCCTGCTCCTCGACGACGCGCACGGGCTCGGCGTCCTCGGCGACGGCGGCCGGGGCTCCGCGCACGCGGCGGGACTCGCGGGCGCGCCCGACGTGGTCGCCACGCTCACCCTGTCCAAGTCGCTCGGCAGCCAGGGCGGCGCGGTCCTCGGCCCGGCCGGGGTGATCGAGCACCTGGTCAACACGGCCCGTACGTTCATCTTCGACACCGGCCTCGCCCCGGCCGCCACCGGCGCCGCCCTCGCCGCGCTGCGCCTGATCCGCCGCGAACCGCAGCGCGCGGCCCGCGCCCGCGAGGTGGCGAGCGCCCTGCACACCCAGTTGACGGCGGCCGGTCTGACGACGGTGCGCCCGGACGCCGCGGTGGTCTCGGTGCACGCGCCCACTCCGGACGAGGCGGTCCGGTGGGCGGCGGATTGCCGTGCGGCGGGCCTGGTCGTGGGCTGCTTCCGCCCCCCGTCCGTGCCCGACGGCATCTCCCGCCTCCGCCTCACGGCCCGCGCCGACCTGACGGACGCCCAACTGACGGACGCGGTGCGCACGATCGTGCGCACCGCGCCCGCAGGTGCCTTCCAGGGCTGATCCCTGCCCGGGACGCCTACCGTCGGACGGCGGCGAGGAAGGAGTCCCAGGCGGCGGAGGTGAACAACAGAGCAGGACCGGACATGCGCTTCGAGTCGCGTACGGCGAACCGGCCGGCCAGCGGGCCACGGCCGATCGACGCGGTCTCCACGCAGTTGTTCATCCCGGTGCTGCGGCTGCTGCGCCGCCAACGGGCGTCGTGCGGTGCGCTGTTCAACGAAGTGCTGGTGGGTACGTACCGAGGCAGAGCTGACATGGTGCCCCCTTACGTGCCATCACCGATCCCGGCGATGAATTCCAGGCTGTCATCGGGCGGAAGGGCGTGTTCTCTCAGCGAGTCGAAGGCCTCGCTGTAGGCCTGGAGGTCTTCTTTCCGTTCGAGATAGAGGCTACTCACCAAGTGGTCGAGAACAACCACGTCGAGATCGGCGATGTCCGGAAAGGAGAAGATGACGAAAGGCCCCGTCAGTCCGACATGCGCCCCCGCCGCGTACGGCAGCACCTGCAGCCGTATGTGCGGCAGCTGCCGGCCCATCGTCACGAGATGCCGCAACTGCCGCGCCATCACGCCGTATCCGCCGACGGGACGCCGAAGGACCGACTCGTCGAGCACCGCGCTCAGCTCAAGCGGAGGGTTCCCGCGCAGCACGTCCTGCCGGGCGAGGCGGATCTCCACGAGCGTGTCCACCTGGTCCGCCGGCAGCCCGTCGAGCGAGGCGCGGGTGACCGCCCGTGCGTAGTCCGGCGTCTGCAGCAGACCGGGCACCACGGAGGTCTCCAGCGTACGCAGGCGGCAGGCCTGCGACTCCAGGCTGATGAAGTCGCGGTACGCGGGCGGCAGTAGGCCCTTGTAGGCGTGCCACCACTGCTGCCGCGCGCCCCGCTCGCCGTCCGCGTCCCCCGCCAACGCCTCCAGGAGCGCGCGGAGTCGGGCGTCGCGCACGTCGTACGCGTCGAGCAGCAGCCGCACGTCCGCGGCCTTCGCGCTGCTGCGGCCGGTCTCGATCCGGCTCACCTTCGACTGGTGCCAGCCCACCCTCAGCGCGGCCTGGCCGCTGGTGAGACCGGCCCGGTCGCGCAGCGCCCGCAGCTCCGCGCCGAGCTTGCGGCGCCGCACGGCAGGTCCGTACTGCATGACCGAACTCCTCTCCGCGGGCGGGCGCCAGTGTGCCCCCAAATACGGTCTTCCGTGGCAGAGTTCACCGCTTCGAGCGACAGATATATGCATATCTCGGGGGATCGGCACGTCGGACGGCTCCGGAGTGGCAGTCTGGCGCGAAGCACCACTCCGGGTCCGTCGGTCATCCGGTGATTCCCAGGTCATCGACCGCGCGCCGGATGCCGGCCCGGTGGGAAAGGGACAGTGTCGCCATGGCAGATCACAAGGAAGCCTCCGTCACTCTGCCGAGCGATCCCGCCTCGGTCTCCAGAGCACGGAAATACGTGACGGACGTGCTCGCCGACTGGGGCCTGCCCGACGATTCTCAGACCGCGGACACGGTCCGCCTGATCGTCTCCGAGCTCGCGACCAACGCGGTGCAGCACACCCTCGGCCAGTCGCCGACGTTCACCGTCGACATCGAGCTGGAGCGCGACGAACAGCTGCGCATCGGCGTCACCGACAGCCACCCGCGGCTGCCCAGGCGGCTGCCGGCGGCGGTCCAGCAGGACAACGGCCGCGGCATGGTGATCATCCGCTGGCTCGCGGCGGAGTGCGGCGGCCGCCTCTCGGTGCGGCCCACCGCGGAGGGCGGCAAGACGGTGTGGATCGCGCTGCCGTGGACGGCTCCGGTGCAGAGCTGAGCGCGGCTACCGCGGGCCGTCCGGGCCGTCCGGGCTGTCCGCGCTGTCTGGCGGCCGAGCCCTCTCCGGGGCGTCCGGGTTCTCCGGGGCGGCGGGCTCGTTCCCGCCGTCGGTCCTGATCATCCGCGGCAGTACGCCCCACAGCCCGAAGCACATCAGGAACGTCCCCACGCCGCAGGTCACCCCGGCCGTGCGCCCGAGGGCGACGTCCACCACCAGCAGCACCGACCCGGTCAGAGCGAGGCACAGCACCGCCATGCCGATCGCCGCGAGCCGTGAGGACACCCGTACGATCTGCGGCTTGGCGTGCCGCCGGAACAGTGCCCGGTGCACCGCCGCGGGCGCCGTGAACAGCGCGGCGGCCGCGACGGAGAGCAGCAGCGTCGCCACGTACGTCCCGCGCTGCAGGTCGTCGAGCGACCGGAAGCGCGACGTGAACGCGAGGGTCAGCAGGAACGCGAACAGGATCTGCACGCCCACCTGCACGACCCGCAACTCCTGCAGCAGCTCACCGAAGTTCCGGTCGGCCCGTTCGAAGGGAGTCTCGTTGCGGTCGCTCTTCCTGGAATCATCGGCCATGGCTGAGGAGTATCCCGGCCGGGCACGATGAAGCCCCGCAGGCGTGCGGAAACTCCAGGAGGCGGCCCTAGCGCACGCGTCCGTACGAGACGCTGCTCGTCCAGATCTTCTGCAGCCGCACCACGTCGCCGGTCTTGGGCGCGTGCCAGATGCGGCCCTTACCGGCGTAGATGCCGACGTGGTAGACGTTCCGGCCGGAGTGGAAGAACACCAGGTCGCCGCGTTCGCGCCGGTCGGCCGAGACCCGGCGGGTGCGGTTGTACTGCTGGGCCGTGGTGCGCGGCAGCTTCTTGCCCGCCTTCCGGTACGAGTACAGGGTCAGGCCCGAGCAGTCGAAGCGGCGTGGACCGGTTGCGCCCCAGCGGTAGGGGGCGCCCTTCTTCGCCGCCGCGACCTGGAGCGCCCGGGCCGGCGCGGAGGCGGCCTGGGCCTCGGTCACGGCTCCGGGGGCCAGGGTGGTGCCGCCCACCGCGGCGAGCGTCAGGGCGGAGGCGGTGCCGGCCCGGGAGAGCAGGGCGGGGATCCGAATGTGCGAGATCATGCGCGACCCTTCGTCAGCCGCCTGTGAAGGATGACCTGTCGGATTCGGGCCAACGAAGACTGCCCGGCCGCGGCCTGCGCCACGGCTTCACCCCAAGGGGCTCGCGCCCCGTCGTGCTCGGGTCCTCCACTCCTGCCGGTCCACCGTCGTCGACCTGGCATCCGGACGGCGGCAGGACTCGGCGTCCGCCCGGACCGCCCCGCCGCTGCGACGGGGGCTTGTCGTGGCAGGGATCCTCACGCACAGACCGTGTCAAATCCGTGCATACCCGGCCGGGTGTGACGCTCGTCACATCTGCCTCATTTGGGTGCACAGCGGATTTTCGCCGATGGTGCGATCAAGGGCCTTGAGGCTCGTACCAGCAGCGGAAGAGATCACCGCCTCGCGGCAGCCCCGTGAAGATCGCAACTGCGCGGGTACGCCGGGGAGATCGCCCCGTAGGCCATCCGTGCGAGCCCAACGGGGCGCGCCGTGAGGCCGAACGGACGACCCGCGCGCCGACGCCCCCGTCAACTCACGGACGTGGGCGGCACCGTGACCCGCCCCGCCCGCCGCTCGCCGTCCAGGACGCGCAGGGCGCGCGCCAGCGTCGCGGCGTGCACCTCGCTCTCGCCGCGCTGGTGCATCAGGGTCAACGCGTCCCGCAGCGCAGCGGCCTTGGTGACCAGGGCCTGGGCGGCGCGCAGTCCGCCGTACGTGTCACGGGCGCGGGCGGGGTTGATCCGGCCGAGCAGGTCGACTACTTCGAGGTAGCGGTCGATCAACTCGCCCTCGGCGCGCGTCAGCGCGGGCAGCTCCGGCGGTTCCGGTGGCAGCATCCGGCCCCCTCAGTCGCTGCCGGGCGCGAGCAGGGTGGACCTGCGGCTGTCGATGATCCGGTCCACCAGGCCGTACTCCCGTGCCTGTACGGCGTCGAGGATCGTGTCGCGCTCGATGTCGGCGGAGATCCGCTCCCGGGTCTGCCCCGTGTGCCGGGCGAGCATCTCCTCCAAGAGGGCCCTGGTGCGCTGCAGTTCGGCCGCCTGGATCGCGAGGTCGCTGGTCTGGCCGTGGACCGGCTCGGTGAACTCCGGCTGGTGCATGAGGACTCGGGCGCCCGGCAGCATCGACCGCTTCCCCGGCGCGCCCGCCGCGAGCAGCACGGCCGCCGACGACGCGGCCTGGCCCATGCAGACGGTCTCCACGTCGCAACTCACGTACCGGACCGTGTCGTACACGGCCGTCATCGCGCTGAACGAGCCGCCCGGGGAGTTGATGTAGAGCGAGATGTCCTGGTCGGGCGCGCTGTGCTCCAGGTACATGAACTGCGCCATCACGTCGTTGGCCGAGGTGTCGTCGATGGGCGTGCCGAGGAAGACGATCCGCTCCTCCAGCAGCTTCGCGTACGGGTCCCTGGTGCGCGTCCCCGAGCTCGTGTGCTCGGTGAACTCCGGCAGGACATGGCGTGCGTCAGGGCTCCTCATGGCGGGCTCCTCGGTGGCTGCGCTGCGTGTGGCATCTGCCTCTCTGTAAAAAATGTACAGGACGTACGTGACGTTATGATGGGCCCATGGCCTACGAGATTCCGGTGACGCAAGCCCGCGCTGAGCTCGCCGACCTGATCAACCGCGTGGTGTACGGCGGCGAGCGCGTGGTCGTCACCCGGCACGGCAAGCCGCTCGTGGCCCTGGTCTCGGCGGAGGACCTGCGCCGCCTGGAGGCGTTGTCCGAGGCCGCGGAGGAGCCGGTGATCAGTTCCGTCTCGACGGTCGGCTCGGGGGCGCCTGCGCCGGGCGAGCGTCAGCGGTTCGGGATCGCGGCGGAGCATCGGGGGTCCACCGCGTCGTAGGGCGCCGCAGCGCGCCGGAGGGGCCGATGGGTCAGGCCGCGGCCCGGCGCCGTGCCCCCGCACGTCCGCGCCCGCGCAACCCGCCCAGCAGCACCAGCACCAGCCCCGCCCCCGCCCACACGGCGAGTGTCAGCGCAGGCCTCGCCGCCCCCGCGCCGTCGAAGAACGAGACCGACCGCAGCAGCGTGCCGCCCGCGCCCGGCGGCAGCCACTGGCCGACCACGCCCGCGGGCTCCGGCAGCAGTTCGGGCGCCGAGGTGACACCGGAGAACGGGTTGCCGATCAGGACCACGGCCAGCGCGCCGAGGGCGATCCCGGCCCGGCCGAGCACCGCCGCGAGTCCCGCCACGGCCGCGCTCACCGCCAGCGTCGACAGCGCGAGGACACCCGCCTCCGTCCACCAGTCACCGGCCAGCGCCCCGAGCCAGCTGTGCGTCAGCGCGGCCGCCACCACGCCGACCAGCGCGGCCGCGCCCACCAGGACGAAGGCGGCCCGTACCCCGCGCAGGCCGAGCAGCGTCACCACCGCGCCGGCCGCGACCCCGGCCAGCGCCATCGGCAGCACGCTCGCCCCGAGCACCACCCCGCGCGGGTCGCCGGACGGCGTCGCCACCACGTCCTCGACCTGGATCTGCGCCCCCTTCGGCGCCTGGGCCGTGACCGACTGCTGCAGCAGCTGTGCGACGACGGGACTCGCGGCCGAGGCGGTGAGCAGCCGGGGCCCGCGCTCGGTGACGACGATCGCGCCGTACACGTCCCGGTCCTCGATCGCGGCGCGCGCCGCGGCCTCGTCGTCGTACCGGTGCACCTCGAACGCGCCCTCCTTGCGTTCCAGTTGCCGCTCCACACCGGCCACCGCCGCCGGTGCGCCCGCGACCGCGACCGGCAGGTCGCGGGGGGCCGTACGGGCCGCGGGCCAGGCGAAGGCCCACAGGGCGAGCGCGACGACGGCCGGGATGAGGACGAGTACCGCGATCATGTGCCGGGATCGGGCGGGGGTCGGGTCCGGCGCTGTCGCGGAGGGGGTGCTGGGGGTGCTGGGTGTGGGGGTGGGTGTGGCGGGCATGGCCGGCTCCGCTCCGGTCGGGAACATATAGAGAATGACCGTTCGTTTTACGTTGTGTGGCCACTGTCCCGCCGCGCCTGCTCCTTGTCAAGAATGAATGTTCGTTTTAGTTTGTGGCCATGGCTCGCGTATCCCAGGAACACCTAGACGCCCGTCGCCGGCAGATCATCGACGGCGCGATCCGCAGCTTCACGCACAACGGATTCCACGCCACGTCGATGCAGGACGTGCTGCGCGAGGCCGGGCTCTCCGCCGGAGCCGTGTACCGGTACTTCCGCGGCAAGGAGGAGCTGATCGCGGCGATCGTCGGCGAGGTCTTCGGCACCATCAGGGGCGCCTTCGAGGATGCAGCAAAGCAGGACCCGCCGCCACTGCCGGACCGGCTGCTCGGGCAGGTCCTGAACATCGTCCTGAACGGGCGGGTCGGCGGCGGCAGCATCGAGTTCCCGCGCCTCGTCCTGCAGGTGTGGGCGGAGACGCTGCGCAACGAACAGCTGTCGGCGCCCCTGCAGCAGGGCTTCGTCGACATGCGCGCCGCCTGGGGCAAGCTGGTGGACGCCTACCGCGAGGCCGGTCTGATGCCGGCGGACGTGGAGGCCGACCACGTGGCCCGCACGATGATGGCCCTGGCCCAGGGGTTCATCGCCCAGCAGGCCCTCTTCGGGGACGCGAAGGTCGAGCAGCTGGAGGGCGGGCTGCGGGCCCTGATGCGTATGGAACTGCCCGAGGCCGGTTAGGACCCAAGGTCAGCCAGTACCCAAGGTCAGTTAACGCGCAGGAAAAACTTCGGCATTAGCGTGCAATGTCTTCCGGCGGGACACCCAAGCCCGGGTCAACAAGATGTTGAAGGCAACTAGTCTCCGCCTGCGTCCTGGCGGAGGCGTGCCTCCCAGCTGCCTCCTCGGCCCGGACGATGCCGGTCCCGCCTGCCCGCACACAGGCGGACCATGACGGACTGTGAGGTGGCACGCGTGCAACTGACCCCGCACGAGCAGGAGCGACTGCTCATCCATGTGGCCGCGGACGTGGCTCAGAAGCGAAGGGCACGCGGGCTGCGCCTCAACCATCCCGAGGCGGTCGCCCTGATCACCTCGCACGTGCTCGAAGGCGCCCGCGACGGCCGTACCGTCACCGAGCTCATGTCCTCCGGGCGGAAGTTGCTCAGCCGCGAGGACGTCATGGAGGGCATCCCGGAGATGCTGCACGACGTCCAGGTCGAGGCGACGTTCCCCGACGGGACGAAGCTCGTCACCGTCCACGAGCCGATCGCCTGACGGGGGAGTCCTGCCGATGTCCTCCGCGTCACCCGCCGAACACGCGTCCTCCACGGAGTACGGCTCCCCCCTGGTCCCCGGAGAGATCCTGTACGCCGACGAGCCCGTCGTCCTCAACGCCGGCGCCCCGGTCACCCCGCTGACCGTCCTCAACACCGCCGACCGGCCCGTCCAGGTCGGCTCCCACTACCACTTCGCCGAGGCCAACCCGGGCCTGGACTTCGACCGGGCCGCCGCGCGCGGACTGCGCCTGAACATCGCCGCCGGTACGGCCGTCCGCTTCGAACCCGGCATCCCCGTCGACGTCGAACTCGTACCCGTAGCAGGGCTGCGCCGCGTGCCCGGCCTGCGCGGGGAGACCGGAGGTGCCCTCGATGGCTGAACTGACCCGCGCCGCCTACGCCGATCTGTTCGGCCCGACGGCCGGTGACCGCATCCGGCTCGCCGACACCGACCTCCTGATCGAGATCGAGGAGGACCGCAGCGGCGGGCCCGGACGCTCCGGCGACGAGGCGGTGTTCGGCGGCGGCAAGGTGATCCGCGAGTCCATGGGGCAGTCCTGTGCGACACGCGCCGAGGGCGCCCCCGACACCGTGATCACCGGGGCCGTGATCGTCGACCACTGGGGGATCGTCAAGGCCGACATCGGCATCCGGGACGGCCGTATCACCGGTATCGGCAAGGCCGGCAACCCCGACACGATGGACGGCGTCCACCCGGACCTGGTCATCGGGCCCGAGACCGAAGTCATCGCCGGGAACGGCCGGATCGTCACCGCCGGGGCCATCGACGCGCACGTCCACTTCATCTCGCCGACCCTCTTCGACACCGCGCTGGCCGGGGGCATCACCACCCTCGTCGGCGGCGGCACCGGACCGGCCGAGGGCAGCAAGGCCACCACCATCACGCCCGGCTCCTGGCACCTGGGCCGGATGTTCGCCGCACTCGACTCGACGCCCCTCAACATCGGCCTGCTCGGCAAGGGCAACACCATGTCCGCCGACGCCATGCACGCCCAGCTCCGCGGCGGCGCCCTCGGGTTCAAGATCCATGAGGACTGGGGTGCCACCCCCGCCGTGATCGACGCCTGCCTGAACGTGTGCGAGGCATCCGGCGCCCAACTCGCCATCCACACCGACACGTTGAACGAGGCAGGCTTCGTCGCCGACACCCTTGCCGCGATCGCCGGGCGCTCCATCCACGCGTACCACACCGAGGGCGCGGGCGGCGGGCACGCGCCGGACATCATCACCGTGGTCTCCGAGCCCAACGTGCTGCCCAGCTCCACCAATCCGACCCGGCCGCACACCGTCAACACCGTCGAGGAGCACCTCGACATGCTGATGGTCTGCCACCACCTCAACCCGGCCGTCCCCGAGGACCTGGCGTTCGCCGAGTCCCGGATCCGGCCGTCCACGATCGCCGCCGAGGACGTGCTGCACGACCTCGGCGCCATCTCGATCATCTCCTCGGACTCGCAGGCGATGGGCCGCATCGGCGAGGTCGTGCTGCGCACCTGGCAGACCGCGCATGTGATGAAGCGCCGCCGCGGCTTCCTGCCCGGTGACGTCCGCGCCGACAACCATCGCGTACGTCGCTATGTCGCCAAGTACACGGTCAACCCGGCCGTCGCCCAGGGCCTCGACCACGAGATCGGCTCGGTGGAGCGCGGCAAGCTCGCCGACCTCGTCCTGTGGGACCCGGCGTTCTTCGGCGTCAAGCCGCTGCTCGTACTCAAGGGCGGGCAGATCGCGTACGCGCAGATGGGCGACGCCAACGCCTCCATCCCCACGCCCCAACCGGTCCTTCCGCGGCGGATGTTCGGCGCGCTCGGCTCGGCGCCCGCCGGGAACTCCCTGAACTTCGTCACACAGTCCGCCCTGGACGACGGCCTGCCCGAACGGCTCGGCCTCGGCAAGGAGTTCACCCCGATCGCCAGTACGCGCGCAGTCACCAAGGCCGACATGCGGGAGAACGACGCCATGCCGCGGGTGCACGTCGACCCGGACAGCTTCGCCGTCACCGTCGACGGCGAGCTGATCGAGTCCGCGCCCGCCGTGGAACTGCCCATGGCCCAGCGGTACTTCCTCTTCTGAGCGCCGCGAGATGAGCAGAGCCACCCTCCTTGTCCTGGCCGACGGCCGCTTTCCCGCCGGAGGCCACGCGCACTCCGGCGGGGCCGAGGCCGCGGTCGCCGCGGGCCGCGTCACGGGCGCGGCCGACCTGGCGGAGTTCTGCCGCGGCCGGCTGCACACCAGCGGCCTGGTCGCGGCTGCCCTCGCCGCGGCGGCCGCACTCGGCACCGACCCGTTGCAGCTCGACGAGGCCGCGGACGCGCGCACTCCGTCGGCCGCCCTGCGCACCGCCGCACGCAAGCTGGGCCGCCAGATGATGCGCGCGGCCCGCGCCACCTGGCCGTCGGCCGAGCTCGACGCCCTCGCCTCCGCGCGGCCCAGGGGCGCCCACCAGCCGGTGGTCCTCGGCCTCGCCGCCCGCTCGGCCGGCCTTGGGCCCGAGGACGCGGCGTACGTCGCGGCGTACGAGTCGGTCTCCGGTCCCGCCACGGCCGTCGTACGTCTGCTGAGCCTCGACCCCTTCGACGCGACCGCCGTCCTGGCGCGGCTCGCCCCGGACCTGGACCGGGTCGCGGCGGACGCGGCGGAGTGCGCGCGGCGGGTGCCGGAGGAGGGCGTCGACGCCCTGCCTGCGTCCTCCGCCCCGCTCCTGGACATCGGGGCGGAGGCTCATGCGGCTTGGGCGGTACGGCTGTTCGCGTCGTAGACCTTCCCTCTCCCCCTGAATTTTTCGGTTCGACCCCTGGAGCGCACCATGCACCTCGACCACTCCCACGCCTCCGACGGCCCCGCCGCCCTCAGCGCCGATGCCGTGCGGCCCGACGGGCGGCGGCGGGCGCTGCGGATCGGGCTCGGCGGGCCCGTCGGCTCCGGGAAGACCGCGACCGTGGCCGCGCTCTGCCGGGCCCTGCGCGACGAGCTGTCGCTCGCCGTCGTCACCAATGACATCTACACCCGTGAGGACGCCGCGTTCCTGCTCCGCGAGGCCGTACTGCCGCCCGAGCGGATCATGGCCGTGGAGACCGGGGCCTGCCCGCACACCGCGATCCGCGACGACATCTCCGCCAACCTGGAGGCCGTCGAGGACCTGGAGACCGTGTTCGCTCACGAGGGAGTCGGGCCGCTCGACCTGGTCCTCGTCGAGTCCGGCGGCGACAACCTCACGGCCACGTTCTCCCGGGGCCTGGTCGACGCCCAGCTGTTCGTCATCGACGTGGCGGGCGGCGACGACATTCCGCGCAAGGGCGGCCCCGGCGTGACGACCGCCGATCTGCTCGTGGTCAACAAGACCGACCTCGCCCCGTACGTCGGCTCCGATCTGCAGCGGATGGCGCGGGACGCGAAGGAGCAGCGGGCCGAACTGCCCGTGGTCTTCCAGTCGTTGCGGTCACCGGCGGGTGTGTCGGAGGTGGCCGCGTGGGTGCGGGAGCGGCACGCCGCCTGGACCGCCGCGTGAGCGTGCCCGTCGACACCGGTCTCCGCGCGGCCGCCCGGATCCGCGCGGAGGCGGACGGCCGCGGGATCAGCCGCCTCCCGGTCCTCGAAGGCGAGGGTCCGCTGGCCGTACGGCGAATCCGCGGCGCGGCAGGGCAGGCGCGGGTAGCCCTGGTCGGCGCGATGAGCGCACCGTTGGGCGGCGACCGGCTGACCGTGACGGCCGAGGCCGGGCCGGGGGCGCGGCTCGACGTGACCTCGACGGCCGCGACCCTCGCGCTGCCCGGCCGGCCGAAGGGGCCGGCCCACTACGACGTACGGCTGAGCGTCGAGGAGGACGCCGAGCTGAACTGGGCGCCGGAACAGCTGATCTCGGCGTACGGCAGCGAGCTGCGCGTGACGACTCGGGCCGAAGTGGGGGCCGGGGCACGCCTGTTGCTGCGGGAGGAGCAGGTGCTCGGGCGGGCCGGTGAGCAGCCGGGCACCCTCACCAGCAGGCTCACCGTGCGCTGCGAGGGCCGTCTCCTGCTCGACCAGGAGCTGGCCTGCGGGCCCGGGGCACCCGGCGGCTGGGACGGCCCGGCGGGCCTCGCCGGGCATCGGGCCATCGGCCAACTCGTCCTCGTGCGACCCGAGTTGGGGCAGCACCCGGTACGGGCGCGGATGTTGGGTGAGCTGGCCGCGGTGACTCCGCTGGCGGGCCCGGGGCTGCTGGTGACGGCGGTGGCGCCGGACGCGCTGCGGTTGCGGCGGGTGTTGGACGAGGCGGTGGGGGTTGTGGGCGGGTGAGGGGGCTGGCCGGGGCCGGGTCTTCGGGGTGGGCGGCCCCGGAGGGCGGGCTTGGCCGGTGCTTGGGTGAACTCCCCCGCAGAGGGCGACCGCTGAGCGGATCGGGGGCCACCGGTTATCGGATTGGCAAAGAACATCTGTCCGATCTGTTGTCAGGGACCCCACAGACGCAAAGATCCCCCGGAGAACGCGTGACGACCTGAGAACGCGTGCCATCTGATCGAAACGATCTGGGGGAGGTACCACTTGAGACGCACCGCAGTGCTCGGCTCGGCCGGCACTCTGATCGCGGGGACCCTCATAGCCGGCGCGATGGCGGCCCCGGCGGCGAACGCCGCCGACGGCGGCCGTCGCACGGTCTCCGAAGCACGGGGCACCGCCATCGCCGCGGCGAAGGCGGCGAGGACCGGCATCGACTGGAAGGACTGCCCGGCGGACTGGGGGCTCGACCGGCCCGTCCAGTGCGGCTGGGTCAGCGTCCCGCTCGACTACAGCAAGCCGCACGGCAAGCAGATCAAGCTCGCCGTGGACCGGGCGAAGAGCACCGGCACCAAGGAAGAGCGGCAGGGCTCCCTGGTCTACAACCCGGGCGGCCCCGGCGGCTCCGGCATGCGCTTCCCGCTGCGCATCACCAAGAAGTCCCCGCTGTGGCAGAAGACCGCCGAGGCCTACGACTTCGTCGGCTTCGACCCGCGCGGCGTCGGCCACTCGGCGCCCATCTCCTGCGTCGACCCGCAGGAGTTCGTCAAGGCGCCGAAGCTCGACCCGGTGCCGGACTCCGAGGCCGACAAGCGCGCCCAGCGCAAGCTCGCCGCGGAGTACGCGGACGGCTGCAAGGAACGCAGCGGCGAGATGCTGCCGCATATGACGACGCCGAACACCGCCCGCGACCTGGACGTGATCCGTGCCGCGCTCGGCGACCGGAAGCTCAACTTCCTCGGGGTGTCCTACGGCACGTACCTCGGCGCCGTCTACGCCACGCTCTTCCCGGACCATGTGCGGCGCATGCTCGTCGACAGCGTGGTGAACCCCTCCCGGGAGAAGATCTGGTACCAGGCCAACCTGGACCAGGACGTCGCCTTCCAGACCCGCTGGGACGACTGGACCGAGTGGGTCGCGAAGAACGACGCCTCCTTCCACATCGGCGACACCCAGGAGAAGGTCCAGGCCCAGTGGCTGAAGCTGCGCGCAGCGGCCAAGAAGGAGCCCATCGGCGGTGTCGTCGGACCCGCCGAGCTCATCGGCTTCTTCCAGGGCGCGCCCTACTACGACTCCGCGTGGGTGCCCACCGCCGAGGTGTGGAGCAAGTACCTCGCCGGTGACGAGAAGGCGCTCGTCGAGGCCGCGGGCCCGGACCTTTCCGACACCGCGGGCAACATCGCGGCGGAGAACGGCAACGCCGTCTACACGGCCGTGGAGTGCGCCGACGCCAAGTGGCCCACCAACTGGAAGAAGTGGGACCGCGACAACACGCGGCTGCACGAGGACCACCCCTTCATGACCTGGGCCAACGCCTGGATGAACCTGCCCTGCGCCACCTGGGGCGTGAAGCAGCAGACCCCCGTCGAGGTGAAGTCCGGCAAGGGCCTGCCGCCGGTCCTGATCGTCCAGTCCGAGCGGGACGCGGCCACGCCGTACGAGGGCGCGGTCGAGCTGCACGAGCGGCTCAAGGGCTCCCGGCTGATCACCGAGAAGAACGCCGGCTCGCACGGCGTGACCAACCTGGTGAACCCCTGCATCAACGAGCGGGTCGACGCCTACCTGCTGAGCGGGAAGACCGACAGCCGCGACGTGACGTGCGAACCGCACGCCACGCCCAAGCCGTAAGTCCTCCAGGACACCGGTACCGCACCGAGGGGCGGTCGGGGGCAACTCCGGCCGCCTCTCGGTCAGCTCAGACAATTCCTCGCCGCTCCGCCCACGCGTCCTCCGCCGCCGAGCCGATGCGTTCCCGACAGGGCGATGCGTTCCCGACAGGCCGATGCGTTCCCGACAGGGCGGTCAACTGCCGGGCGTGCTCCCGGCCGTACGCCACCACGTCCACCACGTCCACCAGGTCCACGCCGCCCCCACCGCGCGCGCGAGCGGCGCGTGAGGTCCGGCGTGCCGGGCAGGGGGCGGCGCTCCGCTCAACGCCCCGGCAGCTTGGGGAACCTGCGGTTGCCGGACCCCGCCCGGCGCTCCTTCTCCGCCTGCGCCTCGGCCTGCTCCTCGGCCTTGACGACGGCCGCGTACCGGTCCACGTACTCCTGGTCCGAGAGCCCCAGGATCGCGTACATGATCTCGTCCGTGACCGCCCGCAGGACGGCCTTCTCGCCGTCCATGCCCTCGTACCGGGAGAAGTCCAGCGGCTCGCCGAAACGAATCGTCACGCGCCGGAAGCGCGGCAGCTTCTGGCCCGGGGGCTGCGCCTCGAACGTGCCGATCATCGCGCACGGGATCACCGGCGCCTGCGCCTTCAGGGCCATCGCGGCGACCCCCACCTTGCCCTTGTACAGCCGCCCGTCGTGCGAGCGCGTGCCCTCCGGGTAGATGCCGAGCAACTCGCCCTTGCCGAGCACCCCGAGCCCCTCGCGGATCGCCGCCTGGCCCGCCTCCTTGCCCGAGCGGTCCACCGGGATCTGGCCCGCACTGTGGAAGAACGCCGCCGTCAGCCGGCCCTTGACGCCAGGACCCGTGAAGTACTCCGCCTTCGCCAGGAAAGTGATCCTCCGCTTCAGGACGGCCGGCATCAGGAAGTGGTCGGAGAACGACAGGTGGTTGCCCGCGACGATCGCGGCGCCGTCCTCAGGAATGTGCTCCAGGCCCTCGATCCGCGGCCGGAACACCAGCCGGAGCAGGGGACCAAGCAGCACATATTTGAGCACGTAATAGAACACGGGGGTCGCTCCTCATTCGGCAGGGCCTCTCCAGCACTGCGTTTTACCAGGTCGCCGGGGTGCCGGGGAGACCACGGGCGGACGGTGAGCCGAGCCCGCCGCCGCGACGCGGACAACCCTCAGGCAACCCTGAATGTCCCCCATCCTTCCCTGACAACTGTGAGAAATCTTTGACCTGTTCACCGGGCGACTGCACCGTGGAGTGAGGCGGGCCGCCGAGCGGCAACTCGACGACCCGTGCACGACCGAGCCGACTCGCGCGGTCATCAGCCACGACCCGCGCGGGCCTTCCCCTGCGTAGAAAGCGGGTTCGCCATGCCCAGTCCTGCACCGTCCACTGTAGTCGCGGCCTCCAGCAGCTACGCCGTCGCGATCGCCGACTCCGACGATCAGATCCGTGCCGCCCAGCGCCTGCGCCACCAGGTCTTCGCCGGCGAGCTGGGCGCCCGCCTGCACACCCCGCTGCCCGGCCACGACCTGGACGACTTCGACGCCGTGGCCGACCACCTGGTCGTCACCGACGCGGCCACCGGTGAGGTCGTCGGAACGTACCGCCTGATCCCGCCGGGCCGCACCCAACGCCTCTACTCCGACGGCGAGTTCGACCTCGCCGACCTCGCCGGGATCCGCTCCCGGCTGGTCGAGACCGGCCGCTCCTGCGTCCACCCCGACCACCGCAACGGCGCGGTGATCAACCTTCTCTGGGCGGCCCTCGCCCGCTATCTGCTGCTCTCCGGGCACCAGTACCTCGGCGGCTGCGCCTCCGTCCCGCTCGCCGACGGCGGCCGGGCCGCGAGCAGCGCCTGGCTCCTCGGCAACGGCAAGCACGCCTCGCCGCCCGACCTCCGTGTCCACCCGCACCGCCCCTGGCACCCCTCGGGACCGCTCGACGGCCCGGTCCGCCCCGCCGACCTGCCGCCGCTGCTCCGCGGCTATCTGCGGCTCGGCGCCTGGATGTGCGGAGCGCCCGCCCACGACCCGGAGTTCGACGTCGCGGACTTCTACGTCCTGCTGCCCATGGACCGCATCAACGACCGCTACCGCCGGTACTTCCTGGGGGAGGCGCAGTGACCGGACCGGCCGCCGCGGCCGCCTCGACGCCCGTGGCCCCGCCCGGCGCCTCCCTCGCGCCGCCCCGGCCGCAGAGCCCCTGGTTCCCGGCCTCGCCCTGCACGCCGCGCTGCGCTCGCCCGGCCGCCCCGCCCGTGCACCGCCTGGCCACGGCCCGCCGCTACGCCGCGTTCGGGCAGGTCGTCGCGGGCGCCCTCGCCGCCCCGTCCGCGACCCGTGACGGACCGGCGGTACGCGACCGGGCCCGCGCCCTCCTCGACTCGCTCGGCGTGCACCTGGACGCGGGCGACGCCCCGCTCGCCGTCCCCGGGACGGGCACGCTCGTGGTGGCCGACCACATCTCCTGGCTCGACATCGTGGCGCTGCTCGCCTGCGAGCCGGTCACGCTCGTCGCCAAGCGCGAGGTGGGCGGCTGGCCGGTAGTCGGCCCGCTCGCCCGCCGGATCGACACCTGCTTCATCGACCGCGGCTCGCTGCGCGCCCTGCCCCAAGCGGTGGACCGCGTACGGGAGTTCCTCGCCGCGGGCCGCACCGTCGCCCTCTTCCCGCAGGGCACCACCTGGTGCTCGGCGGCGGGCGGCGGCTTCCGGCGCGCCATGTTCCAGGCCGCGATCGACGCGCGCGTGCCGGTCCGCCCGGTGACCCTCAGCTACCTCCAGTACGGCGGGGAGAGCTCGGTCGCCGGTTTCCTCGGAGACGAGGGCTTCGTGCCCTCCCTGCACCGGGTGGCCAGGGCGGACGGGCTGGCCGTGCGGGTCCGCGCGCACGCACCGCTGCCCACCGGTCCCGGCAGCGACCGCCGGACGCTCGCGGCGGCGGCGCAGGGCGCGGTGTTCCGGGACCAGTCGAGGCGCCATGGCTGACTGGCTCGGCCCCTATGTGTCCTTTCTGCAGGGCCTGTTGGACTCGCCCTGGCTGTGGCCGGTCATCTTCGGCACCGCCGCTCTGGACGCACTCCTTCCGTTCATGCCGAGCGAGGCCACGGTGGTCGCCGCCGCCGTCCTCATCGGCGCCGACCCCGGCCGCCTCGCCCTGCTCACCGTCGTCGCCGCGGCGGGGGCGGCCGCGGGCGACCTCGGCGGGTACGCCATCGGCCGCCGCGCCGGCCCCCGCCTGACCCGGCTCCTCCTCCGCGGCGACCGGGGCAGGAGCCGCCTCGCCGCCGCTCACTGGCTGGTCGCGCGGCACGGAGCGCTGCTGATCGTGGCCGGGCGGTACGTCCCGGGCGGGCGCGTGGTGACCGGGCTCAGCACCGGCGGGGTCCGCTATCCCGTGCGCCGCTTCCTGCTCTTCGACACGATCGGAGCGAGCATCTGGGCCGTACTGGGCGTGGCCGTCGGGGCCCTCGGCGGCGCCGCCTTCGCCGACCGCCCCGGCTACGGTCTGCTGCTCTCCTTCGGTACGGTCGCGGTGCTGACGCTCCTGGGCGAGGGCATCCGGAGACAGTGCCGCCGGCGCCATGTGTTGCGCGGACAGACTGATGAGTCAGTCATCATCGCAACACCACCGGCTTGCCCCCTGAAAACCCAGCTATGACAAGGAGCTGCCAGAAAGAACTGGACGCTCCTGTTGCGGTTATCTCAACACACGGGTACGGTCTTCGACCATGCAGCAGGAATCGGACGGCCGAGTCGGTGACACCGGCGGCGAGGTCGCGGAGCGCGTCCGCCAGGTGATCGCCGCCGTCGGCGTCAGCCAGCGCGAGTTCGCGCGCCGTATCGTCATGGACCCCTCCAAGCTGTCCCGCTCCCTGAGCGGGACCCGCCGCTTCACCGTCGCCGAGCTGGCCCGGGTCGCGGACACCGGCAACGTCGACGCGGCCTGGCTGCTCGGCTCCGGCGCCCAGCCGGACCCGGCCGCCACGGGCCGTACGGCCGCACGCAACCGTCGTACGGCCGGGGCGGCGCCGTCGGACGGCGGGCGGCCGCTGCAGATCGTGCGCGAGACGGTCCGGCTGATCGCCGAACGCGGCTTCCACGCGGTCCGCGTCGCCGACATCGCCGAGGCCTGCGCGACCAGCACCGCCGCCATCCACTACCACTTCCCCGGCCGGGACGACCTGCTCGAAGCGGCCGTGCGCTGGTGCATGGACGAGGACACCGCCCGCCGTGCCGCCCACATCGCGGAGGCGGCCGATGTGGCGGGCGAACTGCGGCAGTTGATCGAGCTGCAGACCCCGCACACCCGCCGGCAGCGCCGCCAGTGGAGCGTCTGGCTCGACCTGTGGGCCGAGGCCGCCCGCTCCACCGTGGTCGGCGGGCTGCACGTCGAGTACTACCGGCAGTGGCGCGAGACCGTCGCCGACGTCATCCGCCGCGGCGTAGCCGCCGGCGCCTTCCGTCCCGTCGACCCGGAGACCGCTGCCCTCACCCTGACCGCCCTGATCGACGGCCTCGCCTCCCAGGTCCTCGCGACCACCCCCGGCGAACCCGGCACCAGCGCGGACGACATGCAGAGCGCGCTCCTCGCCTACGTGGACACGGCGCTGGCCGCGCACTGAGACCGCACAACGCGGCCCGCACAACGCGGCCCACGCAACGCGGCCCACGCAACGCGGCCCGCGCAACTCGGCCCGCGTACTCCGACCCCGCGCCGGAAACCCGCGCCGGGTGGTGGTCCCCGCCCGCCGGGGCCACCACCCCGGCGTGTTCAGTAACGCCCCCTCACCCCCTCACCCCCTCACCCCCTCACATCCCGTACGAGAAAAGGGAGTTCCGCATGCCCATGAACCAGGACGTCATCATCACCGCCGCCCTCACCGGCGCCGGCGACACCGTCCGCAAGAGCCCGCACGTGCCCGTCACGCCCGAGCAGATCGCCAAGTCCGCCGTCGAGGCCGCCGAGGCGGGAGCCGCCGCCGTGCACATCCACGTGCGCGACCCCGAGACCGGCGCCCCCTCCCGCGACCCGCGGCTCTACCGCGAGACGGTCGAGCGCATCAAGGAGACCGGCACCGACGTCATCATCAACCTCACGGCCGGCATGGGCGGCGACCTCGTCGTCGACCCGCTCCAGCCGCTGGAGAAGCTCGGCGAGCTGCCCGGCACCGACCTGGTCGGCGGCCTCGACCGGCTCCCGCACGTGGACGAGCTGCTGCCCGACATCTGCACCCTGGACTGCGGCTCCCTCAACTTCGGCGACAACCTCTACGTCTCCACCCCGGAGATGCTCCGCCAGGGCGCCAAGCGCATCCAGGAGCTCGGCGTACGGCCCGAGCTGGAGATCTTCGACACCGGCCACCTGTGGTTCGCCAAGCAGCTGCGCGAGGAGGGTCTGCTCGACGACCCCACCGTCTTCCAGCTGTGCATGGGCATCCCGTGGGGCGCGCCCGCCGACCCGGGCGTCCTGCAGTCCATGGTCAACATGCTGCCCGAGCACGCCCAGTGGGCCAGCTTCGCCATCGGCCGCATGCAGATGCCGTGGGTCGCCCAGTCCATCCTGCTCGGCGGGCACGTCCGCGTCGGCCTGGAGGACAACCTGTACCTCGGCAAGGGCAACAAGGCCACCAACGCCCAGCTGGTCGAGCGCGCCGTGCAGATCACCGAGTCCATCGGCGCCCGCGTCGTCACGCCGGACGAGGCCCGCGTGAAGCTCGGCCTGAAGCCCCGCGCCTGACGCCGTACCGCTGAGAACCCCCGCACACCCCCTGCCCGAGGACTCCTCATGACCGCTGTCACCACCCCCGAAGCCCCCTGCGCCCCCGAGGACGTCACCCGCGTCGCCTGCATCGGTGCCGGCGTCATCGGCGGCGGCTGGGTCGCCCACTTCCTGGCCCGCGGCTACGACGTCACCGCCTGGGACCCGGCCCCCGACGCCGAGGTCAAGCTGCGCCGCCTGGTCGACGCCGCCTGGCCCGCGCTCACCCAGCTCGGCCTCGCCGACGGTGCGTCCCGTGACCGCCTCACCGTCGCCGCCACCCTCGAAGAGGCCGTCGCCGACGCCCAGTTCGTGCAGGAGAGCGCCCCCGAGAAGCTGGAGCTCAAGCGGGACCTGCTGGCCCAGCTGGACGCCGCCGCCCCCGCCGGAGTCGTCATCGCCTCCTCCACCTCCGGCTACCCGATGACCGACATGCAGACCACGGCCGCCGACCCGGGCCGCCTGGTCGTCGGCCACCCGTTCAACCCGCCGTACCTGATCCCACTCGTCGAGGTCGTCGGCGGCGAGCAGACCGCCGAGCACGCCGTGACCTGGTCCTCCCGGTTCTACGACGTGGCCGGCAAGTCCGTGATCACCATGCAGAGCGAGGTGCCCGGCTTCATCGCCAACCGCCTCCAGGAAGCCCTGTGGCGCGAGGCCCTGCACATGGTCGCGAACGGCGAGGCCACCGTGCAGGAGATCGACGACTCCATCACCGAAGGCCCGGGCCTGCGTTGGGCGTTCATGGGCCCGATGCTGACCTTCGCGCTCGCGGGCGGCGAGGGTGGAATGGCTCACATGCTGGACCACTTCGGCCCGTCCCTGAAGTCCCCGTGGACCCGGCTTGAGGCCCCCGAGCTGGACAAGAAGCTGTACGACGCCGTGGTCGCGGGTTGCGACGAGGAGGCCGCAGGACGCACCATCGCGGATCTGGTGGCCGAACGCGACCAGGGCGTCATCGATGTCCTGCGCGCGACCGGCCGCCTGCCGCAGCAGCGCGCCCAGAGCGCCGATCAGCACCAGGAGAACGCATGACCACTACGACCGAGCAGACCCTGCCCCTGCTGCACCGCACGGTCAGGCCGGAGTGGATCGACTACAACGGCCACATGAGCGAGGCCTTCTACGTCCTCGTCTTCGGCCACGCCACCGACGCCATGATGATCGAGGCGGGCCTGCACTCCGCGTACCGCGAGTCCACGGGCTGCTCCCTCTACACCGTCGAGTCGCACATCCGGTACCTCAACGACGTCCCCGAGGGCGCTCACCTCGCGGTCCGCACCCGGATCCTCGGCGCCGCCGCGAAGAAGGCGCACTTCGTCCACGAGCTCTTCGTCCTGGACGAGCCCGAGACCGAGGTTCCCGAGGGCGCCGAGCCGGTGGCCACCACCGAGCTGCTCGCCCTCCACGTCGACCAGCAGGCCGGGCGCACCACACCCTTCCCGGACGAGATCCGGGACCGGCTCGCCTCGCTCGTCGCCGAGGCTCCTAACTGGGCGGGCCGGTCCATCGCCCCCGTGGCCTGAACCCACCCGCCCCACACGCCTGCGGGCCCTGTCTCCTTCCCGGGGAGGCGGGGCCCGTACGGCTTCCCGGAGGGGGACGCTCAGGGCGTGGGGTTGGACAGGGCCACCGCGGCGGTGATCAGTCCGAGCACGATCCAGCCGAACCACAGCCAGCCGTTGCTGCCGAGGGCGACCGTGTAGCCCGTCACCGCGACGAGCGCTCCGACGGTGGCCACCCCCATCGTCTTCGTGGAACTGGGCATCTTCGTCGAACCGGGCATCGCAACACCCTCCTCACGACGGACGGACACCCGGCCGGTGCCCGCCCGCGACCTGACCCCATGGTCCCCCGCACAGGCCCGCCCGCGCCAGCGGCCGTCACAGAAGGCCCCCGGAACTGCGCTGACGCCGTTGGTCGTCCTGCGCTTTCCGGGGGCCTTCCGCGGGAGCGGGGTGCTGCCTGTTGACCGCGTGCGTGCTATTGACCGCGTGCGTGCAACGAGGCCAGATAGGCGTTGTACGCCTCCAGCTCCTTGTCGCCGTCCCGGTCCGCCTTGCGGTCCTTGCGCCGGGCCTCGCGCTCCTCGGACTTGCGCCACTGGAACAGCAGCGCCACGAGCACGACCACCGACGGGATCTCACTGAACGCCCAGGCGATGCCGCCGGCCGCCTCCTGGTCGGCCAGGGCGTCGATGCCGAGCGAGGCCGGCGGATTCATGTACGTACCCACCATCGGCTGGGTCGCCATCATCAGGGCGATGCCGAAGAACGCGTGGAACGGCATGCCCGCGAACAGCTCCAGCATCCGCATCACATAGCCGGGCCGGTGCGGGCCCGGGTCCACGCCCATGATCGGCCAGAAGAACACCAGACCCACCGCCAGGAAGTGCACCATCATCGCGATGTGCCCCGGCGTGGACCCCATCAGGAAGTCGAAGAGCGGCGTGAAGTACAGCGCGTACAGGCTCGCGATGAACAGCGGGATGGTGAACGCCGGGTGCGTGATGATCTTCATGTACCGGCTGTGCAGCAGCATCAGCAGCAGCTCACGCGGCCCCTTGCGGCCACGCCCCGCGACCGGCAGCGCCCGCAGCGCCAGCGTGATCGGCGCGCCCAGGAGCAGCAGGATCGGCGACAGCATGCTGATCACCATGTGCTGCACCATGTGCACGCTGAACATGACCATGCCGTAGTCGTTCAGCTTGGTGCACATCACCAGGGCGACGGTCAGCACGCCGAGCACGAACGAGACCGCGCGGCCGACCGGCCAGGAGTCGCCGCGGCGCCGCAGCCGCACCATGGCCCATCCGTACAGGCCGAGCGCCAGCAGGCAGCCCACCAGGAAGAACGGGTCCGAAGAGAACTGAAGGGCTCGGCCCAGCGTGAACGGCGGCAGATCCATCGTCATGCCGTGCCCGCTGTGATCCATCCGCTGCTCCTGATTCGTGCCGGTTGTCCGGACCAGAGTAGAACCGCCCCCGGCCGGGAGTGCGGCCGGGGGCGGTTCGGGACAGCAGAGGTCACCAGAGATCAGAGGACGGTCTCGGCCTCCGCGTACCGGTCGGCGGGCACCGTCTTCAGCGTCTCCACGGCCTGCGCGAGGGGCGCCATGATGATCTCGGTGCCCTGCAGCGCGGTCATCATCCCGAACTCCCCACGGTGCGCGGCCTCGACGGCGTGCCAGCCGAAGCGCGTGGCGAGAACCCGGTCGTACGCGGTGGGGGTGCCGCCGCGCTGCACATGGCCGAGGATCACCGGGCGGGCCTCCTTGCCGAGGCGCTGCTCCAGCTCGATGGAGAGCTGACGGGCGATGCCCGCGAAACGCTCGTGGCCGTAGATGTCCTTGCCGCCCTCGTCGAACTCCATCGAACCGGCGCGCGGCTTGGCGCCCTCGGCGGCGACGACGATGGCGAACTTCTTGCCGGCCTCGAAACGGGCGCCGACCTTCGCCGTCAGCTCCTCGATGTCGAAGGGCCGCTCGGGCACGACGATCGCGTGCGCACCGGCCGCCATACCGGAGTTGAGCGCGATCCAGCCGGTGTGCCGGCCCATGACCTCGACGATCAGGACGCGCTGGTGCGACTCGGCGGTGGTCTTCAGGCGGTCCAGCGCCTCGGTGGCCACGCCGACCGCGGTGTCGAAGCCGAACGTGACGTCGGTGACGGCGATGTCGTTGTCGATGGTCTTCGGCACGCCGACGATCGGCAGTCCCGCGTCGGAGAGGAGCCGGGCCGCCTTCAGCGTGCCCTCGCCGCCGATCGGGATGATCGCGTCCAGGCCGAGCTCCGCGACGTGGCCCTTGGCCCGCTCGACGCCGTCCCGCAGGTGCGCGGGCTGGACGCGGGAGGAGCCGAGGATGGTCCCGCCGCGGGCGAGGATGCCGCCGACCGCGTCGAGGTCGAGCTTGCGGTAGTCGCACTCCAGGAGGCCCTTCCACCCGTCGTGGAAGCCGATGACCTCGTCGCCGTGGTCGGCGACGGCACGGTGCACGACCGAGCGAATGACCGCGTTGAGGCCGGGGCAGTCGCCGCCGGAGGTGAGCACACCAATACGCATGACCCAAGAACCCTTGCAACGTGGGCGGAAGACCGGACCACGTCGTCCGGCTAAGACAGCGTCACCCTACTAGTGCGAAGCGACCGCGCCGAATCCGTTTCACGGGCCGGTCTTCGTCCGGAACCACAAAAACGCCCCAGGGGTCGTGAAGACCCCTGAGGCGTCCGCTCAAGCGTGCTGAGGCCCGCTCAGGCGGGATGGCCGACCCGCTCATTCGGCGGTGTGCCCGCTCAGGCGGGCCGGCCGACCCCGCTCAATCGTCGGTGGCCGCGCTCACGCGGGCTGCGTGGCGGCCGCGATCCGCTCGTTGCGCAGCGCCTCGTACCAGCGGTCGTCGACCTGCGGCAGCGCGTTCACGTCCAGCGCGAGCCGCAGCAGCATGTCGGCGATCTGCGGGTTCCGGGCGAGCACCGGGCCGTGCATGTACGTGCCGAACACCGTGTCGTTGTACGCGCCCTCGGTGCCGTCGCCGGTGCCGTTGCCCTTGCCCAGGCGGACCCGCGCGAACGGGCGGGCGCTCGGGCCGACGTGCGTGACGCCCTGGTGGTTCTCGAACCCGGTCAGCTGCGGCAGGCCCAACGGCTCGTCGATGTCGCCCAGTACGTCGCCGACGCAGCGTTCGCCCTCGCCGCGGGTGGACGTCACGTCGAGCAGACCGAGGCCGGGCTCGCGCTGGCCGAGGTCGTTGATGAACTCGTGGCCGAGGATCTGGTAGCCCGCGCACACCGAGAACACGATCGCGCCGTTGGCGACCGCGCGGCTCAGGTTGCCGTCGCGGCGCAGCCGTTCGGCGGCGAGCCGCTGCGGACGGTCCTCGCCGCCGCCGATCAGGTAGATGTCACCGGAGGTCGGCACCGGCTGGTCGCTGCGGACGTCGTGCCGCTCCACGTGCAGGCCGCGCTGGTTGGCACGGCGCTCCACGACGAGGGCGTTGCCCTGGTCGCCGTAGGTGCTCAGCAGGTCCGGGTAGACCCACACCAGGCGAAGACTGTTGTCACTCATGCTCGAAAGTCCTTAGAAGCCTTGAAGTGCCTTGAGGCGCGGGTCAGTTGCCGACGCGGCGGCGCAGGTCCTGGAAGGCGGTGTAGTTGGCGATCGCCTCGATCCGTCCGGGCGGGGCCAGCTGCACGGCCTCGTCGACGCTGTCGCACACCGTGAACTCCAGGCCGGCCACTTCGAGGCGCACGGCCAGGTCCAGCTTGCGGTCGCCGATCACGAAGATCGGGTGCCCGGCGAGACGCGTGTAGTCGACGTCCCACAGCCAGGAGGTGTCCGTACCGTCGGCGCCGCGCGCGTTCACGGACAGGATCACCGGGGTGGGCGGCGGGTCGATCAGCGAGAAGGTCTCCAGCCAGCCGGCCGGGTTCTTCGCGAGCAGCAGCCGCAGGTCGCGCTCCATGAACTGCACGACGTCGTACCGTCCGGCGACGGCCTGCACCTGGTACATCCGCTCCAGGGCGACCTGCGGCGGCACCCCGAAGGCGGCGGCGACGGCGGCGGAGCTGGTGGCGTTGGCCTTGTTGGCGCGGCCGGGCAGCTGCAGCTGGATCGGCCAGGCGGAGCCGTGCGGGTCGAGGACGTGGTCGCCGCCCAGCGCCCAGCTCGGCGCGGGTCGGCGGAAACCGCACTCGCCGCAGAACCAGTCGTCGCCGGGGCGCTGCATCACGCCACCGCAGGACGGGCAGGACCAGGCGTCGTCCTTCCACTCCTGGCCGGCCGCGACCCACACCACGTTCGGCGAGGAGGACGCGGCCCACACCACGAGCGGGTCGTCGGCGTTGGCGATGATCGTGGCCTTGGAGCCGGCCAGGCCCTCGCGCCACTTCTCGGCCAGCATGCGGGTCTCGGCGGCCCGGTCGAGCTGGTCGCGGGAGAGGTTGAGCAGGGCGATGGCCTTCGGGCCCACGTCGCGCGCGACTCCGGCGAGGTACTTCTCGTCGACCTCGATCACACCGAACTTGGCGTCCGAACCGCCGGCGAGCGCCGAGGTGATGCCCGCGGGCATGTTGGCGCCGAGCGCGTTGGACACCACGGGTCCGGCGGCGCCGAGGGCCTCCGCGATCAGCCGCGTGGTGGTGGTCTTGCCGTTGGTCGCCGAGACCAGGACCACGTCGAGGTGCTGGGCGAGCCGGCCGAGCAGGTCCGGGTCGAGCTTCAGGGCCACGCGGCCGCCGATCACCGATCCGCTGCCGCGGCCCGCGGCCCGCGACGCCGCCGCGACCGCCTTGCCGGCCGTCACGGCCAGCTTGGCCCGCGGGGTCAGCGGGTCCGCGCCACCCGGGTTTGCTGCCATCGTCCTAGTTCCTCCTTGCTTCCGGCGCCGCGCCTGCCCCCGGCACTGGTGGCCTCAGCCTATCGAGATCCCCGCCGGTGCCCGAACTGCGGCACCGTGACGCCCGCCGCAGTACACCGGAACGTACGCTTGACCGCCATGCGACACGGATCGATCCCCGGCAGTTCCGGGCGCGTACGGCCCCTGACCCTGCTCGGCGACCCCGTGCTGCACGGGCCGTGCGCGGACGTCACCGAGTTCGGCCCCGAACTGTCCCGTCTCGTCGAGGACATGTTCGCGACCATGTACGCCGCCGCGGGCGTGGGCCTCGCCGCCAACCAGATCGGCGTCCCGCAGCGGGTGTTCGTCTACGACTGCCCGGACGACGAGGACCGCCGCCACCTCGGCCATGTGGTCAACCCGCGCCTGCTTGCCGCCGACGGCGACACCGTACGCGGCCCCGAGGGCTGCCTCTCCCTGCCGGGCCTGGAGGCGCAGACCCCGCGCTTCGACCGCGCGCTGATCGAGGGCGTCGACCGCCACGGCGCCCCCGTCCGCATCGAGGGCACGGGGTGGTTCGCCCGGTGCCTTCAGCACGAGTGCGACCACTTGTCGGGCACGGTCTACCCGGACCTGCTTGCGGGGTGGCGCAGGGCACGCGTCCTCCGGGCGGCCCGCCGAGCGCCGTGGGGGGCGCGCTAAGCCTTCCCCACCCCGCCCCTTCCCGAAAGACTGCCGTCGGCTGTCGTCCGACTGCGGCGCCGTGGTGGCTGGTCGCGCAGTTCCCCGCGCCTCTGTCGGGGCTTGAATCAGCCTGTCCGGCGTTTGAGGACGAGCCCGCAGGGCGACCGGCCTGCACCGAGCCGACCGTGCGGCTCAGAACCCGGGGCCACCCTCCCGATTCCCCGCCGCAGCGAGCCGCCCCCACAACAGATCCGCCAGATCCCGCACCAACTCGTCCCGCCCGCACGGCCGTTCACCCAGCCACCAGTCACCCGCCGCGTGCATCATGCCGACGATCCCGTGCCCCCAGACCCGCGCGAGCCGCTCGCAGTCCGCGCCGAGGTCGACCCGCTCGGCGATCACCTCGGCCAGCTCCTCGCCGAGCCGCCGCAGCAGCGGAGCGGAGTGCCGGCCCACGTCGAAGCCCTGCTCGCCCGGCGATGCGGAATCGGCGGGGTGCATCAGGAAGCGGTAGACCTGCGGCGCGCCCTCGATCGCCGCGAGATACGTGTCGAGCGTGGTCTCGACGCGCGTGCGGCGGTCGGCGGGGGCGTCCAGAGCCGCGCGCAGGGAGGCGAGGAGCGCGTCGGTGTGGCGCTTGGCGAGGGCCGCGTACAGGCCGCCCTTGTCGCCGAAGTGCCGGTACAGGATGGGCTTGGTGATGCCGGCCTCGGCGGCGATGGCGTTCATCGACGCCCCGGGGCCGTCGCGCAGCACGACCCGTTCCGCGGCCTCAAGCAGCTCCCGTCTGCGGCGCTCCGCCGCCAGGGCCTGCTCGGTCCGTTCTGTCGTGTCCATGGTGTTACTCCCCGCCCATGCGATTCCGTGACGCAACGCGCAACGTAACACCCCGCTCGTCCGGGCCCTCGAACGCATG
The DNA here is from genome assembly GCF_029968095.1 of Streptomyces solicavernae. Taxonomy (GTDB): domain Bacteria; phylum Actinomycetota; class Actinomycetes; order Streptomycetales; family Streptomycetaceae; genus Streptomyces; species Streptomyces solicavernae. Next base: position 8,518 of record NZ_JASCIR010000014.1, on the reverse strand, counting down.
GAATGCGACGCCGGAGTTGACAGGTGCTACTGGCGGGTAACAGACTCTAGTTACCGCAAGTAACAAGGTGTTGGAGGGGACGGGCATGGCCGAGTTCACCATGGACCTGAACGACGAGCAGAAGGAGGTCCGGGACTGGCTGCACGGCTTCGCCGCCGACGTCATCCGTCCCGCCGCCGCCGAGTGGGACGAGCGCGAGGAGACTCCCTGGCCCGTGATCCAGGAGGCCGCCAAGCTCGGCATCTACTCCCTGGACTTCTACGCCCAGCAGTTCTTCGACCCGACCGGCCTCGGCATCCCGATGGCGATGGAGGAGCTGTTCTGGGGCGACGCGGGCATCGCCCTGTCGATCGTCGGCACCGGCCTCGCCGCCGTCGGCGTCCTCGCCAACGGCACCGAGGAGCAGATCGGCACCTGGGTCCCGCAGATGTACGGCGACGCGAACGACGTGAAGGTCGCCGCCTTCTGCTCCTCCGAGCCGGACGCGGGCTCCGACGTGGCGTCGATGCGCACCCGCGCGGTGTACGACGAGGCCAAGGACGAGTGGGTCCTCAACGGCACGAAGACCTGGGCGACCAACGGCGGTATCGCGAACGTCCACGTCGTCGTCGCCTCCGTCGACCCGGAGCTCGGTTCCAAGGGCCACGCCTCGTTCATCGTGCCGCCGAACACCGAGGGCCTGTCCCAGGGCCAGAAGTTCCAGAAGCACGGCATCCGCGCCTCGCACACCGCCGAGGTCGTCCTGGAGGACGTCCGCGTCCCCGGGCACTGCCTGCTCGGCGGCAAGGAGAAGCTGGACGAGCGCCTCGCCCGGGCCCGCGAGAAGGCCAAGAAGGGCGGCGAGCGGGTGAAGAACGCCGCGATGGCCACCTTCGAGGCGTCCCGCCCGGCCGTCGGCGCGATGGCGGTCGGCACCGCGCGTGCGGCGTACGAGGAGGCCCTGGAGTACGCGAAGACGCGTGAGCAGTTCGGCCGCCCGATCATCGACAACCAGGGCGTCGCCTTCCAGCTCGCCGACATGGCCACCCAGGTCGACGCCTCCCGGCTCCTGGTCTGGCGCGCCTCCTGGATGGCGACCACGGGCAAGAAGTTCGAGAACGCCGAGGGCTCGATGTCCAAGCTGTTCGCGAGCGAGACCGCCAAGAAGGTCACCGCCCAGGCGATCCAGATCCTCGGCGGAAACGGCTACACGCGCGAGTACCCGGTGGAGCGGATGCACCGCGACGCCGCGATCTACACGATCTTCGAGGGCACCAGCGAGATCCAGCGCCTGGTCATCGCCCGCACGCTCTCGGGCCTGCCGATCCGCTGACTTTGGCACCTGAGACGGTTCCGTTTCGCCGGTTCCGTCGGCGCATCCCGTACGAGAACGCGCCGCGGCCCCCGTCCAGCCGGGACGGGGGCCGCGGCGCGTGGCTCAGGCGTTGGGGCGCTTGCCGTGGTTGGCGCCCTTCTTCTTGCGGGCCCGGCGCTTGTTCCCTCGCTTGGACATGGAGGCGGCTCCTTGCCGTACGTGCCGATATTTCCGTCCATATCGGCGTGCTGGTCAGTGTAGGGAGGGGCGGTCAGGCGCCGCATGTCGATGGAGCCTCAGCCTCCGCAGCGGGAGCGATGAGTCTCGGGGGCGGGGGCGATGAGTCTCGCGGGCCGGGGGAGTCGGTATGAGTGAACCTCCCTGCCATGGGTGACCCTCCTCGCGAAAGGTTGCGCTCATGACTTTCACCCACGTCCTCGCGGTCGCCCCGGTGCGTGACATCGACGCCTCGGTCGCCTGGTACGAACGCCTCCTGGGCCGCGCCGCCGACGCCCGCCCCATGCCCGGCCTCGCCGACTGGCACATCGCGCCGTACGCCTGGCTGCAGGTCTTCCAGTCGCCCGAGCAGGCCGGCCACACGCTGGTGAACCTCGTCGTCGACGACCTCGACAAGGCCCTCGCCGACCTCGTGGCCCGCGAGATCACCCCGGGCCCGGTCACGCCCGGCACGCAGCGCGTCCGCTTCGCCGCCGCCGAGGACCCGGACGGCAACCGCGTCACGCTGATCGAGAACCCGGTGTCGTAGGCGGTCCCGCCCGGCGATCCGGCGTTGTCAATCGGCTACCGGGCCCACGCCCAGGCCCACGCCCACGCCCTCGCGCCCCAGCTCGTACGCCTTCCGGTCCCGCCAGGCGGTGCCGTCCCAGACGATCAGGTCGACGGCCCGCACGGCGGCGGTCAGCGGCAGTTGCGGGGACAGCTCCGCCGCCAGCGCGTCGTACGCGGAGCGCCAGGTGTCCGGGCCCGCGTCGTTGGCCACGGTCAGGTGCGGGGCCAGGGCGGCCGCGCCGAAGATCCCGCGGTACGGCAGCGCCTCCGGCCAGCAGGCCATCAGCTGCTTGGTGAGCGCGGCGACCCGGTCGTGCGGAAACGGGTCCAGGTACAGCACGCCCGGATAGCGGCCGAACTCGGCGAAGGTCAGGTCGAACGCCTCGTGCCCGGCGAAGAGCGCGCCGAGCCGCGCGTCCGTCTCCGCGTCGATGCGGCTCTCGTGCAGAAAGGGGTAGAGCACCGTGACATGTGCGGGGAACGGGGCCCGTACGAGATGGTCGGCCGCGGGCACCTTGATCGTGAGGGCGGTGTCACCGGGCCGGTCCGGCCAGCCTTGCGCGTCCTCGCCCGTGCCGCTCACGCCGGGGCCCGGGCATCGAGGCGCCCCAACGCCTCGTCCACCAGGCGTTGTCCGGGCAGCAGCCCGTACCGGGGGTCGACCAGCGTCATCCACAGCGGCAGGTCCTGGACGTTCCCGGTGGGCACGTCGACGATGCGGCCGAGGACCTGGCCGATGTCCTCGGGGTCAAAGGCCAGTGCCTCAGGCAGCCGCCCGCGCAGGTTCTCGACCGGGGCCGTCCTGCCGCTGCCGAAGGCGCCGTTGGTCCGGACGATCATCCCGGGACCGTAGCACCGGGCTTGAACTGCCGGGCGCGCGGGCTCAGTCAAGGAGCGTGAGCACCGGCTCAAGCCCCGTCGGGCGCTGCTCCACCGGCAGGTGGTCCACGAAGTGCACACCGCAGCCGAGCCGGGCCGCGCCCCCGTCCGCACGCCGGTCGTCGCCCACCATCAGGGCGTCCGCAGGCGCCACTCCGAGCGCCCGGCAGGCCGCCGCGAACAGCCGCGGATCGGGCTTCTGCACGCCGTGCTCGTACGACAGGACGTACGCGTCGACGTACCGGTTCAGGCCGTGGGCGCGGAAGACGGGGCGCAGGTCCCAGCCGATGTTGCTGACCACCGCGACGAGCACACCGCGCTCCTTGAGCGCGGCGAGGACATCGGCCGTGTCCGGGTACGGGCGCCAGGCGGCGGGCGTCCTGTGCCGTTCGTACAGCGCCTCGTGGAGGCCGGGCGCGGGCAGCGCCACCTCGCGGGACAGGCCGGTGTACGCGGCCCGGTGCAGCTCGGCGCTCACGTCCCGGGTGGCCCACAGCTCCGCCAGATGCGCCGGGACCGTGCCGGGCGAGGTGCCGCCGGGCAGCGCGCCGACGGCCTCAAGGCCGGCGGCCAACCGCACGAACTCCTCCTCGGAAACGGCGAGTTCGGACGCGTCCAGGGTGGCGCGGAGCCAGGACTCGGTGGACTCGATGCGCAACAGGGTTCCGGAGAAGTCGAACAGCACGCCCTTGACCGCCATGTGCCGATCTTTGACGCGCCCGGCCGGCCCGGTCAAGGAGGGAACCAGGCACGCCCCCGCTCAACCGGCCCGGCCGACCGCTCAACTCGCCCGGCCGACCGCTCAAGCCCGCCCCCGCCGACCGCTCAAGCCCGCCCGGCGCGCGCCGACCGCCCGTAGGCCAGTGCCGTCAGCAGTACCAGGAGCGCGCCGAACAGCCAGCCGCCCAGGACGTCCGAAGGCCAGTGCACGCCGAGCCAGACGCGGGTCCAGCCGACGCCCGCCACCGACACCACGGTCACGGCGAGCACCGTGGTCCACAGGGCGCGGCCCGCGCGGCGGACGGCGAGGACCCACAGGACGAGCCCGCCGACGACGGTCGCCGTCATCGCGTGCCCGGACGGGAACGCCGCGAAGTTCGCGCTGTCCACCGGGTCGGGCCAGCTGGGCCGCTCCCGCCCGACGACCGCCTTCAGGGCCTGCTGCAGCAGCGACGCGAGGAGGCAGCTCGCACCCGCCCACACCGCGAGCCGCCGGTCGCCGAGCCACCACAGCCACCCGACGAGGACCGCGCAGAGGGCGCGCATCGTCCAGGTGTCCCAGACCCAGTCGGTGAAGATCCGGTTGACGTGCGTCAGCGTGGGGTCGGCGACGGCCCAGCGGTGGGTGGTGCGTGCGAGGGAGGCGTCGGCGTCGAGCAGCGGCGCCCAGCCGACGGCCACCGCGCCGAGCAGCAGCGCGCTGAGCACCCCGAGCACGGCGACGCCGACCCGGCCGGCCCGGTCGGAGAGCGGCGCCGGACCTTGCGCCGAGGGGGAGTTCGGCGGGGGCGTGTGGGGGCGTGGTGCGGAGTGCATACGAAGATCCTCGCCGATCCGCGCCGGTACGGGCCAGCCCCGCGCGGCCCCGCCCGGCCGTCGTACGGGAGCCCGGGTGGTCAGCGGAGGGCGCTCAGGCCCGGGACGAACGTGATGAGCAGCGGGATCACCGGAACCAGGGCGGCGGCCGCGGTGAGGCGGAGGCGCCGGCCGGCGGTGAGCCGCGGCAGCGGCGCGAGCAGGCGGTGCACGCGCTGCGGCACTTCGGCCGCCGTGGCGGGGCAGGGCCCGAACACGCCCCGGTGCTCGTTGAGTTCGACCAGGGCGAGCGCGATCGTCAGGCGGCCGAAGCGGCGCGAGGCCACGTCGTCGGCCGCCAGCTCCACCAGCCGGTGCATCTGGTCGCGGAACGCGGCGAAGACCCGCACTTGCGGAAAGCCGTTGGCGAGCGCGGCCGAGCAGTGCAGCAGCCAGTCGTGCCGGGCCTGCGCGTGGCCCTGCTCGTGGGCGAGCACCGCATCGAGCTGACGGCCCTTCAGGCGGCGCAACGCGGCGGTGGTGATGACGAGTTGGGGCGCCGTGCCGGGCAGCCACCAGGCGTCCGGACGCTCACCTTCCAGGACGACGAGCCGGTCCGTGCCGGTCTCCTCGCCGGGCAGCAGCGGGGAGCGTACGAGGAGTTCGGCCCGGCGCGAACGCCGGCGGGCGCGCGCCCGGAACACCTCGCGGCTCAGCATCGCCGCGGTCCACACCCCGCCGAGGGCGAGCGTGACCGCGGTGGCGGCGGCCCACGGGCCCGCGGCCGACAGCGCGTACGCCTCGACCACGCCCTGCGGGGCGGGTGCGAAGAGGTGGCCTCGCACGGCGTGCCATGCGGCGGCGGCGCTCAGCGTCATGGACAGCGCACAGCACAGCAGCACGGTGGCGATCACACACTGCCACACCCACAGCGCGACCACGGGGTCGCGCTCCGGCCACTCGGCGTGCGCAAGGAGTCTGGGGCCCACGGCGGCGGTCAGCGCGCCGAGCATGAGCAGGGCGACGGGGACCAACATGTCCCCCAGCCTATGAGCGCCGGGCTACCCGAGGGTATGGGGTGAGCCGTCAAGTGACGCACGCCACGGATTTCGTAGGTGTGAGAGCGCGCTGCGGATTTCGTACGGGGCGTGCGGCGCTCACACCGTCAGGAGCATCGCGAACATCCCGATGCCCATGGCGAGGCGGCAGGCGAGCGCCAGCTCCGCCCGGTCGCCCCAGGCCACGGCGCCGACGGGCCCGGCACCCGCGGCCGCGGGTACCAGCCGCACCCCGGTCCGCAGCACGTACCCGGCGAAGTACAGCAACAGCACCCCGGTGACCAGCGGAAACCCGCCCGGCCCCGGATGCGCCGCGTGCCCCGCACCACCGGCGGGCGCGGCGGCCATCGCCACCGACATGTAGACCATCGCGAGGGCGCCGACGAGATGGTGCAGGTGGTGCGCGGGCCCGCCCGCGCACCCGTCCCCCCGCCCGCGGGCGTGACCCCGCTCGCGGGCGTGACCCCGACCTCGGGCGCGCCCCCGCCCGCGGGCGTGCCCCCGCGCCTTCCACAGCGCGCGCACCGCGGCTGCGCCGAACACCGTCCCGTACGCCCACCACACCCATGCGGGCGGCCCGAACACCGCGGCCGGGACGGCCATCAGCGCCATCCCGAACCCCATCAGGGCCTCACCGCCCGCCGCGCTGCGCTCTTCGGCGACCGGGCTGCGCATCCGCAGCAGGCAGTACGCCCCGGTCGCCGTGCACAGCGCGACGAGCAGCCACCCGGCCAGTGCCGATCCGTGCACGGCACACCTCCCCCTCCGTCACCGTCGACGTGTCGGCACATGTCCGTGTCGATACGTCGATGCCCGGCGGGGCCGTGCCGAAGCGGGCGCACGGGTGTACGCGGGGAGCACGCGCGGGGCCCGCAGGGGGCGAGGGGGGCGCGAAGGAAGCGTCAGCGCAGATGGACCGGCAGGGACTCCACGCCGTACACGATGGACAGCTTGCGGAAGGCGAGTTCGTCCGGTGAGACGGCCAGCTTCATCTCGGGGAAGCGGCGCAGCAGGGCCGGGTAGGCGGCGCGCAGTTCCATGCGGGCCAGTTCGGCGCCGATGCAGCGGTGGATGCCGTAGCCGAAGGCGAGGTGGCCGCCGGCCCTGCGGTCCGCGTCAAAGGCGCCGCGGTCGCCGCCGGTGAAGCGCGGGTCGCGGTTGGCGCCGCTGAGGGAGCACAACATCATGTCGCCCTTGGGGATGTGCACCCCGGCTATCTCGATGTCCTCCTTCGCGAACCGCGGGAACGCCAGCTGCACCACGGTCAGATAGCGCAGCGCCTCCTCGACGAACGGCGCCGCCGCCGCGTCCTCGTCCCGGACCCGGGCGAAGGCCCGCGGATCCTGCAGGAGCACCAGGGAACCGAGCGCCAGCATGCTCGCGGTGGTCTCGAAACCGCCGGTCAGGACGCCGTCGGCGAGGCCGGCCAGCTCCTCGTCGCCGACCGTGTCGCCGTGCTCGCGGACGATCATGCCGAGCAGTCCGTCACCGGGCTTCTCGCGCTGCTTCTTCACTACGTCGCGGAAGTAGTCGAGCGAGGCGGAGGTGTGGCCGAAGGGCGCTATCGCGCCGTCGGACAGGTCGAAGCGGGCCATGCTCAGCTGCTGGAAGTCATGCCGGTCCTCGTAAGGGACGCCGAGCAGTTCGCAGATCGTGAGCGACGGGATCGGCAGGGCGAAGGACTGCACGAGGTCGACCGGGTCCGGGCTGCGCTCCATCGAGTCCAGGCAGTCGTTGACGATTTCGTCGATCCGCGGAGTCAGCCTGCGCAGGCGGCGCATGGTGAACTCCGGGGTGAGTATCTTGCGCAGCCGCGTGTGCACCGGCGGGTCCGCGAAGCCGAGTCCGCCGGGGTTCTGCTCCTCCAGCACGCCCGCGTTGCCCGCGAGGTTGGTGAAGTCGGTGCTGAATCCGTCGGTCGCGCCGAGGACCGCCTTCACCTCCTCGTGCCCCGTGACGACCCAGGCGTCCATGCCGAACGGCAGCGGCACCTTGGAGATGGGCGCCTCGTCCTGGGCTCTGATGAGCTGTGGCGCCGGGTCGAGTCCCTCGCGGCGCAGCGGCATCAGGAGTTGCTCGGGCAGGAGCGAGATCGTGGACGATCCGATGCCGTGTTTCTTGATCCTGGCCAGGTACTTGCGCCCCAGCCGAGCGGCGATGCGGGATCGGAGATTCGCCCTCAATGTGAGCTCCATGGTCGACGTACAGCCCAGACTCTCGATGCGGTCTCGGTACTAACGGGAGCGGTCAGCATAAGTGGCCGATCGCTCCCCGTGGTGACCGAGGGGCGTCTCTGGGCTGGGAATCAGGGTCGAATCAGGGACGCTCCGGCCTCGTCTCGGGGTTGCACGGATCGGGGTGTGCGCTGTGGCACAGGGGGGCGCGTGCGGGCGCTCCGGGGGAGTGGGGGAGCAGGGCTGCGGGGGTTGTGGGGGGTACGTGATGGTGCGGGCGGTACGTGGCGTTACGGGCCGTACGTCAAGGGCGGTAGCGCAGCGGGTGGTCGGCGGGTACCTCGACGAGGACGATGTCGTTGCCGTCGGGGTCCTTGATCCACATCTCGATGAGGCCCCAGGGTTCCTGACGCGGTTCCCGCACCACTTCGACGCCGCCCGCCCGCAGTTCGCCGTGGGCCGCGGCGACGTCGGCGACCTGCAGCCAGAGCCTGATCCCCGGCGACGGCGCCCGGTCCGCCCGCCCGGACAGCTCCAGGAAGCCGCCGCCCAGGAAGTAGACGGTGCCGCGCTCCGGCCCGGTGCCGAACTCGCGGTAGATGCCGAGCCCGAGGGTCCGCCCGTAGAAGGTGCGGCTCCGCTCGGGGTCGACGGGGCGCAGAAGGGTGCGGCTGCTCAGTACGTGGACCATGAAACGGCACCCTAGGGCCTGTCCGGCGGATCTTCGCGGGTCCACGACGTCTGGCACGCTCCCCCAGCCTCCGGCCGGGGGTACCCCCACTCGCCGCACGCCCGAATCACCCAAGTAC
>NZ_JASCIR010000013.1 GCF_029968095.1 Streptomyces solicavernae | reverse complement strand
CCGCGAACGCCGCCGCCCCCGCACCACCCCCACCACCAACCCCCAGCCCAAGCCCGAGGACACCACCGACCCGAAGACCAAGATCAACGCCTGACCCACCCCGCCCTCCGCACACGCCCCCTGTGCCACACGGCCACGGAGGGAAGACCCTTCGGCCCTGCCCGAAGGGTCTTCCCTCCGCGCGGCAGCGGCGTGTTTCCTGGTGCCGCGCAGAGTGCGCTGCGGCAACACCGCGCCGTAGACAGAGGGGTGAGGCATGAAGAGCAAGATCCGCAGGGGCCTGCTGGGTGCGGCCGTGCTCGGCACGGTCGCGTTCGTGATCCCGGCCGCGGTACCCCAGGATCGGTCCGCCGTACCGCAGTCCGGGCAGGCAGTCGCGGCACCGGCCGAAGAGAGCGTCGCAAGGCCGCTGACCTGCTGGAGCGACTTCACGGCTGCCATCGACATCTGCTGAACACCTCAGGCGCCGGTGTGCGGCCGCCGTCGTCGCGGTGGCCACGCGGCCGCGAGCACGGCCGGGTGCCGGGCACGGGGCCGTGTTCAGCGCAGACGGACCCGGTTCCGGAACGCCACCCGGTTCTCCAGCAGTTCGGCGACGGCGGCCTCTGCCCGACTGCTCCCCTCGACGGGGCGGTCGCGGGGCCTCGGGCATCGGACAACGGCGGGGGGCTCCGCGTGCGAGGAGAGCCGTCGGCAGCCGCCCTCCCTCATCCGCTCATGGACTCCGCAGGGAACCACCGGGCCGGCTCGCGCCCGCTCTCGACGACCTCGCCGCGGGCCGCGAGGAGCTTGAGGTGGGCCAGGGTCTCGCCCAGGGCGAAGCGTCGCTGCTGGATGCCGAACTGCCCCCAGGGGCGGGACCATTCGAGACGGGCGGCGAGCTCCCAGCCGGTGGTGCCGGGGGCTCCGCGGACGGCGGCGCAGGTCTCCGCGAGGCGTTCGGTGTGGTGCTGCGCCATCTGGACGAGACGCTGGTCGAGGCGGCGGAAGCGGTACTCGTGGGCGGGCAGGACCTCGGCCACGTCGTACCGTTCGAGCCGTTCTGGGAGAGCAGGAAGTCGGCCAGCGCGGACCGTACGCTGCGGGACGCGCTGGCGAGCGAGGCGCGCGCCCAGTCGGTCAACTTCGCGACCGCGGACGCGCCCGCGGCGTTGGCGGCGTTCCGGGAGAAGGGGGAGCCGGTGTTCACGGGTGAATGGGCCGTCGGGTGAGGTTGCCCAGGGCAAGGCCCGGCATGCCCAGGGCGGGGCCCGGCGGCCCTTCCCGAACGGATTCTGAACGGACCCGGTCGCTTCACGTAGCGCCGTAGCGCGCCTTGAGCGTGCCCTTGACCAGCTTTCCGGTGGGCGTGCGCGGGAGTTCGTCGACGAAGTCGACGCTGCGCGGGGCCTTGTAGTGCGCGATGCGGGAGCGGACGTACTCGATGAGCTGCCGCTCCAGTTCCGGACCGGGAAGGGCGTCGGGCGAGGCCTGGACGACCGCCTTGACCGAGTCGCCCATCTCGGGGTCCGGCACGCCGATCACCGCGACGTCGACGACATCGGGATGCAGGGCGAGCACACCCTCCACCTCCTGCGGGTAGATGTTCACCCCACCCGAGATGATCATGAACGCTTTGCGGTCGGTGAGGAACAGGTAGCCGTCGTCGTCGACATGGCCGACGTCGCCGACGGTCGCCCAGGTCGGATGGTCCGGGTGGTGCGCGGCCGCGGTCTTCTCGGCGTCCCCCAGGTAGGCGAACTGGGCCTCCTCGCGCGCGAAGTAGATCGTGCCGGTCTCCCCGGCGGGCAGCGTCCGCCCCTCCTCGTCGCAGATGCGCAGCTCCCCGAGCAGGGCCCGGCCCACCGATCCGGGCCGGCCGAGCCACTCCTCGGAGGTGATGAACGTCATGCCGATGCCTTCGGTCGAGGCGTAGTACTCGTAGAGGACCGGACCCCACCAGTCGAGCATCGCGTGCTTGACGTCGGGCGGGCAGGGGGCGGCGGCGTGCACGGCCGCCCGGTGGCTGGAGAGGTCGTACGCGGTGCGCGTCTTCTCCGGGAGCCGCAGCATCCGGATGAACATGGTCGGCACCCACTGGCTGTGCGTCACCCGGTGGCGCTCGATCGCCGCCAACGCGCCCTCGGCGTCGAAGCGTTCCATCATCACGACGGTGCCGCCGAGCGCGTGTACGCAGGCCCCGTACCGGAGAGGTGCGGCGTGGTACACCGGCGCCGGGGACAGGTAGACCGTGTCGCGGTCGAACCCGTAGAACGTCCGCAGGAGTTCGACCAGGGCGTCGCCGGGCTCCCCCACCTGGCGGTCCGGCAGCTCCGGGCGGATTCCCTTGGGCCGGCCGGTCGTTCCCGAGGAGTAGAGCAGGTCGGCGCCCCGGGGCTGGTCGGCGGGCGGCTCGGCGGAGGCGGCGGCCAGGGCGGCGTCGTACTCCTCGTACCCGTCGACGGGGCCGCCGTAGGCCAGCCGGAGCCGCACCGCGGGGGTGTGGTCGCGCACCTCCTCCGCCAGACCGGCGAGCGCGTGCGACACCACCAGCGCGGCGGCGCCGGAGTCCCCGACGATGTAGGCCACCTCGGACGCGCCGAGGTGGCTGTTGACGAGGGTGATGTACAGGCCCGACCGGACCGCGGCCCAGTACACCTCGTACGCGCGGACCGAGTTGTCGGTCAGCAACGCGACCACATCGCCGCGGCGCAGCCCCGCCGTGTGCAGCACATGGGCCAGGCGTACGGAGCGCTCCTCCAGCTCGGCGTAGGTCAGCCGGTCACCCGACGCGGCCATGACGACGGCGGCGCGGTGCGGGTCCGTCGCGAGATGGGCACCTGGATACATGGGATCCCTCCGTCACAGGTAGTTGACGCCGAGAAGGCTTCGTACGAGGTCAGGGCTGCGGCATGCCCACGATGACTGCGTCACGCATGAGGGAACTCCTGTCGGTGGACGGGCGCGGGAACGGACGCGGGGGCTCGGGGGCGCGGGGGCGCGGGGGCGCGGGGGCGCGGGAACGGACGGGAACGGAAGGCCGGGACGCTCAGAGCCCGAGGGACTTCGCGATGATGGTCTTCATGACCTCGTTGGTGCCGCCGTAGATGCGCGAGACACGGGTGTCGGCATAGAGGCGGGCGATGGGGTACTCGGTGATGTACCCGTAACCCCCGTGCAGCTGAAGGCACTTGTCGATGACGCGGCCCGCGGTCTCGGTGCAGAACAGCTTGGCCTTGGCCGCGTCGGCGACGGTCAGCTCGCCCGCGTCGTGCAGCTCCAGGGCGCGGTCCGCCATGAGCTGCGCGGCCTCGGCGTCGGTGGCGCACTCGGCGAGCACGAACTTGGTGTTCTGGAAGTGCGCGACCGGCCGGCCGAAGACCGTACGGTCCTTGACGTACTCGGTGGCGAAGCGCAGGGCGGCGGCAGCCGTGGCGGTGGCGTTCAGCGCGATGGTCAGCCGCTCCTGCGCGAGGTTGTGCGAGAGGTACGAGAAGCCGGCGCCCTCCTCGCCGAGCAGGTTCCCGACGGGCACCTTGACGTCGGCGAAGGACAGTTCGGCCGTGTCGGACGCCTTCAGGCCGATCTTCTGCAGCTTGCGGCCGACCGCGAAGCCCTCGCTCGCGGACTCCACGCAGAGGATCGACAGTCCGGCGCGGCGGTCGTCCGGGTCGTACGGGGTGGTGCGGGCGACGACGAGCACCAGGTCGGCGAGGGCGCCGCCGGTGATGAACGTCTTGGCACCGTTGAGGACATAGTGCGTGCCGTCCGCCGACAGCTCGGCCCTGGTGCGGATGTTGGCGAGGTCGGAGCCGGTGCCGGGCTCCGTCATCGCGATCGCGGTCATGAGATCGCCGGTCACGAACCCGGGCAGCCAGCGCCGCTGCTGCTCCTCGGTCGCGTACTTCAGGAGGTACGGCAGGATCAGATGGGTGTGCACCGAGTAGTTGCCGAGGGACACCCCCGCGCGCGCCGTCTCCTCACCGACGACCGCCGCGAACTTGAAGCTGGCCTCCCCCGCACCCCCGAACTCCGCGGGCACCTGGACGCCGAGCACCCCCAGCTCACCGAGCCTGCGGTAGAAGTCGCGCGGCGGATGCCCCTGCTCCTCCCACGCGTGGTGGACCGGAACGACCTCCTTGGCGATGAAGTCCCGCAAGGTCACGCGAAACGCCTCATGGTCCTCGCTGAACACCGTACGACGCACGGAAACCTCTCCTCACACCTGGTGTGACCTGGATCTCGCATCAGTCGAACGATCGTTAAGGTACTCGGAGGTGCGGGGACTGTCCACGGGTGGGGGCCGGTCCCCGCCCGGGGCCCGTTCGCCACGGTCGCGGCCGGTGCAGACATCGGACTCACTCATCCAGCTCGTCACGGCCGACGTGCTCGCCCGGTGTCGCCAGCTGGTCGACCGCGTCCGCGCCGACCACCGCGCCGGTGGTCCTCTTGCCTCGCCTCAGCCTGCCCTCCAGCCAGCTCGCGAAGGAGGTGAGCGCGAAGTTCAGTACGACGAAGACCACCGCGACCACAGTGAAGCTGGCAATGGTGTTCGCGCCGTAGTTCGCGCTCATCGGGCGGACCGACGCGAGAAGTTCGGAGAAGCCGAGCAGCGCCCCGCCCAGGGCGGTGTCCTTCACGATCACCACCAGCTGGCTGACGATCGCCGGGAGCATCGACGTGATCGACTGCGGCAGCAGCACATGGCGCATGACCTGGTTCTTGCGCATGCCGATCGCCTTCGCCGCGTCGGTCTGGCCCCGGGGAAGGGACAGGATTCCGGCTCGTACGATCTCCGCGAGCACGGAGGCGTTGTAGAGGACGAGACCGGTGACCACGGCGTACAGCGGCCGGCTGTCGGGGCTGATGTCGGTGAACTCGGAGTACGCCGCGTTCGCGAAGAGCATCAGGATCAGCACCGGGATGGCGCGGAAGAACTCCACGACCAGGCCGGCCGTGCCCCGCATCCACCAGTGGTCGGAGAGCCGGGCGATGCCGAACAGCGCTCCGAGCGGCAGCGCGATGACCATGGCCAGTGCAGCGGCGATGAGCGTGTTCTCAAGGCCCGGCAGGAGGTACGTGGACCAGGAGCGGGAATCCGTGAAGAAGGGCTGCCACTTGACCCACTCCAGCTGGTTCTTGTCGGCGAGGCTCTGCACCACCCACCAGACCATCGCGGCGAGCGCGGCCAGGAACACCACCGTCAGCAGCGCATTGCGCCTTCTGGCACGCGGCCCCGGAACGTCGTACAGGACGGACTGCGAGCTCATCGCCGCACCGACACCTTCTTGCTCACCCAGCCGAGGAGGAGCCCGCTCGGGAGGGTGAGGCAGATGAATCCGAACGCGAAGATGGCGGAGATGAGGATGAGTTGGGCCTCGTTCTCGATCATCACCCGCATCAGCGCCGCCGCCTCGGCGACCCCGATCGCGGCGGCCACCGTGGTGTTCTTGGTCAGGGCGATCAGTACGCTCGCCAGCGGGCCGACCACGGAACGGAACGCCTGGGGAAGGACGATGAGCCGCAGCACCTGCGGGAAGTTCAGGCCGATGGCACGCGCCGCCTCGGTCTGGCCGACGGGCACCGTGTTGATGCCGGAGCGCAGCGCCTCGCAGACGAACGACGAGGTGTAGGCGGTCAGGCCGAGCACGGCGAGCCGGAAGTTGATCGTCGTGAAGTCGTCGGCGCCGAGCGTGACTCCGAGGGTCTGGAACAGGCCGAGCGAGGTGAAGACGATGACCACGGTGAGCGGGATGTTGCGGACCACGTTGACGTAGGCGGTGCCGAAGGCCCGCATCAGGGGCACGGGGCTGACCCTCATGGCGGCGAGGACCGTGCCCCAGATCAGGGAGCCGACGGCGGAGTAGAAGGTGAGCTGCACTGTCACCCAGAAGGCAGCCAGGAGGTCGTAACCCTTGAGAAAGTCGAACACGGTCGGCCTTCCGCGTGCGTGAAGGGCGAGGCGCGCCGCTCGCGGGCGGGCGGCGCGCCGTGGGGCACCGTGGGGGCCGGGGGCACCGTGGGGGGCCGTGGGGCACCGTGGGCGCCTGCTTCAGTCGACGATGACGCCGATCTTCGGGGCGGGCTCGTTCTTGTAGCCGGCCGGGCCGAAGTTCTTCTCGACGGCCGCGTCCCAGGAGCCGTCCTCGACCATCTTCTCCAGGGCGGTGTTGATCTGCGCCTTGAGATCGCTGCCCTGGGCGACGCCGATGCCATAGTTCTCGTTGCTCAGCTTGAAGCCGCCGAGCTTGAACTTGCCCTTGAACTCGGGCTGCGCGGCATAGCCGGCGAGGATCGAGTCATCGGTGGTCAGGGCGTCGATGACCTTGTTCTCCAGACCGGTCAGGCACTCCGAGTAGCCGCCGTACTCCTGCAGCTGAGCCTCGGGCGCGATCTCTTCCTTGACGTTCTGCGCCGAGGTGGAGCCGGTGACCGAGCAGAGCTTCTTGTTGTTGAGGTCCTCGGGCTTCGTGATGCTGTTGTCGTCGGCCCGGATCAGGACGTCCTGGTGTGCCAGGAGGTAGGGGCCGGCGAAGTCGACCTTCTGTTCGCGCTCGGGGGTGATCGAGTACGAGGCGGCGATGAAGTCGACGTCGCCGCGCTGGAGCAGCGTCTCGCGGTCGGCGCTCTTGGCTTGCTTCCACACGATGTCGCCGGGCTCATGTCCGAGCTCCTTCGCGACGTACGTGGCCACGTCCACGTCGAAGCCCGTGTACTTGCCGTCCGGGGTCTTCAGGCCGAGGCCCGGCTGGTCGAACTTGATGCCGATGGTGATCTTCTCGTCGCCCGAGCTCGCGTCGTTGCCGTCGTCCGTGCCGCAGCCGACGGCGGTCAGGGACAGCACGAGCGCGGTGGCAGCCGCGACGGTGACTTTATGGAGTTTCATGGTGATCGTTCCTAGTACTCAAGGCCCCCGGATCAGTGGTGCAGGATCTTCGACAGAAAGTCCTTGGCCCGCTCGCTGCTCGGATTGCTGAAGAACCGGGCGGGTGTCGTCTCCTCCACGATGCGGCCGTCCGCCATGAACACCACACGGTTGGCGGCCGAACGGGCGAACCCCATTTCGTGGGTCACGACGACCATGGTCATGCCGTCACGGGCGAGTTGCCGCATCACCTCAAGAACCTCGTTGATCATCTCGGGGTCGAGCGCGGAGGTCGGCTCGTCGAAGAGCATGATCTTCGGGTCCATGGCGAGGGCGCGGGCGATCGCGACGCGCTGCTGCTGGCCGCCGGAGAGCTGCGCGGGGTACTTCTCCGCCTGGGAGGCGACCCCCACCCGGTCGAGCAGCCGGCGGGCCCGCTCGTCGGCGGCCTTCTTGTCCTTCTTGCGGACCTTGACCTGGCCGAGCGTCACGTTGTCCAGAACGGTCTTGTGCGCGAAGAGGTTGAAGGACTGGAAGACCATGCCCACATCGGCCCGCAGCGCGGCCAGCT
Source organism: Streptomyces solicavernae (assembly GCF_029968095.1). Taxonomy (GTDB): domain Bacteria; phylum Actinomycetota; class Actinomycetes; order Streptomycetales; family Streptomycetaceae; genus Streptomyces; species Streptomyces solicavernae. The sequence goes on along the minus strand of NZ_JASCIR010000013.1, from coordinate 160,464 downwards.
CGCGGCCCTCGGCGGGCAGGGGCTTTCCGTCGATGACGATCTCACCGGAGTCGATGGTCTCCAGCCGGTTGATGGCGCGGCACAGCGTGGATTTCCCGCCCCCGGACGGCCCGATGACGACGACGACCTCACCCCGGGCGATGGTCAGGTCGATGCTCTGGAGGACATGGAGCGCGCCGAAGTGCTTGTTGACGTCGCTCAGCACGACAAGATCGCCTGTGGCCCGGGGTGGATTTTCCTCGCTCACGGCAACTCCGCTCGTTGAATTCATCGTCCGGCTTCCCCGGGGGAGCCGCACTCCGGGAGCGGGGTCCCGACTTCTCGGCAGTCGGCTCTCAGGGGCCGTCGAGAGCCGGGACGACGCTCGCCAGTGTGTGTTGAGGCACCACTCGGCGCCCCCTCGGCCCCGTACACCCGGCTGCTGCTCGCCTCCGTACCCCACCAGGGCTGGGACCCCGCCGCCGCGGTCAGGGCCAGGGCGACGGTGGACTCGGGGCGGGGCAGTGGGTGACCAGGGGCGCCCCGCGCCTGGCTCGGGCCCCTCCGGTGGGCCGGACAGGGGGCAACCCCCGCGGTGCCTACGGGCCGAAGCCGTCCGGCAGATCCTGCGATGGGCAGCCCGTGCAGCACTTGAGGTCGCCCTCCGCCACAGGACACTCGCCCCCGCCGCACAGGCCCCTCGCCGCTCCCTCGGGTGCGGTCTGGGGCGCCCCCCATCCCCCGAGGCCCGGCCCGTGGGTACGGCGAACAGTCAGGGTTCAGCGCTGGGGGACATCTCCCCGATCTTTGCGCGCCCCGAGGACGAGGACCTGGATGGCCAGGACCGCCGCGCCGCGGGCCCACTCGTGGAAGTCGGAGACCTTGGTCTCCAGGACGACCGGGTCGGCCGACGGGTGGCGGTTGGCGTCGATGGCCTCGCGGACCGTGCCGCCCGCGACGTCCACGAGGCCGACTCCCTCCCCGGCGAGCAGGATCTTCTCCGGGATGGCGTGGTTGGCGATCTGGGCGACGAGAGTGCCGAGCGCCCTGGCCGACTGGTGCACGATGCGGTGCGGCAGCGGTTCCCCGGCGGCCGCGGCGTCGAGGATCTCGGCGTACGTCCGCTCGTCTCCCGTGGCCGCCTGGATCTGGGAGCAGATGGCCGGGATGGTCAACAGGCCCTCGGCAGTGCCTCGTTCGCCGTTCCTGTCGAAGGGGCCATAGGGGTCGATGATCCACCGCTTGCCGCTCTCCCGGGTGCGGACGAGCTTCCCGTCGAGCACCAGGCCGTAGCCGAAGCCCGCGCCGATGGTGAGGACGGCGAAGCGGTCGAGGCCGCGGCCCGCACCGAACCAGGCCTCGGCTTCGATCAGGGCCGCCCCGTCGTTGTCGACGACGACCGGCAGGGCGATGCGCTCCTCGACCATCGCGGCGAGCGGCACCTCCTCCCAGTCCAGGAAGGCGTTCTCGACCACCAGGGAACGGTCGCGGACCTGCCCGCCCACGCCGATGCCGGCACCGGCGAGCCGGGGGAATTCCTCCTTGAACTCGCGGGCCATGACGGCGATCTGGTCGACCACCGCCTCGGGGTCACGGTTGCCGACCGCCGCGAGCCGTCGGGCCACCACCTCGCTTCTCAGGGTGGTGACCACGCCGTACACCGCGTCGGCGGTGACCTTGAATCCGGCGAAGTGCTGGGCTCCGGCGACTATGTCGAGGGGTCTGGTCGGTCTGCCCTGGCGGGCGGTGACACCGCCGCTCGCGCCGGTCGTCCCCGTCGCCCCCGTCGCCCCGGTCGCTCCGGTCACTGCGGAGGGCGCGGGCGCGGGCTCCTCCGGCCCGGAACCCGCGTCGACCAGCAGCCCCGACTCGATCAGAGGCTTCGTGAGCCGGGTCAGGCTGCCGGCCGACAGGTCGAGCCGCTTGGCCAGTTCGCTGCGGGAGAGCGGACCGTGCGTGAGGATCGCGATCGCCACGGCGCGCTCTCCAGGGCTCAGCGGGCGCCAGTTCGGCGTGGCTGCGCTGCTCGACACCTCGACCTCCTCGTGTATGACGTCCACCGGCGGAGCTACGTCAGCCCCCATCATGATTCATTCCATGGCGGAAGTATATATCTGGGGACCGACTGACTAGGAGCCGTCAGCCCCTTGCCAGGATCGATCATCGCCAGCCTATTGACGGCAGAATAATTCCGCGACGAAAGTATGTGGCGAGCCGAGTCGCCGACGAGGGAGCCGCGCATGACCGTCGCCTCAACTGCCAGCCCACCCCTGAGCACAGCCGAGTCCGTCGTCACCCGCCCGCTGCGCCGCCGCCCGCGGCGTCGCGGTGACGGGGCCCTGGCCGCGGCCTTCATCGCACCTGCCCTGCTCGGCTTCCTCGTGTTCCTGCTGTGGCCGACGCTGCGCGGGATCTATCTGAGCTTCACGCAGTTCAACCTGCTGACGCCACCGCGGTGGGCCGGGCTCGACAACTACGTGCGGATGGTCAACGACCCCGTCTTCTGGGACTCGTTGGCCGTGACTGTCGAGTACGTGGTCGTCAACATCGGGGTACAGACGGTGGCCGCGCTCGCCCTTGCGGTGCTCATGCAGCGCCTGACGCGCTCGGCGCTGCTGCGGTCGGTGGTGCTCGCCCCGTACCTCGTGTCGAACGTGGTCGCCGGCATCATCTGGCTGTGGATGCTCGACACCCAGCTCGGCATCGGCAACCAGATCATCGGCGCGTTCGGCTTCGACCACATCCCGTTCCTCACCGACGAGGCCTGGGCCGTCCCCACGATCGCCCTGATCAACGTGTGGCGACACGTCGGGTACACGGCACTGCTGTTGTTCGCGGGCCTCCAGGCGATACCGGGCGACGTCTACGACGCGGCGAAGGTGGACGGCGCGAGCGAGTGGCGGATGTTCTGGCGGGTCACGCTGCCGTTGCTGCGGCCGGTCCTGGCCGTCGTCCTCATCATGACGGTCATCGGGTCGTTCCAGGTCTTCGACACCGTCGCCGTGACCACCCTCGGCGGCCCCGCGAACGCCACCAACGTCCTGCAGCTCTACATCTACAACTCCGCTTTCGGACGCTTCCAGTTCGGGTACGCCTCCGCGATGTCCGTGGCGCTCCTGGCCGTCCTCAGCTTGATCACCGTCGTCCAGTACCGGATGACCCGCGCGGGCCACACCGACCTCGGCTAGGGCCTGTCCCCCTCCCCTCCATGCCCCCACGTCCCGTCCGCCCCGGAAAGGAGCCACCGTATGGCCGCCGTGACCACCGCCTCGCCGCCCCGCGCCCGGCGCCTGCCCTCGCCCGGCCGTGTCCTGGCCTGGGCCGTGATGATCGCGATCGTCGTCATCACCCTGCTGCCGTTCTACTGGATGCTGCGCACCGCCCTGTCGTCGAACGCCGCCCTCACCGCGAATCCTTCGGCACCCCTGCCCGCCGACGTCACCACGGGCGGCTTCGCCCGGGTCTTCGGCCTGCAGTCCACCAAGGAGGCGCTGGCGCAAGGCGGTTCGGGCACCTCCATCGACTTCTGGCGCTACCTCCTCAACTCGGTGTTCGTGTCGACCCTCATCACGGTCTGCCAGCTGCTGTTCTCCTCGATGGCCGCGTACGCCTTCGCCCGGCTGCGCTGGCGCGGCCGGGACCGGGTGTTCGGGCTGTTCCTGGCCGGGCTCATGGTTCCGGCGATCTTCACACTGCTGCCGAACTTCGTCCTGGTGAAGGAGCTGGGCCTGATCGACTCCCTGTGGGGCATCGCGCTGCCCACCATGTTCATGACGCCGTTCGCCGTGTTCTTCCTGAGGCAGTTCTTCCGGAACGTGCCGCGCGAGGTGGAGGAGGCCGCTCTCCTCGACGGGGCAGGAAAGGTGCGGATCTTCTTCCGCGTGCTGCTGCCGATGGCCTCGACTCCCGTGACCACGCTGGCCGTTCTGACGTACATCACGGCCTGGAACGACTACTTCTGGCCGCTGATGGTGTCGTCGAGCGACAGCTCACGCGTCCTCACCGTCGCGCTCAGCGTGTTCCGTTCGCAGACCCCGCAGGCGGGCACCGACTGGTCGGGCCTGATGGCGGCGACGCTCGTGGCCGCGCTGCCGATGCTGCTGCTCTTCGGCTGCTGCGCGCGACGCATCGTCAACTCCATCGGCTTCACCGGCATCAAGTAGGAGAGGAACGCAGATGCGATCGCGAGCCGTCACCGCATTCACCGGGGCCCTGGCCCTCGCCCTCGTCTCCGGCTGCGCGTCCGGTGACGCGACCCGAGCCGCCTCCCGCACGGTCACGTACTGGCTGTGGGACGCCAACCAGCTCCCCGCGTACGAGGCCTGCGCGAAGGACTTCGAGAAGCGGAACCCCGGCCTTGACGTGCAGATCACGCAGATGGGGTGGAACGATTACTGGACCAAACTCACCGCGAGCTTCATCGCCGGCACCCAGCCCGATGTGTTCACCGATCACGTATCGAAGTTCGCCCAGTTCGCAGACCTCAACGTGCTGGCTCCGCTGGACGAGTTGCCGTACACGAACAAGATCAAGGACTCCGACTACCAGCCCGGTCTCGCCTCCGCCTGGATCGGCCAGGACGGACACCGCTACGGTGCGCCGAAGGACTGGGACACCGTCGCCCTCTTCTACAACAAGAAGATGGCCCGCGAGGCCGGCCTGAGCGCCGAGGAGCTGAACCACCTCACCTGGAACCCGAAGGACGGCGGCACCTTCGAGAAGGCCATCGCGCGCCTCACCGTCGACGAGAACGGCAGGCGCGGCGACGAGAAAGGCTTTGACCCGAGCCGCGTCAAGGTCTACGGCCTGGCCACCAACGACGCCGGGGACAGCGACGGCCAGACCCAATGGAGCTCCTTCGCCGCCTCCACGGGCTGGCACTACACCGACAAGAAGGCGTGGGGCACCCGCTACCGCTACGACGACCCCCGCTTCAAGGACACCGTCGACTGGTACTTCGGCCTCGCCGAGAAGGGCTACCTACCGCCCCAGAAGGAGTTCTCCGAGACCAACGGCCCCGAGGTGCAGTTCGGTTCGGGCAAGGCCGCGACCGCGCTCCACGGCTCGTGGATGATCCAGACGTTCTACGGCCTCCAGGGCATCGACGTCGGCACGGCCCGCACGCCCGTCGGACCCACCGGCAAGCGCGCCACCATGATGAACGGCCTCGCCGACTCCATCACCAAGAACGCCCGCAACAAGAAGGGCGCCGCGAAGTGGGTCGCCCACCTCGCCTCGCCGGACTGCCAGCGCACCGTGGGGCGCAGCGGCGTCGTGTTTCCCGCCACCCAGGACGGCACGGACACGGCCGTCAAGGCGTACGCGAAGGACGGGATCGACGTCGACGCCTTCACCGAACCTGTGGCCGAGAAGGCCACGTTCCCCTTCCCCGTCACCAACTTCGGGGCCGACGTGCACGGCTTGATGCGCCCCGCCATGCAGGACATCTACGCCAACGGCGCGCCCGTCGACACCCTCGACCGCACCAACGACCAGATCAACCTGCTGCTTTCGCAGTGACCCGCACAGTGACCCGCTCAGTGACCCGAATCGACATCACACGAAGGAAGACCCTGATGACGTTCTCTCTCGGCATCGTCGGCGCCGGACAGTTCTCCGGTCAGTTCGCCAAGCTGTTCCGCGCGCATCCCGGCGTCGGCGACGTGTACGTCACCGACCTGATCGCGCAGCGCGCCCACCAACTCGTCGCCGCAGAGAAGTTGAGCGGCACCTTCGACACGTACGACGCCATGCTGCGCTCGCCCGACGTGGACGCCGTGGCCGTCTTCACGCAGCGCTGGACGCACGGCCCGCTGGTCGTGCAGGCGCTGCGGGCCGGCAAGCACGTCTACTCGGCGGTGCCCATGGCGATCACGGAGGAGGAGATCGCCGCGGTCATCGAGGCCGTACGGGAGACCGGGCTGACGTACATGATGGGCGAGACCAGCCAGTACAACCCGGCCACCGTGCACGCCCGCAACCAGATCGCCGAGGGCGCCTTCGGCCGGCTCTTCTACGCCGAGGGAGACTACGTCCACGACATGGACCTCGGCTTCTACGAGGCGTACCAGTACAGCGGCGGGCCCAACTGGAAGGCCACCGCGAGCTATCCGCCGCTGCTCTACCCGACGCACTCGGTGGGCGGCGTGCTCGGCGCCTGGCAGACCCATGCCACGAGCGTGTCCGCGGTGGGTGTACGCGACGACCGCGGCGACGGCGTCTTCGACAAGGGGATCAGCCAGTTCGACAACGACCTGTCCAATGCGACGGCGCTCTTCGAGGTGGCGGGCGGCGGGTCGTTCCGTACGAACGAGTTCCGGCGGGTGGGGTACCCCTGCCATATCCGTGAGTCGCGATTCCGGTTCTTCGGCACCGAGGGCAGCATGGAGCAGCTGGCCACCGTCAGCCTGTGGCAGGACCGCAAGGGCGTCGAGGACATCAGCGAACTCCTCCAGCCCAAGGCGACGTTGGCACCCGACGACCCGTCCCTTGAGCACATCGCCCCGGCCCTGCGCGACGCGTTCACCTCCGGCTCGGCGCCCGTGCACGACCGGGCACGCCTGCCGCGCGCGTTCGACCAGCTGCCCAACGGGCACGAAGGCAGCCACCACTTCCTCGTCGACGACTTCGTGACCGCCGTCGCCACCGGCGTCCAGCCACCGGTCAACGCCTGGGCCGCCGCCCGCTACACGCTCCCCGGCATCGTCGCCCACGAGTCCGCCCTCCGCGACGGCGAACGCCTCCGCATCCCGGACTTCGGGGACGCGCCGGCAGCACCGGCGGCACGGAACTCCGGCCGGGCCGCACGCTGACGGCTCGGCAGGGACGACCGTTCAAACCGGTCCGCGCAGGCGATTCAGGCACCGTCGGGTCAGGCTCTTGCTGAGGCCGGTACGCCGGGCCAACTCGGCCGTGCCGGCGCCCGCTCCGGCTCCGGAACCCCGGCCGGAGGCCGACAGAGCGGAGGCCACGCGGCGCAGCGCCCAGGCCGGCGGTGCTCCGTCCGCTGTGCTCTCCATGGCAGACCTCCTCGTTCCTCGTACGAGACGCCGGTCCTGCCGAGAGGAAGGCCCGGCAGGACCGGCGGTGGGTCCGCGGCGGCTGTCCCTGATACGCCGCGGACGGTCCGGACCGGTCGCCGTCGGCCGGTCCGGGGTCGGGTGGTCCGGGGTCGGGTGGTCCGGGGTCGGGTGGCTCCGGGGTCGGGTGGTCCGGGGTCGGGTGGCTCCGGGGTCGGGTGGCTCCGGTCAGGCGAGGCTCTCGCGGATCTGGCGGGAGACGCGGGTGGCGCTCTCGACGGCGCCGTCGATGAAGCCGGCCCAGATGTTGGCGTAGTCGCCGCCGGCGAAGTGCAGTACGCCGGACGGGGCCTGGAGGGCGGCGTGGTGGCCGGTGAACTGGCCGGGGCGCTGGATCAGCCAGGTCTCGCGGGAGTGTTTGTCGGCCATCCAGTCGTGGCCGCCGACCTCCAGAACCTCCAGGTCGTCGCGCCACACCTTGAGCGCGGCGGCGACGGCGTCCCGGTCGTTGACATCGATGCGGGTGGCGTCCGCGCCGAAGGCGACCAGGACCGCGTCGTCCTCGCCGAGGAATTCGGTGCGTACGACGGACAGCGGGTGGGCTTGCGAGGAGTACGCGAAGAACGGCTTGATGGGGCCGCGGACGCGGATCCACGCCTTGGCGCCCTGCGACGCGGCCTTCTCGCGGGCCGGGGCGAGCTTCTCCTCGGGCAGGGCCGGGGTGACGTCGAGCCCGTCGAGGAGGTTCTGGCCGAGGGTGACGATCACGCGGCGGGCGTTGACCGTACGCCCGTCGCCGTACGAGACGGTCGCCCCGTCGGCGTCGTGGGCGATGGAGCGGACCGGGGCGGTCAGGCGGATCTCGGCGTTGCCGGAGGACTCCGCGTCCGCAGCGATCGCCGCGACCAGGCCCTTGGTACCGCCGGCCAGGCGGAAGATGGCCGAGGACTCGTGCATCAGATGCCAGGCGCCGGCCGAAGCGGCGGTCCAGCGCAGGGCGTTGACGAAGGAGCACTGGTCGAGCGGGGCGTTGAAGTGGCCGACCCAGGCCGCTTCGTTGGCGTTCCGCTCCTCCACCGGCAGGTCGAGCTCGTCCAGCTTCTCCTGGACGGTCCAGGTGTCGGCCTCGGTCAGGCCGGGGTTGCGCAGCGGGTCGTCGGGGCGCGGGATCCAGGTCATGGTTTCTTCGAGGAGATGGGTCATGCCGGGGTCGATGAGGTTCATGAAGTCGTCGAGGGTGCCGCGGCGGACCTCGTCGCCGGCGAGCCAGAAGGTCTCCTCGGAGCGCGGGCCGCGGGTGACCTCCAGGCCGTAGCGGTTGACCTCGGCCCAGGCGTGCGGCTGCGTCCAGTGCAGCCAGGTGCCGCCGATCTCCAGGTCGCGGCCGAGGCGGTGGTCGGTCCAGGTGCGGCCGCCGATGCGGTCCCGCGACTCCAGTACGACGGTCTTCAGGCCCTGTCGGCCGAGTTCGCGGGCGGCGACCAGACCGGCGACGCCTGCGCCGACGATGACGATGTCTGCTTGTTCGTGCATGGTTGCCCTCCGGGGCGGGGAGTCCTGTGCGGATGCCCCTTCAACGGGGCGGTTGGTGCGGTCGGCTGGGAGAGGGCCCGCGTGGTCACGCGGTCTCGGTCTTGCCGTCGACGGTGCGCACGAGCTGCAGCGGGTTGTCCTCACGCAGCGCGGCGGGCAGCAGTTCCGGCAGGGCGTCCTGGTAGGCGACCGGCCGCAGGAACCGCTCCACCGCATACGGGCCCACCGAGGTCTGCGCGGACGTCGCGGCGGGGTACGGGCCGCCGTGCTGCTGGGCCCGGATGACCGCGACGCCGGTCGGCCAGCCGTTGAACAGCACGCGCCCGGCCTTGTTCTGGGCCAGTTCCACGAGCGGGGCGAGCGCTCCCGCGTCGCCCTCGGCCGTGTGGAAGGTGACGGTGAGGCTGCCGTCCAGGCGGTCGAGCACCCTGGCCGCCTCGTCCTTGCCGCCGTACTGCACGATGACCGCGCTGGGGCCGAAGCACTCCTCCAGGAGGTTGTCCGCCTCCTGCAGGAACTCCTCGACCGTGGCGACGGCGAAGAGGCTGGGCGACGCCTGCGGGCGGCCGTCCTCGTCGGTGGTGACGGCGCCCTCGACCAGGACCCGGGTCCGGGTGGCGCCGGCGACCTCGGAGAGGCGGCGCCGGTAGCCCTCGGCGATCGGTGCGGAGAGCATCGGCGCGGCGTTCGCGGGACGTACCTGCGCAGCGATCTCCTCGACGGCCAGCGGATCGCGGGGCAGCAGCAGGACGCCGGGCTTGGTGCAGAACTGGCCGGTGCCCAGAGTGAACGAGCCGGCGAACCCGACGACGATGTCCGCGCGCCGGTCGGCGAGGGCGGCCGGGGTGACCACGACCGGGTTGATGCTGCCGAGCTCGCCGAAGAAGGGGATCGGCACGGGCCGGGCGGCCGCGATGTCGAACAGCGCGCGCCCGCCGCGTACCGAGCCGGTGAAGGCGGCCGCCCTCACCCGCGGGTCGCGCAGCACGGTGACGCCCGCGTCCCGGCCGGTGAACAGGGCGAAGGTGCCCAGCGGGGCTCCCGCCTCGGCCAGGGCCTCGCGGACCAGGGCGGCCGTGGTGGCGGAAGTGCGCGGGTGACCGGGGTGGGCCTTGAGCAGGACGGGGCAGCCGGCGGCGAGCGCGGCGGCGGTGTCGGTGCCCGCGACGGAGAACGCGAACGGGAAGTTGCCGCCCGCGAACACCTCTACCGGGCCCAACGGGACCTGATGACGGCGGAGTTCGGGGCGCGGCGGGGCGGCCTCGGGGTCGGCGTGGTCGATGGTCACGCCGAAGGGGGCGCCGGTGACGGCGTACGCGCCGTACGCACGCAGTTGTCCCGCGGTGCGCTTGACCTCGCCGCTGAGGCGGGCGACGCCGAGACCGGTCTCCTGGTCGGCGACGGCGACCAGGTGCTCGCTGTTCGCTTCGAGCACGTCGGCGACGGCGGCCAGGGCGGCCGCGCGGGCACGGGGAGTGAGGGCCGCCCAGCGGGGAGCGGCCTCGGCGGCCTGGGTGAGCAGAGTTTCGATCTCCACCGAGGGCGTCTCCGGTTCGGCGCCGAGGGGTGGGGTGCTGGGGTTGGTCACGGTGATCCCTGTGGTCACGAGCGGTCCGGCCGGATCGATCCGGCCGGGATGAGTGGGGCGGTCGGGATGAGTGGGGGCGGTCGGGCAGGGCGCGCCGGGCGGGGGACGCCCCGCCCGAGCCCCACCGGGGTGGCGGTCAGGCGGCTGCCGGGAGGCGGTAGCCGCCGAGCTTGCCCTTGTGGAAGACGAGGGGCTCGCACACGCCGGCGTCCATGCGCAGGACGCGGCCGATGACGATGATGTGGTCGCCGCCGTCGAGTTCCTGGAGCACCTCGCAGTCGATCCAGGCCGAGGCGCCGGTGAACTGCGGGGAGCCCTCCGGGGACGCGACCCAGTCGACGCCCTCGAACTTGTCGGCCGACTTGCGGGAGAGGGCCTTGCAGACGTCGGTCTGGTGCTCGGCCAGGACGCTGGCGCTGAACCGGCCGCCGCTGCGGATCTTGGGCCAGCTGCTTGAGGAGCGGTCCACGCTGAAGGTGACGAGCGCCGGGCTGAGCGAGAGGGACTGGAAGGTCCCCACGATCATCCCGGCGGGCCGCCGGCTCTCGCCCTCCAGGCCGGTGATCGCCACGACCCCGGTGGGCAGATGGCCCATCACATCGCGGAAGAGGCGCTGGTCGATGGCGTTTTCGACGGCGTTCTCGACGGCGTTCTCGACGCCGGTGGCGGTGGTGCTGACAGTCATGGCAACGGTTCCTTCGACGTCATCGTGCGAGGGGTGTGGGACGGACGAGCGCCCTCTGGCGGGGCGGGTGCGGGTCAGCCGACGGGGAAGTCGGCGCCGGTGCCGGGGGCGGCGGCGCGGATCTTCGAGGCGGGGTGGGCGTCGAGGGTGTGTCGACGGCCGACGCCGTAGAAGGACTCGCGCAGGGTGGCGGCCTGCTGGTCGTACTCGGTGCGCGCCAGGCCCTCCTCGCGCAGGACGGGCAGGGCGAGCTCGATGAAGTCCTGCCAGCCGCCGGGCTTGGTGGCGTACGAGAGGTTGAAGCCGTCGAGGTCTGCGTCCTCGTGCCACTTGCGCATCTCGGCGGTGACGGTCTGCGGGGAGCCGACGATCACGGCACCGCTGCCGCCGATGCCGATGAACTCGGCGACCTGGCGGGTGGTCCACTTCCGGTCCGGGTCGGCCTTGGTGAACATCTCGACCATCGAGCGGGAGGCCTCGACGTCCACGTACTCCAGGGGCATGTCCGGGTCGACGCCGCTCAGGTCGATGCCGGTCCAGCCGGCGAAGCGGGCCAGGGCGCCGTCGTAGGAGACATTGCGGACGTGCTCCTCGTACTTGGCCTGCGCCTCGGCGTCCGTCGGGGCGACGATGACGGTGAGCAGCGCGAGGACCTTGACGGAGCGCGGGTCGCGGCCGGCCTCGGCGACGGCGGTGCGGATCTTGTCGACGCTGCGGCGGGTCATCTCCGGCGTCATGGTGTTGACGAAGACGGCCTCGGCGTTGGCGGCGGCGAACTTCATGCCACGCGATGAGGTGCCCGCCTGGAACAGCATCGGGGTGCGCTGCGGCGAGGGCTCGCACAGGTGGATGCCGGGGACGTCGAAGTACTCGCCCTTGTGCCGGATCGAGTGGATGCGGGCCGGGTCGAGGTAGGTGGCGTTCGCGGCGTCCCGGACGACGGCGTCGTCCTGCCAGGAGCCCTCCCAGAGCTTGTAGACGACCTCCATGTATTCGTCGGCCAGGTCGTAGCGCTGGTCGTGCGGAATCTGCTGCGCGAGGCCGAAGTTGCGGGCAGCGGCGTCGCTGTACGAGGTGACGATGTTCCAGCCGACCCGGCCGCCGGTGAGGTGGTCGAGGGTGGAGAAGCGGCGGGCCAGCGAGTACGGCTGCTCGTACGTGAGGGAGGCCGTGACGCCGAAGCCGAGGTGGCGGGTGTGCGAGGCCATCGCGGAGACGAGCAGCGTCGGGTCGTTGATCGGGAACTGCGCCGCGTCGCGGAAGGCCGCGTCCGGGGTGCCGCCGTACACGTCGTGGTAGCCGACGTTGTCCGCGAAGAAGATCCCGTCGAAGCGGGCCTCCTCCAGCATCTTCGCCGTGTCCGTCCAGTAGCTCAGGTCCGTGTAGCGGAAGCCCTGGTCTGCGGCGTCGCGCCAGGAACCGGCCGTGAGGTGGGCGGGGGCGCTGACGTCGAACGCGAAGAGCTTGAAGGGCTGGGTGCTCATGTTGTCCTCCCGGATCACAAGCGAGGAGCGGTCCCACGGTCCTCGCTGTACCGCGAGGCGTTGGCGTTGACCGTTCGGCGTTGACCATTCGGCGCTGGCCTTTGGTGTTCACCATTCGAACGGTGCGTTCAGTTTGAAAGTGCCGTCGGGTTCCGTCAAGAGGGTGCGCACAACCGATTCAGGCGGCGTCCCCGAGAGCGTCGAATCGTCTGCACCGCCCGCTCCCCACGGCCCTACCTGAGGGCAGAAGGGGCCAGTTGAGGGGAGTCGAGGGCGTCCCGAAGCCGCGCGGCAACGGCGGCCGGACCGGCCCTTGACAGCCCAGAAACGGTCGGGGAAATTTACGGTCGGCAGCCAGGCCCAGATTGAACAGGGCGTTCATATCGACACCGGACGGCAGCTCTCTGCGCCTCCGCACCCGCACACGCCCCCGCACCCCGTCGGGCGCTGAGCCGCGCCCTGCCCCCTTCTCCAGCAAGGAGCCCCAGCCATGCAGCAGCACTTGACCGATATCGCCGACGCCATCGAAGCCGCCCGCCGCCAACACCGGGCCATCCCCCCGCTCACCGATGAGCTGCCCGACCTCGCGCTCGCCGACTCCGTCGCCGTGCAGCGGCACAACGTCCGCCGCCGCATCGCCGACGGCGACCGTCTCGTCGGCTACAAGCTCGGCAACATCGCCAAGGTCATGCAGGAGGCCTTCGGTATCGACCAGCCCGACTACGGACACCTGCTGGCCGGGGACTTCCTCCTGGAGAACCGGCCGGTCCACCTCGACCGGTTCATCGAGCCGTTCGCGGAGGTCGAGCCCGCCTTCCTGCTCAAGGGGCGCCTGGAGGGCCCGAACGTCACCGTCGCGGACGTCATCCGCGCCACCGAGTACGTCCTCCCCGCCGTGGAGATCATCGACTCCCGCTTCACGGACTGGCGTATCCAGATCGCCGACACCCTCGCCGACAACGGCTCCGTCGGCGGCATCGTCCTCGGCACCACGCCCAGGACCCTGAGCGAAATCGACTTCTCCACGATGCACGGCTCGCTGCGCTACGACGACGAAGAGGTCGGCTCCGGTTCCGCCTCCGCCGTACTCGGCAACCCGATCGCCGCCATCGCCTGGGTCTGCAACGAACTCTCGCAGTACGGGATCGCGTTCGAACCCGGACACGTCATCCTCCCCGGCAGCTGCCTGGAGGCTGTGCCGCTGAAGCGCGCGGCCACGGTGACGGCCGAGTTCAACGGGCTGGGGCGGGTGCAGTTCGAGGCCGTCTGACGGCAGGACCGGACCGACCGTTCCGCGACGGCGGCGCCGACCGGCAGCCGGTCAGTCCGTCTGCTCCCACAGCGCAGCGGCGAGGCGTTCCACCGTGCTGCGCATCAGCTCCAGGGTGGCGGGGATCTGTTCACGCGTGAGGCGGTAGCGCGGGCCGTTCACGGTCAGGATCGCGATCAGCTCGCCGGCCGGGTCCCGCACCGGCCGCGACAGCGAAAGCAAGCCCTCCTCCAGCTCGTTGTCTATGATCCCGTACCCCTGCTCCCGCACCTGGTCCAGCTCCCGCAGCAGCCGGGCACGGTCGGTGATCGTGCTCTCGGTGAACGCCTCAAGCCGCTCCGGCAGCAGCGCCGACACCCGCTCCCGCCCCAGCTCGGCCAGGAACACCTTGCCCGTCGAGCTGGCGTGCAGCGGGTAGTGCTGGCCTCGCATGCCCTGGTTCGTCGCGCCGACGACGTGCGATCCGTACGCCTCGGCGATCAGCTCCAGGCCGTCGTTCGGCAGGGGGACGGACAGGGTGGCCGACTCGTTGAGCTTGTCCGCCAGTTCCTGGAGCAGCGGCTCGGCGCGCTGTGCGACGCCGGAGTACGGGTCCGCGTACCGGCCGAGCCGGGCCAGCTCCCAGCCGAGCACGTAGTTGTTGTCGGTCCGGTCCACGAGGCCCGTGTGCTCCAGGCTCAGCAGCAGCCGGAACGCGGTCGGCCGGGACATCCCCACGGCTTTCGCCAGCACGGTCACGGTGGCACCACCGCCCGGCTGGGCCGCCAGCTCCCGCAGCAGTCGTGCCGCCTTGACCACGGACTTGTTGGTCAGCTCTGCGGGCGCGGCGGGGACGTCGCTCATCGGAACCTCTTCGGAGAGTGGAGTCATGGGCCCGTGAGGTCACGGATCCCTCTTCACTCTACTAACCTCTCGTTCGCATTTCGAACGCCCTGTGGCTCTGGCCGGTTCTCCGCATGCCGCGACCCGCGGTGGAGTTCATCGGTCGCGGTACGCCCGGGGCCCCAGCAGCCCGATCGATGCGGCACTCCGGCAACACGGCACCTTGACGACCCTCAGGGTTCGTGTCACGCTTCCGAAAATTTCTGGTCGCGGTGCTCACTATTCGAACGGCCCCTCGGGTCGACCGACCCTGAGCGCCCCGCCCACCGCGTGCCCTCTGCCGCGCCCCCCCAGCACCACTTCCCCGCACGGCCGTGACACCAGCGCGCCCACCCCGTGGGCACACCCGGTCACGGTCATCCAGGCGAGCAAAGGCCGCTCCGCTCACCTCAGGAAGGACTGAAGTGTGACCATCACCAGCAATCCCGAGCCCGTGTCGACGAGTTCGACCCGCCCGAAGGCCCCGGTCGACAAACAGCGCTTCATGATCAGAATGACCGGGGTGATCGTCGGCGGCATGTTCATCGACGGCTACATCCTCGGCATCATCGGCACCGCCATCGGGGCCGCGACCGCCGAGCTGCAGATGTCGCTGCTCTGGGAGGGCCTGATCGGGGCGTCCGCCCTCATCGGCATCTTCATCGGCGGTCCGCTCGGCGGCTGGCTCGCCGACAAGTTCGGCCGGAAGCCCACCTTCACGCTCGACCTCGCGATGTTCGTGGTCTGTTCGTTCCTGCAGTTCTTCGTCGACTCGGCCTGGCAGCTGTTCGCCGTACGCCTGTTGATGGGTGTCGCGATCGGCGCGGACTACTCGGTGGGCTGGCCGTTGCTCGCCGAGTTCGCACCGGCCCGCAAGCGCGGCAAACTGATGTCGTTCTCCGAGGTCGCCTGGTACCTCGGCTTCATGCTGGCGTTCGCCATCGGGTACGTGATGACCTCGGCGTTCTCCCTGGACTGGCGGATCGTCCTCGGCTCCAGCACGGTGCCGGCCGTCATCCTGTTCCTGGCCCGGCTCGGCCTCCCGGAGTCCCCGCGCTGGCTGATGAACCAGGGCCGCACCGAGGAGGCGCACCAGGTCGCCCACGACTACCTCGAATCCCCCGCCGAGGTCCTCGACCTGACGAGCGAGTCCACCCGCAAGGGCACCTTCGGCATGCTGTTCTCCCGCGACTACTGGCGGGCCACGACCTTCATCTCCGTGTTCTGGTTCTGCGCCGTCACCCCGTACTTCGCCATCGCCACGTTCGCGGCCAGCGTGCTCTCCGACTACGGGCTCGGTGACGGCTTCGGCGGCGCCATCGGCGTCAACGGGCTCGCGCTCGCCGGCGTGGTGGCCTCGCTGCTGCTGATCGAGCGGATCGGCCGACGTAAGCTGACGATCCCTCAGCAGTGGGTCTGCGCGGCCGTGTTGCTGATCATCGGCCTGTGGACGTCGGCGCCGCCCGCCGTGATCCTCGGCTGCTTCCTGGTCTTCGCCTTCGCCAACGCCATGTGCACGGCCCTGACCGGTGTCTACCCGGGCGAGATCTTCCCCACCGAGATCCGCGGCATCGGCACCGGCTTCGCCACCGCGTTCAGCCGCGTCGGCGCCGCCCTCGGCACGTTCCTGCTGCCCTGGTCCATGCATCACCTCGGCGCCGGCCCGAGCATGCTCGTCGCCGCGGGTGTGTGCGTCGTCGGCGCCCTGGTGTCCCAGGCCCTCGCGCCCGAAACGATGGGCCGCCCCCTCAGCGAGACCTCGGCCCCGCGCCGCGGAGGGCGCGACACCGCGAAGGCAGCGCTCTGACGCAGCGGCGCGGGCGCCCCATCCAGGAATGAATGCCACGTTCGCATATTGAACTACGCAGTGCCCGTTCGCTGACCCGCTCGAAGGGAGTGTCACCATGACCGCCGCCGCGCGCCCGAGCCGGAGACCTCGCGCGAGGAAGTCGACCGCCGCTGTTCGCAGGCGGCGCAGGCAGCCCCGCTGTGGGAGAGGTTCCCGCCCGAGGCGCGGGCGGGCGAGACCGGCTGCGGCAAGGAATGGCTGGCCGGTGAAGTCCGCCGTACGACGGGGAAGTTGAGGTCTCGTCCGCCCGCGCTGCCGCCGGCTCGGCCAGGACCTCCGGCAGCACCGGGTCGTCGATCGCCGTGACGGGGGAGACGAGCGGCTGTTCCAGTCCTGCCGCAGATGCGTACACCTCACCCCGCCGGCCGGATGGGCCCACCACAGGTCGCGGTGATCACCGTAGATGTGCCGGGGCCAGGCCGGTTTCCGATGGTTCTTGCGTGGCAGGGCAGGGGCGGTCAGTCGGGGCTGCCCGGCCGGGCGAGTCCCAGGTCGTAGGCGAGGATCACGGCCTGAATCCGGTCTCGGGCGCCGATCTTCGCCAAGACGCGTCCGACGTGGGTCTTCACGGTGGACTCGGAGAGCACGAGGCGTTCGGCGATCTCGCCGTTGGTCCAGCCGCGGCCGATGGCGACGAGGATCTCGCGTTCGCGCTCGGTGAGGGAGCTCAGCCGGGGGTCGGCGGCGGCCTGGTCGTCGGGGCGGCCCGGCAGCTGGTGGGCGAAGGAGTCCAGGAGGCGGCGGGTGAGGCTGGGGGCAATGACGGCGTCGCCGCAGGCGACCGCGCGGATCCCGGCCAGCAGTTCCTCCGGGAGGGCGTCTTTGAGGAGGAAGCCGCTGGCTCCGGCGCGCAGCGCGGCGTGGGCGTACTCGTCGAGGTCGAAGGTGGTGAGGACCAGGACACGGGAGCGTCCGCCCGACTCGACGATACGGCGGGTGGCCTCGATGCCGTCCATGCCGGGCATGCGGACGTCCATGAGGACCACGTCGGGGCGCAGTTCGGCGGTCTGGCGGACTGCTACGGCGCCGTGGGCGGCCTCGCCGACGACCTCGGTCTCGGGGTTGCTCTCCAGCAGCATGCGAAACCCCAGGCGCTGCAGTGGCTGGTCGTCGACGATGAGGACGGTGGTCATGGTGTGTCGGCCGTTCGTGGCAGAGGGGAGGTGGGGGGCGCGGCAAGGTGGAGTACTGCCTCCACGCGCCAGCCGCGGCCCGGTCGGGGTCCGGCCGTGACCGTTCCGCCGTAGAGGGCGGCCCGCTCCCTCATCCCTGCGATGCCGTGCCCCTCTCCTTGAGTCGGGCGGTGCGCGGGGAGCCGGTGGTTACCTGCCGGTCCGGTGTCGTCGATGCGGATGTGCAGCTTGCTCTCTTCCAGGGCCACGGTGAGCTGGGCCTGGGTGTCGGTTCCGGCGTGTTTGAGAGTGTTGGTGAGCGCCTCCTGCACGATCCGGTAGGCGGTCAGCTGGATGCCGGAGTTGAGGGTGTCCGGCTGCCCGGCGGTGCGGAAGATGAGCTGCGGTCCGGCGGCGCGGACCCGCTCGCACAGGGCGTCGAGGTCAGCGATGCCGGGCTGTGGGCTGAGTACGGCCGCCCGTGCAACGTCCTGGCCGTCTCCTGTCTTCTCGCCGTGCTGCTCGTGCAGCACGGCAAGAGTGCGGCGTAGCTCGCCGAGGGCCTGGCGACTGGTGCCGGAGATCAGCTCAAGGGCCTGTTTGCTGCGTTCGGGGGCGACATCGGCCGCGTGGGCGCCGCCGTCGGCGAGGCCGATGATGACGGCGAGGTTGTGGCCGACGATGTCATGCATCTCGCGGGCGATGCGGGCGCGTTCGGCGGCGGTGGCCAGCCTGCTGCGCTGGTCGCGTTCGACTTCGAGCCGCGCCGCGCGCTCCTTGAGTGCCGTCAGGTAGATCCAGCCGAGCCGGACACCCAGCCCGGAGGCGACGGCGGCCATTGTGGCGCTGCCCAGGAAGAACAGGATGACGAGCGGGGACAGCGGGTCACTCACCCGCAGCGCCGAGAGCAGCAGGGCGGCGAGCATGGCGGCGCAGGCGAAGCCCAGGTGCCGCAGTCTGCCGTACCGGGCCAGGCTGTAGAGGGCGATGAACAGCACGATGAACAGCGCGATATCGCTGTGCAGCGAGATGTTCAGAGGCAGCTGAACCAGGAAGAGTGCCAGCATGAGGGCGAAGACCGCAGAGGGCGCCCGGCGCCGCCACAGTAGCGGCAGGATCAGCGCGAGCTGCACCACGGCCACTCCGTACCCGGGCAGACGCACGGTCCCGACCACCGGCGCATGGCCCAGGCCCGCATGCAGGTCGAGCAGGCCGAAGAGCAACAGGGCGGCTCCCACCAGCGCGGCGTCCAGCATCCACGGCCGCTGCCGGTCGGCGCGCCGCAGCCGCCGTCCGGCATCCACCAGCCAGGCGACCTGCGGATGGGCCCACAGCGGGTCCTCGGTCATCACGAATGTCACCTGCCCATCGTCACCTGTCCCCGCAGGTGGCACCCCCAGGGTATTTCCGGGGGTGCCACGCGTGGTCCGTGATCTCCTGCTCAGGCGTCGCTGCGCTTGAGTCGCCAGGCGCCACCGGCCAGCACCAGCACCGTCCAGCCGGCCAGCACCGCGAGACCTGCCGTGGGCGACAGATCAGTACTGGCCGGGGAGATGGCGTACATCGACCCGCCCGCATTGGAGGGCAGGTACGGGCTGACGTCGTTCTCCCAGGAGGACGGCAGCAGCGCGACCAGGCCGGGGACCAGCAGCAGCGTGGCGACCAGCACGGCGATGCCGCCGGCGGCTGAGCGCAGCAGAGCGCCCAGGGCGAGACCGATCACGGCGACCAGGGCGAGGTAGAGCCCGCCGCCCAGCAGGCTGCGTACCACGCCCGCGCTGGACAGGGAGAGCGCCACCGGCGTGCCGGAGATGATGCGCGCGCCGATCCCGAACGCGGCGAACGCACCGATCGCGCCGACGACCAGGGCGACCGGACCGACCACCGCCGCTTTGGCCCACAGCACCGGCAGCCGGCGCGGCACCGCGGCCAGCGTCGAGCGGATCAGGCCGGTGGAGTACTCCCCGGCGGCTACCAGGACGCCCAGGACCCCCAGCACCAGCTGGCCGAAGTTGATCCCGAACAGGGCGAGGCCCACGCCAGTGTCACCGGCGAAGTGCCCCCGCAGCTGCCCGTACGTCGTGAGCTGATTCTTGGCCTGCATCGCGGCGATCACGCCGAAGGCCACCATGAACAGCAGCGCCAGGCCGAGGGCGATCCAGGTCGAGCGCAGCGACCAGAACTTGGCCCACTCCGAGCGCAGCACCCGCAGCGACGTCACCTTGTAGGGAGGCCGTGCGGTGGCGAAGAGCTGCGCGGAGGAAGGGCTGGGGGCGGCGGTGTTCATGCGGTGCTCCCGTTCTTCGCGGCCTGGTCGTCCGCACCTGCGGCGGTCCGGGCGAGGGGGGTGCTGCCGTGGTATTCGACGGCGTCGCTGGTGAGGTCCATGAACGCCTGCTCCAGCGAGACGGGCACGGGGGTGAGCTCGTACAGCGCGATCCCGGCCGCTGCGGCCCTGCTCCCGATCTCGCGCGCGGGCAGGCCCGTGACCTCAAGTTCCTCCGAACCCGTGCGGTCGGTGATTGCGACGCCCGGCCCGGCCAGCAGCTCGCGCAGGCGGGCGGGGTCGGCACCGGCCACCTTCACCCGGTCGCCGCCGGCCTGGCGGATGAGGTCGTGGACGGTGGTGTCGGCCAGCAGCCGGCCCCGGCCGATGATGATCAGGTGGTCGGCCACCTGCGCGACCTCGCTCATCAGATGGGAGGAGACGAAAACGGTGCGGCCCTCGGCGGCGAGGCTGGTGAGCAGGTCGCGGATCCAGCGCACGCCCTCGGGATCCAGGCCGTTGACGGGTTCGTCCAGGATGATGGTGGCCGGGTCGCCGAGCAGCGCGGCGGCGATGCCGAGCCGCTGGCCCATGCCGAGCGAGAACGCACCGGCCCGCTTCTGCGCGACTGCTTGCAGGCCGGTCAGCTCGATAACCTCCTCCACCCGGCGGCGAGGGATGCCGTGCGTGTACGCCAGTCCCATCAGGTGGGCGAAGGCGGAGCGGCCGGGGTGGACCGACTTGGCCTCCAGCAGTGCGCCGACCTCCTGCAGGGGGGCGGCGTACTGTGCGTAGCGGCGGCCGTTGATGTGCGCGGTGCCGCCGGTGGGGGCGTCCAGGCCCAGGATCAGGCGCATGGTCGTGGACTTGCCCGCGCCGTTGGGGCCGAGGAACCCGGCGACGCCACCGGGTTTGACCGTGAAGTCGAGCCGGTCGACCGCCGTCTTCTCCCCGTACCGTTTCGTCAAGTGCCGCGACTCGATCATCGAATGTTCCTCGTCTTCGGTGGCCGGATCGGTACCGGCTGCATACGCCGTCCACGCTAGGAGCGGGTGTTGTGCCACGTGTCGTACCCGGGTGCTGTCCTGAGCGGGGGCGTCGTACCGCGGTACTACGTGAATTGAGCCGGGCGATCACGTGCGTGATGAGCGCGGACTTTCACAGCGGGACGGCTTGGCCGTCAGTGCATGCCGCCCATGCTGCCGCCGGCCAGGTGCATGAGCAGGACGACCACGATGAGGACGATGACGGCAATCCCGAAAACCTTCACCCGGCGCGGCATGTGGTCGGGCGGTGGGGCCTCGTCATGGCCGGGTGCGTAGGGCCGAAGGGGGCGATGGCCAGGGCCGTGATGCCCGGGGGCGTGGTGCCCAGGGCCGTGGGCGGGCTCGTCGGTCATGGCTGTCTCCCGGTGCTGTCGGACGGTGCGGGCGGTCGCCACCCACGCTAGGAGCGCGCGCCGTGCCCCATTTCGTACCCGGGTGCCGTCCTGGGCGGGGGCCGTCGTACCCCGGTACTACAGGCGTGGGCGTGGCCGGTTCGCTCCTTCACCAGATGCTGCGCTCGGTCCTCAACTGCGCCGACAGGGTGACCGTCAACTCGACGTCGGGCGGGCCCCGTCAGTCCGACTCGTCCCAGAGCGCAGCGGCGAGGCGTTCCACCGTGCTGCGCATCAGCTCCAGGGTGGCGGGGATCTGTTCACGCGTAAGGCGGTAGCGCGGGCCGTTCACGGTCAGGATCGCGATCAGCTCACCGGCCGGGTCCCGCACCGGCCGCGACAGCGAAAGCAAGCCCTCCTCCAGCTCGTTGTCGATGATCCCGTACCCCTGCTCCCGTACCTGGTCCAGCTCCCGCAGCAGCCGGGCACGGTCGGTGATCGTGCTCTCGGTGAACGCCTCAAGCCGCTCCGGCAGCAGCGCGGACACCCGCTCCCGCCCCAGCTCGGCCAGGAACACCTTGCCCGTCGAGCTGGCGTGCAGCGGGTAGTGCTGGCCTCGCATGCCCTGGTTCGTCGCGCCGACGACGTGCGATCCGTACGCCTCGGCGATCAGCTCCAGGCCGTCGTCCGGCGTGGCCACGGACAGGGTGACCGACTCGTTGAGGTGGTCGGCCATCTCCTGCAGCAACGGCTGCGCCCGCTGTGCGACGCCGGAGTACGGGTCCGCGTACCGGCCGAGCCGGG
The DNA here is from genome assembly GCF_029968095.1 of Streptomyces solicavernae. Taxonomy (GTDB): domain Bacteria; phylum Actinomycetota; class Actinomycetes; order Streptomycetales; family Streptomycetaceae; genus Streptomyces; species Streptomyces solicavernae. Next base: position 138,636 of record NZ_JASCIR010000013.1, on the reverse strand, counting down.
CCAGCTCCCAGCCGAGCACGTAGTTGTTGTCGATCCGGTCCACAAGGCCCGTGTGCTCCAGGCTCAGCAGCAGCCGGAACGCGGTCGGCCGGGACATCCCCACGGCTTTCGCCAGCACGGTCACGGTGGCACCACCCCGCGGCTGGGCCGCCAGCTCCCGCAGCAGTCGTGCCGCCTTGACCACGGACTTGTTGGTCAGCTCTGCGGCTGCGCTGGAGTCATCGCTCATCGGAAACCTCTCGGCGGCTGGGGCGACGTGCGGCGGAGGGCTACAGCGTAGTGAGCGCCCGTTCGCATGGTGAACGCGAGAGGTTGCGCGACCCGGGGTGACCCTGATCACACACCGACACGCACTACGTGGACACGCTCACCGACCTCAATCGCCGAGCACCTCGCCCCACCCTCCTCGTGTCCAGCCGCGGGCGAGGCGGGAACCCCGGCTACCCTCGCGGACCGGGGCGCGACCAACAGCGTGAACGCGACAGCGGCACCGGTGCGTGGGGGCGACCCCGCCTGTACGAGTCCGGTGCCGCGCACCCGGAGTCGGTTCGGTAGCCTCGGCAGCGGAGGTTCGGCGATGAGCGTGAGCAGGTGCGTACGAGCGGGCGGTGCCATGGCGCACCTGCTGCTGGTCGTCGTGCTCGCGTTCGGTGTGTTCGTGATGCACACCGTCGGACATCCCGACGAGTCCTCCGGTGCCGGGATGAGCGTTGGCGCGCACGCCTCGCACGGCGCGGCCGCCGGGTACGAGGCCGGCACAGCCCAGCACTCCTCGGCGGACGAACCCGCCTCCGGCCCGGCCATGGACATGACGTCGCTGTGCGTCGCCGTGCTCGGTGTGTGGGCGCTCGCGGCGCTGCTGTACGCGGCGTTCACCCGCCGTCCCGGTTGGCTGGCGGAGCTCCTGGCACGGACCGTCGTCGCGCTGCGGCCCAACGCGCCGCCACCGAGACCCGATCTCACCCAGCTGTCAGTCCTGCGGATCTAGGCCGAACCGTCCGCGCGGGCGCGGTTTCGTGCTGCCCCGCGTGCGCTCACGTACGCCGAACAGACCCGCAGTACCGACACCCAGAGGTGTATCGACATGAGCTCCATCAACCGCACTCTCCGCCGCCGCATCGCGCTCGCCGGCGTGGTGGCCGCCGGATCCCTGCTGCTTGCCGCGTGCGGCAACGACGACGGCATGGACGGCATGGACCACGGATCGGACTCCACCGCCGCGGCGTCCGAGGAGCCGGGCAAGGACGCGGGCGCGTCCGCCGACTTCAACGACGCGGACGTCGCCTTCGCCCAGGGCATGATCCCGCACCACCAGCAGGCCATCGAGATGTCCGAGCTGGCCGAGACCCGGGCCTCCGACGCGGAGATCAAGAAGCTGGCCGGGCAGATCAAGAAGGCCCAGGGCCCGGAGATCAAGACCCTTCAGGGCTGGCTGAAGTCCTGGGGCAAGCCCACCGAGGCGGACTCCGGCATGGATCACTCCGAGCACGGTGGCATGGGTGGCATGGGTGGCATGGACGGCATGATGTCCGAGCAGGACATGAAGGACCTTGCGGCCGCCAAGGGCGCGAAGTTCGACCGCGCCTTCGCCGAGATGATGATCGAGCACCACAACGGCGCGATCACGATGGCGGAGGACGAGAAGAAGAACGGCAGGAGCGCGGACGCGAAGAAGATGGCCGACGCCATCATCAAGGGCCAGTCCGCCGAGGTCGACCAGTTCGAGAAGATCCTCGACCGGATCTGACCTCGCCGTCACCGGCACACCGCCCGGGCTCCGCGCTCGCCCCGTCCGGCAGCGCGGTCCCGGGCGGTGCCCTGGCTCACGAGGCGGCTCACCAAGCGGCTCACGAAGCGGCTCACGAAGCGGCCAGGAGACGGGCACAAGCCTCACCGCCCGTCGTCAGGTGGAGTTCGGAGGGACGTGTTCGTTCCGTCGTGCGTTCCGGTCACCGCGTGGCAGTCGTGACAGTCCAGGGATTGCGGGTTCCGACGGTCCAGCCGCCGTCGACGAGGATCTCGGCGCCGCTGCAGTACGAGCTCTCCTCCGAGGCGAGGAACGCGGCGACCGTGGCGATCTCGCGCGCCTGGCCGATGCGGCCCAGCGGGGCCTTGTCGTACTCGATCGGGACCACACCGCTCGGGGCGCCCATCTCGGTGGCCACACCGCCGGGGTGGATCATGTTGACGCGGATGCCGAGCGGCCCCAACTCCCCCACCGCGGCCTTGGACATGGCGAGGAGCGCCGACTTGGTGGACGCGTACGCCGCGGTCAGGTCCAGTGGGGCGAACGACGAGACCGACACGATGTTGACGATCGCTCCGCCGCCGGTCTCGGCCATGTGCGGGGCGAGGGTCTGCATGCCGAGGAACACGCCGATCTGATTCACGTCGATGAGCTTGCGGTAGCGGTCGAGCGGGGTCTCGGTGAGCGCGCCCTGGAAGTAGATGCCGGCGTTGTTGACCAGGATGTCCACCTGGCCGAACGTCTGCTTGGCGGCGGCGAGGGCCGCGGCCCACTGACCGGGGTCGCTGACGTCGAGGTGCACGGCGAGCGCCTTGTCCTCGCCCAGGTCGGCCACGAGCTTCTGCGCGTCGTCGTCGAGTACGTCCGCGATGACGACCTTCGCGCCGCGTTCGACGAACAGGCGGGCCTCCGCCTCGCCCTGGCCGCGGGCGGCACCGGTGATGAGTGCGACCTTGCCGGTGAGGTCAGCCATGGTTCTCTCCGATCGTGAGGGATTGTTCAAGTGGTGCTGCAGGGAAAGGAGTTGAAGGGAGATAAGGGGAGTTGAAGGGAGCTGAGAGGAGCTGAGAGGAGTTGAGAGGGTCAGATGGCCCGGCACAGGCGGTAGGCGTCGAGGATCGCCGCGTGGATGTTGCGGCTGGTGACGGCGTCGCCCACGCGGAAGAGCCGGAAGGCGCCGTCCTCGTTGTGGACGATCTGCTGTGGCCTGAGACCGAGGAGCGCGTCCTGGTCGACGGCGCCGTGGTTGATCGAGTGCTTCTTCAGCTCGAAGTACACGTCGTCGACGGGGGTCGTGCCGTGCTCGACGACGAGCTGGTCGACGGTGCGGGTCTCGGTCGTCTCGCCGTACGCGTTGGTGAGGGTCACGGTCAGGCGTCGGTCCGCACCCCGACTCACGTACGTAACACGGGAGTTGAGGGTCAGGCGGACCTTCCGGCGGGCGAACGACGAGAGGTATGCGGGGTAGTTGGTGCCACCGAGCAGGGGTGCGATCACCCGCTCCGGGGTGACGAGCTCCACCTCGGCGCCGCATTCGGCGATGATCTCGGCGGCGCTCATCCCTGCGTGGTCGCCGTTGTCGTCGTAGACGAGTACGGACTTCGCGGGCTTGACCTCGCGGGTGAGGATCTGCCAGCTGTCGGTGATCAGGTTCGGGGGGCCGTCGACGCACTCGGTGTTGGGGATGCCGCCGGTGGCGACGATGACGATGTCCGGGCGGTGGTCCAGGACGTCGGAGGCCTCCGCGTACGTATTGCAGCGGATCTTCACGCCGAGGCGATGGCACTCCTCGACGCGCCAGTCGACGATGCCGATGAGGTCCCGTCGGCGCGGTGCCGCCGCGGCGATCGCGATCTGGCCGCCGGGCTTGCTGCCCGCTTCCAGGACGGTGACCTGGTGGCCGCGTTCCGCGAGGACCCGGGCCGCCTCCAGGCCCGCGGGTCCTGCGCCGACGACTACGGCCGACTTCGGCCGGGGCGCCACCGGGATCTCGTGCGGCAGCACCGTCTCGCGGCCCGTCGCCGGGTTGTGCAGGCAGAGCGCGTCGCCGCCCTCGTAGATGCGGTCGATGCAGTAACCCGCCCCGACGCAGGGCCGGATGCGGTCCTCCTGTCCCTCGGCGAGGCGGCGCATCAGGTGCGGGTCGGCGATGTGTGCGCGGGTCATGCCGACCAGGTCGACCAGACCCTCGCGGACGGCATGCCTGGCCGTGGGCAGGTCGGCGATGCGGCCCGCGTGCATCACCGGGACGCCGAGTTCGCGCTTGACCTCACCGGCGAAGTCGAGGTCGGGGGCCGCGGGGGTGCCCATGGGGGCGATGACCCGCGCGAGGTTGCGGTCGGTGTCGAGGCTGCCGCGCAGGACGCTGAGGAAGTCGATGCCCTCGGCGGTCATGCGGCGGGCGACCTCCAGGCCGTCCGCCGCGGTGAGTCCGCCCGGCCGGGCCTCGTCGACGGCCATGCGCAGGCCTACGACGAAGTCGTCCCCCACCCGTTCCCGTACGGCGCGAACCACGGCGAGCGGGAGGCGGAGCCTGCGCTCGAAGTCGCCGCCCCACTCGTCGTCCCGGTGGTTGGTCGCCGGGGACCAGAACTGGTCGAGCAGGTGCCCGTTGCCCATCAGCTCGATGCCGTCCAGGCCACCGGCCTTGCAGCGCTCCGCCGCGTCCGCGTACGCGGCGATGACGCGCTCGATGTCCCAGTCCTCGGCGGCCTTCGGGAACGCACGGTGCTGGGGTTCGCGGTCGCCCGAGGCGGAGATGACGGGCAGCCAGTCCCCCTCGTAGTTGCTGGTCCGGCGCCCGGCATGCGTCACCTGGCACATCACCAGGGTGTCGTGCTCGTGCACCGCGTCCGAGATCGCCCGGAAGTACGGGACGACCTCGTCGCGGAACAGCGCGATGTTGTTCACGAAGGCCGGAGACTCCGGCGCCACGCACGCCGCGCCCCCCATCATCGTCAGCGCGAGCCCGCCCTTGGCCTTCTCCAGGTGGTAGCGGAGGTAGCGCTCCTTGGGCATGCCGTCCTGCGCGTAGGCCGGCTCGTGCGAAGTGCTGACCACGCGGTTCTTCAGGCGCAGGCGCCCCAGGTCGAAGGGGTCGAGCAGCGGATCGTTGAGGGGCATGACGTACTCCGATGTACGAAGACGGGGCAGCGGGCGTGCGGGCGGTCAGGCGCCCATGTACGGGTAGCGGTAGTCGGTGTCGGGGGCGAGGTTCTCCTTGACGAAGCGGCCGCTCACCCAGCGCTGCAGGGCCAGGGGTGAGCCGATCTTGTCGTTGGTGCCGGAGGCACGGGCGCCCGCGAACTGCTGCTTGCCGATGGACATTCCGGCGGGCTTGTCGTTGATGGCGAGGTAGCCGGAGGCGTCGCGGAGGATGTCGAGGGCCTCCGCGACCGCCTTGCGGTCGCCCGCGTAGACGGAGGCGGTCAGGCCGTACTGGCTGGTGCGGTCGGCGAGCTTGAGCGTCTGCGTCCAGTCCTTGTCGTCGTAGACGTAGACGGTCAGGAGCGGGCCGAAGAACTCGGTGCTGAGGGCGAACGACGTCGGGTCGGTGGTCTCGAAGACCGTCGGACGGACGAAGTAGCCGGTCTCCTTCGACGTGGTGCCACCCGCGATCAGGGTGTGGTCGTCGAGGGAGTTTGCGCGCTCGATCGCCGCGGCGAGACGGTCGTGGGCGACCTCGTCGATCACGGCGCCGAGGAAGGTGGGGTGGTCGGCGACGTCACCGACCACGAGTGAGTCGATCTGTTCGGCGAGCCTGCCCTTCAGCTTGGTCCAGATGCTGCGCGGAATGTAGGCGCGTGAGGCGGCGGAGCACTTCTGGCCCTGGAACTCGAAGGCGCCGCGGGTCATGCCGGTCAGCAGGGCCTGCATGTCGGCGGAGGGGTGCGCGATGATCGCGTTCTTGCCGCCTGTCTCCCCGACGACGCGCGGGTAGCCCTTGTACGTGTCGATGTGGTCGGCGACCTTCTTCCACAGCTGCCGGAAGACCTGGGTCGAGCCGACGAAGCTGAGACCGGCGAGGTTCGGGTCGGCGAGCGCGATGTCGGTGACCATTTTTCCGTCGCCGTGCACGCAGTTGATGACACCGGGCGGGACCCCGGCCTCCTCGAAGATGCGGCGGACGACGTCCGTGCTCACCGCCGACTTCTCCGACGGCTTCCACACGACGGTGTTGCCCATCATGGCGGCCATCGCAGGCAGGTTGCCGGCGATGTTGGTGAAGTTGAACGGGCTCACCGCGAGGACGAAGCCCTCAAGACCGCGCTGGTCCAGGTAGTTCTGCTCGCCCTGGGTGGACTTGGGCTGGCGGGTGTAGATCTCCTCGGCGTAGTGCGCGTTGAAGCGGATCAGGTCCGCCAGCTCGCAGACGCCGTCGATCTCCGACTGGTGGTACGTCTTCGACTGGTTGAGCATGGTGGCCGCGTTGACCTCGTCGCGGTACTTGCCGGTCATCAGCTCGGCGGCCCGCAGGAAGATCGACACCCGCTCGTACCAGGGGGTGCGCGACCAGTCGTGGCGAGCATCGAGGGAGGCTTCGATGGCGGCGCGTACGTGGGACTCGTCGGCGAGGCTCAACCGGCCGAGCACACGCTGGTGGTCGTGGGGCGAGACGACCGGCTGGGTGGTGGCCGTCTCGAAGACCTTGCCGCCGATGGAGAGGGGGATCGACTGCGTCAGGTCGCCGATCCGCTTGATCTCCGCCTGGAGCGAAAGGGCCTCCGCCGATCCGGGGCGGTACTCGTGGACGGGCTCGTTCTCGGGTGCGGGGACGTGGAAGTTGCCGGTGAGGGGGTGGTTGGCGCCGGTCATGGTGGTGCTCCTAGTCGTTGATCAGGCGTTCTGCGTACGGGAGTTGCGTACGGGAGTTGCGTGCGCGGAAGCGGGTGAGGCGGAAGGGCGCGAGGAGGGGTTGTTCCTCCTGGAGGGCGATCTCGCGGGCGGCGAGCGCTCCGGTGGCGGGGCCGAGAGTGACGCCGAGGGTGCCGTGTCCGGTCGCCACGTAGAGGCCGGGCAGTCCCGGGACCGGGCCGATGACGGGCGTGTCGTCCACGGTGGTGGAACGGTGGCCCACCCACTCGTGCTCGATGTCGGTGGGACGCCAGGTGTCCAGGTAGCTCGTGCCGTGCCGGACGACCATGTCGAGCCGCTTGCGGTTGAGGTCGAAGTCGCGGCGTCCGACGTCGAAGGTGCCCGACAGGCGTACGGAGTTGCCGAAGGGTGAGCAGGCGACCATGTGCTCGTACAGCTTGAGGGGGTGCGCGGGCGCGAGCCCCTCGCCGTACGCCGTCATGCTGGTGCCCTTGGCGGCCTCAAGCGGGACGTTCACACCGAGGGGCTTGAGCAGCGCGCGGGTGGCGAAACCGGCGGCGAGGACGACGTGGTCGGCGTCCAACTCCCGGCCCTCGGCGGTGTCGACGGCCCACTTGCCCACTGCGGGCAGCCGGGTGATGCGTCGGACCGGGTCACCCTCGATGACCTCTCCGCCGTTCGTCACGAGGGCCTTGGCGAGACCTGCGGTGAGGGTTTCGGGCCGTACGTGCCGCTCGCTCACGAGGTGCAGCACGCCGGCGACATCGCGGCTGATCGCCGGGTCGAAGGCCACGACGTCCGAGCCGCGGTGGACGGCGATCTCGCCCTCGTACCCCAACGACCGTATTTTCCCGGCCAGTTGCTCGTAGTGGGCGAGGTTGTCCGCCTGCTTGAACACGACCGCGAGGCCGTCGGTGTGGTGCTCGAAGCTCACCCCCCTTTCGAGGAGCGAGTCGACGTGGTCGTGGGCGTGCCGGGCGAACTTCTGGAGTGCTGCCGTCGCGCGGGCGCTGCGCTGCTGGTTGCTGGCCCGCAGGAACTGCGCCACCCAGGAGGCGAAGCCGAGTTCCAGGTGCGGGCGCATCCGGGCGGGCCCCTCCGTGCTGGTGAAGCTGCGGACCGCATCGCGTACGGCGCCGGGGGCCGCACGGGGTGCGGAGAGGAAGGGCGTGATCCACCCGGCGTTGCCTGCCGAGGCCGCGGCGCCCGCGGCGCCTGCGTCGACGACTGTGAGCTGGTGGCCGAGTTCGGAGAGTTCGTAGGCGCACGAGAGTCCGATGACGCCCGCGCCGATGACGGTGATCTTCACTGGTCTGTTCCTGCCTGCTCGTACGGGAGGGCTCGACTCAGGGACGGCTCGCCTCAGGGACGGCTCGCCTCAGGCCTGCCGCCGGTACGCCACCGCTTCGAACTCCACGCGCACGTGGCCGCGGAAGCGGGAGACCTCGACGGTGGTCCTGGCGGGCTTGCCGTGGACGTTCACGACTTCCTCGTAGACCTTGTTGAGCTCCGGCAGCCGCTCGATGTCGGAGACATAGCCGTTGATCTTGAGGACCGTCGACCAGTCGGCGCCTGCCGCGTTCAGCTGGCTCTCCAGGTTCGCCAGGGCGGCGCGGACCTGGTCGTCGAAGTCGGCCGGGCAGGTGCCGTCCGGCTGGGTGGGCAGCGCGCCGCTCGTCCAGACCAGGTGGCCCAGGGCGACGGCTGCGGAGTAGGGGGCCGTCGCCGGGGTGGAGTCGAGGGTGATGAGTTCCCGGCCGGCGGCGTCGTCGTGCGTGGTCATGGGTGCTTCCTTTGCGGTGCTTGCTTCGGTGCGCTTGCGGGCTTCTGTGCGCTTGCGGGCTTCGGTTCGCTTACGGGCTTCGGTGCGCTTACGAGAGGGGAGGCGGCGTCGGGGTCACGCCCAGAGGTCGCCCACGGTGAAGCCCTCGGTGAAGGGGTCCTCGGGGTCGAGGACATGGGTGCTGTAGCCGGTGATCCAGGACTGGCCTCCGACGGTCGGCACGACCGCGTCGTACGGGCCGACCTTGGTCTTGCGGACCAGCTCGCCGGTGTAGACCGTGCCGAGCACGCCCTCGTGGCGGAACTGCTGGTGCAGGGCGAGTTCGCCCTTGGCGTGCAGGGTGGCCATGCGGGCGCAGGTGCCGGTGCCGCAGGGGCAGCGGTCTACGGAACCGGTCCAGGTGGCGGGGTTGTCGAAGTCGACCGGGCCGCTCGCCATGGTCACGGCGTTCTTGCGGTCGGCGGCGGGGTTGGCGGTCGGCCCGGAGAGCTGGGAGATGGTGATGCCGATGCCCGGGTAGTCGGGGTGCTCCACGGGCAGCTGGTCCTGCGCGGCCCGGAGGATGAGCGAGGAGACCCGGGCGATCTCCGCGCCCTGTTCCGGGACGAGCTCCAGCCGGTCGAACTGCCGCACATCGGCGATGACGTAGAACATGCCGCCCCAGCCGACGTCGACGGTCACCTTGCCGAGCTCGGGGACGGCGATCTTCGCGTCGAGGTGCGCGGCGAAGGCCGGGACGTTCTCGAACGTGACGTTCTTGACCTTGCCGTTCCTGCACTCGGCCCGGATGCCGATGAGCCCTGCGGGGGACTCGATTTTGAACTCGGTGACCGGCTCCTGCATCGGGATCATCCCGGTCTCAAGGAGGACGGTGGCGACGGAGATGGTGTTGCCGCCGCTCATCACGGGGTACTCGACCTGCTCCATGACGATGAAACCGGCCGCCGCGTCCGGGTGCTTCGGCGGCACGATGAGGTTGCAGCACAGGGGCGGGTAGCCGCGCGGCTCGCGCAGCATGAGCTTGCGGAGCTGGTCGTCGTTCTCCTTGAGCCACTTCATCTGCTCGTAGACGGTGTCGCCGGGGATGTTGGGGACTCCCCCGGTGATGACGCGCATCGGTTCGCCCGAGTGCGTCTCGACCGCGTGGATCATTCGCTTGAAAGACATGGTGGCTGCGTTTCCTTTGCTGCCTCTGGCTACGAACTGCCTTGCTGCTACGGGACCTTGACGGTCTCGGGGGCCGTGGGACGTGGCCCGACGGCGGCCGATTCGTGCAGCGGCTTGCCCTTGGTCTCGGGAGCCCAGGCGACGCACATGGCGGTGCCGACGGCCGCGATGCCCGCGCCGACGAGCATCGACGGGCCGAGGCCGATGGTGTCCAGGCCGAGGGGAAGCAGATAGGTGCCCGCGGCCGCGCCGATCCGGCTGATGGAGCTGGCCACACCCATGGCCGAGGCGCGGATGTGGGTGGGGAACAGCTCGGTCGGATAGATGTACTGCAGGATGTTGCCGCCGCCGAGCGACAGGGCGTTGATGACGAACATCGTGATGGCGAGCGCCGCGGCCATTCCGGGGAAGAGGCCCAGCATCGCAAGGGAGACCGCCACCCCCACGAAGGTCCAGATGATCACCGGCCGCCGTCCGTACGTGTCCACCCACCGGATCGCGGGCAGACACCCGGCCAGCGTCACGAGGCTCACGACCACGGACCAGAGCAGGGCGGTGTTGCCGTCCTCGAAGCCGTACTCGCCGAGGATCACCGGGTAGAAGGTCCAGATCGCGAAGGCCGGGGCGACCTGGCACATCCAGAAGCCGCCCGCGAAGAGAGTGCGTCCCAGGTATCCGCCCTTGAAGAGTTCGCTGAGGCGGGCGCTCTGCGGCGGTTCGCTCTCCGACAGCTGCGTGAGTTCCGCGTCGGTCGGATAGCGGCCGAAAGCGGTGTTGATGGCTTCGCGGGCGTCCTCGGGACGGTTGTGGCTGAGCAGCCAGCGCGGGGACTCGGGTGTGCCGAGCCGGCCGAGGAGCAGGAGCACACCGGGCACGGTGGCGCTGGCGAGCATCCAACGCCACGCACCGTCCCCGCCGGAGGAGGCGACGACGTACCCGACGAAGTAGGCGGTGGACGCGCCGACGAACCACATGGCGACCAGGGCGCCCATCGTCCGGCCCCGCCTGTTCGACGGCAGCCACTCGGAGAGCAGCGCGGTGGCGATCGTATGATCCGCGCCGACGGCGAGCCCGGCGACGAAGCGCAGCGCGATCAGCTGCCAGGCCTCGGTCACGCCGAGCGACAGCGCCGACGCGACGACGAGGACGACCAGGTGGATGGTGTACATGGCCTGGCGGCCGACGCGGTCCGTGAGCCAGCCGAAGACGACCCCGCCGACCAGCACGCCGACCAGGGCGGCGGCGCCCACCATGCCTTCGAGGAAGGTCGTGAGCCCCAGGTCCTCGTCGGCCCCGGCGATGGCCACGCCGATGATGCTGAGGATGAAGCCGTCGAGGAAGGGCCCTCCGGAGGAGAGGAGGAACAGTTTGCGGTGAAACCGCCCGTAGGGCTGCCTGTCGATGATCGATTGGGTGTGGTCCACGAGTGGTGCTCCTGCTTTCAGTTCCGCCGGCCCCTTGGGCCGACGCACAGATCTCGGATCACGTCGTGATCCCCGAGGTGCCGGGGAGCCGCGGCGTCGGGAGACGCGACCTGTGCGTCGTCAAGTGCCAAGGGGGTAGCGCCGAATGGGAGGGGAAGGGCTCGGGGGTGCCTTGTGGGCGGGGGTGCCTTGTGGGCGTCGGCCGTGTTGCCGCCGGATTGCCAGGAAGTCTGCGACCCCGCCCGGCCCACAACAATGGTCCTGTGCAAACACTCGGCGTCACGGCGTTGTGAGTTTTAAGTACGCCTACACTGGATCGCGATGCCCAAGGAACCCCGCCGCCTCCCCGCCCTCACCGACAGCGAACGCGCCACCCTGTCGACCTGGGCACGCAGCCGCAGCAGCACACGGGCGCGGGCGCAGCGTGCGCAGATCGTCCTCGCGAGCGCAGCGGGCGCGGACAACACGGCCGTGGCCGAGGAGCTCGGCGTCTCCCGGCACATGGTCGGCACATGGCTCGCGCGGTTCCTGGCCGAGGGCCTCGACGGTCTGGCCGAGCGCCCTCGCCCAGGCAGACCGGCCAAGGTCGACGACGACAGCGTCGCCCGGATCCTCGTACGTCTGCTCACGGCGCCGCCCGCAGGTGCGCGGTCCTGGTCGACCCGGGCCATGGCCGCCGAATCAGGGCTCAGCCAGACGACGGTGAGCCGTATCTGGAGTGCCTACGGGCTCCAGGTCAGGGCGGGCCGGGTCCCGTCTGCAGACGCTCTGCCGGGCCGTCTGCCGCTCGAAGTCCGTGACGTGGTGGGGCTGTTCATCGCTCCTCCCGTCCGGGTCCTCGCCCTCACCGCGCGCGACCCCGGATCACCCCGGCGCCGCCGCCCCGCCTCGGGCACACCCTCGCTGGACCGGCCCTCGCTGGACCGGCCCTCGCTGGATCGGCCCTCGACGCAGGCGCGCAACCTGTTCGCCACGGCCGACTCCTTCACCACGCTCCGAGGCGGCTCCACGGCTCGGGCCACCACCGGCGAACCTTCCTGGCGCGACTCGCTCCGGGACTTCCTGAATGACCTCGACCAGAGCGCCGCCCCGAACCTGTCGGTACACCTCCTGGTCGGGGGCGAGGCGACCCCGTGGTCCCGCCCGACCATCGAAGCCTGGACGTTGGAGAACTCGCGTTTCCAGGGGCACTTCGCGCACTTCGCCTCCGGTTCGGCATGGCTCGGCGGGGTCGAACTGCTCCTTGCCGGCAATCCGCTGCTCAGCCACGAAACGGCCCCAGGGCTCGGCTCCGCCCTACCCGGACTCCGCGACGACCTGCACACATGGTGTGCCGGCTGGAGCGCGGAAGCCGTCCCCTTCAGGTGGCAGCAAACTTACGACTCAAGCAGTCAGAATCCCGAGCATTCACCGACCTCGAACGGGAGGTACGGGAGGCACGGGAGGCACGCGAACCCAGAGGCAGTCGACGATGCACTCGAAATGCCCGACAACCCGCCGGCGGCCGACCCGGTGGTCCGTACAGTGCGCGAAGAGCTGCTGTCAGTCCGCCGCCCGTCCGCGGAGCGAGTCAGGGAGGCTCCCCTGGCGGCTCAGCTCGGACTGTCCCGCGGTGCCATCCGCAAGGCACTGCACGCCCTCGCCGACGAGGGACTGCTGGAACGGCTGCCGCAGGGCGGGGCGGCGTATCCGCACGTCGACGTCAACACGATCGTGGACCTCTACGCCGCGCGGAGCGCGCTCGGAGCGGTGCTCATACATCGGGCCGCCATGCTCGACCAGCGTGAGCTACGCCCCGTAAGAGCGGCACTGTCCGAGGTGCGCTCCGTCGCCCGTGCGGGCCGCGACCACGCGCGGATCGGTGACGCGGACCTGTCGTTCCAGGACGCGATCGCGGCGACCGCGAACCTGCCCCAGTCAAGCCTGTTCTTCCAGCGCCTCACCATGCGCCTGCGGATGTTTCTCTCCATCGTCCAACTGGGCTTTCCCGACTCGGCCGTTGACCTCATCGCCCGGGAGGACGCCGTGATCTTCGAGGCGATCCGCGAAGGGGACGGCGACGAGGCCGCTCGCCTGTGGCGCGTCAAGGTAGAGCGCAGCGTCCGCTACATGGTCACCCAGCTCCCCGACGGGCACTTCGACCCCAACCTCTGGCTGGCCCTGGCCGGCAAACCGACACCACGGCCCGGAGACCCGCGCAAGTCGGCGTCGGGGTCGTAGCCGAGGGAGGCCGGCCGGTGCCGGTCGTGGGCGGGCGTCCTATCCGAGGAAGCTGAGCCGAACCTGGCGTTCCGGGTTCTGGATGTTCGTGTCCACCAGACACACCGACTGCCAAGTCCCCAGCTCCAAGCGCCCGTTGACCACCGGCAGCGTCGCGTGCGGTGGTACCAGGGCCGGGAGGACGTGGTCGCGGCCGTGGCCCGGGGTGCCGTGGGCGTGTTGCCAGCGGTTGTCGGCGGGGAGGAGGGTGTGCAGGGCGGCGAGGAGGTCGTCGTCGCTGCCCGCGCCGGTCTCGATGACCGCGACGCCGGCGGTGGCGTGCGGCACGAAGATGTTGAGGAGTCCGTCGCGGCCGGCCGCCGACTCGGCCAGGAATCGCTCGCAGTCGCCCGTCAGGTCGACGACTCGTTCCGTGGTGCCGGTCGTGAGGGTCAGGACGTTCGTGGTGAAGGGATCGGACATACGGCCATCGTCGCGCACCGGGCACCCCGGCGCCCAGTGGCCGCACCGGGGCCGCCTCCTCCTACGCACTCTTCGTACTGCCCCCTTCATACAGCCCCTCATGCAGCCTCTTCGTACCGCCCCTTCGTGCCGCCTCTTCGTACAGCCCTTTCGCGCTCCCCGCGTACGTCCGTGGTGTGAGACACCGTTGACCGTGCGTGGCATCTCGCTGCGTTCAGCGGGATGTTGCGTTCAGCTCTGCTCACGGCGCGCTGACACATCGACCTGCTGCGGGTGGCCTCCGCTCCGGGTCGTCGGCGAGCTCGAACTCGGCGTACGGCCAGGGGAGTTCGTGGCGCTGCTCGGGCGGAGCCGGGCGTTGGCGGAGGTCGGCCCTGACCACCGGGTGGACGGCTGGTGGCGGTGTGGGTCGCGTTCCGGCCCGGGGAGCGCTCCAGGTGGAGGTCGGGTTGACCGCGCTGCCGCCGGAGCCACTGCCGGAGATCTTCTGCGGCGGTTCGTCGGCGGTCGCCGGTCCGGTCGCGGCCCGGCACACGGATGTGTATCCGACCGGGGCGAGTCGCCGGCCGCGGTCAAGGAGAAGATCGACTGGGGATCGATCCGGGAGTCGGTACGCCGGAAGGCTCCTGGAGTCTGTGCTCGGGAAGATTCCCGGGCCCGCCCGAGTTAGTAGAAACGTGAACGACATCGGAGTACGTGGAGCGACGGACGCGGTACGGAACGTGCAGGTCGTAGTGGTGGGTGCGGGGCAGGCGGGCCTGTCCGCCGCCCATCACCTGCGGCGCACCGGCTTCGAGCCCGACCGCGACTTCGTCGTCCTCGACCACGCCCCGCGCCCCGGCGGCGCCTGGCAGTTCCGCTGGCCGAGCCTGACGTACGGCCGGGTGCACGGCATGCACGCGCTGCCCGGCATGGAGCTGAGCGGCGCCGATCCGCGGCGGCCGTCGTCCGAGGTGATCGGCGAGTACTTCGCGGCGTACGAGGAAACGTTCGGGTTGCGCGTCCACCGGCCCGTGGACGTGCGCGCGGTACGGGAGGGCGAGGGCGGGCGGCTCCTTGTGGAGAGCTCGGAGGGGACGTACGCGACGCGGGCGCTGATCAACGCGACCGGCACCTGGGACCGGCCGTTCTGGCCGCGCTATCCGGGGCAGGAGCTGTTCCGCGGACGGCAGTTGCACACGGCGCAGTACCCGGGGCCGCAGGAGTTCGCCGGGCAGCGGGTGATCGTCGTGGGCGGGGGCTCGTCCGGTGTGCAGCACCTGCTGGAGATCGCGCCGCTCGCGGCGGAGACGACGTGGGTGACGCGGCGCGAACCGGTGTTCCGCGACGGCGACTTCGGGCGGGAGCAGGGGCGGGCGGCGGTTGCGCTGGTGGAGGAGAGGGTCCGCCAGGGCCTGCCGCCACGCAGTGTCGTCTCGGTGACCGGCCTCGCCCTGACGGAGGCGGTACGCGCGGGCCGCGCCGACGGAACCCTGGACCGGCTGCCGATGTTCGACCGGATCACCGCGGAGGGCGTGGCCTGGGACGACGGTCGTGAGGTGGCGGCCGACGTGATCCTCTGGGCGACCGGTTTCCGTCCGGTCGTCGACCATCTGGCGCCGCTACGGCTGCGCGAGCCGGGCGGCGGCATCCGGCTCGACGGCACGCGCGCGGCCCGTGACCGCCGGGTGCACCTGGTGGGGTACGGGCCGTCGGCGAGCACGATCGGAGCGAACCGCGCGGGCCGGGCCGCGGTGCGGGAGGTTCGTCAACTCTTGTCCGAAGTCGAGGAGTTGAGGCCGGAAGCGCCGGCCCCTGGCCTCAGCCTGCCGCGTTCGCCTTCGGCGCCTGCTCGTGTTCCTTCGGCTGCTGCTGCGCCCTCTCGGACTGCCTGACGCGGTTGAACTCCTCGACGTTGCGGCGGTGTTCCTGGTAGTCGGCGGTGAAGCGGGTGTCGCCGGGCTTCACGGTGACGAAGTACAGCCAGTCACCCGCGGGCGGCGTGAGCGACGCTTTCAGGGCCTCGTCGCCGGGGTTGGCGATGGGCGTCGGCGGCAGGCCGTTCCTGTCGTACGTGTTGTACGGGCTCTTGATCTTCGTGTCCGCGTTCTTGGTGTCGAGGGTGGAGCGGTTCAGGGCGTAGTTGAGGGTGGAGTCCATCTGCAGGGGCATGCCGCGGTCGAGCCGGTTGTAGATGACGCGGGCGACCTTGCCCATGTCCTGCCGGGTGTCGGCCTCGGCCTGGACGATGCTCGCGATCGTGACCATCTGGTAGACGGAGACGGCGTTGCGCTTGGCGCCCGCAGCGACCGCGCCCGCGCCGAACCTCTTGTTGGCCGTGTCGACCATGTGCGCGAGCACCGACTTCGGGGTGGCCTTTTCGCCGATCGGATACGTCGCGGGGAAGAGGTAGCCCTCGGGGTTGCCGCCGGACTCCCCCGGCAGCTTGAGGCCCGCCGATCCGGCGACCTTCTTCGTGGTGCCCTTCTCGACGCCGAGGGCCTTGTCCACCGCCTCGTAGACCTGGCTGGAACGCCAGCCTTCCGGGACGAGCAGGGTGTCCGGGCGGCCGTCGCCGCGGTTCAGGAGCAGCAGGGGCACCGCCACGGCCGTGCCGGCCACGAGGGCGCCGGTCAGGAGGAGCGCGACCCGGCCACGGCGGGTCAGCCGGATCTTGCCCTGGCGCGGAGTCTTGTTCAGCATGTCGGCACGGTACCCCGACAGTTCGGACAATCCAGGCATATCTGACATATTTTCAGCTCGGAGTCCACCCGTGTGCGGGCTGCGCAGGAGCCTGTGCCGGGCGGGCTCGGGGGCTTGCGTCAGGCGGGCTCGCGGGCTTGCCCCGGGCGGGCTCGGGGGCTTGCGTCAGGCGGGCTCGCGGGCTTGCCCCGGGCGGGCTCGGGGGCTTGCGCGTGGCCGGTGCGGGGGCGTACGCCGGGGGTGCGGGGACGTACGCCGGGGGTGCGGAGGCTCAAGGAGGTGGGCCTCGCCGGAGCGCCGGGCGTCGGGCGTCGGGTCCGTACGGCTCATCCGGCCGCCGGGGGCAACTCGGTCCGGGCGTCCTTGCGGACCAGGGCCGCGTACCTGCCGTTCTCCTCCATCAGCGCCTCGTGCGTGCCGCGTTCGGCGATGCGGCCGGAGTCCAGGACGACGATCTGGTCGGCGGATCTGACCGTGGAGAGGCGGTGCGCGATGGTGATGCTGGTGCGGTTCGCGGAGAGGGCGTCGACGGCCTGCTGCACCGCGTGCTCGGTGCGGGTGTCCAGGGCGCTGGTCGCCTCGTCGAGGATGAGGACGGGCGGGTCCCGCAGGATCGTACGGGCGATGGCGAGGCGCTGCTTCTCGCCGCCGGAGAACCGGTGGCCGCGCTCGCCGACGACCGTGTCGTACCCCTCGGGCAGGGATGCGATGTGGTCGTGGATCTGCGCGGCGCGGGCAGCCTCGTGCAGCTCCTCCTCGGTGGCTTCGGGCTTCGCGAAGCGCAGGTTGTCGGCGACGGAGGCGTGGAACAGGTACGTCTCCTGGGAGACGACGCCGACCGCGCGGGCGAGGGTGCCGAAGTCGAGGTCGCGGACGTCGACGCCGTCGAGGGTCACGCGGCCGCCGGACACGTCGTACAGACGCGGGACGAGGTGGCTGAGCGTCGACTTGCCGGATCCGGTCGGGCCGACGACGGCGAGGCTGCCGCCGGCGGGGACGGTCAGGTCGACGGAGTCCAGCACGGGGGCGTGGGCGGACCCGGCTGCCGCGCCTTCGGCGTCGTACCGGAACTGCACGTTCTCGAAGCGGACTTCGCCCTTGACGGTGTCGAGGCGGACGGGCTCGGCGGGTTCCTCGATGTCCACGCGCAGGTCGAGGTATTCGAAGATGCGCTGGAACAGAGCGAGGGACGTCTGGATCTGGACGCCCGTGGACAGCAGGCTCACCGTCGGCCGGAACAGGCCCTGCTGGAGCGAGACGAACGCGACGAGCGTGCCCAGGGAGATCGACGGGCCGCCGACGTGCAGGGCGAGGCCCGCGGCCCAGTAGATGACGGCGGGCATGGCGGCCATGACGATGCCGATGACGGACATCCGCCAGCGGCCGGCCATGCTGGAGCGGACCTCCAGGTCGATGAGGCGCTCGGACTCGGCGGCGAAGTTGCGGGTGAGCGAGTCGCCGCGGCCCATGGTGCGGCCGAGCAGGATGCCGCTGACGGAGAGCGACTCGGTGACCGTGGCGGCCATCGCGGCCATCTGCTTCTGCCGCTGCGTGGCGATCTTCTTGCGTTCCCGGCCGACGCGGCGGCTGATCCAGACGAACAGGGGCAGCAGGGCGAGCGAGACGACGGTCAGGCGCCAGTCGAGGGCGAGCATCGCGACGACGGTGGCGACGACGCTCGTGAGGTTGGAGACCAGCGACGTCGCGGTGGAGGTGACCGTCGCCTGCATGCCGCCGATGTCGTTGGCGATGCGGGACTGGACCTCGCCGGTGCGTGTCCTGGTGAAGAAGGCGAGGGACATGCGCTGCAGGCGGCCGTAGACGGCGGTGCGCAGGTCGTGCATGACGCGCTGGCCGACCGTCGTGGAGATCAGCGTCTGGAGCACGCCGAAGACGCTGGTGACGACCGCGCTGAGGATCATGCCGAGGGCGAGCAGGCTGAGCAGTCCGGTCCGGCCCTCGGGGATCGCGGTGTCCAGGATCTCCTTGAGCAGGAACGGCGTCGCGACCGAGACCAGCGAGGAGGCCGCGACCAGCAGCCCGACCAGGGCGAGACGGCCACGGTAGGGACGGAAGAGCCGCAGGATGCGGCGGAGCTGGCGGGGCTGGTCGGGATCGGGGGGCGGTGGCGTCCAGCCGGAGTCTTCGGGGTGCATGGGCCTCCTGAGAGCGAGCTCACGATGTCCGGCTGAGCATAGCTCATTGTTACCCCTATTCACAATGAGCTTGGTCCTGCTACGCTTCGGCCATGACCTCGACCGACCCGGACGGCCTCCTCGCCGACCATCTGCTCCGCCTGGCCCGCCGGCTCCACCGCGTACAGAAACACCACCTGGAACCGGTCGGCCTGACGCCCGGCGAGTCCCGGCTGCTCCGCCTGGTCGCGCACCACACGACGCCGCCGCGGATGGCGGACCTGGCGCACGACCTGGAGGTGGTGCCGCGCGCCGTGACGTCGCTGGTCGACAGCCTGGAGACGGCCGGGTGCGTGCGCCGGGCGCCGGACCAGGAGAACCGGCGCGTGATCCGGATCGAGCTGACCGACGAGGGGCGCAAGACCCTGCGGACGCTCCGCGACGCGCGCCGGGCCGCCGCAGAGGACATCCTGGCTCCATTGACCGCCGGCGAGCGCGAGGTGCTCGGCGGGCTGCTCACCACCTTGGTGGACGACCCGGGCAGGTGTTGAGCCGAAGCCACGACCCGGAGCGCACGACGACGTCGAAGGAGGCGCTATGCCCCTGCTGGAGCCCCACGCGGACGCCCTGCGGCCCACCGCGCGCGAGTCCGCGCCGGCCCCGGACCGCGTACCGGACCGGCAGGCCGGCGGCACGCCCGAGCCGCTCAGGAGCGACCTGATCGCGCTGCTCGGCGCGGACAAGGTGCTGCACAAGGTCTCCGACCTGGTGCGGTACGCCTCGGACGCCAGCCCCTACCGCTTCGTGCCGCAGGTCGTGGTGGTCGCCGAGGACGTCGACGACATCTCGGCGGTCCTCTCGTACGCGCACGGCAAGGGCCGCGAGGTCGTCTTCCGGGCCGCCGGCACCAGCCTCAACGGGCAGGCGCAGGGCGAGGACATCCTGGTCGACGTGCGCAGGCACTGGGCGGGGATCGAGGTGCTCGACGACGGGGCGCGGGCCCGGATCGGCCCGGGCACGACCGTGGTGCGCGCCAACGCCACGCTCGCCCGGCACGGCCGCGTCCTCGGCCCCGACCCGGCCAGCGCGATCGCCTGCACGCTCGGCGGGGTGGTCGCCAACAACGCCTCCGGCATGACGGCCGGCACGACCCGCAACTCGTACCGCACGCTCGCCTCGCTGACCTTCGTCCTGCCGTCGGGCACGGTCGTCGACACCGCCGAGGACGATGCGGACGAGCTGCTCGCGCACGCCGAACCCGCACTCTGCCAGGGCCTGTTGGACCTGAAGGCGGAGATCGAGGCGGACCCCGAGCTCGTCGCCCGGATCCGCGCCAAGTACGAGATCAAGAACACCAACGGCTACCGCCTGGACGCGTTCCTCGACGGGGCGACGCCCGTGCAGATCCTGCGCGGCCTGATGGTCGGCTCCGAGGGCACGTTCGGGTTCATCGCGGAGACCGTCTTCGACACCCTTCCGCTCGACCGGTTGGTCTCCACCGCGCTGCTGTTCTTCCCGTCGCTGCCCGCCGCCGCGGCCGCCGTGCCACGGTTCAACGAGGCCGGTGCGCTCGCCGTGGAGCTGATGGACGGCAACACACTGCGCGCCTCCGTCAGCGTCGAGGGCGTGCCGAAGGACTGGGCCGAGCTGCCCAAGGACACCACCGCCCTGCTCGTCGAGTTCCGCGCACCCGACGAGGAGCGGCAGCGCGCGGACGAGGAGCGGGCCGCCGAAGTCCTGGAGAGCCTGCAGCTCGTCGCGCCCGTCGGCTCGGTGACCAACGCGTTCACGCGCGACGCGAAGACCATCTCCGGGTACTGGAAGGCCCGTAAGGCGTTCGTCACCGCCGTCGGCGGATCGCGGCCGTCCGGTACGACGCTGATCACCGAGGACTTCGCGGTGCCGCCCGGCCGCCTCGCCGACGCCTGCTCCGCGCTCCTGGAACTCCAGACCCGGCACGGCTTCGACGCGGCCGTCGCCGGGCACGCCGCCCACGGCAACCTGCACTTCCTGCTCGCCTTCGACGCGGGCAGAGCGGCGGACGTCGAGCGGTACGCGGCATTCATGGACGAGTTCTGCGCGCTGACCGTGGAGCGGTTCGACGGCTCCCTGAAGGCCGAGCACGCCACCGGCCGCAACATCGCGCCGTTCCTGGAGCTGGAGTGGGGCGCGAAGGCGACCGAGCTGATGTGGCGGACCAAGCAAGTCATCGACCCCGACGGGCTGTTGGCGCCGCGCATCGTCCTCGACCGGGACCCTCAGGCACATCTGCGCGGCCTCAAGACCATTCCGCAGGTGGAGGCGATCGCCGACCCGTGCATCGAGTGCGGCTTCTGCGAGCCGACCTGCCCCAGCCGCGACGTGACGACCACGCCGCGCCAACGCATCGTGCTGCGCCGCGAGATGATGCGCCAGTCCCCCGGCTCCCCCGTAGAGGACGGCCTGGTGGAGGCGTACGGGTACGACGCCGTGGACACCTGCGCGGGCGACTCCACCTGCAAGCTGGCCTGCCCCGTCGGCATCGACACGGGCCTGATGATGAAGGACTTCCGGCACGCCCGGCACTCGCCGCGCGAGGAGCGGATCGCCGCGCTCGCCGCCCGCAACTTCAAGCTCGTCGAGGCCTCCGCGCGGCTCGCCGTGGCCGCCGCCGACAAGATCGGCGACCGGCTCCTCACCTCGGTGACGCGCACCGCCCGCAAGGCCGTGCGCGCCGATCTAGTACCGGAATGGCTCCCCGAGATCCCCGGCCCCGCCGCTCGCCGGCTCCCTCCGACCTCGCGTGTGGGCGCCGCCGCCGTCTACTTCCCGGCGTGCGTCAACCGCATCTTCGGCACCCCCGGCCAGGGGCCGTCGCTCACCCAGTCCGTCGTCGCCGTGTCCGCCCGCGCGGGCAAGCCGGTGTGGATCCCGGACGACGTGAACGGCACGTGCTGCGCGACGATCTGGCACTCCAAGGGGTACGAGGCGGGCAACCGTGTGATGGCCAACCGGATCGTCGAGGCCGCCTGGGGGTGGACGGCCGGCGGTCGGCTGCCGCTCGTCGTCGACGCCTCGTCCTGCACGCTGGGCATCGCGCACGAAGTGGTGCCGTACCTCTCCGACGCCAACCGGGAGTTGCACGCCGAGCTGACCGTCGTCGACTCGCTGGTGTGGGCCGCCGAGGAACTGCTCCCTCACCTCACGGTCCTCCGTACCGTCGACTCCGCGGTCCTGCACACCACCTGCTCGATGCGGCACCTCGGCGACGGCGAGCAGCTGCGGCAGCTTGCCGAGGCCTGCGCCGACGAGGTCGTCACCCCTGACGACGAGGCCTGCTGCGGCTTCGCCGGCGACCGCGGCATGCTGCACAAGGAACTCACCCGCTCCGCCACCGCCCGTGAGGCGGCCGAGGTCACCTCGCGCCCGTACGACGCCCATCTGTCGGCCAACCGGATGTGCGAGGTCGGCATGGACCATGCGACGGGGCGGAGTTACCACTCCGTGCTGATCGAACTGGAGCGGGCCACGCGGCCGGGTCCGTAGGCGCCGCCCAAGCGCGCTTGAGGCATCTGACGTACCTGGTGCAACTGAAGGGGGTCGGCCGGGCGTTCTTGGCGGCCAGTCGTTCGAGGCGGCCGCCTCCTCGTGGCGGCCGCCTCCTCGTGGCGGCCGCTTCCTCGTGGCGGCCGCCTCCTCGCGGCGGCCGCCTCCTCGCGGCGCCGCTTCCTCCTGCCCTGAGGCGGGGGCGGAGGTGGGGCGGGAGCGAGGGCTGGGGCTGGGGCGGGTGGGGGCGGAATCGGGGAGTCCAAGTTCGCCTGCGATAAGTCCAATTCCCCGTCCCTGTCAGTCCCTTGCGGACCTGGTGATCTTCCGGACAGGGTGGCGTCGCCGTTGCTTCACCCACGTGCCACCTACGCGTACGGAGGTCTCATGCACGACGACAGGTCCCTGCCGCAGCCCGACCGTTCCGCCGATGAGCAGTCTCCGAGCACCGGTCAGGACGACTCCGGTGTGTCCCGCAGAGCCGTCATGCGCAACGCCGGGATCGCCGGTGTGGGCCTGGGACTCGCCGGGCTCACCGGCGGCACCGCGCATGCCAACCCCGCCGCTGCGACCACGCCCGCACAGGCCGCGGCAGCCGCCGAGGCGCCGCCCCGCAAGGGCAGGACCATGATCGGGGTGCCGTTCGAGGAGCGGTCCACGGTACGGGTCGGGATCGTCGGCCTCGGCAACCGCGGCGGCAGCATGATCGACCTGTTCCTGGCGTTGCCGCAGGTCAGGGTGGTGGCGCTGTGTGACCCGGTGAAGGAGAAGACCGCCGCGGCCGCGAAGAAGGTCACGGACGCGGGCCAGCCCGCCCCGGCCACGTACACCAAGGGCGAGGACGACTATGTCAACCTCTGCAAGCGCGGCGACCTGGACTTCGTGTACGTCGCCACCCCCTGGGACGCGCACTTCGAGATGGCGAAGGCGGCGATGCTGAACGGCAAGCACGTCGGCGTGGAGTGCCCGATCGCCCTCGAACTCGGCCAGCTCTGGGAGCTGGTGGACCTTTCCGAGCGCACCCGCAAGCACTGCATGCAGCTGGAGAACTGCTGCTACGGCAAGAACGAGATGCGGGTGCTGCGCATGGCGCACGCCGGGCTCTTCGGTGAACTCCTGCACGGCGCGGGCGCGTACAACCACGATCTGCGCGGCCTGATGTTCGACCCGGACTACTACGAAGGTCCCTGGCGCCGCCTCTGGCACACGCGGCTGCTCGGCGACCTGTACCCGAACCACGGCTTCGGCCCGGTCAGCAACTACATGGACGTCAACCGCGGCGACCGTGTCACGCACATTTCCAGCTTCGGCACCCCGGCGCTCGGTCTCGCCGAGTACCGGAAGGCCAATATGCCGCCGGGCGACCCGAGTTGGAAGGAGACGTACATCGAGTCCGACCGCACGATCAGCCTCGTACAGACGGAGAAGGGCCGCGTCATCCGGCTCGAACACGATGTGTCGACGCCACACCCGTACTCGCGTATCAACAGCCTCGGCGGGACGAAGGGTGTGTTCGAGGACTACCCGGAGCGGATCTACCTGGAGCCCGGCCACACCGACGACCAGTGGCACGACTTCGGCGAGTTCGCGAAGTGGGACCACTGGCTGTGGAAGGAGCACTCCAACCCGCCCGGCGGGCACGGCGGCATGGACTACATCATGGTGTTCCGACTGATGCAGTGCATGCAGCTGGGCCTGGTCCCGGACTTCGACGTGTACGACGCGGTCACGTGGACGGCGCCGGTGCCGCTGAGTCACGCCTCGATCAAGGCGAAGGGCGCGCCGCAGGCGATACCAGACTTCACGCGCGGGCTGTGGAAGAAGTCCCGTCCCGGGGTGGACTCGGAGAAGCCGGAGAGCTGATCCGGCCGCCCCGCTGCGACTCCCGTGCGGCCCGGCCCCTTGCCGACGGGGCCGGACCGCACGGGGTTACGTCAACTCACATCGGGGGATGACTCCTTGGGCGTCGAGGATGCGGTGAGCACCGGCTCAGGCGCGGGCTTCTGGTCCGCCTTCGCCTCGGCCTCGCTCTTCCCGTCCTGCTCCTTCTTCCCGTCCCGCTCCTTCTTCCCGTCCCGCTCCTTCTTTCCGCCCGGCTCCGGCTCCCCGTCCTGCTCCGGTACGAAGGCGATCTCGCCGGACAGGACCTTCTTCGCCCTGCGGCTGTCGAGCGCGCCCTCCCAGCGGGACACGGCGAACACGGCCACGCAGTTGCCGAGCAGGTTGACGGAGACCCGCATCGCGTCCATGATCCGGTCGACGCCGAGCAGCAGCGCGACGGCTCCCGCCGGGATGACGCCGAGCGCGGACGCGGTGGCCGACAGGGCCAGGAACGCGGAACCGGGAACTCCGGCCATGCCCTTGCTCGTCAGCATCAACACGAGGACGACGGTGATCTGTTGGCCGAGCGTCAGGTCGACGCCGACGGCCTGCGCGATGAACAGGGTGCCCACGGAGAGGTAGATCGAGGCGCCGTCGAGGTTGAAGGAGTAGCCGGTCGGCAGGACGAGCCCCACGGCGTCATCACGGCATCCGGCCTGGCGCAGCTTCTGCATCATGCGCGGCATGACGGTCTCGCTGGACGCCGTGCCGAGCGCGAGGAGGATCTCCTCGCGGGTGTAGCGGATGAACTTCCACAGGCTCAGCCCAGTGACCGCCTTGAGCGCGATCCCGAGGAGGGCGAGGAAGATCAGGGCGACGGCATAGCAGATGCCGATGAGCTTTCCGTACGTGGAGAGCGCGCCGAGGCCGTACTCCCCCACCAGGTGCGCGGTCGCGCCGAAGACGGCGAGCGGGGCCAGCTTCATGATGAAGCCGACGACCGCGAAGACGACCTCCTGGGCCTGCTCGATGGCCGGCAGGATCGCGGGCACCTTGGTGTTGCCGAGGTGCAGCAGCGCGGCGCCCACCAGGCAGGCCAGCACGAGGACTTGGAGCAGGGAGTTCTCCGCGAACGCGCCGACCGCGCTGTCCGGCAGCGAGTGCAGGATGAACTCCGAGGTGGACGGCAGCTCGCCGCCACCGGTCTTGTCGTCGACGGCGGACGCGTCGAGGGACGCGGGGTCGACGTTCATGCCGTCGCCGGGTCGCACGAGATTCCCGGCGACCAGGCCGACGACGAGCGCGACGGTGGTGGCGACCTCGAACCAGATCAGGGCCTTCAGCCCGATCCGGCCGAAGGCCTTGAGGTCACCCGCCTTGGTGATGCCGGCGACGACCACGCAGAACACGAGCGGGGCGATCATCGCCTTGATGAGCCGTACGAAGCCGTCGCCGAGCGGTTGGACGGCGGTGGCCACCTCGGGCCACAGGCGTCCGACGAAGACTCCGATCACAAGAGCGCAGGCGACCTGCGCGAACATTGAGGTACGCAACAAACGTGCGACGCGTCGCGGTAGGGACGGTACGGACTGCGGCACGGGCACTCCTCCCAGATAACTTTTGGTATGCGGAAACCAACTTCCGCGCGGCGTCACTCTGACTGAGAGATGAGCGTGGGAGAAGACGTCCGTGTCAGATCCCCGTAAATCTTGGATCTTGCTACAAGGGGTGGGCGCGTGAGGGCCGGGGAGGGCGTGCGGGCAGGCGTGTGAGCGCGTCAGACCACGCGAGGGGTGCACGCGGGCAGCGCGGGCGTCACGGGAGGCGCGGGCATTCGCGCGGGTGCGCGGGCATTCGGGCGGGTGGGCGGGCATTCGAGCGGGTCCGCGGGCATTCGGGCGGGTGGGCGACGTTCAGGCCGAGCCGAGGTTGCCCTTGTCGCCCATGACGATCACCGGGTGGGCCTTGGGGTCCAGTTCCCGCAACAGGTACTGCATCGCCGACTTGGACACACTCACGCAGCCCGACGTGCCGCTGCCATGGTCGAGGTGCAGCCAGATGTAGCCGCCCTTGGACTGGCCCTGCGGACGGTTCGGGTCATTGGGCGAGGTGCCCCTGACGCGGTTGTAGTCGATGGCGATCACGTGATCGAAGTCGTGCCAGTACCTCTTGGGCCAGGTGCGCGATGCCTGGAACGCCGGGGAGTGCGTGTACGGGAGGCGGGCGTCCGGCGCGGCCAGCACACCGCCCGCGTCGCTCAGCGTGAACACCCCGACCGGGCTGCGCTTGTCGCCCTCACGGTGATCGGTCGTCCAGCCGCGCTTTCCGTTGTGCGCGGGCCAACTGCGGGTGCGGTCCCAGGTCGCGCGGTGATTGTGGTGGTTCTTGCGGTTCTTGACGCCTTCGTGGTTCTTGGGGTCTTCGTGGTTCTCGCGCTTCTCGTACAGGAACACCGTGGACTTCGCCGAGTCCTCCCCCTCGCCCCGGACCACCAGGACCTGGCGTGACTGGGCGGGGATGCGCCGGTGCAGGGCGGGGCCCACATCGGGGAGGCGTTCGAGGTTCTGGGTGCGCTGCCGCGTACGTTCGCCGGACGAGCTCCCGCCCTTTCCGGAGGATGCGTTCCCGGTCGTCCCGGATCGGCCCCCGGCCGCCGCTCGGTCCCCGGCCGCCGCCTTGTCGCCCGAACTCCCGTTGCCCGTCGCACCACACGACGTAAGGGCAGTCAGAGCGAGCACCATCACGAGAGCCATCCCGACAGAGGTACCGGCAGGGGTACCGGCAGGGGTACCGGCAGTCATCCGCCCCCTGAGCGTCCCCGATATGCGCATACGCCCCATCGTCGCACCCTGCGTCACCGTCTCCACCGGTGAGTGCTCCGTACGCCGCAGGAATGACCGGTTCTTTGCACGGAGGCAGAAAACCGTTTGCCTCAACCCCCGTTCCGGAGTCAGCCTTGCACGGTTTCCTCCCCTTCCTCAGTGCACCGACCGACTCTGGGACGTCATGCAGATCAGCGATCTTCCGTACGCCGACCCGGGTGTGCCCGACGCCCGCTCGGGCCCCCGGTTCCTGTGGTGGCTCGGACGCAACCAGCCAGCCGGTCAGCTCAAGTCGCTCGCCTGGGGCCTGCTGCACTTCGCCGCCGTCATGTCCCTGCCGTTCGGGGTGGGCTTGGCCGTCCAGGCCGTCGTCGAGCGATCCGGTGCGCGTCTCGCCGTGGCCGGACTGCTGCTCGTCCTGTCCGGCGTCGGTATCGCACTGGGCGACACCATGCTGCATCGCACCGCCGTCACCAACTGGATCACCGCTGCGGCCCGCGTCCAGCAGCTCCTCGCCCGCAGAACCGCGTATCTGGGTGCGGCCCTGACCCGACGGGTCGCCGCCGGTGAGGTGGTCGCGGTGTCGACCGGGGACGTGGAGAAGATCGGCTGGTTCGTGGAGGCGGTCTCCCGGTTCACCGCCGCGGCTCTGACCGTCGTCCTGGTGTGCGTGGGGCTCGTGCTCTACCAACCTGACCTCGGTCTCGTCGTCGCCATCGGCATGCCTCTCGTCGGCCTCGGCGTCCTGCCGTTGCTCCCGCGCGCCACCCGGCTCGCGGACGCCCAGCGCGAGAAGGCGGGCAAGGCCACCGAGCTCGCCTCCGACACGGTGGCCGGGCTGCGCGTGCTCCGCGGCATCGGCGGCGAGGACCTCTTCCTCGACCGTTACCGTCGCGCCTCGCAGGACGTGCGCCGCGCCGCCGTACGCAGCGCCCGCATGTGGTCCCTGATCACCGCCGTGCAAGTACTGCTCCCGGGCCTGCTGCTCATCGCCGTGGTCTGGCACGGCCTCGGTCTCGTACGGGACGGACGCATCACGGTCGGTGAACTCGTCACCGTCTACAGCGCGGTGATGCTGCTGGGCTACCCGCTCCGTCACTTCGAAGAGATCGCCATGGCGTACTCCTTCTCCCGTCCTTCGGCGAAACGCGCCGCGCGTGTGCTGTCGTTGGAGCGGGGCACTGCGGAGGCTCCGGGTTCGAGGGCTCCGGGCGCGGCTGCGGGGGGAACCGCTTCGGGGGCTGCCGCCCCCACCGGCGACCTCTGCGACCCCGCGACCGGGCTGCTGGCACCCGAAGGGTGTCTCACGGCCGTGGTGTGCGGGGACCCCGACGAGGCGGGTCGCCTCGCCGAACGGCTCGGCGGGCACGCCGCGTTCGACACCCCCGCTCCTTCTGTACGACTCGGCGGCACCCAGCTCGACTCCCTTCCCCTCGCGGCCGCCCGCGCCGCCGTCCTCGTACAGGACAAGGACCCGGTCCTGCTCTCCGGCACCTTGCGTGAACTGCTCGACGTTCCGGCCTCCGGCAAGGTCTCCGTCGCCGACGCCCTGACCGCGGCGGAGTGCTCCGACGTGCTCGACGCGCTCGCCCAGAACTCGGTGGACGACGACCCGATGGAGGCGCCGATCACCGAACGCGGCCGGTCGCTCTCCGGCGGCCAACGCCAACGCCTGGCCCTCGCCCGGTCGCTGGTGACCGACCCGGAGGTGCTCGTCCTGGACGAGCCGACGTCCGCGGTCGACTCGCACACCGAGGCGCGGATCGCGGACGGCCTACGCGCCCTGCGCCGGGGCCGCACCACCGTCGTCTGCACCTCGTCCCCGCTGCTCCTGGACCGGGCCGAGCGTGTGGCGTTCGTCCACGAAGGCGAGGTCGCAGCGGTCGGCGTACACCGCGAACTCGTCCACACCCACCCGCGCTACCGGGCCGTGGTGACACGGGAGACGGACGCCGAG
Source organism: Streptomyces solicavernae (assembly GCF_029968095.1). Taxonomy (GTDB): domain Bacteria; phylum Actinomycetota; class Actinomycetes; order Streptomycetales; family Streptomycetaceae; genus Streptomyces; species Streptomyces solicavernae. Next base: position 110,076 of record NZ_JASCIR010000013.1, on the reverse strand, counting down.
GTGACACGGGACACGGACGCCGAGGTGACACGGGACACGGACGCCGTGGTGATACGGGACACGGACGAGGAACCGCAACACCGCGCCGGCGGCGAGCCCGGCTCGGGCGACCCCACCCAGGTCGGCATGGCCGGCCGCGGCCTTGAGATCGAGGAGACAGCATGATCGGCCTGGCGCCGCCGGCGTACGACCCGGCGGCTCCCCGCACCACGGAGACGCTGCCGGTGGGCAGCCCCGGGACGGTGCGCGCGTACACGCGCGAGCTGCTCGGCCGGCACCGCAAGGCCTTCGCCCTGCTCATCGGCGTCAACGCGGTCGCAGTGATCGCGTCCATGGTCGGCCCCACCCTCCTCGGTGATCTCGTGCAGCATGCCGCCGACGGCACCGGCGACCTCCAACTGGGCCGCGCCATCGGGCTGTTCACCGTCGCGCTCGTCCTGCAGGCGGTATTCATCCGCCTCGTCCGGCTGCGCGGCGCGATGCTCGGCGAGCAGATGCTGGCCGACCTGCGCGAGGACTTCCTGATCCGCTCCGTCGGCCTGCCGCCCGGTGTCCTGGAGCGCGCCGGCACCGGTGACCTGCTGTCCCGGATCACCACGGACGTCGACCGGCTGGCCAACGCCATGCGCGAGGCGGTGCCGCAGGTGACCATCGGCGTGGTGTGGATCGGACTGCTCCTCGGCGGTCTGGCCTTCACCTCGCCGCCACTCGCGCTAGCAGTGCTCCTCGCCGTGCCCGCGCTGGTCATCGGCTGCCGCTGGTACTTCAAGCGCGCCCCGTCCGCATACCGCTCGGAGGCCGCCGGGTACGCCGCCGTGGCGGCCGCGCTCACGGAGACCGTGGACGCGGGGCGCACCGTGGAGGCACACCGGCTCGGTGACCGCCGCGTCGCCCTGTCCGACCAGCGCGTCCAGGAATGGACCGCCTGGGAGCGATACACCCTCTACCTCCGTTCCGTCCTCTTCCCCGTCATCAATGCCACACACGTCACCGTCCTGGCCTCGGTACTGCTCATCGGCGGCGTCTTCGTCCTGCAGGGCTGGATCGACGTCGGCCAGCTGACGACCGGCGCCCTGATCGCCCAGATGATGGTCGACCCGGTGAACCTGATCCTCAGGTGGTACGACGAGCTGCAGGTGGCCCAGGTGTCCCTGGCCCGGCTCGTGGGCGTCCGCGAGATCGAGCCGGGCGCCGGCGACACGTCCGTCACCCCCGACGGGCGCGAGGTCACGGCGGACCACGTGCACTTCGCGTACCGGCCGGGCGTCGACGTACTGCGCCAGGTGTCCCTGTCGGTACGGCCCGGCAGCCGGGTCGCACTGGTCGGGCCGTCCGGCGCGGGCAAGTCCACCCTCGGCCGGCTGCTCGCCGGGATCTACGGCCCCCGTACCGGCTCGGTCGCCCTCGGCGGCGCGGAGCTGTCCCGCATGCCCGCGGAACGGGTCCGCGAGCACGTCGCCCTCGTCAACCAGGAACATCACGTGTTCGTCGGTTCACTGCGCGACAACCTGCTCCTCGCCAGGTCCGACGCGCAGGACGCCGAACTGTGGGCGGCGCTCGGCGCGGTCGACGCCGACACCTGGGCGCGGGCGCTCGACGACGCCCTCGACACCGAGGTTGGCTCGGGCGGCTTCACCCTCACCCCGGCGCAGGCCCAGCAGATCGCGCTGGCCCGTCTGGTCCTTGCCGATCCGCACACGCTGGTCCTGGACGAGGCAACCTCCCTGCTCGACCCGCGGGCCGCGCGGAACCTGGAGCGGTCACTGGCCCGCGTACTCGACGGCCGCACTGTCGTCGCCATCGCGCACCGCCTGCACACGGCACACGATGCCGACGTGATCGCGGTCGTCGAGCAGGGCCGGATCAGCGAGCTGGGCAGCCATCACGAGCTGGTCGCCGCGGACGGGGCGTACGCAGCCCTGTGGCGGTCCTGGCACGGATGATCCGGTGCGTGCCGGAGCTGAGCGGCGCTGGAGGCCCGTGCCTGTCTCCACGTCGACGCCCGCGCCCCGACTATCCCCGTATGCCCCCGGTGCGCCTCCCTGCCTCAGCCGATGCCTCCCGTCGCCCGGATGTTCTGCCCCGTGACCCATCTCCCGTCCGGCCCCGCCAGGAAGCCGACCACGTCGGCCACGTCGGAGGGCCGGCCAAGTCTGCGGAGCGGGGTCATCGCGACGGCCATCTCCAGGCTCTCGGCCGAGTTGGTGCCTCGTAGGAGATCGGTGTCGGTCGCGCCGGGTGAGACCGAGTTCGCGGTGATGCCCCGGGGCCCGAGCTCTTGCGCCGCCACGGCGGTCAGCTGCTCGATCGCGCCCTTGCTCGCTGCGTACGGGGCGTTCTGCGGGGCCGGGCGGACGGTGTTGAGCGTGGAGATGGTGATGATGCGGCCGTCGTCGCGCATGTGCCGGGCCGCGTACCGGATGGTCAGGAACGCGGCCTTGGCGTTGACCGCCATTGCCCTGTCGAACACGTCCTCCTCCGTCTCCGCAAGCGGTACCACCGAGCAGTTGAGCGCGGCGTTGTTCACCAGGACGTCGAGTCCGCCGAACCGTTCGCCGGCGATCTCCATCAGGCGCTCCGGGGCCCCTCGCTGGGCCAGGTCCAGCTGCACGCCATGGACGCTGCCGCCGGCCTCCTCGACCGCTCGTACGACCTCGGCCGCCGCCTCGGTGCTCTGCGCGTAGTTGAACACCACGCTCGCCCCGTCATGGGCCAGGCGCTCGACGATCGCCCGGCCGATGCCCCGCGAGCCCCCGGTGACGACCGCCGTCTTGCCCCGCAGAACTCCCACTGTGCCCTCCCCGAATCGTGACTGTTCCCACCGCCCGAACACATCTCGAATCTACGCCCCGGACCACCCGGAATGGGACGTTCCCACAGGGCAGCACCTTCGCTGAGAGCAGAGGGGTGAGCGGCATGAAGCGGAGTTGAGCACTAACTAAGACCGTGTCCTACAAGTCCCGGGGATGCCGTGCCTGATCTGACGATCGAGTGGAGTCTCACCCTGAAGTCGAGGGTTAGCTATGGAGGGCGACTGCGAGGCGGGGGCGACCGGACGGCTGCCCCGGCTGCCCGCGGGCGCATGCCTGGGTGGCGCTGACCTAGATGACGTTCAGCGCAGCCGCCCCGCCCACACCGCCGAGCAGCATGAACACCGGCATCAGCACCTTCAGCTCCACCCAGCTGCCCGCGCGGAACCGAATCGCCTTCGGCGGCCCCATCGGGTACCAGCGCTTGCCCGCAATCGGGATCGGCCACAGGATCGGGCAGCCCGACACCGTCAGCGCATCGCCGATGTCATGGACGAGCGCACCCAGGATGATCGGCAGCCCCAGCCACAGATACTCCTGGCCGGGCGCCGTGAACAGCCAGTCCGAGCCGTTGCCCGGCTCGTCGAGCACACCCGCGAGGATCCACGCACTCGTCGCACCGAGCAGCCACACCAGGACATCGCTCGACACCCGCGCAGCCCGCCACAACAGCCCCTCGACCGCCAGCACCAGATGCACGAACAGGATCGCGAGAACCGCCCACCGCCCCCCGGTGATCGCGCCCACCGACGCACCCCCGCCGATCAGGACCGCCCACAGCCACGTGTGCGTCAGCGTGCGATGCCCGCCCGTCCGCCGCGAGTCCTGCCGGGATTTTGTCGCCTTGTAGACGGCGTACGAGAGCTTGTCCACCACCTCGCAGAGGCCGCGCGAAACCGGGCCGAAGGCGCGGGAGATCGTGGCCGACTTGTGGTCCAGGTCGGGGGCCAGTGCCGCGCCCGCACAGATCAGAGCGCCGACCACGAGAACCGGCCAGGGCATCGGATGCCCCGCGGCAGCCGCCGCCGCTCCCACCCCCAGCCAGGCCGCCGCTCCCGACAGTGAGTGTGCTGGACCCATCATGGCCGTTGCCCGCCCCCATTCTCGTTGTACTGACGCCCAGTTGACGCATGACCGGGCGCCCGGTCGACGGCACAGCGTAACGCTCGTGATCTTCCCCCCGACCTCCGGTTCCCGGATCGGGGGTGCGGGCAGGCAAGATGGGGGTGTGACCCTTATCGATCAGCTGCCGCCGGACGCCGACCCCGATGCCCTCTTCGACGCCTTCTCGTCATGGACCGAGGAACGGGGCATCACTCTCTATCCGGCCCAGGAAGAGGCACTGATCGAAGTGGTCTCCGGCGCCAACGTGATCTTGTCCACGCCCACCGGGTCCGGCAAGAGCCTCGTCGCCGCGGGCGCCCACTTCGCCGCCCTGGCCGCCGACAAGGTCACCTTCTACACCGCGCCGATCAAGGCCCTGGTCAGCGAGAAGTTCTTCGACCTGTGCAAGCTCTTCGGCACCGAGAACGTCGGCATGCTCACCGGCGACGCCTCCGTCAACGCCGACGCACCGGTCATCTGCTGCACCGCCGAGATCCTCGCCTCCATCGCACTGCGCGACGGCAAGGACGCCGACATCGGCCAGGTCGTGATGGACGAGTTCCACTTCTACGCGGAACCCGACCGCGGCTGGGCCTGGCAGATCCCGCTGCTCGAACTCCCGCAGGCCCAGTTCGTCCTGATGTCGGCGACCCTCGGCGACGTCTCCATGTTCGAGAAGGACCTCACGCGCCGCACCGGCCGCCCCACCTCCGTGGTCCGCTCTGCAACCCGGCCCGTGCCGCTCTCGTACGAATACCGCATCACACCCATCACCGAGACGCTCACGGAACTGCTCGAAACGAAGCAGGCGCCCGTCTACATCGTGCACTTCACCCAGGCACAGGCCGTCGAACGCGCCCAGTCCCTGATGAGCATCAACATGTGCACCAAAGCCGAGAAGGAAGAGATCGCCGAGCTGATCGGCAACTTCCGCTTTACCACCAAGTTCGGCCGCAACCTCTCCCGTTACGTACGCCACGGCATCGGCGTACACCACGCGGGCATGCTGCCCAAGTACCGCCGCCTCGTCGAAAAGCTCGCCCAGGCCGGACTCCTCAAGGTCATCTGCGGCACGGACACTCTCGGCGTCGGCGTCAACGTACCCATCAGGACCGTGCTGTTCACCGCCCTCGCGAAGTACGACGGCAACCGTGTACGCGTGCTGCGGGCCCGCGAGTTCCACCAGATCGCGGGACGCGCGGGCCGGGCCGGATTCGACACCGCCGGATTCGTGGTCGCCCAGGCACCCGAGCACGTCATCGAGAACGAAAAGGCCCTCGCCAAGGCCGGAGACGACCCGAAGAAGCGCCGCAAAGTCGTCCGCAAGAAGGCGCCGGAAGGTTTCGTCGGCTGGACCGAGAACACCTTCGAGAAGCTCATCGCCTCCGAACCCGAGCCGCTGAACTCACGGTTCCGCGTCACCCACACCATGCTCCTGTCGGTGATCGCCCGCCCCGGCGACGCCTTCGAAGCCATGCGCCGCCTCCTTGAGGACAATCACGAGCCGCGCAAGAACCAGATCCGGCACATCCGCCGGGCCATCGCCATCTACCGCTCCCTCCTCGACGGCGGAGTCGTCGAGAAGCTCGACGAGCCCGACGCCACCGGCCGCATCGTGCGCCTCACCGTCGACCTGCAGCAGGACTTCGCCCTCAACCAGCCCCTGTCGACGTTCGCCCTCGCCGCGTTCGAACTCCTCGACCCCGAATCCCCGTCGTACGCCCTCGACATGGTGTCCGTCGTCGAATCCACCCTCGACGACCCCCGCCAGATCCTCGCCGCCCAGCAGAACAAGGCGCGCGGCGAGGCCGTCGGCCAGATGAAGGCCGACGGCGTCGAATACGAGGAGCGGATGGAACGGCTCCAGGACGTCTCTTACCCGAAGCCGCTTGAGGAGCTGCTCTGGCACGCGTACGGGCTCTACCGGCGCAGCCACCCGTGGGTTGGCGACCACCCGGTGTCGCCGAAGTCCGTGATCCGCGACATGTACGAACGCGCCCTGTCATTCACGGAGTTCACGTCGCTCTACGAGCTTGCACGGACCGAAGGAATCGTCCTCCGCTACCTGGCGAGCGCGTACAAGGCGCTGGAACACACCATTCCTGACGACCTCAAGTCCGACGACCTCGAAGACCTCATCGCCTGGCTCGGCGAGATGGTCCGCCAGGTCGACTCCTCCCTCCTCGACGAGTGGGAACAGCTCGCCAACCCCGAGGTCGAGACCGCCGAAGAAGCCCAGGAGAAGGCCGACCAGGTCAAGCCCGTCACCGCCAACGCCCGCGCCTTCCGCGTCCTCGTCCGCAACGCCATGTTCCGCCGCGTCGAACTCGCCGCCCTCGACAACGTCGACGAACTCGGCGAACTCGACGCCGACTCCGGCTGGGACGCCGACGCCTGGGGCGAGGCCATGGATGCCTACTGGGACGAGTACGACGACCTCGCCACCGGGCCCGACGCCCGTGGTCCGAAACTCCTCTCCATCGAGGAGGACGCGGCGCACGGTCTGTGGCGCGTCCGCCAGACCTTCGCCGACCCGAACGACGACCACGACTGGGGCATCAGCGCCGAAGTCGACCTCGCCGCATCCGACGAGGAGGGGCGGGCCGTGGTTCGGGTTACGGGGGTGGGGCAGTTGTGAGCGGGGGTGGGGTGGGGCCGCTTCGGGTTTCGGTTTTGGGGCTCGTCCCTGTTGGGGGGCTCCCCCTCCCCCTCCCGCCCTCCCTTCCCCCAGCCCCAACCTCCCCCACCCCCACCACCCCGCCCCTCGTGACCACCGGAGCACCGATGACCACCAACCCCGCAGAGAGACTCGTCGATCTGCTCGACCTTGAGCAGATCGAGGTCAACATCTTCCGCGGCCGCAGCCCGCAGGAGTCGCTGCAGCGTGTCTTCGGCGGGCAGGTCGCCGGCCAGGCCCTGGTCGCCGCGGGCCGCACCACAGACGGCAACCGGCCGGTGCACTCGCTACACGCCTACTTCCTGCGCCCGGGTCGCCCAGGTGTGCCCATCGTGTATCAGGTGGAACGCGTCCGTGACGGTCGCTCCTTCACCACCCGCAGGGTCACCGCAGTGCAGCAGGGCCGCACGATCTTCAATCTGACTGCCTCCTTCCACAAGGCCGAGCAGGGCAGCTTTGAGCACCAGCTGCCGCCGCGCGTCGACGCTCCCGATCCGGAGACCCTGCCGACCGTCACCGACGAGATCCGGTCCCATCTCGGTGCTCTGCCCGAGCAGTTGGAGAGGATGGCTCGGCGTCAGCCCTTCGATATCAGATATGTCGACCGGCTTCGCTGGAGGCAGGACGAGGTACAGGACGCCGAGCCGCGCAGTGCCGTGTGGATGCGTGCCATGGGTCCTCTCGGCGACGATCCGCTCGTCCACACCTGCGCTCTCACGTACGCGAGCGACATGACTCTCCTCGATGCCGTACGTATTCCGGTCGAGCCCTTGTGGGGCCCGCGTGGTTTCGACATGGCGTCCCTGGACCACGCCATGTGGTTCCATCGCCCGTTCCGTGCCGACGAGTGGTTCCTGTACGACCAGGAGTCCCCGATTGCCACGGGTGGTCGTGGTCTGGCCCGCGGGCGGATCTATGACCAGCAGGGGCAGCTCCTCGTCTCGGTCGTGCAGGAGGGCCTGTTCCGTCGGCACGAGGCCGGAGGCGCTTCGTGACCGACACGGACACCCGCCTCGCGGAGGCGGTCCGGCTGCGGGAGAGCGGCCGGCCCGATGAGGCCCGAGAGCGCCTGATCGTTCTGGCCGAGGAGTTGCCCGACGACGCCCAGGTCGCGTACCAGACGGCTTGGGTGCACGACACGCTCGGCCTGGAGGCCGAGGCCGTTCCGCACTATCGGCGGGCCCTGGGGATCTCCGGCGGCCTCTCCGCCGACGACCGCGCCAACGCGCTGCTCGGGCTCGGCTCCACCTACCGAGTCCTGGGCCAGTACGAGCAGTCCGTGGAGACGCTGACGGCCGCGTCGACGGAGTTCCCCGAGAACGGTGCGTTGAAGGCGTTCCTCGCGATGGCTCTGTTCAACGTGGGGCGTCATCACGACGCGATGGAGCTGCTCCTCACTTTGGTCGCCGCGACGAGTGACGATCCGAACGTCGCCGAATACCGGCCGGCTATCCAGCACTATGCGCAGGACCTGCACGAGACCGTGCAGAGTGACTCCGCAGGCCAGGCGTAGCTTCGGTCTGTCGGGCGGCCGTGCCTAGCAGTGTCTGCGGCTGAGCCAGCCCATCAGGCCGCGGCGGGAGGGGCTTCGTCCGGGTGCTGTTCCGCGCGCGTCGACTTCGTCGTGGTCTCGTTGTAGGTCGTGCTCCGAAGCGGCCGGAGCGGGTGGTGTGGTGGGTTCTCCGGTGGGTGCTGTGGTGGGTGCTGTGGTGGGTGCTGTGGTGGGTGCTGTGGTGGGTGCTGTGGTGGGTGCTGTGGTGCGCGGCGCTTCGTGTGGTCGTGGGGCCGGGCGTTCTTTTCTGGCGTCCTCCATGCCGAGCGCCAGTGTGGTCCGCAGCCAGCGGATCTCGTCCGGGTCGTCGGCCTGCAGGACGCGTGCGGCGGCTTGTGCGGCGGGTGAGTCCGGGGCGTTCGGCAAGGTCGTCGACTCGGGGCGGAGCCGGATCAGGTAGGCGCGCTCGCGCGGGTCGGGCACGATGTCGGCGACCTGGGTGGGTTCGAGCATCGAGGCCGTGACTGCTGCGCTCTGCCAGGGGTCTTGGGCGATTCGGAGTAGGTGGCCGCAGTGGCGTTCGCGCCAGTTGCGGGCGCGTCGGTCCTCGCCTGCGCTGAGTCGGGTGCGGAGGGTGACGGGTGCCTTGCCGGAGAGCAGCGGGGTGTTGGCTTCGGCGAACTGGCGGACGTCGTCGGCGAGGTAGAGCCACACGAGTGCGCGGTAGCGGTTCAGATAGAACTTGGCCGGTGTCAGGTAGCCGAGGCGGGCGAGCTTGGTGAAGCGGCCGCGGGTGATGCCCATGAGTTCGGCGCCTTCGGTGGTGCCGACGAGTTTGACGCGTTCACGCAGTGTGTTGGGGAACCCTTGAGTGGACCGGAGGCGCTGGATTTCGGGCCTGGGGATGCGCCATCGCCGGGGGTCCTGGCCTGCGGTGGTGCGAACCAGGCCGAGTTGGACTGCCAGGAGTAGCTCGGTCCGTTTCAGGCCCAGGTCAGCGGCTGCACGGCTGGGCGCGTACGAGGGTGTGGGGTCGTGAACTGGGTTGGTGGGTACGGCTTTTGCGGACATGGTGGTCTCCCCCGTGAGGTCGGATCGCTCTGACTACTCTCGGTGAAGACCGTAGCCTGGATCGGTCTCAGGCCGCTGGGCCTGTGGATAACTTCGATCTGTGGATAACTTCGTCCCGCGGTGGACGGTCGGCGATCGGCTCCGGCCGGTTCCGGCAGACTGCGGTCGCCGACCCGGGCAGGCGGTCGCCGCACGTCACGTCGGGCGGGCGGGCGGGCCTGCTCGGGCGGTTGGGGCAGTGGGGGTCGTGGGTTCAGAGGTCGACCGCCGGTGAGCGGTGGCGTGCGCCGACGCCGAGGTGTTCGCCAACGCGGTTGACGAGCAGCGTCATCTCGTACGCCACCTGCCCGATGTCGGCTTCCGCGGAGCTGAGGACGCACAGGCAGCTGCCGTCGCCTGCCGCGGTGACGAAGAGGATCGCCTGGTCGAACTCGATCATGGTCTGGCGTACGTGGCCGGCGCCGAAGTGGCGTCCGGAGCCTTTGGCGAGGCTGTGCAGGCCGGAGGAGACCGCGGCCAGGTGTTCGGCGTCCTCTCGCTGCAGGTCTGAACTCGCCGCTGTCACCAGGCCGTCGTTGGACAGGACCAGTGCGTGCCGTACGTGTTCGACGCGCTTGGTCAGATCGTCGAGCAGCCAGCCAAGTCCTGTGTTCTGTGCCATGTTTCGGTCCTCCCCGTTCCTGCGTTGACCGCAAGCCTTCACCACCGTCGCGCTGCGGGCAAGACGGGATGGGGACATGGCACCGAAGATGACTGACGCCGATTGGCAGGCATTTGTCTCACATGACAGTTCGTCCCGCAGGTGCGAGAAGCGGCCCTGGCCGGGTGTGCCGAAGGGGTAGAGGGACGGGCCGCTTCTGAAGGGGTAGAGGGACGGGCCGCTTCTGATGGTGATCCTGCCGAAGTCCATGGCGACCGTGGTGGTGGCTTTCCGTTCACGCCTGTGGTGTCGTCCACCGCCTCGCCTTTGCCTCTGAGGCGCTCCGCTGTGCGCAGTGGCCGGATCTCGCTGGCCGAGCCGACCAGGGTGGTCTTTCCGACGCCGAATCCCCCGGCTACGAGGATGTTCAGGGCCAGGGTGGTGGAGTCGCCGTTGTCGGTGCGGAAGCGCTCGGGGGTCATGGTGAGTTCTCTCGGGGGTGCAGGGAGTCGGGCACGTACCGCGCGTGGCTCGTGTTTGCCACACGCGCGGTGACGGTTTCGGTGGATGTGCATCCCATCGGGCGTGCGGCTCTCGCGGCACGGCAGGGGCGCCAGTTGAGGCCGGGCGATCTGCGGGACGAAGCCAACTTGGGTCCTTTGCCTGCCAGTTCGGGATGGCGCATAACGTCGTACGTTGACGAGGACTGCAAGTTCTTGGCTCTCGCGGTCTGGCAGGACTGAGCCGGCCACGCGGGAGCGGCCGCGCTGCGGTCGTGGACGGGCACTGGAGCTGTTCAGGGGACTGGAGTTGTTCAGGGGAGCTGGAATTGTTCAGGGGGAAGGGGATCCGTACATGTACGACAGAATCCGCGGCATTTCCGGCCGGACGGACGCGGTTCGGGCGGCACCGCGGTCAATGAGGCCGTCGTAAACGCAAACGCACCAAGGTGAAGGCCGCCCACAGGAAACGCGGCGATTCACCGGACGCGGTGGCGCGTGCTCTGTTCGACCTGCCTGCGGTGGAGCGGGCCGTGCCCGAGGCCTGACCCCGGCGCCTACTGGGGGACTCGCGGCCGCTGAGCGGAAAGGATCAGCTCGCCGACGAGCCGTTTTCCGTATCACCGGGCCTCGACGCGTGAGTTACCACTGGTTAAGGTGCGCCGACGGACGAACTGATGTGGAGGATGCCATGGCCGGGACGGGGGAGGCCGTCGCCGCCGAGGACGACGCGCTGTACGTGCTCACAGCGGTGCTGTTGACGCCGGCGAAGTTCCCGAGCGTGCTCGGCGACGACTATCCGGAGGCGTGCGGGGCGCTCGGGCTCACGCCGGTCGACGACGGGTACGGGCTTGTGCTCGGGCAGGACGGCGACGGCGCGCGGTGGACGGTGGTGGTGGACGACGTGTCTCTCGTCGCCGTGGCGATCGCCTCGTGGGACTGCGGCATGGACTACGACCTCTCGCCGGACGACCGCACTGTCGTGGCCGCGCTACCGGGCTGGCCGCTGGCCGTGGCCGTGGCCGCTCCCGGCGTGCCCGCCCCGCACGACCCGGAGCCGGGCGAGGAAGACGACGGTGGCATCCGCGTGCTCACGCCGCCCGACACGAGCGCGTGGGGACCGGCTCAACGGCGCCTCGGCGCGGACGAGATAGCCCTGCAATGGGCGACTTGGCGGGCGCAGATAGACGACGCGGAGTTCGTGAACCCTGCGGACGACTCGGCGTCGGACGAGGCCGGCGGCTCGGACTCCCCCGACGCCGGGGCTCCTTCCGCCGGGACCACCGGCCCCGAGACCGCGACGGGCCCCGGGACCGACCCGGGAAACGAGACCGACCCTGAGACCGGGATCGCCGCCGGGACCGGGGCCGCCCCCGGGACCCCCGCCGAGACCAGGACCGCCCCCGAGGGTACGGACACCGCCCCCGAACAGCCTCAACCGGCCAGCGGAATCAGGCGCGTGCTGGCGGAGGCGCGGGCGTACGTCGATGCGCCCCCTCCCCTGGGCCGCGTGCGGTCGGCGTTCGCCACGCAGGAGGCGCGTACGCTGCGGGCCGACGGACCCGGGTGGTCCCTGGTCGCCCGGACCGACGACATCGCCTTCGTGCTGCTCGACGAGGAGCCGGGCGAGGTGCTGCCGGTGGGCCGGGGCCGTGAACTGCCCGCGCTGCTGGAAGCGCTGGACAAGATGGCGGTACGGCCTTCCTGAGCGCCGCGGCCGGGCGGAGGCACGGCCGTGGCGCTCGCGCTCAGGTGGCGTCGGGCCCCCTGAGCATCGCCTCGGCCGCCGTCTCCGCGTCCTGATGCCGGCGTAGCGCGTCGAGTTCGGCCCGCCACTCGGGCGACCAGGAGGAGCGCTCGCCGCAGGTCCGTACGACCGCACAGGCCAGCCGTGCTGACGAGCGGGTGCCGCGTGCGCGCAGGTCTCGTACCGCCGCCAGAGCCGGTTCCACGACCTGTGCGGGATCCGGTGTCGGCAGGGGGCCAGGCAGAGCGCTGCGCGCAGGCCACGCGTCGGGGTCATCCAGTTCGGCACTCGGGGGCAGTGGGGCTTCGCGTGCCTCGATGCTGCGCAGCAGTCGGTCCCAGCGCTCCGGCTGGTACGGGCAGCGGCGCAGCACGGTGCTCAGCAGCGCACCCCGCAGCAGAGGTTCGGCGCGCCCGTGCAGGCCGACCGCGCGCAAGGCGTCCACGAGACCGTCGATCACCTCGCCCGTCTGCTGTGCCGTGTCGGCCCAGCACGTGTCGGCCCAGCACGTGTCGGCCCAGCACGTGTCAGCCTCGTGGACCTGCCCGTATCCGGGGCCAGGTTCGGGGCGGCAGGCGTTCTGGAGGGTGTCTGCGCATGCGGCGAGGCGGCGCAGCGCGTCCGTGCGGGAGAGCTGCCCGGCGCGGTGCGCGGGTTGGTCGCCCTCGGCGCGGTCGTCGGGTGTGAGGGCGGCCAGCGCGGTGACGGACACGGCGTCCAGGCCGTTGCGGTGGTCTGCGGCCCTGCGGGTGACGGCCCGGCGGCGTTCGGCGGGCGGGAGGAGCATGAGGAGTGCGTCGGGGGCGACCTCGTGCCGCTGTCGGACGCCGGACCGGCGGGCGTCTGCCGTGCCGTGCTCGGCCAGGTCGGCGAGGTCTTCGTGCGGCAGTTGCAGCAGGGCTGTGCGGACGGCGCGCGGCAACGAGCCCGGTGGAAGGGACAGTTCGGGCCGAGGAGTGCAACCGCAGTGCCGTTCCTGCCGGTTCGGTGCCTGCAGGGGCGCCCGTGCGCGCAGCGCTTCGAGTACGGCTGTGGGCCGACGCAGTACGGACAGCGTGGCCTCGCCTTCGAGCAGGTGTGGCGCCGCATGCACCAGTACGAGACCGGCGTCGGGGTCGCGGCGGGCCGCGAGACAGGCCAGGGCGCGGTAGCGGCGGTCGAACGCGGACCTGGCGTGCCGCTCGTGCGGCCGTATCCCGCTGTACCGGTCGGCGACGAGTCGGGCGACCGCGACCGGTGCGGTGCGCGCGAGGGTGCGCAGGACACCGAGGGGTGGGTCGAGTCGCGGCAGCCACGTGTCGACGGTGGCGGCGGGGCAGGCGGTCAGGAGCCGGCCGGCGTCGTCGTCGCCGTACTGTGCGTGCGCTCTGGGCAGCAGGGCGGCGGCCAGGGTGTGGCGGCGGCTGCGTTTCAGGACGCGGTACGTGTCGTGGCGTACGGCCCGGGCGGGGCTCAACGCCTGTTTTTCCAGGGCTGGTTCGGGTACGGGCAGTCGGATCGCGGCGGACAGGGCGCGGCGACGCAGTGCGGGGTCGTCCAGGGCTGTGGCTACGGCGGGCAGGTCGCGGCGGGCGACTGCGAGGAACAGTGCCGTGTGCCGTTCGTGGTCCGTGCCCGCGTCGAGGGTGTGGTGCAGGGCTGCGTAGGCGGCAGGGGTGAGGGATCTGGCGTAGCGGGCGAGGGCGCTCGTCCGGGCGGGGAACGGCAGCGGGTCGAAGTGGGCACTGAGCCAGCCCGGCGTGAGGGGCTGGGGGCCGGGCGACGACGGCTGTCGGGGTCGTCGCGGCTGCGGGGCTGCGGGTGTGGCCATCAGCGATCACCGACGGATCGCTGGGCCTCCTTTCCGGAAGTCATGCGGGACATGGTGCGGCCGGGGAGTCGGCGTGGGCAACTCATTTCTCCTCGCCGAGACACCTCGTCCTCGCCGAAGGCACCCTCCGTCCGCGCCCTTCATCCGAGGCGCCCGCGTCCGAGGCACCCGCGTCCGAGGCGCCCCGAATCACCGCCGCCTCGTCAGAGCACCCCTCGTCCACGCGCCCCTCGTCCACGCAGCCCTGCGCCGCCCACCCCTCGTCCACGCACCTGCACCCCGTCAGCGTCCGATCTCGCGTCGTCGTATCCGGCGGAGTCTGCGGCGCTGGGACGGGTCGAGGGTGAGATACGCCGCGGCGGGGACGCCCACGACGATCAGCACGACGGCCCACAGCGGCAGCCAGATCCACAGGAACAGGCCGAGCGCCACGCCCCCGATGGCGATCTTCGCGTTGTTCGACATGACTGTCGCCTCCTCTGCGGTCCTACGGCCGTCCGGCCGGTGGTCGGGTCCGCGCTCCGTGCGCCGTCTCGTTGCTTCGCTGTACGAGGAAGCCTTGCGACGCCCTCGTACGGAGAGCGGACCCCAGCGCGTCCTGGTTCCAGTGTCGCCCCAGTGGTCCCCCTGCTGTCGAGGCTCCCGAACCCTGAGCTGTCCCTGATCCGACCCTGAGCCGCCCCTGACCCGCCCCCGGACCGCCTCCGCCCCGACCGGAAGGATGTGTCGACCGTCACAGCAAGACCGTTCGCCTGGAGGGCATGGGGCGAGGTACCCTCGGCGACCCACTCCGGTAGTCAAATTTGAGGAATCCGACATCGTCGTGCACAGGCCACCCGTAGCCACGCTTCCCGAGATCTTTGACCTCTCCTTCTGTAGTGCCGTTTTTCTGCCGGGAGACCCGGCACGCACCGGACGGATGGCGTTCTGGCTCTCCGACGGCCAGGAACCGCCGGACGCCGGAGTCGGCAGCGTCGAGGAGCTGACCGTCGCCCTGCCGGTGGACTCCGGGGACGTCGAGCCCGTCCGGGTACCCGCGCGGTGCCTGTCCGTACGAGAAGCGCTGCCTGTGCTGACCCGGGCGCGCACCCTTGTAGGGGCTGATTCCGCTGTAGAGGCCGATTCCGCGTCGGCGTTCTGGGGTGCGGCTGCCGCGTGGGGGCTGCAACTCGTCGCGCGCGGGCTGCTGTTGCCCGGCCTGTCGGACGGCGACCACGACGCCTGGCGGGTGGGGCCGCTGGCCGCCGACGATCTGCGGCTGCTGCGCGAACTGGCGGCCGCGATGCCGCCCGCGGCACACGCCGTACCGCAGGCCCGCTCCGGCTCCCCCGCCGACGAGCCGCTGCTGCTGCCCGACCCCGAGCGGCTGCTGCGCGCCTTCCTCGACGCGGTGGCCGACACGCTGCCCCGCTCCCCCGCCGCCGAACTGGCCTCCGGGCAGCGGGCGTTCGCCGCCGAGGCGCCGCGGCGGCTGCCCGAGCAGCGGGAGTGGGCCGCCGACGTGGCCGCGGGGCAGGACGCGGGCGTACGGGTCTCGCTGCGCGTGGAGGTCGCCGGGCTGGGCGGCGACGGTGCGGCAGGGGCGCCCGGGGCATTCCGGGCCGTGCTGCAGATGCACAGCGTCAGCGACCCCGGCCTGGTCGCCGACGCGGCCGGCGTGTGGGCCGATTCGGGGCCCGCGGCACGGTCGTTCGGGGCCCGCGCCCGGCTGGACGCGCTGCTCGCGCTGCGCCGCGCCGCTCGCGCCTGGGCGCCGCTCGCGCCGCTGCTCTCCGCGGCCGTGCCGGACGCCGTGGACCTGGCGGACGAGGACGTGACGGAGCTGCTGGGCTCCGCGTCGCGCACCCTCGCCGCGGTGGGCGTCGACGTGCACTGGCCGCGTGCGCTGGGCCGCAGGCTGACCGCGCGTGCGGTGATCGGCCCGCCGGAGGACACCGGTGCGGCCGGTTACGGCGACGGCTTCCCGGACAGCGGGTCCTGCGACGACTTCCGGGACAGCGGGTCAGGTGACGGCGACCACGGCAGGGGGTTCGGCGACGGGACTCCGTCGTTCCTGTCCGCGGACGCGCTGCTCTCCTTCAACTGGTCGTTCGCGCTCGGCGATCAGCAGCTCACGCGCGAGGAGCTGGACCAGCTCGCGGAAGCCAACCGTCCGGTGGTGCGGCTGCGCGACCAGTGGGTGCTGATCGACCCGCAGGAAGCGCAACGCGCGCGTGCGCAGCAGGACCACAAGATCAGCCCCGTGGACGCGCTGAGCGCCGCGCTGACCGGCTCGACGGAGGTCCGGGGGCGGCGGGTCGACGTGGAGCCCTCCGGCTGGCTGGCGCGGCTGCGGGAACGCCTCGCGGACCCCGAGGCGGCCGCTCCCGTGCCCCAGCCGGCGGCGCTCGCCGCGACGCTGCGCGACTACCAGCTGCGTGGCCTCGGCTGGCTCGCCCAGATGACCTCGCTCGGACTCGGCGGCTGCCTCGCGGACGACATGGGCCTCGGCAAGACGATCACGCTGATCGCACTGCACCTGCACCGGCAGCAGGACGAGGCGTCCGCGGGTCCGACGCTCGTGGTCTGCCCGACGTCCCTGATGGGCAACTGGGAGCGGGAGATCAGGAAGTTCGCGCCGGGCACCCCGGTGCGCCGCTTCCACGGCGGGACTCGGCGCCTCGACGACCTGGCCGCCGGCGAGTTCGTGCTCACCACGTACGGCACCATGCGCCTGGACGCGGCCCAACTGGCAGGCGTCACCTGGGGGATGGTCGTCGCCGACGAGGCGCAGCACGTGAAGAACCCGTTCTCCGCGACCGCGAAGGAGCTGCGCGGAATCCGGGCGCACGCGCGCGTGGCGCTGACCGGCACCCCGGTGGAGAACAACCTGTCCGAGCTGTGGGCGATCCTCGACTGGACCACCCCGGGGCTGCTCGGCCGGCTCGGTACGTTCCGCTCCCGGTACGCGAAGGCCGTGGAGGGCGGCGCCGATCCGGCGGCCGCGGAGCGCCTCGCCCGGCTCGTGCGGCCGTTTCTGCTGCGGCGGCGCAAGTCCGACCCGGGTATCGCGCCCGAGCTACCACCGAAGACCGAGACGGACCGCGCCGTATCGCTCACCAAGGAGCAGGCCGCGCTGTACGAGGCGGTGGTGCGCGAGACGCTGGCGGCGATCGCCGCGGCCGACGGGATGGAGCGGCGCGGTCTGGTCGTGAAGCTGCTGACCGGCCTGAAGCAGATCTGCAACCACCCGGCGCAGTACCTCAAGGAGGAGCGGCCGCGCTTGTCCGGGCGGTCCGGCAAGCTGGAACTCCTGGACGAGCTGCTCGACACGATCCTCGCCGAGGACGCGAGCGTGCTGGTCTTCACGCAGTACGTGCAGATGGCGCGGCTCATCGAGGGGCACCTGGCGGACCGTGGTGTGCCGAGCCAGTTCCTGCACGGCGGTACGCCGGTGGGTGAGCGCGAGGCGATGGTGGAGCGGTTCCAGGCGGGTGAAGTGCCGGTGTTCCTGCTGTCGTTGAAGGCGGCGGGCACGGGCCTGAACCTGACGCGGGCGGAGCACGTCGTGCACTACGACCGCTGGTGGAACCCGGCGGTGGAGGCGCAGGCCACGGACCGCGCGTACCGCATCGGGCAGAACCGACCGGTGCAGGTGCATCGGCTGATCGCGGAGGGCACGATCGAGGACCGGATCGCGGCCATGCTGGAACGCAAGCGGGAGCTCGCCGACGCGGTGCTCGGCTCCGGTGAGGCGGCCCTGACCGAACTGACCGATGCGGAACTGGCCGACCTGGTGGCTCTTCGAGGGGGTACGCGATGAGTGGTGGACACGACGAGCGGGACGGTCTGGACGAGCGGGGCGGTCCGGACGGCCTGTACGACGACGGGGCCGAAACGGCCGCGGAGGAGCGGACGTTCGCGGCGCTGCCGCCCGCGCGGGGGCGCGGGTTCGCGGTCACGTGGTGGGGGCAGGCCTGGCTGAAGGCCCTGGAGGACACGGCGCTCGACGCCGCACAGCTCAAGGCGGGCCGCAGGCTCGCGCGTGCGGGCGCGGTGGGCGCGGTGTCGGTGCGGCCGGGCCGGATCACGGCCGTGGTGAGCGGCGGCCGGGACGGCACCGGGCACCGTGCCGATGTGCTGCTGCAGCGGCTCAGCGAGGACGAGTGGGACCGGTTCCTCGACATGGCCGCCGAGCGGGCCGGGCACATCGCGGCGCTCCTCGACCGCGAGATGCCGCCGCACCTCGTGGAGGACGCGGCGGCGGCCGGCGTCGAACTGTTGCCGGGCATCGGCGACCTGGAGCCGGAGTGCACCTGCGACGCCTGGGACCACTGCGGGCACACGGCGGCGCTCTCGTACCAGCTGGCGCGGCTGCTCGACCAGGATCCGTTCGTGCTGCTCCTGCTGCGCGGCAGGGGTGAGCGCGCGCTGCTCGACGAGCTGCAGGTGCGCAGCGTCGCGCGGGCCGCGAAGGACGAGCCGGAGCGGGCCGCCGCGCCCCGGCAGCCGGAGGCGCCGCGGGGCGTGCGGGCCGACGAGGCGTACGCGACGGGCGGGATCCTGCCCCCTCTGCCGGCGCTCCCCGCGCTGCCGGAGGCACCCGGCACGCCGCCGTCCCTGGACACGGAGACGTCGCCCGCGCCCGGGGTGGACGCCTCGGCCGTGGAGTTCCTTGCGGCGGTGGCGGCGGCCGAGGCGCACCGGACGCTGGCCGAGGCGCTCGCTCCCGGGCACGCGCAGGCCGCCCCCGCGGCTCCGGCGACGGCCGCCGAGGACGCGGTGCGCCTCGCCGCGGACGCCGGGCCGGACACGGACCAGCGCGTGCTCGCGCGCCTCGCCGACGGCACGGGGCGTGACCGTGAAGGGCTCCTGCTGGCCGTACGCGCGTGGCAGTTGGGCGGCGCGGAGGGCCTCGCCGTACTGGAGGAGGAGTGGACGCCGCAGGCGGAATCGGCCGCACGCGCGCGTGCGGCGCTTGAGTCGGCGTGGGACGAGGGTGAGCGGCCCGCCCTGCGCGGCACCGGCAACCGCTGGACCGCGACCGGCACGCGCGCCCAGCTCCGCCTGGGCCGCGACGGCCGTTGGTGGCCCTACCGCAAGGAACGCGGCCGCTGGACCCCGGCGGGGCCCGCGGCACAGGACCCGGCCACGGCGCTTGGGGCGGTGCTCGGGGAGGAGTGAGGGCGGGCGGGCGCGTCCGGTCGACGAGACGGCGAGCGCTGGGCGGTGTCCCGGAGGGCCGGGTTCCGGAGGTCCGGGTTCCGGAGGCCCGCGTCGGCGATCCGGGCTACGGCCATCCGGACTCCGGGGGTCCAGGTTCCAGCGGTCCAGGCTCCGGAGGTCCAGGTACCGGCGGTCCAGGCTCCGGAGGGCGTGCCCCGCAGGGCCGCTCAGCGCGTCATGGCGCGGCTCAGCTCCCCCGCCTTGGCGGGCAGCCCCAAGGCACCACCGTCGGGTGCGGCCGGGTCCGGCAGGGGCACGGGCCGGCCTGCCCGTTCGGCCAGCACCAGCGCCGTCGCCACGAACCCGTCGGACAGGGCCGACAGCACCGGGTGCCTCGCGGTGAGCCGCCACCGCACGAGAGCCGTCGCGAAGGCGTGGAGGACCGGCGGGTCGACGGCCGCATCGTCGTCCACCATGGGGCCGATTCCCGACGGCAGAGCCAACTCGTTCTCGTAGAAGGACACTTGGTGGAGAAACAGGCGTGCGGTGCCGTTGGACGGGTTCCACAGGGTGACACCGTCACAGTGGAAGAACTGGCTCATGGGGACCCCTGATGTGAACGCGCAGGTGTGCACCGTATCTTCGCGGCACACGCCCCCATTAGTATCCGGTTCGCCCCGCCCAACACCCCCCTCGCGATCGGAGCCCCTCATGTCTGCAGTCGACGGGCCGCTCGTCGTGGGTGTGGACAGCTCCACGCAGTCCACCAAGGTGCTGGTCGTGGACGCGGGCAGCGGGCGGGTCGTGGCCAGCGGGCAGGCGGGGCACACCGTCTCGCCGGGGGCGGCCCGGGAGAGTGACCCGGAGCAGTGGTGGGAGGCGCTCGTCGAGGCGTTGCGGCAGTGCGGTGGCGCCGCGCGTGAGGCGGCGGCGGTCTCGGTGGGCGGACAGCAGCACGGGCTGGTGGCGCTCGGCGGCGACGGCCACCCCGTACGGCCTGCGCTGCTGTGGAACGACGTGCGCTCCGCGCCCCAAGCGGCCCGGCTCATCGAGGAGTTGGGCGGCGCTGCATGGTGGGCGGGGCGCATCGGGAGCGTCCCCGCGCCGGCGTTCACGGCGCCCAAGTGGGCGTGGCTGCGCGAGCACGAGCCGGAGGCCGCGGCGGCCACCAGGGCGGTACGGCTGCCGCACGACTACCTGACCGAGCGGCTGACCGGCGAGCCGACCACGGACCGCGGCGACGCCTCCGGCACCGGCTGGTGGGCCTCCGCCACCGAGACGTACGACGACGAGGTGCTGTCCGCCATCTGCCTGGACCCGGAACTGCTGCCGCGCGTGGTGCGGCCCGGCGAGGTGGCGGGGACGGTACGCGCGCGTGCGGAACTCCCCTTCGCCGACGGGACGTTGGTGGCGGCGGGCACGGGGGACAACGCGGCGGCCGCCCTCGGGCTCGGTCTGCGCCCCGGGACGCCGGTGATGAGCCTGGGCACGTCCGGCACGACGTACGCGGTGTCCCGGGACCGTCCGGCCGACCCCTCGGGGACCGTGGCGGGCTTCGCGGACGCGCGCGGCGACTGGCTCCCGCTGGCCTGCACCCTCAACTGCACGCTGGCCGTGGACCGGGTGGCGGCGCTGCTCGGCCTGGACCGGGAGGCGGTGGAGCCCGGCGGCACTGCCACGTTCCTGCCGTTCCTCGACGGGGAGCGCACCCCGAACCTGCCCGCCGCGTCGGGCCTGCTGCACGGCCTGCGGCACGACACCAGCGGCGGGCAGCTGCTGCAGGCGGCGTACGACGGGGCGGCGTTCGCGCTCCTCAGGGCGCTCGATCTGGTCCTCGGCGACAAGGCCGACAGCAAGCCCGGTGACAAGCCCGACAGCAAGCCCGGCGGCAAACCCGACAGCAAGTCCGGCGGCAAGCCCGGCGGCAGGAACTCAGCTGTCGGCGCAGGGACCGCGGGTGCCGACACGGGGCCCCGGGGCGCCTGTGCGGGGACCGGCGGTGGCGGCACGGGAAGCGGGGGTGCGGACTCGGGTGCCCCGCTGCTGCTCATCGGCGGCGGGGCGCGCGGCACGGCGTGGCAGGAGACCGTGCGCCGGCTGTCCGGTCGGGCCGTGCAGGTGCCCCGGGCCCGCGAGCTGGTCGCGCTCGGCGCGGCCGCTCAGGCGGCGGGCCTGCTGACCGGCGAGGACCCGGCCGCGGTGGCCCGGCGTTGGGACACGGCGCGCGGACCGCTCCTCGACCCCGTACGCCGCGACGACGAGACGCTGGAGCGGCTCGCCGCGGTCCTGGACGGCGCGGGCCCACTGTTCGGCGCACCGGGCGCAGGCGGGCCGTCCGGGCGGTTGTGCACGGTGGCGGTGGCCGGATCGGTGGCCGCGCCGGGAGCGGCCGAGTGAGTCCTGGCGACTACTACATACCGGCGTACGTCCTCGGCTTCGCGCTGGCCCTGAAGCTGCCCGCGCTGATCAGGAACTGGCGCGACCCGCTGCTGTGGTCGCTGTGCACGCTGATCTTCCTGGCCGCTCTGGTGTTCACTTTCGCGGCCCCACCGACCATCGAGATCGTCAACTCGGCCTCCGGCGTTCCGAATCTGGCCGCGCCCGTCACGTACTCGATCCTGAGCGCGCTGTCCGCATCCTGTTTCGTGCTGCTGATCTGCTGGCACAGCGGCAACCAGGCCACGGTGCGGCGGGTCAGCGGGTGGTGCGCCGGCGGGTTCCTGGTGGTGTCGGCCGCGCTGTTCGCGCTGTTCTTCCTGGGGCACGCGCCCGTGGAGCGGCTGCAGGACTTCGACACGTACTACGCCAACTCCCCGTACATCAGGGAGATGATCCTGCTCTATCTGGTGGCGCACGGCGCGTTCTGTGTGGGCATGAGCGTGCTGTGCCTGCGCTGGTCGCGGAAGGCGACGGGCTGGCTGCGGGCCGGGCTGCTGCTGCTCGTGTGGGCCTTCGCGATCACGCTCGGCAATGCGGTGTGCAAGCTGACGGCGGTGGTGGCGCGCTGGTACGGCGTCGACTGGGACGTCCTGAGCACGTCGATCGGGCCGCCGCTCGCGGCCGTCGGCGGCACGCTCTGCCCGGCCGGTTTCCTGCTGCCGATGGCGGGACCGCAGGTGGTGGGCAAGTGGCGGGACTGGCGCGCGTACCGGCAGTTGGGGCCGCTGCTGCGGGAGCTCGACGCGCCCAGCGCGGGCGGCGCGCGCGAGGTGCCGCTCGGCCCGTTCGCGTCCCTCACGCTGCGGGTGATGCAGCGTGAGACGGCCATCCACGACGCGCTGCTCCGCCTCGGCCCGGCCCTGGACGCACGGGTGCGCGACCGGGCCGCCGAACAGGCCCGCCGGGACGGGCACGATGCGCGGGACGCGGGGGTCGAGGGCACGGCCGCGATGATCGCGGTGGCCGCGCGGCACGAACGCCGCACGGCGGACCAGGACCTGCCGGAGCCGATGAACGCGACGGACGAGCCGCCGCAGTCAGGTCACGGCGGGGCCGTGCGGCCCGTAGGGGCGGCCGGGGCGATGCCGGCCGAGGAGCCCGATCTGCGCAGGATCTCGCAGGCCATACGTCATTCGACGGTCGTGGCCCTCTTCCGCCGGGAGGCGGCCGAAGAAGAAGGACAACACATATGAGCAGCGTTCCCCCGAGCACCGTTGCCCCGAGCCCGGTCCCTCGCCCACGCCCTCGTCCGCGCCGTGCCGTGGTGGTCGGCGGCGGACTGACCGGCACGCTGGCCGCGGCGGCCCTCGCCGAGCACCTGGACGAGGTCACGGTCGTAGAGCGCGACAACCTGCCGGAAGGTCCGTCGCCGCGCAGGTCCCTCGCGCAGGCGCGGCACGCGCACATCCTGTGGTCGGGCGGCGCGCGCGCCATGGAGAACCTGTTACCCGGCGTCCTCGACGACTGGGTCGCCGCCGGCGCGCAGCGCATCCCGCTGCCGTCGGCGCTGGTGTCGATGACGCCGCAGGGCTGGTTCCGGCGTGGCGGCACGGAGATGCAGTTCCTCATCGCCTGCACCCGCGACCTGCTCGACTTCTGCATACGGCGCCGGGTCCTCGCCCTGCCGGAGGTGCGGCTGCTCGAACGGACCACGGTGGCGGGCCTGTTGGGCTCCCCCGGCCGGGTGCGCGGCGTACGGGTGCACGCCCCGGGCGGCGGGGTGCGGGAGCTGGCGGCGGACCTGGTGGTGGACGCCTCGGGGCGCGGCACGCGCGCGGTGCAGTGGTTGTCCGGGATCGGGATCGGGCCGGTCCGTGAGGCGGAGGTGGACGCCGGTGTCCTGTACGCCAGCCGTCTCTATCAGGCCCCTTCCGGTGTGGCGGACTTCCCGCTGGTGAATGTGCAGCCGCGGGCCAACACCGGTGAGCCGGGGCGGGGTTCGATCATCGTGCCGGTCGAGGGCGGGCGCTGGCTGGTGACGTTGTGCGGCACGCGCGGTGCGCATCCCTCGCAGGACCCGGAGGCGTTCGAGCGGTTCGCCCGCGAGGTGCGGGACCCCGTGGTCGGTGAACTCATCGCGCAGGCACGGCCGTTGGGCGGGGAGGTGACCCTGTCGCGCAGTACGTACAACAGGCGCCGCTATCTGGAGAAGGCCCGCAGCTGGCCGGAGGGGTTCGTCGCGCTGGGCGACGCGGTGGCGACGTACAACCCGGTGTACGGGCACGGCATGTCGGTTGCGGCGCAGGGTGTGCTCGCGCTCCGCGACGAGCTGCGCCGGAACGGGCCGCGCGCGTCGGGGCTCGCGCGCAGGGTGCAGCGGGCCGTGGCCGGGCCGATCGACATGGCCTGGCAGATGGCGGCCGGGCAGGACGTCCTGTACCCGGAGGCGACGGGGCCGCGGCCGACCCTGCTTGAGCGCGCCGGGCAGCGGTACATCGACCGGCTCACGTCGACGGCGACGGCCCGCCCGTACGCCGCCCGCAGCCTGCTGGAGGTCATGACGCTCTCGGCGCCCGCGGCGGGCTTGTTCCGCCCCACGCTCGTCCTCGCTGCCCTGCGCGGGCCGCGCCAGGAGCCGCTCTCCGCGCCGCCGTTGACGGACGGGGAGCGGGCCGCGGTGTACGGCGACCGGCCGGGGGCACCGCAGGCGGGCGGCACGCGCGCGTAGCGGCTGATTCGGCGAGTACGCGCGCGTGGTGGCGGTTTTGGCGAGCACGCGCGCGTAGCGGCTGATTCGGCGAGTACGCGCGCGTAGCGGCAGTTTCGGTGGCGTTGGTTTTCGCAGGCTCACGCGCGTAGAGGCGGTTTTCGGCGGGCACAACCACTGGGAACGCCGGGCGCCCGACCCCTGACGCCTGTCCCCTGACGCCTGACGCCTGACGCCTGACGCCCCAACAGGCCGGTTTTGTACGGCTGTTGAGGTACGCGACACGCACCTCACACTGCACGCGCCTCCCCCTGCGCAGCACCCGTACGCCCGGCGCCCCCACGCTCCGTACACCCCACACCACCACACCCCCACACCAACTCCCGTACCACGCAACCCGAGGAGCACATCCCGCAGCTGAAATCCCCCCACAGGAAAGGCAGGTCACCCATGGACCGCGTACGCAGAGACCCCACCGGCGGCCCGAGCAGGCGCCGTCTGCTGCAGGGCGCCGCCCTCGCCGCCGTCCCCACCGCCCTCCTCCTCCCCGCCCGCGCCGACGCCACCCTGCCGAAGCAGCGCAGGCGGCCGGCCGACTTTCCGGACGCCGAATGGGTCCCGGCCAGCCGCTCCAACTACACGGTGTCCAACCGGCCCTCGACATACCCGGTCGACTTCGTCGTCGTGCACGTGACGCAGGAGACCTACGACGACACCCTCGCGATCTTCCAGAACCCGGAGGCGCAGGTGTCCGCGCACTATGTGGTGCGCTCGGCGGACGGGCACGTCGCACAGTGCGTACGGGACCGGGACGTCGGCTGGCACGCCGGGAACTGGGACTACAACACGCGCAGCATCGGCATCGAGCACGAGGGCTGGGTGGACCGGCCGGAGTGGTTCACGGAGGCGATGTACGCGTCGTCCGCGGAGCTCACCGCGTATCTGTGCGCCACGTACGGCATCGCGAAGGACCGGGAGCACATCATCGGCCACAACGAGGTACCGGGCGCGGACCACACCGATCCGGGGCGGCACTGGGACTGGGAGCACTACATGGACCTGGTGAACGCCATGTGAGCGCTCACCACCCTCCGTCACCGGCCGAAATGCTCCGGGTGTTCGAACGTGCCACGATGAGGGGGCCGGCACTCCCGTCAGGGGACGACATGGCTACGCAGCGACGCCCGACCGTGGACGCGTCGTACTGGATGGTCACCACGTCCGGTACGGACCACCGCCCGCCACCCGAGTCCGATCTGACCGCGGACGTGGCGGTCATCGGCGGCGGTGTCGCAGGGCTGTGCACAGCCTGGGAGCTGGTGCGCGCGGGGCTCGACGTGGTGGTCCTGGAGGCGGACCGGATCGCTGCGGGCGTGAGCGGGCACACCACGGCCAAGGTGACCGCCGCGCACGGCCTCACGTACGCGCGCCTGGAGGCCGAGCACGGAGCGGAGGGAGCCCTGCTCTACGCGCTGTCGCAGCAGGAGGCGGTCGAGCGGACGGTGACGCTCTGCGCCGAGCTCGGCATCGAGGCGGAGCTCGAACGGGCGCCGACGGTCACGTATCTGCGGGATCCGGAGCGGGTCGGTGAGCTGCGGAAGGAGGCGGCCGCGGCGCGCCGGGCGGGGCTGGACGCGTCCTTCGTGACGGATGCGGGGCTGCCTTTCGACGTCGCCGGGGCGGTCCGGGTGGACGGTCAACTCCAGTTCCACCCGCGGAAGTTCCTGCTCGGACTCGCGGACCGCATCACCGCCGCGGGTGGCCGGATCCACGAGCGTTCCCGGGTCGTGGCCCTGCACGACGGTACGCGCTGCCGGCTGAGCGTCGACACGGGGGACGGGGCCGGGGGCGGGTCAGGCAACGCAGGCGGGACCGGGACGGGGACGGGTGACGGGAGCGTGACCGTGCAGGCGCGGGACGCGGTGATCGCCACGCACTACCCGGTGTTCGGCCGCACGCTCCTGCCCACCCTCCTCACCCCCCGCCGCGAACTGGTGCTCGCGGCGCCCGTCCCGGCCGAGGCGGCTCCGGTGGGCATGTTCCTCACTCCGGAGGACCGTACGCGTTCGCTGCGCAGCGCCCCGTACGACGGCGGCCGGCGGCTGCTGATCGTCACGGGCGAGGAGTTCGAGCCGGGGGCGGGCGGCGTGCGCGAGCGTTTCGAGCGGCTGGAGGCGTGGGCGTGCACGCGCCTGCCGGGCTTCGCTGAGGCGGACAGCCTCTACCGGTGGGCGGCGCAGGACAACGACTCCGCTGACCACCTCCCGTATGTGGGTCACGCACATCCTGGTACGCAGCATGTGTATGTGGCCACCGGGTTCGGCGGGTGGGGCATGAGCAACGGCGTCATGGCGGGCCGGCTTCTCACCGCGCACATCGTGGGCGGTCCGCGGCCTGCGTGGACGGAGCTGTACGATCCGCGCCGGCTGCCGCCGGTCCGGGAAGCGGGGCATGCCGTCGCCCAACAGGCGGCCGTGGCGGGCCACTTCATCGGGGACCGGCTGCACACCGGCGAGGCGGCGTCGCTCACGGACATCCCGCGCGAGGGCGGTGCGGTCGTACGCCTGGGCGGCAAGCCCTGCGCGGTGCACCGCGACGGCTCGGGTGCGGTGACCGCGCTCTCCGCGCGCTGCACGCACCTCGGCTGTCTCGTGGCCTACAACGACGCCGAGCAGACCTGGGAGTGCCCCTGCCACGGCTCGCGGTTCGCGACGGACGGCTCGGTGCTGCAGGGCCCGGCGACGCACCCGCTGGAACAGCGCGAACTCCCCGACCAGCCATGATCGGGGAGTTCGCACTGTTCCATCCTGTTCCATCATCAGCGCTGTTCCGTCATCGGCGCTGTTCCCCTCTTCGGCCAGGAACGACCGGCTAGCGAAGGCCGCCACTGCCGAAGGATCCACTCATTCCCGGAGTCCAGCGTGGTGGCGTCTGGTTCTTGCTCCTTCTCGACCTCGCGGGGTGCAGTGCGTACGGCATCAGCCGTTCGCTCTCCTCCTTCGCCACCGGCATCTCGTCGGCCTCCCGCACTTCCCGGATCTCTCGGACGGGCCCGGATTCGGGCATCTTCGGCTGCTCCTCGGGCAGCGGCCGGTGCGGCTCTCGGTCACGCACTCTGTTGCCCAGCCAGAAGGCCCCGAGCAGGCCACCGACGATGACGATGCCGCCGACGAATGCGGCGATACGCCCGACGGCGCCGCTGGTAGCAGCCAGGTCGAACAGTTCACTAGTTGCCGTGATCATGATGGCCGGCGCCCGGAGTCCGGGCACCTGAACACCTCCCGTAATCAGCTAGAGCGATCTACGAATGCGTCAGGCGCTCTGGGCCTTTCTCGGCCTTTCTCGGCCTTTCTGACCCTTCCGGGCCTTTCTGGGTATTTCTGAGGTGGTTTTGCACCACTCATCAGCCCCTCATTTTACCCCTCCCGCTTGTTTCAGCAGCGTGGGGCAGGGCCCACCAGAACGCGATCACGCAGATCATCGGCACGGCCGAGAACGTCAACGAATGGGTTCGCTGCCAATCGCTTCGAGACCGCCGAGCACGGCGGACTAACCGTGGGCCGGCACCACCATCACCTCGGTGCCGGCCGCGCGTACCGCCCGTACCTGCTCCGCGGCCAGGCCGTCGTCCACGATCAGCAGATCGAAATCGGGCAGCGGCGCCAGCGCGTACAGCCCGTCCTTGGCGAACTTGGTGTGATCCGCGACCAGCACCCGGCGTGCCGCGCACTCCATCATCGCCCGCTTGACCTGCACCGTTTCCGGCGAGGTGTGATAGCAGCGGCCGTTGGTGACGGCCGTCGTGGACATGAAGAGGACATCGGCGCGAAAGGCCCGTACCGCGTCCGCGGTATGCAGGCCCATGAACGCGTCGTACGCCGGGAAGTAGGCGCCGCCCAGCGTGATGAGCGCGATGCCGGGCTCCTTGGCGAGCGTGTTGATGGCCGGAAGCGAGTTGGTGATCACGGTGAGCGGGGTGTGCTCGACGGCCTGGTGCGCAAGGAGCAGACACGTCGTGCTGTCGTCGAGCAGCACTGTCTGGCCTGGCACAAGCAGCGTCGCGGCGGCCCGCGCAAGGAGCTGCTTGGTCTGCGCCATGATGGCCATCCGCTCCGCGACGCTGCCGTGGAACTGCGCCGACGGCAGCCCGGTCGCACCGCCGCGCACCTTGCGCAGCCAGCCCTGCGCCTGAAGGGCGTCGAGGTCGCGGTGCGCGGTCATCAGGCTGATGCCGAACTCCTCGGCGAGGTCCGCGGTGCGCACGAAACCGCGGCCGACGACGGCCTCGCGCATCTGCCGCCGCCGCTCCTCCTGGGCCTCGACCCGGTCCATGGCAGCGCTCCCTCCTGGGTTCGTGCCACGTCGCTGTGTGCGGCACGCGTGTGAATTCGCCGCGTTATGTTCGCACGGATTTAACGTACCGCTCCCGAGGGGAGCGGCGTCCGCGCGCTGCTCCGGTCCGACACAACACGGCAGGTCGTCGCCCCGATGAGAAGATTCCGGGCGCCATTGACTGCCCTTTCCGGCCGGCTGTTCCATCAGCTCGTCCGTCCCTCCTGCCCCCGCCGCAGAAAGGGGAGAGTCGATGACGACCCCTCCGCCGCGTTCGATGATCACACGCCTGGGCATTCCGCCGACCCTCGCCTGGGGCTACCTCGGGCTGCTCCTCTTCATGATCGGAGACGGGGTCGAGTCCGGCTATCTCTCGCCGTACCTGCTCGACCAGGGCATCTCGCAGCCCCGGGTCGCGCTGCTGTTCACCGTGTACGGGATCGCCGCTGCCATCGCCGCCTGGCTCTCCGGAGTGCTGTCCGACCTGTGGGGCCCGCGCCGGGTGATGTGGATCGGCCTGGGCATCTGGGGCGTCTTCCAACTCCTCTTCCTCGTCCTCGCCATTCCCATGACGAGCTATCCGCTGATGATCCTCGGGTACGGCCTGCGCGGCCTGGGCTACCCGCTGTTCGCCTACGGGTTCCTGGTCTGGATCGCCTCGGTGGCGCCGCGCGCCCGGCTCGGCACGGCCATGGGCTGGTTCTGGTTCGCCTTCACCGGCGGCCTGCCCACCCTCGGCTCGCTGGTCGCCAGCGGACTGATCCCGCAGATCGGCGCGTACGCCACACTCTGGTCCGCGCTCGCGCTGGTGGCCGCCGGGGGACTGATCGCCCTGCTGCTCGTCCGTGACGACCGGGGCGCGAAGCAGCCGCGGGGCGAGGGCGCGGGGCCGCTCGCCACGCTCCTCGGCAGCGTCACGGTGCTGTGGCGCAACCCCAGGGTCGGCGCGGGATCGCTCACACGGGTCATCAACACGGCCTCGCAGTTCGGCTTCTTCGTGATCATGCCGATCCACTTCACGAAGACGGTCGGCTTCAGTCTCACCGAGTGGCTGCATCTGCTCAGCGCGATGTTCGCGACCAACATCTTCGCCAACCTGCTCTTCGGCGTGGTGGGCGACCGGTTCGGCTGGCGCCGGACCATTGCCTGGTTCGGCGGCATCGGCTGCACCGTCAGCACGCTGCTGCTCTTCTACGTCCCAAACGCGGCGGGTGACAACTTCCCGCCGGCACTCCTTGCCGCCGCCTTCTACGGCGCTACGCTGGCCGGATATGTACCGCTTTCGGCGCTGGTGCCCTCGCTGGAGCCGCGACACAAGGGACAGGCGCTGTCCGCGCTCAACCTGGGGGCGGGAGCCAGCACCTTCGTCGGCCCCGCGGTCGTCGCCGTCTTCGTCGGGCCGCTCGGCGTCGCAGGGGTGGTCTGGATTTTCGCGGGGATGCATGCGGTGAGCGCCGTGCTCGCGCTCTTCCTGAAGCTGCCGGACGACGCGGCCGCGGCACGAGCGGCCGACGTCTCCCCGGACGCCGCCACAACGGCCGATGCCGCACCGGACGCCGCCGCACCGGCCGACTCCTCGCCGGACCCCGCGCCCGCCACCCCCTCGGCCGGTGTGAAAGGACTGACCTGATGTCCGTACTGACCATCGACGTCGGCACCACGATGATCAAGTCGGTCGTCTTCGACGACCAGGGCAAGGAGATCGCGGTCTCCCGGCTCGCCACCGAAGTCCTTAGGCCCCAACCCGGCTGGGCGGAGCAGGACATGGACGCCGTCTGGAACGCAGTCGTCCACACTGTCCGCGGCGTGCTCTCCGGCCTGGCCGATCCCGTCTGGCTGGTGTCCTTCACCGCCCAGGGCGATGGTGCCTGGCTCGTCGACGAGGACGGCCGCCCCACGGGGCCCGCGATCCTGTGGTCCGACGGCCGGGCCGGGGACCTGCTCTCCACCTGGCAGCGCGAGGGCGTTCTCGAAGCCGCCTTCCGTCGCAACGGCTCGCTGACCTGCGCCGGCATGCCCAACGCCCTCTTCAGCTGGCTCGCCGCCCACGATCCGGACCGCCTCACGCGCTCCCGTACCTCGCTGACCGCCGCCGGCTGGCTCTTCCTGCGCCTCACCGGCGTCCGAGCCTGCGACGAATCCGACGCCTCCGCCCCGTTCCTCGACCACTCCACCGGGGACTACGACCCGCAGATCCTCGACCTGTTCGGCCTCAGCTCCTGTCACCGGCTCCTGCCGACCGTCCTCGGCGAGTCGGAGCGGATCGCCGAGATCACCGGCGACGCCGCGGGCCAACTGGGCCTCCCGGCCGGGCTGCCGGTCGTGATGTCCCCGTACGACATCGCCTCCACCGCCCGCGGCGTCGGCGTGGTCAACCCCGGCCAGGCGTGCAGCATCCTCGGCACCACCCTGTGCACAGAGATCGTCCGCACCGACGTGGACACCAGCGGCGAACCGTCCGGCATCAACATCGCCTACCGCGGCCGCGAGCGGGTGCTGCGCGCCTTCCCGACCCTCAACGGCGCCGAAGTGCTCGGCTGGGCCGCTCAGATGCTGGGTCTCTCCGGGCCGCCGGAACTGGCGCAGCTGGCCTTCGAGTCGGAACCCGGCGCCCGCGGCCTGATGTTCCTGCCCTATCTCTCCCCGGCCGGCGAACGCGCCCCGTTCCTCGACCCGCGCGCCCGCGGTTCCTTCGGCGGACTGTCCCTGGAGCACTCGCGCGCCGACATGGCCCGCGCCGTGTTCGACGGGCTCTCCCTCGTCGTGCGCGACTCGCTCGCCGCGGCCCGTACGGACGTGAGTGAACTGCGGCTGTGCGGCGGCGGCGCCAACAGCGATGCGTGGTGCGCGCTGATCGCCGATGCGACGGGCGTGCCGACCGCCCGCTCCGGCGACACCGAGCTGGGTGCCAAGGGCGCCTTCCTCACCGGCCTCGTCCGCTCCGGCGCCGAGAGCAGCATGCACACCGCCGCCGCCAAGTACGTCCGGATGCAGAGCAGTTGGGAGCCCGACCCGGAACGCGCGCAGTTCTACGCCGCCCTGTACGAAGACTTCCTCGACCGGCGGACCATCGCCCGCGAGGCCGGCTGGCGGGGCGGCGCGAAATGGCGGGGGAGCCATGCCGCGGCGTCGGGCGCGACACCGCACGACGACGACAACAACAACCGCACCGCCGCCGGAGGCCTCCATGTCTGAGACCCGTCACGCCCCCGGTTCCCTCGACGGCATCTGGCTCGGCCTCGACCTCGGCACCCAGAGCGCCCGCTGCGTCGCCGTCGACGGCACCGGGCAGCTCCTCGCCGCCGCCTCCCGGCCGCTGACCGGCAGCCGCGACGGCGTACGCCATGAGCAGGACCCCGAGGTGTGGTGGAGCGCGCTGTCCGCCGCCTGCCGCGAGGCCCTGGACGGACTCGACACGCGGCGCATCCGCGGCCTCGCGATCGACGGCACCTCCGGGACGATCCTGCTCGCCGACGCCGCAGGCCGCCCGCTCACCCCCGGCCTGATGTACGACGACGGGCGCGCCGCCGACCAGGCGGTGACCGTCAACGAGGTCGGCGGAGCCACCTGGCGCGAGCTCGGCTACCGCAGCATGCAGCCGTCCTGGGCGCTGCCGAAGCTGCGCTGGCTCCTGGACCATGAGCCCGCGGCGTCCGGCGCGGGCGTCCGACTCCTGCACCAGGTCGACCTGATCACCTGGCGTCTTGCCGGACATCAGGTCGCCGCCGACGCCAGCCACGCCCTCAAGACCGGCTACGACCTGGTCGAGGAGCGCTGGCCGCACCAGGTCATGGCCGAACTCGGCGTCCCCGAGGGCCTGTTGCCCGAAGTCGTACGCCCCGGCAGCGCGCTCGGCACCGTATGCGCCGAGGCCGCGGAAGCCACCGGCATCCCCGAGGGCACCACCCTCGTCGCCGGAATGACCGACGGCTGCGCCGCCCAGATCGGCGCCGGCGCCCTTGAACCCGGCGCCTGGAACTCGGTGCTCGGCACCACCCTCGTCCTCAAGGGCAGCAGCGCGCATCTGGTCCGCGACCCGGCGGGCGTCGTGTACTGCCACCGCGGACCGGGCGAGAACTGGCTGCCGGGCGGCGCCTCCAGCAGCGGCGCGGGCGTCCTCTCCCAGCTCTTCCACGGCGAGAACCTGGACGTGCTCACGGAGCAGGCCGCCGCGCTCGACCCGGACGCGGTCGCCTACCCTCTGGTCTCCACCGGCGGTGAACGCTTCCCCTTCCGCGCCCCCGAAGCCGAGCCCTTCATCCTGGGCGAAGTCCCCACCCGTGCCGCCGAGTTCCATGCCCATCTGCTCGGCGTCGCCTGCCTGGAACGGCTCTGCTTCGACTATCTCGACCACCTCGGCGCCCCTGTCGACGGACCGCTCACCCTCACCGGCGGCGGTGCCCGCAACCGCTACTGGAGCGGGCTGCGCGCCGAGGTCCTCGGGCGCCCCGTACGCCTGCCGGAACAGGCCGAGGGCGCCATCGGCATGGCGGTGCTCGCCGCCACCTCCTCCGGCGCCGGCGTCCAGGAAGCGGCCGCCGCCATGGTCCGGATCGGCGCGGAGATCCACCCCTCGCCGGCCCGCACCGCCCGCTACCTCCCCGTCTACCTCCGCTTCATCGACGAACTCACCCGCCGCGGCTGGCTGGACCAGACCGTGGCCGACCACGCCCGCAGGAGGGCAGCGCAGTGACCGACTTCATCCTCGTACGCCATGGCGAAACCGTCTGGCACGCGGAGAACCGCTACGCGGGACGCACCGATGTGCCGCTCACCCCGCACGGTCGTGAGCAGGCCGCCGCGCTCGCCGACTGGGCCGTCCACGCGGGGCTCACGGCCGTCTGGAGCTCACCGCTCTCCCGCGCCCGGCTCACCGCCGCCCCCGCCGCCGAGGCCTGCGGCCTCACCGCGCGCGTCGACGAGCGTCTCTACGAACTCGACTTCGGCCAAGGCGATGGCCTGACCAGGGACGATATGCGACAGCGCTTCCCGCAGGAGCTTGCGGCCTTCCTCGACGACCCGGTCGAGAACCATCTGCCCGGCGGCGAGGACCCGCGCAAGGCCGCCGGACGCGCCGCCGAGTGCCTGGCCGACATCGCCCGCGAACAGCCGCACGGCCGGGTCCTCCTCGTCGCCCACTCCACCCTCGTACGGGTCCTGCTCTGCCATCTCCTCGGCATCCCGCTCGCCGACTACCGCCGAGTCTTCCCCCACCTGCTCAACGGCGCCCTCACCGAGATCCGGATCGAGAACGGGCAGACCGCACTGCTGCGGCTCAACACCCCCGCAATGACCCGGACCCCCGCCTTCCGCTGACCGTCCGGCCACCTGCCCGCACCGCCCTTCAGGAGAGACCCACCCATGAGCACCACCGTCCTCGCCGCCGGCAACCACTTCATCCGCCCGAACCTGTTCACCGAGGCCGTGCGCGCCGCCGCCGGGGACCTGCCGCTGGACGTCCGCGAGCTCCGATTCCCCTGGCCGCACACCCCGTTCGGCCCGGTCGCCGAGGTCATCGAGGCGTCCGGCAGCGAGGACGAGATGATCGAAGCGCTCCAGGGCGTGCAGATCTGTGTCACCGAGCACGGCCCGCTCACCGAGCGCATCCTCGCCAACTGCCCGGATCTGAAGCTGTTCTGCACCAGCCGCGGCGGCCCCGTCAACGCCAACCTCGAAGCGGCGACCCGACACGGCGTGGCGGTCTGCTACGCCCCCGGCCGCAACGCCACCGCCACCGCGGAACACACCCTCACCCTGCTGCTCGCCGCCGCCCGCGGCGTCGGCGACACCCACACCGACCTGCGCAAGGGCACCTGGCGAGGCGACTACTACGACTACGACAACTGCGGCATCGAGATCGACGGCGCGACCGTCGGCCTGATCGGCTACGGCGCCATCGGCAGCCGGGTCGCCAAGGTCCTGCGTGTCATGGGCGCCGAGGTCCTGGTGCACGACCCGTACGTACGGCCCGAGGCGCTGGCGGGTATCGCCGAACAGGTCTCCCTCGACGCACTGCTCCGCCGCTCCCGCATGGTTTCCCTGCACGCCCGGGTCACAGACGAGACCAAGGGCATGATCGGCTGCGACCAGATCGCCGCGATGCCCCGCGGATCGATCCTGGTCAACTGCGCCCGCGGCGCGCTGCTCGACTACGAAGCCGCCTGCGACGCACTGGAGTCGGGACACCTCGCGGGCGCGGGCTTCGACGTCTTCCCCGAGGAACCCCTGCCCGCCGACTCCCGGCTCCTGACCGCCCCCGGCGTCGTTCTCACCCCGCATATCGCGGGCGGCAGCCAGCAGGTCGCGCACAAGGCCGCGGACATCGTCGCCGCCGAGGTCGGCCGCTATCTGCGCGGCGAGCCGCTGGTGCACTGCGCCAACCCTGAGGCGCTCAAGGCGAGTTGAGGCAGATCGACGTCGGGCGCCCGGGCCTTGAGGCCCCGTCCGGATCACCGCCCTCCACTGTGATCACCCTCCCCTCCAGCGTCCCGAGCACCACCTCCCCCTCCGGGCCGATGCTCAGGCAGGTCGGGGTGTAGGTGTGGGTGGCGAGGGTGAGCGGGGTGCGGCGGGTGAGGGTGCCATGGGGGGCGTGCAGCGTGAGGAGTTCGCGGGAGCCCGGTCCGGTGATCGCGTGGACGAGGTCGTCGTGGGCGTCGACGCCGGTGATGGGTGCGTCGAAGCGGTGTGACCAGATCACGGCGCCGTCCGGGTAGGACCGGCGGACGAGGTGGGTTCCGTCGTGGGCCGTGCAGGTATGGACGAGGCCGGGACCGGCCGCGTCGTCGACGTACACGGCGGGCCCGCCCCGCACGAGGCCGGGAGCGTCGCCCCAGGCGAAGGGGAACAGCTTCTGGATGCCGTCCGGGTCCGCCCGTACCACCCACTTCTCCAGGCGTTCCGTGCGCACGTCCGCGCCGCCGACCTCCTGGAGGAAGAGCAGATGGGGTGAGCGTCGGACGGGGAAGTCGTAGGTGCTGTCGCTCTCCCCGAGGGGCAGGGTGGCCACCTGGCGCCCGGAGGGCGTGAGTACGACGCTCTCGTACGGCGGCCACAGCGGCCCGGGAAACAGCTCACGGGAGTCCCGGGCCACCCAAGTGCCGTCCGTGCGCGCAGCGACGGCCACCGGGAAGTCGAGCTGGACTTCGGCGAGTCGGGCCCCGTCGGCCAGGGCGAACCGGAGCAGCCGGGTACGCCGGTCCTCGCTGGTGCCCACCAGGACCGTGATCCAGACGCTCTCCTCGTCCGGGGTGACGTACAGCCGGCAGCCGCTGCGCTGGAACCGGTCGTCGGGGACCGGAACCGACCACAGCAGCGCGCCCTTCGGGGACCAGCACTCCAGCAGGGTGCCGTGCCGCGGCGCGGCGAGTACCCGGCCGTCGCGCAGCGCCTCCACGGCGGCCACCGCCGAGCGTCGGGTCCAGGCACGTCCCCGCTCCGCGGCGAGGCCGGTGAGAAAGCGCTGCGGGTCGTCGAGGTCCGGCCCCTTGACGCGGTACCAGTCGATCTCCACCGGCGCTTGCGGCCAGGCAACTTGTGCGGCGAGGACCTCGGCGCCGATCGCCTGCCAGTCGTCGTGTTCCGCGACGGACCGGGTGTGGGTCAAGTGGCCCGGGTCCTCGTGGTCGACGACCGGCCGGGCGAACGTCACCTCCAGGCGGCGGGCATCCCGCCAGCGCAGGGCGGTGACCCCGGCCCCGGCGACGGCCACGTCGGTGCGGCGCCGGGTCTCCGGCTCGTACAGGTGCAGCCCGCCACGGAGTTCGTACGCGTCGCCGTCCTCCGTGCCCACCGCGAGCACGGGCAGGGCGGGGTGGAAGGCGAGCCCTTCGACGCCCTGTTCAAGCTCGATCTCGTCCCGGAGGGAGAGGTCCCCGGTGCGGTAGACCGCGATCCTGCCGCCGCCGCTCGCGTGGCAACTGACCGCGAGCCAGCGGCCGTCCGCGCTCACGACGGTGGTGTACGGACAGCCGACCTCGGGGAACAGATCATCGGGCATCAGACGCATCGCAGGAGCGTATCCCCGCGGTGACCAGGCGCGACCACGCCGTCTGCCGTCTGCCGTCCAGGGGGCGTCTCCTCTTCCCCTAGACGCCCCCTAACCGCGGTTCGACCGCACCACCCGATGCCGCAGATACACCACCCCCGAGCCGAACACCCGCCTCCCCGCAAGTTCAAGGGGGACGCGGCGTTCGGTGCGGGGGAAGTACGGGACGCCGCCGCCGACGAGGATCGGGTGGACTCGGGGGCGGTACTCGTCGATGAGGTCCGCCGCGGCCGCCGCGGCGGCGAGCGCGGCGCCGCCGATCGCGATGTCGCCCTTCCCCGGCCCGGCGCGCAGCCGCGCGATCTCCTCGGCCAGGCTGCCGGTGGCCAGGCGGGCGTTGCCCCGGACGGTGGTGAGTGTGGTGGAGAAGACCACCTTGGGGAGCGGGTTCCAGAGTTCCGCCCAGGTGCGCGCCGGGGCGTCGAGGGACGGGTCCTGCCCGGCGGTCTCCCAGTACAGCATCGTCTCGTACAGGCGGCGGCCGAGGAGGTGGACGCCGACCTGGCGGATCTCGTCGGTGATGAATTGGAAGAGTTCCGCGTCGGAGTCCATCCAGGCGAAGTCGCCGTCCGGTCCGGAGATGTAGCCGTCGAGTGAAATGCCCATCGAGTACGTGACGCTGCGCATGGGATGCCTCCTCGGCTCGGGGTGCTTCGACGGTACGGCCGCCGGGGCGCCCCTGGCACTCAGGCCCGGCCCGGCCGCCGGGCGCCGATGCCGGGCACGTCGGGACCGGGCACGAACTGGTGGGCTATTCACCCCTGTGTCCGCTTCGGAACCGATTGAGCACGCCTTCAGTAAACCTGCACATCGAATGTGCACGCCAGTCACGGTATTCAGCCCGCGGTCTCCCGCGAATTCCCGTGCATGGGCCACACGGCGGGCCCCTCAGCTGGAGGATGTCCGATTTGTTGGTGGGAGTCGTGCCACGCCCCTGATTTCCCCCTGTGAATGTTGTGAAGGAGCTGCCGTCACCCGGTGAACCTGCGTGCACGCAGCGGTGATTCAATGCGGTGTGCGTGTCCGACGGGTGCTTCGGCGATTGGATGGAGCCGCCGCGTACGTGCTTTGATCCTCGCCACCGCGCAATTCGCACCCCGGGTTCCGCGGTGCTGGAAAGACCTTTGCACCATTTCTGTAGAAGGGCAGCTCTCACCATGAACAACACCCCCCAGGTCGAGACCCGCGAGATTTCCGACGCCGACCTCGACAACGTCGCCGGCGGCCTCGTGGCCGGTCTCGCGGGCAACGTCGTCAGCACCGTCGACTCCATCGCCCCGGTCTCCTCCACCGTCGGCACCGTCGTCGGCACCGTCGAGGCCACCACCGGCCTCAACACGGCCCCCCTCCAGGGCCTGGCCACCAGCACGGTCGCCGGTCTCTGAGTCTCGAACTCATTGAGACACCAGTGATCCATGAGCCCCGGAACACCCAGTTCCGGGGCTTACGGCCGCGTTAGGCCCAGCCCTCGGCAAGTAAGGAAAGCGTCCCGTGCAGTTCCGCCAACAGGCCCTGTCCAAGCTGCAGTCGCCCGAGGAACTCGACGTACCGGTGCGCTACGCCCGCCCGCAGGGCCTGCTCGTCCTCGCCGTCACGCTCGTCGTGATGGCCGCCGCGAGCGTCTGGGCCGTCACCGGGTCGGTCGCCTCGACGCTGCGGGCCCCCGGAGTCCTCACGTACGGGCAGGGCAGTTACGTCCTGCAGAGCCCCGTCACCGGCCAGGTGACCCGCGTCCTCGCCGAGGAGGGCGAACGGCTCGCCGCCGGCGCCCCCGTGCTCAACGTCCGTACGCAGCAGGGCGACGAGGTCGTCCGCACGATCGCCGCGGGGCGTGTCAGCACGCTCGTCGCCAGGATCGGCACCGTCGTCACGACCGGCGCCGACGTCGCGAGCCTGGAGCGCGTGGCCGGGAGCGACGACCCGCTGCTCGCGGTGCTGTACGTACCCGCCGACAGCGCGGCCACTGCCCGTGTCGGCGCCGACGTCGACGTGACCGTGCCGTCCGTGCCGAAGCAGTACGGGACGCTGCGCGGCACCGTGAAGGCCGTCGGACGGGCCGCGCAGACCCGGCAGCGGATCGCCGGGTTCCTCGGCGACAAGGAACTCGCCGGGCAGTTCACGAAGAACGGGCCGCCCGTGGCCGTCCTCGTCCAGCTGAAGAAGGCCCGCACCAAGTCGGGTTACGCCTGGTCGGCCGACGACGGGCCGCCCTTCGCGCTCGAATCCATGACCCCGGCCACCGGCGCCCTGCACCTCGCCGAGCAGCGCCCGATCGATTGGCTGCTTCCGTGACCGCACCGCACCCCTCCCCGGAGCACCAGCAGCAGCTGCCGCCCCCCGGCGGCCGCCGCAGGCACCGCCCCGAACCCCAGCGGCGCGGCAAGCGCCGTGCGGCGCCGCGGCCCGCGTCGAAGGGCAGGCGGCCCGGCAAGGTCCGCACACCCACCGTCCTGCAGATGGAAGCGGTGGAGTGCGGCGCCGCGGCCCTCGCGATGGTCCTCGCCCACCACGGCCGGCACGTCCCGCTGGAAGAGCTGCGCATCGCGTGCGGCGTCTCCCGGGACGGCTCGCGGGCGAGCAACGTCCTGAAGGCGGCGCGCAGTTACGGCCTGACGGCCAAGGGCATGCAGATGGAGCCCGCGGCGCTCGCCGAGGTGAAGGCGCCCGCGATCCTGTTCTGGGAGTTCAACCACTACGTCGTGTACGACGGCACGGGGCGTCGCCTCGGCCGCCGCGGCGTGTACATCAACGACCCGGACAAGGGCCGCCGTTTTGTGCCCGAGGAGGACTTCGACTCCAGCTTCACCGGTGTCGTCCTGGTCCTCGAACCGGGCGAGGAGTTCCGGCCGGGCGGGCGCAGGCCCGGTGTGCTGAAGGCCATGCCGGCCCGCCTGCGCGGCACCACGGGCACGATGCTCGCCGCGCTGGTGGCCAGCCTGCTGCTGGTGGCGGTCGGCGCGGCGCTGCCGGCGCTGAGCCGGACGTACATCGACCTGTTTCTGATAGAGCATCAGACGTCGTTGCTCGGGGCGCTGTTCGCCTCGATGGGGGCGATGGTGGCGCTCACGGTGGTGCTGACCTGGCTGCAGCAGGCGAATCTGCTGCGCGGCCGCATCATCTCGTCGACGCTCGGCAGCGCCCGGTTCCTGCGCCATCTCCTGCGGCTGCCCGTGACGTTCTACGCGCAGCGCAGCCCCGCCGACCTGGTGCAGCGCCTGGCGTCCAACGACGCGGTCGCCGAGACGCTGGCCCGCGACCTCACGGCCACCGCGGTCGACGGCATCGTGGTGCTGCTCTACGCGGCGCTGCTGTGGACGTACGATCCGCAGCTCACCCTGGTCGGCGTGGGCATCGCGCTGCTGAACATCGTGGCGATGCGGATCGTGATCCGGCTGCGTGCCACCGGCACCCAGAAGCTGCGCGCGGACAGCGCCAAGCTGACCAACACCTCGTACACCGGCCTGCAGCTGATCGAGACGATGAAGGCCACGGGCGGTGAGGACGGCTACTTCCGGCGGTGGGCCGGGCAGCACGCCACCACGTTGGAGGAGCAGCAGAAGCTCGGGGTGCCGAGTGCCTGGCTGGGGATCGTCGCGCCGACGCTGGCGACGCTGAACAGTGCGCTGATCCTGTGGATCGGCGGGCTGCGGGCGGTCGAGGGGCATCTGTCGATCGGCCTGCTCGTGGCGTTCCAGGCGCTGGTGACCCGCTTCACCGCGCCGATCACCCGGCTCAACGGCGTCGCGGGCCGTATCCAGGACTTCGCTGCCGACGTGGCCCGCCTCAAGGACGTGGAGAACTTCCCCGTCGACGCGCTGTACACGCGCCCCGAGCCGGCCGCCTCCACGCGCCGTCTGAAGGGCCATGTGACGCTCGACGCCATCACCTTCGGCTACAGCCCGCTGGACAAGCCGCTGCTCACCGGGTTCTCGCTGACGGTCGGGCCGGGCCAGCAGGTCGCGCTGGTCGGCGGCTCCGGCAGCGGCAAGTCGACGGTGTCCCGGCTGATCTCGGGTCTTTACAGCCCGTGGGAGGGCACGATCCGCATCGACGGGCAGCGTCTTGAGGACATTGCGCGCGGGGCGCTGTCGGCGTCCGTGTCCTTCGTCGACCAGGACGTGTTCCTCTTCGAGGGCACGGTCCGCGACAACGTCGCGCTGTGGGACCCGTCGATCCCCGACGAGGACGTGGTGGCCGCGCTGCAGGACGCCTGCCTGTACGAGATCGTGGCCCGCAGGCCCGGCGGCATCCACGGCCGGGTGGAGCAGGACGGGCGGAACTTCTCCGGCGGGCAGCGGCAGCGCCTGGAGATCGCGCGGGCCCTGGTGCGCCGCCCCAGCATTCTGGTCCTGGACGAGGTGACCAGCGCCCTGGACGCGGAGACCGAGCAGACCGTGATCGACAATCTGCGCCGCCGCGGCTGCGCCTGTGTGGTCATCGCGCACCGGCTGAGCACGGTGCGCGACAGCGACGAGATCGTGGTGCTCGACCACGGGCAGATCGTGGAACGTGGCCGTCACGAGGACCTGGTCGCCGCGGGCGGGGCCTACGCCGAGCTGGTCAGGGAGCACTGAGGTGGACTCCGTACCGCAGCAGCACATGTACGACGACTCCGTGGCCGCCGCGTTCGGCGCGCTCGGCACCCCGGTGGACTGCGCGGGGCTGCGCAGCGTGCACCTGGAGGGACCGCAGGTGCTGTGGTTCGTGGTGGCCGGGGCGCTCGACCTGTTCGCCGTGGACGCGGTGCAGCAGGGCCACTGGCACTACCTGGGCCGCCTGGAGCCGGGCACGCTGCTGCTCGGCCCGGTCGAGGGCCCGCAGCACACGCTGGTCGGCCGGCCCCTTCCGGGCTGCGAGCTGCGCCGGATTCCGCTGCGCGAGCTGTACCGCGCGGACCACGGCGACGCCTGGTCGTACGAGCAGCAGTACGCGAGCCAGTACGACACCCAGGACCAGGCGCTGAGCCTCCTGGAGCACGCCTTCGCGCTGGGCATCGGGCGCGGGCACCGGGTGCTGTTCGAGGCGCCGCTCGACGGGCGCACCATGGGCGACGACGTGGTGGCCGACGACGAGATCCTGTGGATGCCGGTGCTGCCGGGCAGCGTGCAGTACGGGGCCGCCTACAGCGGGGAGGCGGCGGGCGATCTGCTGGTCGACCCGGACATGTGGCAGCGGATGGTCAACCAGCAGTGGCGGCTGCTGTCCGCCCTGGACCGCTGGATCGAACGGCTTGAGCGGGCCCACGAGGACCGTACGGCGGCCGGGATCAAGGCGGGCGAGAACGTCCGCGAGGAGGCCGACCGCACGCTGATCGCCTCCATCGGCCGTTCCGGCAGGCGGGGTCCGGCCCGTCGTACGGAGCCGGGTGCGGGCCGGGACGCGACGTACGCGGCCTGCCGGCTCGTCGCGGAGGCGGCGGGGATCACGCTGGCGGACGCGGCGGAGGGCGGTGCGGTCAGCGAACGGATCGATCCGGTGGAGCAGATCGCGGTGGCCTCCCGGGTCCGTACGCGCGCGGTGCGCCTGGACGGGCGCTGGTGGCGGGAGAACGCGGGCCCGCTGGTGGGGGCGCGGGCGGCGAGCGGGACGCCGGTCGCGCTGCTGTGGCGGCGGGGCGGCTACGAGTCGGTGCACCCGACGTCGGGGCGGCGGACCCGGGTCGACAAGTCCAACGCGGACGAGTTCGAGCCGCGGGCCGTGATGTTCTACCGGCCGCTGCCGGAGCGCCCGTTGACGCCGTTGCGGCTCGCCCGCTTCAGCCTGCGCGGCACCGGGTTCGATGTGCGGAATCTCGCGCTCGCCTCGCTGGTGACGGTCCTCGTCGGGGCGCTCGTGCCGATCGCGACGGGGCAGGTGCTCGGCGTGTTCGTACCGAACGCGGAGACGAGCCTGATCGTGCAGGTGTCCGTGGCGGTCATGATCACCAGCATCGTGTCGGCGGCGTTCATGCTGCTGCAGGGCCTCACGGTGCTGCGGATGGAGGGCCGGATGGAGAGCACGCTCCAACCGGCGGTCTGGGACCGGCTGCTGCGGCTGCCGACGCGGTTCTTCGCGTCCCGGTCGACGGGTGAGCTGGCGAGTGCCGCGATGGGGATCAGCGCGATCCGCCGGGTCCTTTCGGGGATCGGCCCGGTCGCGCTGCAGGCTTCGTCGATCGGCGCGATGAACGTCGTACTGCTGCTGCTCTACAGCGTGCCGCTGGCCCTGGCGGCGATGGGGATGCTGGTCGTCATCGCGGCGGTGTTCCTGATGCTCGGGCTGTGGGAACTGCGCTGGCAGCGGCGGCTCGTGGAGCTGTCGAACAAGCTGAACAACCAGGCGTTCCAGACGCTGCGCGGGCTGCCCAAGCTGCGAGTGGCCGGGGCGGAGAGCTTCGCGTACGCGGCGTGGGCCGGGGAGTTCGCGCGCAGCCGGGAGCTGCAGCAGCGGGCGGGGCGCATCAAGAACGTCACGACGGTCCTGAACGCGGTCTATCTGCCGCTGTGCACGCTCATCATGTTCATGCTGCTCGCGGGCCCGGCCAGCGGCAGCCTGACCGCGGCCGAGTTCCTCACGTTCAGCACGGCGGTGACGATGCTCCTGACGTCGGTCACGCAGCTGACCGGCGCGCTGCTCTCGGCGGCCGCGGTGCTGCCGATGTTCGAGCAGATCAAGCCGGTCCTCGACGAGGCTCCGGAGGTGCGTACGGGCAGCGCTCAGCCGGGCGAGCTGCAGGGCGGGATCGAGGCGCGCGGCGTGTCCTTCCGCTATGCGGACGACGGGCCGCTGGTCCTGGACGACGTGTCGCTTTCGATCCGGCCGGGCGAGTTCGTGGCGGTGGTCGGGCCGAGCGGCTGCGGCAAGTCGACGCTGCTGCGGCTGCTCATCGGCTTCGACGAGCCGGTCTCGGGCAGTGTGCTGTACGACGGGCA
The DNA here is from genome assembly GCF_029968095.1 of Streptomyces solicavernae. Lineage (GTDB taxonomy): Bacteria > Actinomycetota > Actinomycetes > Streptomycetales > Streptomycetaceae > Streptomyces > Streptomyces solicavernae. Next base: position 66,704 of record NZ_JASCIR010000013.1, on the reverse strand, counting down.
GGATCTGGCGGCCCTGGACCAGTCGGCGGTGCGCCGGCAGTGCGGGGTGGTGCTGCAGAACGCGCAACCGCTCACCGGGTCGATCCTGGACTGCATCTGCGGGGCGGAGGCGTTCTCGCAGGAGGAGGCGTGGGAGGCCGCGGCGATGGCGGGGCTCGCCGAGGACATCAAGCGGATGCCGATGGGCCTGCACACGATGATCTCCGGCGGCGGGGCGATCTCCGGCGGGCAGCGGCAGCGCCTGATGATCGCGCAGGCGCTGATCCGGCGTCCGCGCGTGCTGTTCTTCGACGAGGCGACGAGTGCGCTGGACAACGAGGCGCAGCGCACGGTGATGGACAGCACCCGTACGTTGAACGCCACCCGTGTCGTGATCGCCCACCGTCTGTCCACGGTGCTGGGCGCCGACCGGGTCGTGGTGATGTCGGAGGGCCGCGTCGTCCAGCAGGGGCCGCCCGCGGAACTGTTGGCGGACACGGGAGGGCGGCTGCACGAACTGGTGCGGCGCCAGATGCAGTGACCCCCGGGGGTTCCGCCCCCGGCCCTGCCCGCCCGAGCGGCGGGCAGGCGGGCAGGCGGGCAGGCGGGCCCGAGGCGGCAGGGGACGCTCCCTGGGCCACCGCCACGGGAAAGCGGCCCGGCGCTCAGTCCGCCCCCGCCTCGAACGTGCGCAGCAGGTCCGCCGCCACGCTCACCGCGATCGTCGCCGGGTCCTTGCCGCCGATGTCGGGCAGGCCGATCGGGGTCTTGATGCGGTCGATGGCCGCGTCGTCGTGGCCGCCCTCGGTGGCGAGGCGCTTGCGGAACCGCGCCCACTTGGCCGCCGAGCCGATCAGGCCGACCGAGCCGAGGTGCGGGGTGCGCAGCGCGGCGTCGCACAGCGCGGCGTCCTCGGCGTGGTCATGGGTCATGATCAACACATGGGTGCCGCGCGGCAGTTGCTCCAGGACCTCCTCCGGCAGCAGCGGCGTGTGATGCACGTGCACCTGCGCCACCGCGTCCGCCAGCACGCCGAGCCGCTGATCGGTGAGCATGGCGGAACGGCTGTCGATCAGGTGCAGGTCGAGGTCCTGCCGTACGAGGATGCGCGCGAGTTCCAGGCCGACGTGCCCGACGCCGAACACCGCCACAGCCCGCACCACGTGCAGCGGTTCGAGCAGCACCTGGACGGTGCCGCCGCAGCACTGCACGCCGTGCTGGTTGGTCACCTTGTCGTTCAGGGCGAAGTCGATCAGCTCCGGCTGCGCATCGGACGCGGCGAGCAGCTCGCGGGCCCGGTCGGTCGCGACGGCCTCGACGTTGCCGCCGCCGATCGAGCCCCACGCCCCTGTCCGGCCCACGACGAGCTTCGCCCCGGCCTCGCGCGGGGCGTGGCCGCGCACGGTCGCGACGGTCACGAGCACGCCGGGCTCCCGGCGGGCCCGCAGCCGCGCGACCGCGGCGACCCACGACATGTCAGGCACCGCTCAGCACTTCCGCGACACGGCCGGCACCGTCGGCGCGGGTTGCGGCCCCCGCATCGGCCCCGCGGGCGGACTCGATCGCCCAGTACACCGCCTCCGGCGTCGCGGGCGAGGCCAGTTCGACGCTCACCCCGCCCGGCCCGAAGGCGCCCGCGGCCTCCCGCAGCGCCTCGCGCACCGAGAACGCGAGCATCAGCGGCGGCTCGCCCACCGCCTTCGACCCGTACACCGCGCCTTCCTCGCCCGCGTTCTGCAGGAGTGTGACGTGGAATTCCTCGGGCATCTCCGAGAAGCTGGGCAGTTTGTACGTACTGGCCGCCTGGGTGAGGAGCCGGCCGCGGTGCGGGCCGTCGCTCGTGTCCCAGCGCATGTCCTCCAGGGTCAGCCAGCCCGCGCCCTGCACGAAGCCGCCCTCGACCTGGCCGATGTCGATCAGCGGGGAGAGGCTGTCGCCGACGTCGTGCACGATGTCCACCCGCCGGATGCGGTACGCGCCGGTGAAGCCGTCGACCTCCACCTCGGACACGGCGGCGCCGTGCGCGAAGTACTTGAACGGCGAGCCCTGGAACGTCTTCGCGTCCCAGTGCAGCCCCTGTGTCCGGTAGAACCCGGCCGCCGACAGCTGCACCCGCTGGAAGTACGCGGTACGCACCAGCTCGTCCCAGCCCAGTTCCTTCTCCCGGCCCGGCTCCTTCTCCCGGCCCAGCAGCCGGGCGACGCCGTCCGCGATCCGTACGTCCGATGCGTTGCCGCCCAGCTGGGTGGCGGCCACCTGGAGCAGCCGCGCGCGCAGCTGCTCGCAGGCGTTCTTCACAGCCGCGCCGTTCAGGTCTGCGCCCGAACTGGCCGCCGTGGCCGAGGTGTTGGGCACCTTGTCGGTCCGGGTGGGGGCAAGGCGGACCTTGTGCAGCGGGATGCCGAGGGCGGTCGCGGCGACCTGCAGCATCTTGGTGTGCAGGCCCTGGCCCATCTCGGTGCCGCCGTGGTTGATGAGGACCGAGCCGTCCTTGTAGATGAGGACGAGGGCGCCGCCCTGGTTGAAGGCGGTGAGGTTGAACGAGATGCCGAACTTCAGGCCGGTCACGGCGAGGGCCCGCTTGGTGTGCGGGTGCGCCGCGTTGAACGCCGCGATCTCGCGCCGCCGGCCGGCGACCCCGGCCTGGTCCTGCGCCTCCTCCCAGACCGCGGTGATCCGCTCGGGGTGGGTGACGGGCTGCCCGTACGGCGTGGACTGGTCCTTGCCGTAGAAGTTGCGCTCGCGCAGCTCGGCCGGGTCGAGGCCGAGGAGCGGGGCGCAGCGGCCCAGGATGTCCTCGATCACCAGCATGCCCTGGGGCCCGCCGAAGCCGCGGAAGGCCGTGTTGGACACCTTGTGGGTCTTGGCGATCCGGCCGGCGATACGGGCGTTGGGCAGCCAGTACGTGTTGTCGATGTGGCACAGCGCGCGGGCCACGACCGGCTCGGAGAGGTCCAGGCTCCAGCCGCCGTCGGCGGTGAGGGTGGCGTCGAGGGCCTGGATGCGGCCTTCGGCGTCGAAGCCGATCCGCCAGCCGGCGTGGAAGCCATGGCGTTTGCCGGACATGGTGAGGTCCTGGGTGCGGTTGAGGCGCAGCCGTACGGGCCTTCCGGTGAGCTTGGCACCGAGCGCGGCGACGGCGGCGAAGCCGTGCGGCTGCATCTCCTTGCCGCCGAAGCCGCCGCCCATCCGCAGGCACTGCACGGTCACCTCGTGGCTGTGCAGGCCGAGGACGTGCGCCACGATCTCCTGGGTCTCGGACGGGTGCTGGGTGCTGCTCTGCACGAACACCTGCCCCCACTCGTCGAGCTGGGCGAGCGCGGCGTGCGTCTCCAGGTAGAAGTGCTCCTGGTCACAGAACTGGAACTCGCCGCTGAACACATGCGCCGAGTCGGCGAACCCGGCGTCCACGTCGCCGGTCAGCATCAGGGGCCGGGCGCCGTGGAAACTCCCGGCGGCGATGGCGTCCTGCAGCGTGACCAGGGACGGCAGTTCCTCGATGTCCACCTCGACGGCCGCCGCGCCGAGCCGGGCGGCCTCCAGGGTCTCGCCGAGCACCCAGGCGACGGCGTGCCCGTGGAACATCACCTCGTCGGGGAAGAGCGGCTCGTCGTGCTTCATCCCGGCGTCATTGACCCCGGGCACGTCGGCGCCGGTCAGCACCCTTACCACGCCCGGCACTTCGAGCGCGGGCGCGGTGCGCAGGGCGGTGATCCGGCCGTGCGCGTGCATGACCTGGACGGGGTGGGCGTGCAGCACGTCCTTGGTGCGCTGGACCAGGTCGTCGGTGTAGAGGGCGGCGCCCGTGACGTGCAGGCGGGCGCTCTCGTGCGGCAGCGGCACGCCGACGGCCGACCGCTCGGGCCGCTCGGAAAGGTGACTCATGACGACTCCGCCTCGGTGGTCTGGGCGTACAGCTTCAGCAGGCTCTGGCCGAGCATCGCGCTGCGGTAGCGGGAGCTGGCGCGGTGGTCGTCCATCGGTGTGCCCTCGCCGCGCAGCACCCGGGCCGCGGCCTCGACGGTCGCCGCGGACCACGGCTCGCCCTCCAGGGCCGCCTCGGTGGTGAGCGCCCGGACCGGGGTGGCGGCCACGCCGCCGAGGCCGATGCGGGCCTTGCGTACGACGCCGTCCTCGATGTCGAGCGCGAAGGCGACGGCCACGCTGGAGATGTCGTCGAAGCGCCGCTTGGCGATCTTGTGGAAGGCCGTGACCTGCGACAGCGGCAGCGGGATCCGTACGGCCCTGATCAGTTCGCCGGGCATGCGCACGCTCTGCCGGTACCCGGTGAAGTAGTCGGCGAGGGGCACCTCACGCTCCCCGTCGGCGTCGGCGAGCACCAGGGACGCCTCAAGGGCGAGCAGCACCGGCGGGCTGTCGCCGATCGGCGAGCCGGTGCCCAGGTTGCCGCCGAGGGTGGCGCCGTTGCGGATCAGCCGGGACGCGAACTGCGGGAACAGCCCGTCGAGCAGCGGGACTCGGCCGTCGAGGCGCCGCTCGATCTCGGTGAGGGTGAGGGCGGCCCCGATCCGGAGGTGGCCGGACTCGACGCGCAGCTCCCGGAGTTCGGGCAGCCGGTCGACGGCGACGACGCAACTCGCCCTGCGGGCACGGATGTTGACCTCGACACCCCAGTCCGTGGACCCGGCGACCACCACGGCCTCGGGCCGCTCGCGCAGCAGCTCCAGGGTTGCGGCGAGGGTGTCCTTGCGTACGAACTCGCTGTCGTCCTGGGCGTATGCGGTGGCGACGGGCGCGGGCGGGGCCTGTTCGCGGCGCTGCGCGAGGGGGTCCTCGTCGGCGGGCGCGCCCACGGCGAAGGCGGCGTCGCGGATGGGGCGGTAGCCGGTGCAGCGGCAGAGGTTGCCGCTCAGGGCGTGCAGGTCGAAGCCGTTCGGGCCGTGCTCGGGGTCGGCCGCCTCGGGGCCGGCCTCGGTGTCCGCGGCGGGGTGCGCGGCGGGGTGCGCGCAGCGGCCGGGCCGGTAGTACTCGGCGGCCATGCTGCACACGAACCCCGGTGTGCAGTAGCCGCATTGGGAGCCGCCGCGGACGGCCATCTCCTCCTGTACGGGGTGCAGCGCGGCCGGCGCCCCGAGGGCCTCGCCGACGGTGGCGAGGCCCTCGGAGGTGACGACCTCCTGCCCGTCAAGGGCCGCGGCCGGCACCAGGCAGGCGTTGACGGCGACCCAGTCGGTGGGCTTGTCCACGCCCGGCCGGGCCACCAGCACCGAACACGCGCCGCACTCGCCCTCCGCGCAGCCCTCCTTGGTGCCGGTGAGGCCGCGCTCGCGCAGGAAGTCGAGGACGGTGGTGTGGGGCGCGGCGGGTGCGAGCGGGGTCTTTGCCCCGTTGACGGTGATCCGCGCGGCGGTCATGACAGGCCTCCGGCTGGGTGTGCGATCGGTCGGTTCAGCGTGGTGGCCGTTGTGTTCGCCAAGGTCGGCAGCTTTCTGTGTACGGGCGCTCCGTGGGACGGCGCGGGCGCGACACTGCACGGCACGGGTGAGCGGGGGGGTGCCGCAGCGAGGAGTAAAGGGTGGTGAGGGTGTGAACGTGGTGAGGTGCTCACGGAGACCCGGAGGGTGCCGCGAACTCGCCCTTCAGAACGGGGAGTTCAGCAGCCGTGCGCGATCCGGCCCGGCACCCAGACCGTGCGCTGGGCGAGGCGACCGAGGTCAGAGCTGGTGTTCATCTGCGGGTCGCCTCCTCTCGGCGGTCGTGGATCGACGGCTACCGCAAGCTAATCGCTGGGGCTGCGGCGGTCAAGAGGCCACGGCGGCCAAGAGGCCACCGTGGACGGTGCGGGCGCCCTGTCGGTCACCTCGCCACAGCCGTGCTGCTCGCGACCACCGCAGGGACCGCTTGACCTTGACACGGTGAGAAGCCTTTCACTGCTGGTCGAGGAGGTGGTCCCGATGACCATGGAGGTTCTGGAGAGGCTCGCGGACACCCGTGCGTCGGTGCGGCTGCAGGCCGCGCTCGCGGCGGGTACGACGCCCGACCCGCGGTACGTCGGCACGCTGGTCGAGCGCTGCGCGGTCGAGCCGGAGTTCTTTGTGCGTGACATGCTGACCTGGGCGCTCACCCGCCAGCCGGTGTCCCTGACGCTCCCCGAACTGCTGCGCGAGGTCCGTTCGGAGCGCGCCCAGGCCCGCAGTCAGGCGCTGCACACCCTGTCCAAGATCGGGGACGGCAGCGCCTGGCCGGCCGTCACCCCGGCGCTGCTCACCGACCCGGAGGACGAGGTGGCCCGGAGCGCCTGGCGGGCCGCGGTGCTGCTCGTACCGTCGGGTGAGGCGGCCGGGCTCGCGTCGGTCCTGGTCACGCAGTTCGGGCGCGGCGACCGGGAGACCCGGCTGAGCCTGAGCCGGGCGCTGATCGCCCTGGGCGAGGTGATCGTCCCCGCGCTGCGTACGGCGGCCGCCTCCGCCGACCCGGAGGTACGGGCCCATGCCCTGGCCACGGAAACGCTGCTGCGCGACCCGGAGGCGGGGTTCGCGTACGCGATCGAGGAGGCGAGGCGGGTACGGGTGCTGGAGTAGGCCGCCCCCGCCCGTCACACGCACACCACCCCCGAGAGGAACCACCGCATGCTCATCGGCGAAGTCGCCCGTCGCTCCGGCGTCAGCGCGCGCATGCTCCGGCACTACGAATCCCTCGGCCTGGTCCGGCCCACGGGACGTACGAGCTCCGGCTACCGGGAGTACTCCGGCGACGACATCCGCCGGATCTTCCACATCGAGAGCCTCCGCTCCCTCGGCATGTCCCTGCGCGAGATCGGCCGCGCCCTGGACGACCCCGGCTTCGCCCCGTCCGCCCTCGTGGACGACCTGATCCGGCAGACGCGTGAACGCATCGCCGCCGAGAACGAGTTGCTCACCCGGCTGCGCCGGATCGACGCCGCGGAGCCGGCCGGCTGGGAGGACGTCCTCCAGGTCGTGGCGCTCCTGCACGCGCTGGTGTCGCCCAGCACCGAGGCCCGCCAGCGTGCCGCGCTGTCCTTTGGCGACGCGGTTCCCGTACCGGCGGAGGCTCTGGTCGAGGCGGCACTCAGCGAGGCCGACACCAACGTCGCCGGAGCGCTGCGCTGGGCCCTCGCGCGGGCCGGTGACGGTGTGCCCGCGCTCCTCGCCGAGGGCCTCGTCTCGCCGGTGGCCGCCGTACGGGAACGCGCCGTCCAGTCGCTCGCCGAACTGCCCGGCGACGAGGCGACCGCGCGGCTGCGGGACGCACTCGGCGACGCGGACGCCGTGGTCCGCGGGCGCGCGGCCCTCGCACTCGGCGCCCGGGGCGTGCCCGAGGTGGTCCCGACCCTCATCGAGATGGTGGTGGCGGGCAGGAACGACACCGACGCGGCCGACGCGCTCAGCACGCTCGCGAGCGACACGGCGACGGCGGACCGGATCGCGACCGGCCTCGTCGACCGCCTCGCCCTCGACGCGACCACCGCACCGGCGCGCGGCCGCCTCACCCAGGCCCTGGCGGACATCCCCGGGGACACGGCGTCGCGCGCCCTCACGGAGCTGGCGCGGGACGAGGACCGCGCGGTGGCGCTCACGGCGACGTACCTGCTGCGACTGCGCACCGGCACAGGCACCGGCACCGGCACCGGCACCGGGTGAATCGCACCGGGTGAATCGCGGTCGGGAGGGCCGCAACCGGGCGAGCCCGCCCGGAGGTTGCCGCTCCGCGCCCTTCCCATCTTCCGTACCAGCAAGTAGAACCACGGGTAACTCCCGTTCTCCCCAGGCAAGTTCACCCTCTGGAGACCCACTTGCTGCGCAGAACCCTCGTCGCCCTCCTCACGGCCGCGCTCCTGCCGGTCGCGGCCGCCCGCGCCGACGACACCAGGAGCCCCGGCAGCCCCGGCAGCCCCGTGAGCCAGGTGGGCACCGCGGGCACAACCAGCGCGACCGACACCACCAACGCCACCAACGCCACCAACGCCACCAACGCCACCAACGCCACGATCCCCGCCCTCACCGACGAGCGCGGCCGCACGCTCACCCTCCGCGGCTGGAACGTCGAGGACAAGGCGAACCGAGGCGACGAAGCGCTGTCCGCGATCACGGAGCGGCACTTCCGCGACATGCGGGCCAAGGGCTTCAACTTCGCCCGCCTGCTGGTCTTCTGGGACGACCTGGAACCGCGCCCCGGCCGGTACAGCCGCGGTTACCTGCGGAAGATCGAGCGGATCCTGGACTGGGCGGAGCGGTACGGGGTACGCGTGCTCCTCGACGCGCACCAGGACGTCTTCGGGCCCGCCTTCGGCCACCGCGGGATCCCCGAGTGGGCCACCAGGACCGACGGGTTGCCGTTCGAGCCGAACCCGGAGGACTGGTTCTCCGAGTACTTCCAGCCCGCGGTGCAGCGCGCCTTCACCCACCTCTACGAGGACGAGGATCTGCGGCGCGCCCAGGCCCGCATGTGGCGGGTGCTCGCCGACCGCTTCGCCGAGCACCCGGCCGTGTTCGGCTACGACCTGATCAACGAGCCGATGGGCGAGCTCCGTCCGGGCGAGCAACTGCCGGACGCCGCCCGGCGCATCGAGCGCGAACACCTCACGCCGATGTACAACCGCCTGGCCGACGCGATCCGTTCGGTCGACGACGACACCTGGCTCTTCGTCGAGCCGACCCCGATCGTCGGCGAGGGCGTCCCGACCGGCCTCGGCCGCGTGGACGACGAGAAGGTGGTGTACGCGCCGCACTTCTACAACACGGCGATGGAGGCGGGTGCCGACTACGACCCGTCGGCGGGCTGGATCGAGGCCTACGAGCGCGCGGTCACGCAATACCCGGCGGAGCACGGGATTCCGGTGGTCGTGGGCGAGTGGGGCCCGCTGAACAACGCACTGCCGAACATGAACCGCTTCTACCGCGACGCCATGGCCTCCCTGGGCCGCTACAGCTCCGGCTGGGCGGGTTACGTGTGGTGCTACGGCGGCGGCTACTGCGCGATGGACGAGGCGGGTTCCTTCCGTACGAACAAGGAGCTCACCGCCGAGCCGTACGCGGAGGCCGTCGCGGGCGCCGTCCGGTCCTCCTCGTACGATCCCGTCGCGGGCGTCCACCGGGTGACGTACGACGCGACGCGCCGCCCCGGCGCCCGTCGCACCGAGCTGTCGCTGCCGTCGGCGGACTGGCGGGTCACGGCCCGGGGCGCGGCGACGGTCGTCCAGCGCGGGAACAGGGCCTGGGTGTCGGCGGCGCCGGGGGCCCGGGTGACGGTGACGACCACCCGGCGCTGACCGCTGCCGCCGCCCGGCCGAACCCGCCGGTTCAGAGCCCGCCCGCCACGCGCACCACGGCGCCGGTCGCGTACGAGGCGTCGTCGGAGAGCAGCCAGGCCACGGCGCCGGTGATCTCCTCGGGCCGGCCGGCCCGGCCCATCGGGACGGCCGCGGCGACCTTGGCGGGGCGCTGCGGGTCCTCGTGGAAGTCGGTCCGGACGGTGCCGGGCGCCACGCAGTTGACGCGGATGCCGTCGGCGGCGACCTCCTTGGCGAGGCCCACGGTCATCGCGTCGACGGCCGCCTTGGCCGCGGCGTAGTGGACGTACTGGCCGGGCCCGCCGAGGGTCGCGGCGGCCGAGGAGATGTTGACGACGGCGCCGCTCCGCCGGGCCGTCATGTCGCGTACGGCACGTCGGGCGCAGAGCAGGTAGCCGAGGACGTTGACGTCGAGGGCGCGGCGCATGCCCTCGGCGTCGGCCTCGGCGAGGGGGCCGTTGGGTCCGCTGACGCCGGCGTTGTTGACGAGGCCGGTGACGGGGCCGAGCTGCCGGGCGGTGGCGAAGAGGTGGTCGCCGTCGGTCTCGTCGGCGGTGTCGACGCGCACGGTCAGGCAGCGGCGCCCGTGCGCGGCCACGGCGTCGGCGACCTGCTGGGCGGCGGCGGTGTCGGAGCGGTACCCGACGACGACGTCATGGCCTTCGGCGGCCAGGCGCACACAGATCGCGGCGCCGATGCCTCGGCTGCCACCGGTGACGACGGTGATGGGCTGCTGCTGCACGGCGAGACCTCCAGCTTTTGATCGATCATCGATCAGAACATCCGGGAGCTGCCGCCACAAGTCCGATAGCTTCCGCCACAAGCACGCCGGGCCTCCTCACCCCACGAGCTCCCCTCGGCACGGCTCCTGCCGCTACGCCTCCCCGTCCGCTGATTCCCGTACGTGAGCACGGAGAGGCGGGCCCGGATGGCCGAGGCGGACGGCGCCGCGCATCAGCCGCGGGCCCAGGAAACAGGGACACATCCCCACTTTCGGCCCGGACGGTAGCATCCCCCGGCGGGGAACGATCCCCGCACGGTCCCGGACCGGAACTCCCTCGGAGGACGACGATGCCTGCCGGCGCAGACCGCGCGAGACCCCCGGCCGGGGCCGAGCCCCGGGCCGGTGCTCCGGCCCTGCGGCGCGACGCCCGCCGCAACCGGGAGCTGCTGATCGAGGCGGCCCACGAGGTCTTCGCCGAGCAGGGCCTCGAAGCGCCGCTCGACGCCATCGCCCGCAGGGCGGGGGTGGGGAACGCGACGCTGTACCGGCACTTCCCGAGCCGCGTCGCGCTCGTCGACGCGGTGTTCCGCGACCCGCTGACCGACACGATGGCGGCGGGCGAGCAGGCACGGGCCGCCGAGGACGCGTGGGCGGGTCTGACCGGCTATCTGGAGGCGGTGTTCACGGTGCTCGCCACCGACCGCGGCACCAACGACCTGATGACCACGCCCCTGCGCGGCGTCAAGGCGCTGGAGGCCGTGCACGCGCACAACCGGCGGACCCTGGAGCTGCTCCTCGGCCGCGGCCGCGCGCAGGGCACGGTACGGCCCGAAGTCACCGCGGAGGACGTGCTGTTCGCGCTCGCCGCCCTGGGCCGCGCCGTGCCCGCGCTCACCTCCGCGGCGGCCCCGGACGCCTGGCGCCGCCCGCTCGCCCTGTTCCTCGACGGCCTCCGCGCCACCGCCACGGCTTCCCCGCTCCCCTCCCCCGCCCTCACGGCCACCCAACTGGGCGACGTACTCGGCGAGTTGGGCCCCCACCGCGCACCCACCTCAGCGGGCGACGCGCGTACGACCGGACGTGGGGCGCGGAAGGGCTGACGCGCGCCCCGGCCGCACGCAAGGCCGCGGGTCGGCGCCGCTACCAGTCGAGGGTCAGCGAGCCGCCCACCGGCAGGGCGTGCCAGCGGTCCGCGCAGGCGTCGAAGCGGGTCACGATGCGGTCGACGAGCGGGGTGACCGCCTCGGCCGGGACATAGGCCGGGAGGGCCTGCGCGTGGCCGCGGCGCAGTTCCCAGACCGGTACGGCGATGCCCGCCAGCTCTTCCGAGCGCGCCATGTCGGCCTGCGCGCGCGGGGACGACTTGACCGGCCTGGACTTGCGGCGGCGGGCGGCCTTGTTGCGTGCGGCCGGGTCGGCGGGCCAGAACAGGCCGTTGTCCCCGGCGGCGAGGCGGCCGTACACCCCGAGTTGGATGCCCGCCTCGGCCTCGACGAGGAAGTGCACCAGGTCGTGCGGCAGATACGCGTGACCGCCGGGGCCGCCCCGCGGGGCCAGGGCCGGGCCGGTCTCGCGGTGCACCGCGATGTCGTAGCTCGTGCCGGGGCCCTTGGTGAAGACGATGCGCATGGCAGCACGGTAGGCGCGGGGCCGACGGCGTCGCACCGGGTTTTCCGCCGGTACTGTGGTCCCTTCATGAATCAGCAAGGACAGCCCGCACAGACGGACCCCAGCGGTCCCACCGGTTCCGCCGAACCCACCGGTCCCGCCGAACCCACCGGTCCCGCCGACTCCACCGCCCGACCCGCGCCCTCGTCCCCCTGCGGCTTCGCCGGGCTCGGGCTGCCCGCCGAGGTGCTGCGGGTCCTCGCCGAGCGCGGTGTGCGCGAGCCGTTCCCCATCCAGTCGGCCACCGTGCCCGACGCGCTCGCCGGGCGTGACGTGCTGGGGCGCGGCCGCACCGGCTCCGGCAAGACGCTCGCCTTCGGCCTGCCGCTGCTCGTCCGGACGGCCGGGCGGCGGGCCGAGCCAAAGCAGCCGCTCGCGCTGGTCCTGGCGCCCACGCGCGAGCTGGCCCAGCAGGTCGGCGAGGCGCTCACCCCGTACGCCGAGGCGCTGCGGCTGCGGGTCGCGACGGCCGTCGGCGGCCTGCCGATCGTGCGGCAGATCGCCGCGCTGCGGGCGGGGGCCGAGGTGCTCGTCGCCACCCCCGGCCGGCTGCGCGACCTGGTCGAGCGGAAGGCGGTGCGGCTCGGGCGGGTGCGGATCACCGTGCTCGACGAGGCCGACCAGATGACCGACCTGGGGTTTCTGCCGCAGATCAGGCAGGCGCTCGACCTGGTGGCCGCGGACGGTCAGCGGCTGCTGTTCTCGGCCACCCTGGACCGTGACGTCGAGCAGCTGATCGAGGGCTGTCTGCATGAGCCCGCCGTCCACTCCGTCGACCCGTCGGCCGGTGTGGTGACGGGGATGGAGCACCATGTGCTCGTCGTCCACGGGGCCGACCGGTACGCCGTCGCGACGGAGATCGCCGCCCGGGACGGCCGCGTCCTGCTGTTCCTCGACACCAGGCACGCCGCCGACCGGCTCACCCGGCAGCTGCGGGCGAGCGGGGTGCACGCGGCGGCGCTGCACAGCGGGAAGTCGCAGCCGGAGCGCACGCGGACCCTCGCACAGTTCAGGAACGGGCAGGTCACCGCACTGGTGGCGACCGACGTCGCGGCGCGCGGCCTGCACGTCGACGACCTCGACCTGGTCGTCAACGTCGACCCGCCGGCCGACGCCAAGGACTACCTGCACCGGGCCGGCCGCACCGCGCGCGCCGGAGGTTCGGGGCGGGTCGTCACGCTCGTACTGCCGGGCGGACGGCGGGAGTCGATCGCCCTGGCGGGCGAGGCGGGCGTCCGGGCGACGGTCACGAAGGTGCGCCCGGGCGACGCGGAGCTGCGCCGGATCACCGGGGCGAGGACCCCGCCGGGCGACCCGCTCGACGCCGAACCGGCGGCGGCGGGCGCGAAGCACGCCCAGAGCGTCCAGAACGCCCAGAACGTCAAGAACACCAAGAGCGCCAAGAACACGAACCAGCCGTTTCGCGGCCTGGGCAGCAAGAAGGGCGCCCCTGAAGGCGGCGGTGGCGGCGGCGGCCGGTCCCGGAAGTCGGCCGAGGCCCGCAAGCTCGCGGAGGCGCGGAAGGCCGCCCGGGTGCGGCGCGGACGGTAGGCCTGCGCGCCGTGCAAGGGGGTGACCGCACACCCGTCACCCGTTGAGCCGACGGCCGCCCCGTCCCCGCGCCCGCCCCCGTCTCACCGCGAACTGATCCGCAGCTGCACCTCCCGCTCCTGGTCGCCCGAGACCGTCCCCTCGTCGTGGAAGCTGAACGCGTCCTCCAGCGCGGCGTGGACGGCCGCGACGTCCAGCGGGGCGCCCTGCAGGGTGACCTCGACCGGGCCCCGCACGCCGACCGGGCGGCGCGGCACGTTGGACGGCGAGGCCACGGCCGTCACGTCGAGGGAGGCCGACCAGACGTTGGGGGTGTGCGGGTGCCTGTCCGGGGTCACCCGACCGCACTCCTCGTACGGGAACAGGCTGCTCAGGTAGTCGAGGACGGCGTGGGCCTCGTCGGCCCGGCAGTCGCTCAGCGTCACGGAGACGCAGCGGGCGCTCCGGGCCGTGGCCACGTCCTGGGCCTTGCTCGTGGTGCTCTGGTCGTTCATGGGCTGCGTCCTTCGTGGGGCTGCGTGCGGCCGGTGGAGGTACGGGATGCGTGCGGCCGGTGGAGGTACGGGATGCGTGCGGCCGGTGGAGGTACGGGATGCGTGCGGCCGGTGGAGGTGCGGGATGGGTGCGGCCGGTGGAGGTGCGGGATGCGTGCTGCCGGTGGGCCTGCCGCCTTCCAGCGAACCACCGGAACCGCTCGGGCGCGCGCCGCGGACCGCCTCACTTCTGGCAGAGGCAGAACGGGTGCCCCGCCGGGTCCGCGTACACCCGGAAGCCGCGTCGGCCGTCCTGGTCGTCCAGGTCGAGCGGCACCGCGCCCAGGGTGAGGGCCTGCGTCTCGGCGGCGCCCATGTCGCGCACGTGGAAGTCCAGGTGCAGCTGCTGGGAGTTGTCGTCGGCGCGCGGCCACTGCGGCGGGCGGTGGCCGGGGGCGCGCTGGAAGGCGATGCGGTGGCCGCCGGGCGCGTACAGGTCGTACCAGTCGTCGTCGTACTTCTCGACCTCGCCGCCGAGCAGCCTCTGGTAGAAGCCCGAGAGGGCGACCGGGTCGGGGCAGTCCACGGCGACCAGGCAGTATTCGACCGCAGGCATATCGGTCCTCCTTGTCCGTCCCGCCCCCGGCGTCCGTTCTGTCCCCCGCGCCGTCGCCGACCGGATACCCCGTCGGGCCCGACCCACACCAGCCCGGACCCGCGGACGGCGCTACGGGTGCTCACGGCACGGGGTGGTCACGGCGCGGGGTCCCTCCGGCGGCGGAGTCGGGTGCCTCCGGGGCGGCGAAACCGGTTAAAGGACGTTCATGACACGTTTCGCAGCTCTGGCCCTGTTCGTCGCCGCTACGGCCGCGTCGGTCCCGCTCGCCCTCCTTGTCTCCCCGTGGTGGTGGCTCGCGGCGGCGGTGTGCGGGGCGCCGGCGCTGCTGGGCGCGTACGACCTGATGCAGCGGAGACACACGGTGCTGCGGAACTACCCGGTCCTCGGCCATCTGCGGTACGGCTTGGAGTCGGTCCGGCCCGAGCTGCAGCAGTACTTCGTGGAGCGGGACTACGACGGCCGCCCGTACGACCGCGACACCCGCACGATCGTCTACGAGCGCGCCAAGGGCGAGGACGCGGAGGACCCGTTCGGCAGCGAGCTCGACATGAACGAGCGCGGCTACGAGTACCTGGTCCCGTCGCTGGCGCCGGTCGACGTGCCGGAGCGGGCGCCGCGCGTGCGGGTCGGCGGCCCCGACTGCACGCTGCCGTACGACATGGCACTGCTCAATGTGTCCGCGATGAGCTTCGGCTCGCTGTCGTCGCACGCCGTGCTCGCCCTCAACTCCGGTGCCGCGCGCGGGGGTTTCGCGCACGACACGGGCGAGGGCGGGATCTCCGAGTACCACCTGCGGCCCGGGGGCGATCTGGTGTGGGAGATCGGTACGGGCTACTTCGGCTGCCGCACCCGGGACGGGGACTTCGACCCGCGGCAGTTCGCGGACCGGGCGGCGCTGCCGGCGGTGCGCTGCCTGTCCCTGAAGCTGTCGCAGGGCGCCAAGCCGGGCATGGGCGGGGTGCTGCCGGGGGGCAAGGTGAACGCCGAGATCGCGGCGGCGCGCGGGGTCCCTCAGGGGCGGACGGTGGTGTCGCCGCCGTACCACCGGGCGTTCTCGACGCCGCGTGAGCTGGTCCTCTTCCTGGCCCGGCTGCGGGAGCTCGCCGAGGGCAAGCCGGTCGGGTTCAAGCTGTGCCCCGGCTCGCGCGCGCAGTTCCTCGCGGTGTGCAAGGCGATGCTGGCGGAGGGGATCACGCCGGACTTCATCGTGGTGGACGGCGCCGAGGGCGGTACGGGGGCGGCGCCGCTGGAGTTCGCCGACCACCTCGGGATGCCGCTGACCGAGGGTCTGATCGCGGTGCACCACGCGCTGATCGGGGTGGGGCTCCGGGACCGGGTACGGATCGGGGCGAGCGGCAAGGTGGCCACGGGGTCGGACATCGTCAAGCGGCTCGCGATCGGCGCGGACTACACGAACGCGGCGCGGGCGATGATGTTCGCCGTGGGCTTTATCCAGGCCCAGCGCTGCCACACCAACCGCTGCCCCACCGGGGTCACCACCCAGGACCCGCGCCGGGTCCGCGCCCTGGACGTCGCCGACAAGTCCGTACGCGTCAGCCGCTACCAGCGGGCCACGGTGCGCAGCGCGCTGCAGATCATGGCGGCGATGGGCGTGCGCGAGCCGGCCGGACTCGGCCCGCACCTGCTGCGCCGCCGCGGCCCCGACTTCGTGTTCCGCTCGTACGCCGAGCTGTATCCGCCGCCGGAGCCGGGCGCGCTGTGCGCGGCGCCGCCCGCGGACTGGGCCGCGGACTGGGAACGCGCGGACCCGGACCGCTTCACGGTCTGAGCCGCACGATTCCTCACGGCCTGAGCAGCCTCCCGCATCTGAGCCGCCTCACGCGTCTGGCCGCCTCACGGGCCTGAGCCGCCTCACGCGTCTGGCCGCCTCACCGGCGGTCGGACAGGGCCACCGCGAGGACGAGTGCCGCGCTCGCCGCGCACCGCAGCCGCCCGTCCCGTACGGCCGACACGGCTTCGTCCAGCGGGACATGGTGGATCTTCAGGTCGGCCTCGACGGGTTCCGGGGCCGCCGGGTACGGGTCCGGGTCGACGGTGCGCCACAGGTGCACGCGGGCCGGGGTGGCGCCGGGCAGGGGGTGCAGGGCGCCGAGGCCGGTCCAGTGGCCGTCGCGGTAGCCGGTCTCCTCGGCGAGTTCGCGCCGTGCGGCCGTGGCGGGGTCGCCGTCGGCGGGGTCGACGGAGCCGCCGGGCAGCTGCCACATCACGCCGGTCAGGTAGTGGTGCTGCTCGCAGACCAGGAGCGCCCCGTCGACCAGGGCGGCCACCCGCACCTGGTCGGGCACGCGCACCCAGTTGTAGGGGCCGCCGCTGCCGTCGGGGAACGTGACCTCGTCCCGGTAGGCGGTCAGGCGCGGGGTCGCGTACAGGGGCGTGCGGCGGTGGCGGGCCCAGGGGCCGAGAGAGTTCTCCGGAGCGGTGGCTTCCTGTTCGTCCATGGGTGAAGTCCTGCCCAGGGTGGGCCCGTTCATGGGCGGGAGGCCGTCGGAGACCGGAGCGATGCGCCCGGCGAGCGGCGCCGCGATCGACATTGTGACCGGCATCACAGCTCCATGGACGCTGTCCGCAGGTCATCATACGACCCGAAGCCGGACGGCGCGAGCGAGCTGAACTTCCGTCATCTGCTGTCCGTCGTGGACGAGTTGGGCTTCGACGGCTGGGTCGGCTGCGAGTACCGCCCGCGCGCCGGCACCAGCGAGGGGCTCGGCTGGCTGAGGCACCACCGCGCCACGCACCACCACCGAGGAGCACACGCATGAGGATCGTCATCACCGGCGGATTCGGCTTCCTGGGCCGCAAGGTCGCCGAGGCGCTGCTCGACCGCCGCACCCTGGGCGGGGTCCCCGTGGACCGCCTGGTGCTCGCCGACCGGTTCGTGCCCGAGGACTCCCCCGTGCTCGCCGACCCCCTGGTGAAGGTGGTCCGCGGGGACCTCGCCGAACGGCTCGACGAGGTGTTCGCGGAGCCCGTCGACGTACTGATCCACCTGGCGTCCGCGGTCTCCGCCGAGTGCGAGGCCGACTTCGACCTGGGGATGAGCGCCAACCTGGACACCACCCGGGCCCTCCTGGACGCCGCCCGCGCCCAGGCCGCCGCCGGTGGCCCGCTGCCGCGGATCGTGTTCTCGTCCAGCGTCGCGGTGTACGGCTCGGACGCGGCGCTGCCGCTGCCCGCCGTGGTCAGCGAGTCGACGCTGCCGACGCCGCGCTCCAGCTACGGCGTGCAGAAGCGGATCTGCGAGCAGCTGGTCGCCGAGTACACCCGCCGGGGCTTCCTGGACGGGCGGGTGGCCCGCCTGATGACCGTGTCCGTACGCCCCGGCAAGCCGAACGCGGCCGCCTCCGGGTTCCTGTCCGGCATCGTGCGCGAACCGCTCGCCGGGCTGCCCGCGGTCTGCCCGGTCAGCCCGGACCTGCGGGTCGCCCTGGCCTCGCCGCGGCGCACCGTCGAGGGGATCCTGCGCATCGCCGAGGCGGAGCGCGGCAGCGGACCCGGTCAGCTGGACGGGGACCTTCCGGTGAACCTCCCGGCGCTCACGGTCACGCTCGCCGAGATGCTGGCCACGGTGCGCCGGGTCGCCGGGGACGCGGTCGCGGACCTGGTGACCGTCTCGCCCGACCCGGCCGTCGAGGCGATCGTCGGCTCCTGGCCCGCCGTCTTCGACAACGCGCGGGCGGCGGCGCTCGGCCTCACGCCCGACGCCGATTTCGAGGCGGTCGTACGGGCGTACGTCGAGGACCACCCTCAGGCCGTGGCCGCCGGTGTGGCGACCGCCGCCGGGTCGGCCGGGGCCTGACGGATAGACTGGCACGCATGTTCTCCAAGGTGAGTGGCCCCGTACGGCTCGCGGACCGGGTCGCGGCAATCCTCTCGGAGGAGATCGAGTCCGGCCGCCTCGCTCAGGGCGACAAGCTGCCCACCGAGGTCGAGTTGGTGAAGCAGCTGGGCGTGAGCCGCACGGTGATCCGCGAGGCCGTGTCCCGGCTGCGCAGCGCCGGTCTGGTCGAACCCCGGCAGGGCCGCGGCGTGTTCGTCATGCCGCGGCGCACCCGGCCGCTCGACCTGGAGGCCGGCAGCGAGGGCTCCGCGACCAAGGCGAAGGTCCTGAAGATCGTGGAGGTCCGCCGCGCCATGGAGGGCGAGGCGGCCTCCCTCGCCGCGACCCGGGCCACCCCGGCCGACGTGGAGCGGATGCGGCAGGCCCTGACGGCGATCGACGAGGCCGTGGCCGCCGGGGGCGACGGGGTGGACGAGGACCTGGCGTTCCATCAGTCGATCGCCGAGTCCACGGGCAACGAGGTGATGGTCTCCACGGTCCGCTACCTCGGCGAGGTGCTGCGCAGCGGCATCCGCGTCACCCGCGCGAACGAGGCCCGCAGGGACGACTTCATCGAGGCGGTCCGGGTCGAGCACCATGCGATCCTCACGGCCGTCGAGTCCGGCGACGCCCGCGCGGCCCGCGCGGCGGTCCGCCGCCACATGAAGCACGCGGCGTCCCGCCTCCAGGACGCGGACCAGGGGTTCTGGACGGAGCGGGGTGCGGTGGACGTGCGACTGGAGGGTGAGGGGTAGGGGCCTGATACGCGGCTGCGCCCCCGAACTCCCCTGCTCCCAGAGCCTGTTACAGCTGTTGACACCATCGTCATCAAGTGGCTGACTGCTGGACGGGGAGAGGCGTCGGACGTAACCCACCGCACGAGGAGGGCGTCACATGGCTGACTCGACGGGAATCCCGGAGCCGGACTGGCGGGATCCGAAGCGCTACTACTGGCTGCTCGGACTGTTCATCCCGGCCTTCCCCTTCATCGCCTGGGGCCTGGTCGCCGCCACCGGCCAGGGCCTGTTCTGGTGGACCGGGATCGTGCTCCTGTACGTGGTGTTCCCGGTGATCGACCAGCTGATCGGCAAGGACGCGGACAACCCGCCCAAGAGCGCGCTGGCCTGGCTGGAGCGGGACCGTTACTACCGCTGGTGCACGTACCTGTATCTGCCGCTGCAGTACGCGGGCCTCGTCCTCGGCTGCTGGCTCCTGACCCGCGGCGGCCTCGGCACGGCGGACCGGATCGGGCTGACGGTCACGCTCGGCGGGGTGGCCGGGATCGGCATCAACACCGCCCACGAACTGGGCCACAAGAAGGAACGGCTGGAGCGCCGGCTGTCGAAGGTGGCCCTCGCCCAGACGCTGTACGGGCACTTCTTCATCGAGCACAACCGCGGCCACCACGTCCGCGTCGCCACCCCGGAGGACCCGGCGAGCGCCCGCCTCGGCGAGAGCTTCTGGCGGTTCCTGCCGCGCACGGTGTACGGCAGCCTGCGCTCGGCGTGGGGGCTGGAGCGGCGGCGGCTGGAGCGGCGCGGCAAGAGCCCGTGGTCGCTGCGCAACGACGTGCTCAACGCGTGGGCGATGTCCCTCGTCCTGTTCGGCGCGCTCGTGGCGGCGTTCGGCATCGAGGTGCTGCCGTACCTGCTCGCGCAGGCGGTGTTCGGCTTCAGCCTTCTTGAGGTCATCAACTACACCGAGCACTACGGCCTGTTGCGCGCCCGCACACCCTCCGGCCGGTACGAGCGCTGCGCGCCGCGGCACAGCTGGAACAGCAACAACGTCGCCTCGAACGTGTTCCTCTACCACCTGCAGCGGCACAGCGACCACCACGCCAACCCGACCCGCCGCTACCAGGCCCTGCGCCACTGCGACGAGGCGCCCGAACTCCCCACCGGGTACGCGGGGATGATCGTGCTCGCCTACTTCCCGCCGCTGTGGCGCCGGGTGATGGACCACCGGGTGCGCGCCCACTACGACGGCGACCTCACGCGCGCCAACGTCCACCCGGGCAAGCGGGACCGGTACGGGGTGACCGCATGAGCCGGCACCGCTGTCCCGTCTGCGACTTCGTGTACGACGAGGCGTCCGGTGCGCCCCGCGAGGGCTTCCCGGCCGGCACGCCGTGGTCCGGCGTACCCGACGACTGGCCGTGCCCCGACTGCGGCGTGCGCGAGAAGGCCGACTTCGAGGAGCTGACGGCGTAAAGGAGTGGCACGGCCCGGAGTGCGGACGGCGGCGATCCGCGTCTCGTATCCCAGACAAGCCGCCGCGCTCGGGCGAGTACGACCGCGCCCGGACGTAACCTCCGGACATGGCCCCCGTCCCCGCCGCCGCCCAAGTCCTCGCCATCCTGCGCTACCTCGCCGGCCAGGCGGGCCCCGTGCCCGCGGCCGCGATCAGCCGGGACGTCGGGGTGCCGCGCTCCACCACGTACCACCTGCTCGACACCCTGGCCCGCGAGGGCTTCGTCGTGCATCTGCCGGAGGAGCGGCGGTACGGCCTGGGCGTCGGGGCGTTCGAGCTCGGCTCCGGGTACAGCCGCCAGGCCCCGTTCCAGCGCCTGGCCCGCGTGCCGCTGGCGAAGCTCGTCGACCGTACGGGGCACAACGCGCACCTCGCCGTGCTGCACGGGCGCGAGGTCATCTACGTCATCGAGGAGCGCGCGCCGGGCCGGGCCCCGCTGGTGACCGAGGTCGGCGTGCGGCTGCCCGCGCAGCTGACCGCCAGCGGACGTGCCGTGCTCGCCGGGCTCGCGCAGGCGCAGGTGCGGGCGCTGTTCCCGGACGCCGCCGCGTTCGTGCTGCGCAACGAGAAGGGGCCGGGTTCGCTGACCGCGCTCCGGCAGCTCCTGGTGGAGGCGCGGCGGCGCGGGTATGCCACCGAGGACGGCGAGGTGACCCCCGGCTTCGCGTCCGTCGCCGCGGCGGTCCTGGACCACCGGGCGCACCCGGTGGCCGGGGTGGCGGTCACGTTCCCCGCCGAGGAGGTGGACGCGGCGGAGCAGCACCGGATCGCGGCCCAGGTCTCGCGTACGGCGGAGCAGTTGAGCCGCAGGATCGGCGGAGCGGGTTCCTGACCCGCCCCGCCGATGCCCGTCGCGACCGGCGGACTCAGCCGAGTTGACCCGTCACCGACTCGGCGGCGGCGAGGGCGCGGCCCTCACGGACGTACTGCACGGCGGCCTCGATCTCGGGGGCGAGGTACCGGTCCGTGCCGGGGCCCTCGACGTGCTCGCGCAGGCCCGCGACGACGGCGGCGGTGGCCGGCGACGGCGTGAGCGGGGCGCGCAGGTCGAGCGCGCGGGCCGCGGTGAGGATCTCGACGGCGACGACACGGGTCAGGCCGTCGATGGCGCGGCGCAGCTTGCGGGCGGCGGACCAGCCCATGGACACGTGGTCCTCCTGCATGGCGCTGGAGGGGATCGAGTCCACGGAGGCCGGGGCGGCGAGCCGCTTGAGCTCGGAGACGATGCCGGCCTGGGTGTACTGGGCGATCATGTGGCCGGAGTCGACGCCGGGGTCGTCCGCGAGGAACGCGTTGAGGCCGTGGTTGCGGGCCACGTCCAGGAAGCGGTCCGTACGGCGCTCGCTGAGCGAGGCGAGGTCGGCGACGGAGATCGCCAGGAAGTCCAGGACGGCGGCCACGGGCGCGCCGTGGAAGTTGCCGTTGGACTCGACGCGGCCGTCGGGGGTGACGACGGGGTTGTCGATGGCGCTGGCGAGCTCGCGGTCGGCGACGGTCTCGGCGTGCGCGAGGGTGTCGCGGGCGGTGCCGTGGACCTGCGGGGTGCAGCGAAGGGAGTACGCGTCCTGGACGCGGGTGCACTCGGGGCCGCGGTGGCTGGCGACGATCGCCGAGTCCGCGAGCAGGGCCGTCAGGTTGGCGGCGCTGGAGGCCTGACCGGGGTGCGGGCGCAGGGCCTGCAGGTCGGCGGCGAAGACGCGGTCGGTGCCGAGCTGGCCCTCGACGCTCATCGCGGCGGCGATGTCGGCGGTGCGCAGCAGCAGCCTCAGGTCGGCGGCGGCCATGACGAGCTGCCCGAGCATGCCGTCGGTGCCGTTGATGAGGGCCAGGCCCTCCTTCTCCTCCAGCGTGACCGGGCTGAGCCCGGCGGCGGCGAGGGCGTCGGCGGCGGACATCAGCTCGCCGTCGGCGTCTCGCACCTGGCCCTCGCCCATGACGGCGAGGGCGCAGTGGGCGAGCGGGGCGAGGTCGCCGGAGCAGCCGAGGGAGCCGTACTCGTGGACGACCGGGGTGATGCCGGCGTTGAGCAGGTCGGCGTAGGCCTGGGCGGTCTCGGGGCGGACGCCGGTGCGGCCGGTGGCGAGGGTGGAGAGGCGGAGCAGCATGAGGGCCCGTACGACCTCGCGCTCGACCTCGGGGCCGGAGCCGGCCGCGTGGGAGCGGACCAGGCTGCGCTGGAGCTGGGCGCGGAGTTCGACGGGGATGTGGCGGGTGGCGAGGGCACCGAAGCCGGTGGACACGCCGTAGTGCGGAACCACGTCGTCGGCGAGGCTCTCGATCACCTTGCGGCTCTGCGAGATCTCGCCGAGGGCGGCGTGGCTGAGGGTCAAGCGGGCCCCGTGCCGGGCGACGGACACGACATCGGCGGCGGAGAGGGGGCCGACCCCTACGGAGATTTCGTTCATGGGTCCATGAAGCCTGAGGTCGGGGGTGTTCCGGCAGGGGGTGCAAGGGGGTTCCTGTCTGGTATCCCAGACGGTTGGGCGGCCGCCGGACAGACAGGAACCGGCGGCACCGCGTCGTTCGCGGTGCCGCCGGTTCCTGTGCCTGGCCTGGGGTTATGCCCG
This sequence comes from Streptomyces solicavernae, assembly GCF_029968095.1. Taxonomy (GTDB): domain Bacteria; phylum Actinomycetota; class Actinomycetes; order Streptomycetales; family Streptomycetaceae; genus Streptomyces; species Streptomyces solicavernae. The sequence continues at coordinate 43,764 of NZ_JASCIR010000013.1, read as the reverse complement.
GGGTGCCGCCTTCACCGGCTCGGCGGACGGGGCGGCATCGGCCGTTTCACCGGCCACCGCCTCCGCACGCCGCAGCCCCGGCCGTACGAAGAGGTAGAACACCGACGTCATCAGGGCCAGCCAGACGCCGCCGACGATCAGGGCGATCCGGCTGTCCTCGGAGAACGCGAGGAGCACGACCACGCCCGCCATGAAGACGATGGTGATGATCTGCCCGTAGGGCCAGAACGGGGCCGGGTACTTGAGCTCCGCGACCTCCTCCGGGGTCATCTTCCGGCGGGCGCTGACCTGCGAGAGCAGGATCATCAGCCAGACCCAGACGGTCGCGAAGGTGGCGATCGAGGCGATGACGAGGAAGATCCGCTCCGGCATCAGGTAGTTGAGCACCACGCCGAGGAGCAGGGCGCCGATCATGATGCCGACGGTCATGGTGGGCACGCCGTTGCGGGAGACCTTGCGCATGACCTTCGGGGCCTGGCCGCGCTCGGCCATGCCGTACATGATCCGGCCGGCGGCGAAGATGTCGCTGTTGATGGCGGAGAGCGCGGCGATGATCACGACGAGGTTGAGCACGCCCGCGGCGGCGGTGACGCCGAGCCCGGCGAAGATCTCGACGAACGGGCTGCCCTCGGACCCGATGTGCTTCCAGGGGTCCAGGGACATCAGGACGGCGAGGGTCAGCACGTAGAAGAGCATGATGCGCACGGGGATGGAGTTGACGGCCTGCGGGATCGTCTTCTCCGGGTTCTGCGCCTCACCGGCGGTGACGCCGATGATCTCGGTGCCGCCGAAGGCGAACATCACCACGGCGAAGGAGAGCACGAGCCCCTCGACGCCGTTGGGCAGGAAGCCGCCGTGGTCCCACAGGTTGGAGATACTGGCGCCGCTGTCGCCGCCGATGCCGAAGACGAGGATGGCGAACCCGCCGAGGATCATCGCGACGATCGCCACGATCTTCGCGAACGACAGCCAGAACTCCAGCTCGCCGAAGACCTTCACGCTGAACAGGTTCATCACGCCGATGACGGCGACGGCCGCGAGCAGCCAGATCCAGCGGGGCACGTCGGGGAACCAGAAGCCCATGTAGAGCCCGAGGGCCGTGATGTCCGCCAGACAGACGACGATCATCTCCAGGGCGTATGTCCAGCCCGTGAGGAAGCCGGGCAGCTTTCCGAGGTATTTTGTTGCGTATTCACCGAAGGATCCGGCGGACGGGCTGCTCACCGCCATCTCGCCGAGCGAGCGCAGGACCAGGAAGACCGCGGCACCGCCGATGAGATAGGCCAGCAGGACACCGGGTCCGGCTGTCTTGATGGATTCCGAGGAACCGTAGAAGAGACCGGTCCCGATGGCGGAACCCAGGGCGATGAAGCGTATGTGCCGGGACTTGAGCCCGCGCTGCAGGGTCGACGAGGTGTCGGTGGTCAAGGAAGGGCCTCCTTGGAACGCCGTGTTCCGGACGAGGTGGCGGGGTTCAAACACGGGCCGGTCTACGGCTCCCGTCGGCACATCCCGCATGACGAAGGCCTTGTATATGCCTGTATATACAAGGCCGTCAAGAGGTGGACCAATGGGTGAACGAGAGTCGACGTCCAGCGCCTCGCCCGCGGTCGGGCGCGCTCTGGACATTCTGCTGCATCTCGCGGGCCGCTCCGGACCGGTGCAGGCCGCGGCGCTCGCGCGCGAGCTCGGCATCCCCCGCTCGTCGGCGTACCACATCCTCACCGTCCTGGTGGACCGCGGCTTCGTCACGTATCTGCCGAAGGAGCAGGCGTACGGGCTCGGGGTCGCATCGTTCGAGATCGGCTCGGCCTATCTGCGGCACGAGCCCCTGGAGCGGCTTGCCCATCCGATCCTGCGCAGCGCCTCGGCCCGGCTCGGCCAGACCGTGCACCTGGGCATCGTGCACGGCGCGGAGACGGTGTACCTGCTCAAGGAGCGCCCCCCGACCGGGCGGTCCGGTCAGGCCGATCCGGCGCTCGTCACCGATGTCGGCGTACGGCTGCCCGCCCACCTCACCGCCAACGGCCGAGCCGTCCTCGCGCATTCCTCACCGGCACAGCTGCGCGCCCTCTTCCCGCGGCAGGCCAGCCTGATCACCCGCACCGGCAAGGGGCCGCGCTCCCTCGCCGAGCTGATCGACCTGCTCGCCACCGACCGGGAGCGCGGCTGGTCGGAGGAGGTCGAGCTGGTCTCGGAGGGGTTCAGGTCGCTCGGCGTCGCGGCGTTCGACCACAACGAGCGGCCCGTCGCCGCGCTCAGCTCCACCTGGCAGCGGCACTACAGCAGGCACTCGCCCGACGAGGTGCGCGAGGTCCTGGAGCAGGCCGCGAACCGGCTCACGGCCGCGATGTCCGGCCGGCGTCCGACGCCGGGTACGCGTCTCAGTGCGCGTCGAACGTCCCCTCAAGGCGGTAGCGCGAGCCGGGGTGGATCAGCCGCGCCACGCTGACGACCGCGCCCTGCGACCACGTACGCCGCTGGATGAGCAGGCAGGGCTCACCGGGGCCGACGCCGAGGATCTCGCACTCCTCGGCCGACGGAAGGACCGCCTCCACGATGTGCTCGCCCCGGCCGAGCGGGGCGACCTGGGACAGGAACGTGTACGGCGTACGGGCCGTGAAGTCCTGTTGCAGATAGCCGGGGGCGAAGTCCGGGTGGACGAAGCGGTCCTCCAGCTGGACCGGGGCGCCGTCCTCCAGGTGCACCACCCGGGAGCGGAACGCGCAGCGCCGCCCGTCGAGGCCGAGCTGGGCGGCGATCTCCGGGGCGGGCAGCTCCTCGCGCAGGGAGACGACGCGGGCGGAGTGCCGGTGGCCGCGGCCCTGGATCTCGTCGGCGATGTTGTGCACCTCGACCAGCGCGGAACTGCTCTTGCGGCGCTCCACGAAGGTGCCGACGCCCATCACCCGGCGCAGCAGGCCCTCGGCGCTCAGCTCGCGCAGCGCCCGGTTCACGGTCATCCGGGACAGGCCGAGCGACTCCACGAACTGGCTCTCCGAGGGCAGCGCCTGCCCCTCGCGCCAGCTCCCGCCGACGATCTGCCCGGCCACCAGGTCCTTGACCCGCTGATAGGCCGGGGCGGCCGTGGGCTCCTGCTCCGCATAGAGCTCGGCGAGCTCCGCCGTCGTCACGACCAAGCCGTCCACCGTCCTCGTCCCCCGTCGGGCCGCCGTGCCGCGTCCCGAGCCTCACCGGAAGTGTAGGCGAGCCGACTTGGGCCGGTCAGGCCCCCGGATCACGGGCGGGGGGCGATCGCGTTCTCGGATCCGAGAACTTCGCGCGGCGGCGCTGGATCGGGGCTCCGGCCGGGCCTGTCATGGAGCACAGCGGGCCGCGTTCCTCCGTACCGGCGTACCGACATACCCCACGGGAGGGGCGTGGGCCCCGCGCAGTTCCGCACCGACCTCCGTAAGCGATCTGGAGAGAACATGACCGGCACCTCCCCCGATGCCCGCCACATCCGCGCCCCCCGCGGCAGCGAACTCACCTGCCTCGGCTGGCAGCAGGAGGGCGCCCTGCGCATGCTCATGAACAACCTCGACCCGGAGGTCGCCGAGCACCCCGAGGACCTGGTCGTCTACGGCGGCACCGGCAAGGCCGCCCGCACCTGGGAGGCGTACGACGCGATCGTGCGCACCCTGAAGACGCTCAAGGACGACGAGACGATGCTCGTGCAGTCCGGCAAGCCGGTCGGCGTGATGCGCACCAGCGAGTGGGCGCCGCGCGTGCTGCTCGCCAACTCCAACCTGGTCGGCGACTGGGCCAACTGGGAGGAGTTCCGCTCCCTGGAGGCCCGCGGCCTGACCATGTACGGCCAGATGACCGCCGGTTCGTGGATCTACATCGGCAGCCAGGGCATCCTCCAGGGCACCTACGAGACCTTCGGCGCGGTCGCCCGCAAGAAGTTCGACGGCACCCTCGCCGGGACGATCACGCTGACCGCCGGCGTCGGCGGCATGGGCGGCGCGCAGCCGCTCGCGGTGACGATGAACGACGGCGTCGCGATCTGCGTCGACGTCGACGAGACCCGCATCGACCGCCGCATCGGCACCCGCTACCTGGACGTCAAGGCCGACAGCCTGGACCACGCCCTGGAGCTGGCGGTCAAGGCCCGCGACGAGCGCCGCGGCCTGTCCATCGGCGTCGTCGGCAACGCCGCCGAGATCTTCCCGGAGCTGCTGCGCCGCGAGGCCCCGATCGACATCGTCACCGACCAGACCTCCGCCCACGACCCGCTGGCCTACCTGCCCGTCGGCATCTCCGTCGAGGACTGGGACAAGGAGCGCGAGGCGGACCCGGCCGGCTTCACCGACAAGGCCCGCCACTCGATGCGCCTGCACGTCGAGGCCATGGTCGGCTTCCTGGACAAGGGCGCCGAGGTCTTCGACTACGGCAACTCGATCCGCGACGAGGCCCGCAAGGCCGGCTTCGACCGCGCCTTCGCCTTCCCCGGCTTCGTCCCGGCGCACATCCGCCCGCTGTTCGAGGAGGGCCTCGGCCCGTTCCGCTGGGCCGCCCTGTCCGGCGACCCGAAGGACATCGAGGCCACCGACAAGGCCATCAAGGAGCTGTTCCCGGAGAACAAGCACCTGCACCGCTGGCTCGACATGGCCGCCGAGCGCGTCTCCTTCGAGGGCCTGCCCGCCCGCATCTGCTGGCTCGGCTACGGCGAACGCCACCGCGCGGGCCTGAAGTTCAACGAGATGGTCGCCAACGGCGAGCTGTCCGCCCCGGTCGCCATCGGCCGCGACCACCTGGACTCCGGCTCGGTGGCCTCCCCCTACCGCGAGACCGAGGCCATGCTCGACGGGTCCGACGCGATCGCCGACTGGCCGCTGCTCAACGCCCTGGTCAACACCTCGTCCGGCGCCTCCTGGGTCTCGATCCACCACGGCGGCGGCGTCGGCATGGGCCGCTCCATCCACGCCGGTCAGGTCTGCATCGCCGACGGCACCGAGCTGGCCGCGCAGAAGCTGTCCCGCGTCCTCACCAACGACCCCGGCATGGGCGTCATCCGGCACGTCGACGCCGGGTACGACCACGCGAGCGACGTGGCCCGCGAGCGCGGCGTGCGCGTCCCGATGGCCGAGGGTGACGCCAAGTGAGCACGTCGTATGCCGTCCCCGTCGACGCGGCCGCGCAGCGGTGGCACGGACGGGACGACGGTCCCGGTGAGGCACATCTGCGCTGGCACCACGTCGTCGCTGCGGACTCCGGTGGTCCCGGCCCGTGGGACGCGACGTTCGTCGGCTTCCGCAGCGACGAGGGCGTACGGCGCAACAAGGGCCGGCAGGGCGCGGCCAACGGCCCCGCCGAACTCCGCGCCGCCCTGGCGCCGATGGCGCTCCCGGCCTCGCTGACCGCGCTGGACGCCGGTGACGTCGAAGTCGCCGACGGGGACCTGGAGTCGGGCCACCGCCGCCTCGGCGAGGCCGTCGCCGCGCTGCTCGACAGCGGCTCCCCGGTGATCGTCCTCGGCGGCGGCCACGAGGTGGCGTACGGCACGTACCTCGGGGTGCGCGAGAGCGCGGCGATGCGGTCCGGCGGGCGTCTCGCCGTCCTCAACCTGGACGCGCACTTCGACCTCCGGGACGACGTACGGCCCAGCTCCGGCACGCCGTTCCTGCAGATGGCGCGGAGCGAGGAGGAGCACGGGCGGCGACTGAACTACCAGGTCCTGGGCGTGAGTCAGCCGAGCAACACCGAGCACCTGTTCCGTACGGCGGACTCGCTCGGCGTGCGGTATCTGCCGGACACGGAGTGCGGGCTGCTGAACGTGGCCGCGGTGGACGCGTTCACCGACGCGTTCGTGGACAGCGGTGACGTGCTGCACCTGAGCATCGACCTCGACGTGCTGCCCGCCGCGGTCGCACCCGGCGTCAGCGCTCCGGCCGCGCACGGCGTCCCGATGGAGATCGTCGAGCGGGTCTGCGCCAAGGTCGCGGCGAGCGGCAAGCCGCTGGTCGTGGACGTGGCGGAGCTCAACCCCGACCTGGACGTCGACCACCGCACGGCCCGCGCGGGCGCCCGCCTGGTGCACCGCATCCTGACGGAGCGCCACGCGGCGCCCGGCCCGGCCGCCTGACCGGGCCCCCGGATCCGGTCGCCGGGCCGCGCAGCCGAGGACAGCCGCGGCCCGGCGACCGCACCAACTGCTTCCGTCACTCCTTTCCTCCCTCCTCGCTCCTCGCTCCTCGCTCCTCCCTCCTCGCTCCTCCCTCCTCCCCTACGGCCCGGGGTGCCCTCACACCCACGGGCTACCGGGGCCGGGCGCGTGCGGCGCCCGGCCCCGGTCGCATGACCAGCGGGTTCGGCTCGCGGCACGGACGGGCGACGCCCGTTCGGCGGCCCGCACCGAGGTGCTGGCGCGGGGACCGGCCACGTTCCATGAGAGCGCGGCGCGGTCAGGCAGCCGACGGACCCGAGACGACGGCCCGCGCCGGGAAGTGGGGTTCCCCATGCGCGCTGCACACCTGCTCGGCTCCCTCGCCCTCGCCTCGCTCGCCGTAGTCGGCGTGAGGGGGCAGGCCGTCGCGGGACCGGAGCCGTCCCTGTCGATCACGCCGAGCCCGGCCCCACCCGGCGCGTCCGTCGTGGTCTCCGTGTCCGGCGGCTGCACGGCGTCCTCGGCGACCGCCACGTCCGACGCGTTCACCGCCCGCGTGCCGCTCTCGATGGGCTCCGCCGGCGTCTACACCGGCAACGCCACCATCAAGTCCGACGCCGCGCCCGGCACGCACAAGGTCGACGTCGCCTGCCCCGGCGGCGGCACGTCCACGTACACGATCCAAGTCGCCGCCCGTGGCGTACGGGGCGGACTCGGCGGCGTGCAGGACGGCACGACGGGTACCGACATCGCGATCGGCGTCGGCCTCGTCGCCCTGGCGGGCGCGGGCACGATCGCGGTCCTGCGCCGCCGAGGCCGCCGCACCTGAAGGCGCCCTACGCGTACTGGTGAACTCCCCCACGAACTGGGACAGTTGAGCGACACGTTCCCGTGACGCATCAGGGGGTGCGGTGCCGCGCGCGATGTGGGTCGGACGGTTCGGACGGATCAGAACACCTCTCGGCGGAGCGCGGCGCGGGGCCGTGACTACCGCCCTCACCTGCGCCGCCCTCCTCGCCGGGGGCCTCGCCGGAGCCACACCCGCCGCGGCGGGCGGCGGGGACGACCCGTCGCCGGTGCGCGTCGCCCCCGGCGTCGAGTACCGCTCCTTCACCCTCCCCGCCTCCCACGGCCCGGCCCGCGCCCACCTGCTCACCGTGGACCTGCGCGACCCGCGCGTCCGGCTCGACCTGCTGTACCCGGGTGCCGTGGCGGCGCGCCGCACGGTCTCCGCGATGGCCGACGCGGCGGGCGCCGTGGCCGCGGTGAACGGGGACTTCTTCAACATCACGGAGACACAGCACCCGGGCGTCGAGGCGACCGGCGCCTCCGTGGGCCCGGCCGTGGCGAGCGGGCGGCAGCTCAAGGCGGCGGTGCCGGACGGCCAGCGGTTCGGCCCGGCACTGCCGCCGGGCACCCACACCCCGGATGTGTTCGGCGTCGGCGTCGACCGGCGCGCCCGCCTGGACCGGCTCGACCTGCACGGCACGGTCCGCACCGAGCACGCCCGACTGCCGCTCGGCGGGCTCAACCAGTACGCCCTGCCGGTCGGTTCGGTGGGCGCGTTCACCTCGGACTGGGGCACCGTGTCCCGGCTGCGCTCGGTGTGCGGCACGGACACGGACCGCGCCGCGCCGTGCAGCACGGACACGCACGAGGTGACCGTCCGGGCCGGGCGTGTCGTCGCCACGGCCGACACGCCGGGTGCCGGGCCGGTCGGCGCGCACGAGACGGTCCTGGTCGGCCGCGAGTCGGGCGCGCAGGCGTTACGGAAGCTGTCGGTGGGCGAACGGGTCCTCGTACGGCATCGGCTGGTCGCGGCGGATACGCGGGTCCCGTTCCGGTTCGCGGTGGGCGGCTATCCCGTACTGCGGGACGGGCGCCCGCTGCCCGGCCTTGACCCGCTGACGTCGGCGGTGCGCTCGGCGGTCGGCGTGTCGGACTCCGGGTACCGGCTGCATCTCCTCGCCCTGGACGGCGCGCCGGAGTTCCGTTCGGGCCTGACGATCGCCGAAGTGGCCCAACTGATGCGGGAGTTGGGGGCGCGGGACGCGTTCAGCCTGGACGGCGGCGGCTCCTCCACCCTCGCCTCCCGCGACCCGGGCGCGCCGGCGGTGACCGTACGGAACCATCCGAGCGGCGGCATCGAGCGGCCGGTTCCGAACGCGATCGGGGTGTTCGCGGACGGGTGAGTCAGCCGCGCTACGGGGTCCGGGGCATGCGAGCGAAGCCAGGGCGGAGTGCTTGAACTGTCCATGGAAAGGTGACAGTTGTTCATCAGTGCGCAACGCGCAACGCGTCACGGCTTCAGATCGCTCACAAGGTCCGCCGTCGCGGTGAGGCCGTTCTGAATCGTGGGCGCGAGGCTCGTGCCGGCCAGGTAGAAGCCGAGCAGGACGCAGATGATCGCGTGCGACAGCTTCAGCGCGCCGTTGCGCAGGAACACCACCGCAAGGATCAGCAGCAGCAGGAACACCGAAATCGAAATGGCCATGGTGGCTTCCTCCTCCGCCACGTCAACTCCGTGGCTCACGGCGGCCAGTGTGGCGGAGCGAGGGCGCCGTCCAGGTGAGTGACATGTCCCCCGAACGTGTACTGACGGGGCGTGACGGACAAGTCGCCCCAGTTGTCGCGCCGATGGGTCACTTGCCCGGGGAGGCCCCGAGGTCGCTCCACTCCGCCGTCCGGTCGCACCACCGCTGCAGCAGTACCCGGTCGTGGCCCACGGCGAGCAGGCCCGCGCCGGTCTCCGCGCGGTACTCCTCGACGACCGCCACGAGCGCGGCCGTCGTGGACGCGTCCAGCATCGCCGTCATCTCGTCGCACACCAGCCAGCGCGGCCGCAGCACCAACGCGCGGGCCAGGCAGGCGCGTTGCAGCTGACCGTCGCTGACCTCGTGCGGGCGGCGGCCGAGCAGTTCCGGACCGAGGCCGACCTTTTCCGCCAACTCCCGTACGTTATACGTGACTTCATTGCCGCGGCCGTTCGCGCGCAGCGGTTCCGCGATCAGGTCGGTGAGGCGCAGGCGCGGGTCGGCGGAGAGCCGGGGCTGCTGGAAGACCACGCCGAACGCGGTGCGCCGGGCGCGCGGGGCACGGTGGCGCCAGCCGGCGGCGGCCTCGCCGTCGATCACCACACGGCCGGCGTCCGGCCGGTGCAGGAGGGCCCCGACCCGGGCCAGCGTGGACTTGCCGCAGCCGCTCGGCCCGAGCAGGCCGACGGCCTCACCGGGGGCGACGGTCAGGGAGACGTCACGGAAGACGGGCACGCGGCGCTCGTACCCGGCGGTGACGTCCTGGAGTTCAAGCACGCTGGGCCTCCAGGGCGTGGTGGCAGGCGACACCGTCGTCGAGCGGCGGCAGCACCGCGCAGGCGGAGGTGGCGGTGGGGCAGCGCGGGGCGAAGGCGCAGCCCGCGGGCAGGTCGGCCAGCTCGGGCGGCATGCCGGGGATCGGGGTGAACTCCCGCTCGGGCAGAGCGTCCAGGAGGCCACGGGCGTACGGGTGGCGGGGTCCCGGCTCGCCGAAGAAGGCGCGGGCGTCGGCGTGTTCGACGATGCGGCCCGCGTACATGACGGCGATCCGGTCGGCGATGCGCTCGGCGGCCGCCAGGTCGTGGGTGATCATCAACAGGGCGCGCGTCTCGCCGGTGTGCCGCTTCAGCTCGTCGACGGTGCGCTCGACCAGGTCCCGGTCGAGCCCGGTGGTGGGCTCGTCGGCGAGCAGCAGCGGGGCGTCGCCGATGAGGGCGAGCGCGGTGGCGGCGCGCTGGGCGAGGCCGCCGGAGAGCTGGTGCGGGTACCGGTCGAGGTGGCCGTCGGGGAACGCGGCCCGCTCGGCCGCCGCCACCGCCGCCTTGCGGATGCCTGGCTTCGGGGTGTCGGTCAACTCCCGTACGGTCTCCTCCAGTTGGGAGCGGACCGTGCGTACGGGCGTGAGGTGCGCGGCGGGCGACTGCGGGACGAGTCCGATGCGCCGCCCGCGCACGGTACGGGCCAGGGTCCGCTCGTCCGCGCGCAACAGGTCGATGTCGTCGCCGAGGAGGGCGCTGCCCGCGGTCTCGGCGTTGCCGGGGAGCAGGCCGAGCAGCGCGGAGGCGAGCACGGACTTGCCGCAGCCGCTCTCCCCGACGAGGGCCAGGCACTCCCCGGCGGCCAGCTCGAAGTGCGCGTCGCTGACGGCCCGTACGAACGTGCCGCCGCGCATCCGGAAGCGTACGGAGAGGCCCTGGACGGACAGGACGGGTGCCGACGGCCCCGGGAACGTCGAGGTGGTCACAGCATCAGCTCCGATCGGCGGCGCGGGTTGAGCCGCTCCCGCCAGGCGCCCGCGAGCCCGGCGATGGCCAGGGTGGGCACGATGATGAAGAGGCCGGGGAACAGCGTCGGCCACCAGTCGCCGGCGAGCAGCGAGCCGCGGGCGGCCTGCACGAGGGTGCCGAGGCTGGCCTGGTGCGTGGGCAGGCCGAGGCCGAGGAAGGACAGCGCGGACTCGTGAAAGATGGCGTGCGGCACCATCAGGACCGCGGCGAGCCCGGCCTGCGGCAGTACGCCCGGCAGCAGATGGCGCACGGCGACCCGCCACCGGGAGGCGCCGCCGGAGATCGCGGCGTCGACGTACGGCCGGGAGCGCAGCGACAGCACCTCGGAGCGGACGATGCGGGCCGTGGACAGCCAGTGGGTGAGCGCCACGGAGATCACCACGGGCCAGACGCCGGGCGTGAACATCGCCACGATGAAGATGCCGAGCAGCAGGTGCGGCACGGACGAGAACAGGTCGACGAGGCGCATCACGACCCGGTCGAACCAGCCGCCCGAGGCCGCCGCGGCAGCGCCCACGGCGGTGCCGATGACCGTCGCCACGACCGCGGCGACGACCCCGACGAGCAGCGAGACGCGCAGCCCGTACACGCAGCGAAGCAGCAGGTCGCGGCCCACGTCGTCGGTGCCGAAGGGGTGTGCGAGGGACGGCGGTTGGAGTTTGGCGGCGAGGTCGACGGCCTGTTCGTCGAGCTGCACCAGCGGCGGCACGACAAGGACGGCGAGGACGACGAGCCCGACGATCACGGCGGAGCTGCGCACCCGCCACGCGCGCGTGGAGCGGCGCACGGTCCCGGCGGGCTTCCAGGTCACGGGCGCGGTCTTGGCGGCCTCAGGCGCGGTCTTGGCGGTCTCAGGCGCGGTCTTGGCGGTCTCAGGCGCGGTCTCAGCCATCGAATCCCACCCTCGGGTCGGCCAGTCCGTAAAGGAGGTCGGAGAGCAGGTTGCCGAGCAGCACCGCGATCGTGGCGAGCACGGTGAGCGCGGCGAGCAGCGGGAAGTCCACGGAGGTGGCGGCCTGCACGGTGGCGGCGGCGATGCCGGGCCAGCTGAACACGGTCTCCACGAGCAGCGCGCCCGTGATGAGTTCGGGTACGCGCGAGCCGATCAGGGTGAGGACCGGGAGCAGCCCGGAGCGCAGGGCGTGCCCGAGGAGCACGGTCCGCGCGGCGAGCCCACGCGCGCGTGCGCCGCGCACCGGGTCCTCCTCCAGGGCGTCGGCGACACCTTGGCGTACGTAGAGCACGAACCAGGGCAGCTGCGAGAGCGCCAGGACGGCGGCGGGCAGCACGAGATGGCTCGCGACCTGGTCGAAGGTGACCGTGGCCGAGCCGGTGTCGGTGAGTCCGCCCGCCGGGAGCACGCCCAGCTTGAGCGCGAACAGCCACATGGCGAGCAGCCCGAGCCAGAACGGCGGGGCGGCCTCCAGGGTGTACGCGAGGGAGGTGATCCCGCGGTCGAACCAGCCGCCCTGGCGGCGGGCGGCGAGCAGGCCGAGGGCGGTGCCGAGCAGCACGGCCACGGCGAACGCCACGGTGGCGAGGAGCACGGACCAGCCGACCCGCTCGACGAGGACCTGGGCGACGGGCTGGCGCAGGACCGCCGAGTCGCCGAGGTCACCGGTGACGGCGTGGGTCAGCCACTCCCACCAGCGGGTGACCAGCGGCTGGTCCACGCCGAGGTTGGCGCGCAGCTGGTCGAGGTTCTCCTGCGAGGCGGTGAGCCCGGCGGTGCCCGCGTACGCCTTGACGGGGTCGAAGGGCGAGGCCGCGGCGACGGCGAAGACGCCGAAGGTGACGGCGAGCAGGACGGGCACGGCGAACAGGGCCCGCCGTGCCGTCATGCGCGCCATCGGCCCCCAAGGGAGCTTTCTGGAGGGGGAGTTCACTTCGTCGGCTGCCAGTCCTCGACGTTCCACCAGGGGCCGGAGGCGAGGCCGTGGTCGTGCGGCTCGACCTGGGTGGTGAGGTCGCCGAAGCGCTTGTCGACGACGTACAGGTGGTCGATGTGCGTGAGGAAGGTGTAGGCCGGGTTCTTCACCAGCTCGCGCTGGATGGTGTCGTACGCGGCCTTCCGCTTGCCCTTGTCGTCGGTCTTGCGGGCGTCTTCGAGGGCCTTGTCGACGGTGGGGTTGTCGTACCAGGCCATGTTGTTGAAGCCGTCACCGGCGAGCTTGGAGGCGAGGAGGGGGTACTGGTCGAAGTCGGGGTCGGCGGGAGAGCCGCCGCCCGCGAGCACGGCATCGGTCTTCATCCTCGGCTCGATGACCTCCCAGGTGCCGGCCTGGACCTTGACCTCGATGCCGGCCTTCTTGGCGTCGGAGGCGTAGGCGAGGGCGTGGTCCTGGCGCAGCTTGTCGCCGGACAGGTACCAGAGCGGGAACGAGGCGCGCACGCCGTCCTTCTCCCGGATTCCGTCCTCGCCCTTCTTCCAGCCGGCGTCGTCGAGGATCTGCTCGGCCTTCTTCAGGTCGTGCTCGCGCTCGGTGCCCTCGGTGAACCACTCGCTGTCGGTGGGCACCGGCCCGTAGGCCTCCTTGCCCGCGCCGTAGAGGATGGAGTCGACCATCGCCTTGCGGTCGACGGCGACGTCCAGGGCGCGGCGGACGGCGGTGTCGCCGGTGACCTTGTTGTGCGAGGGCAGGGTGACGAGCCGGTAGTCGAAGCTCTTCGCGGTGTACGTGGTCTTGTCCTGGTCGTCCTTGAAGCCCTTGGCCAGGTTGGGCGGCAGGATCGCGCCGTCGAGGTCGCCGGAGCGCAGGCGGGTGGCGCGGACGTCGTCGTCCTTGATGACCGCCATGGTGAACTTCTTGATCTTCGGCGCGCCGCCCCAGTAGTCGGGGTTGGCCTTGAAGGTGAGCTTCTCGCCCTTGGACCACTTGACCAGCTCGTACGGTCCGGTGCCGATGGGCTTGGTGGTGAAGGGGCCGCTGTTCACGTCCTGCTTGCCGGCCACGTGCTCGGGCGCGATGGGCAGCACGGTCCGCTCGGCGAAGGGGGCGTAGGGGTACTTCAGATGGAAGACGACCTGGTCCTCGCCCTTCGCCTCGACGGACTTCAGGGCGTCCAGCTCGGTCCTGGAGGCGTTGTTGGTCTTCTTGTCGAGGATGGTCTCGTACGTGAAGACGACGTCCTTCGCGGTGAACGGCTTCCCGTCGGAGAACTTCACGCCCTTGCGGAGCTGGTACGTGTACGTCTTGCCGTCGTCGCTCACTTTCGGCAGCTCGGCGGCGAGGGCGGGCTTGAGCTGCATGTCCGCGTCGTGGGTGAGCAGCCCGTCGAAGATCTTGGAGTTGCCGTCCTTGCCGTAGCCGAGGAGCGGGCTGAGGCTGTCGGGCTCGTAAGCGATGCCGACGACGGCACTGTCCTGCGCGCCGTTCCGCCCCGAGCCGTCGCTCGGCGCGGAGCAGGCCGAGGCGGCCAGGGCCAGCGCGGTGACCGCGGTGAGCGCGCCGCCCGCGGTGCGTATCGATCGGGCCGTCATGCCCACACCCCTGTTCAAGATCAGCTGTTATTGCGAACGGGTCGCAATTATGCCGTACAGGGGAGGAGGGCAGGGACAGGGGCAGCGGCAGGGGCACGGGCATGGGCATGGGCATGGGCATGGGCATGGGCATGGGTAAGCGGACGGGCTGACGTGGAACCCCGACAGGGGGCGGGGGAAGACCCCCGCCGCCCCCTACGGCGCCTCCAGCCCCACCAGCTCCCCCACCGCCTCCCGGTGCCGCCCCGCCGAACCGAGCCCCACCGCATCCGCCTTGGCGCGCTTCAGGTACAGGTGCACCGGGTGCTCCCACGTCATGCCGATGCCGCCGTGCAACTGCAGCGCCTCCTCCGCCGCGTGCACCGCGACCGGGGAGCAGTAGGCCTGCGCGAGGGCGGCCGCGAGCGGGGCCTCCGCGCTCGACGTGGCCAGCGCGTCCGCCGCGTTGCGGGCCGCCGCGCGGGCGTTGACCGTCTCCAGCCACAGGTCGGCCAGGCGATGCTTGAGCGCCTGGAACGAGCCGACGGGGCGGTTGAACTGGTGCCGGTCGCGGGTGTGGGCGACGGTCTCCGTCAAGCACCAGTCGGCGAGGCCGAGTTGCTCGGAGGCGAGCAGCGCGGCTCCGGCCCGCAGACCACGTCGTACGGCCGTGTCCGGGTCCTCGCTGATCGGCTCTCCGCCGCGGGCGCCGTCGAGGGTGACGTCGGCGAGGGGCCGGGTCTGGTCGAGGGAGGTGCGCGGGGTGACGGTGACGCCGTCCTGGTCGGCGGCGAGCGTGTAGAGGGCGTCGTCGGTGGCGACGTAGAGGAGATCGGCGCCCGCCGCGTCGGCGACCGCCGTCACCGTGCCGTGCAGGAGCCCGTCGGAGCTGCGGCGCACCCGCGCGTACGGGGCGTGCGGCGCCGTCGTGAACGGAACGACGAGGGCGCCGATCTGGCGTCCGGAGGCCAACTCCGCGAGCTGCGCGCCCACTTGGGGCCTCTCCGCCGGACAGCCGAGCAGCGTCTCGACGGCCACCACCGCACTGCTCAGATACGGCACGGGCGCCACGGCGCGTCCCAGCTCCTCCAGGACTACGGCCGCCTCGCGGTGCGTGGCGCCCTGGCCGCCGAGCTTCTCCGGTACGAGGAGTCCGGCCAGGCCCATCTCCGTCGCGAGGGTCTTCCACAGCTCGCGGTCGTACGGCTCGTCGGTCTCGATCCGGGCCAGGACGTCGGCCGCGGTGCAGTGGTCGGTCAGCACGTCCCGTACCGCCGCACGCAGTTCGGTCTCGGTCTCCGAGTAGAGGAGGTCCACAGAGGTGCTCACCTGGCCAGGTCCTTCCATGCGACGTCCTTGTCGGTGCGCGGCTCGGAGGGCAGTCCGAGGACGCGTTCGGCGACGATGTTCAGCAGGACCTCGCTGGTCCCGCCCTCGATGCTGTTGCCCTTGGCGCGCAGATAGCGGTAGCCCGCGTCACGCCCGGTGAAGTCGACGATGTCGGGGCGGCGCATCGTCCAGTCCTCGTACGACAGGCCGTCCTCGCCGAGGAGTTCGAGCTCCAGGCCGCTGATGCGCTGGTTGAGCCGGGCGAAGCCGAGCTTCATGCCGGAGCCCTCGGGGCCCGGCTGGCCGGCGACGAGCTGCTGGCGCAGGCGTTCCCCGGTGAGGCGCGCGACCTCGGCCTCGACCCACAGCTTCAGGAGTTCCTGGTGCAGATCGTGGGTGCGCAGCTCGGGGCGCGCGCGCCAGGTCTCGACGACCGGGCCGATCATGCCGCCCTCGCGGGGCAGCCGCATGCCGCCGATGGCCACGCGCTCGTTCATGAGCGTGGTCTGCGCGACCCGCCAGCCGTCGCCGACCTCGCCGAGGCGGTGCGCGTCGGGGATGCGCACGTCGGAGAGGAACACCTCGTTGAACTCGGCCTCGCCGGTGATCTGCCGCAGCGGCCGCACCTCGACGCCGGGGTCGGTCATGTCGCACACGAAGTACGTGATGCCGCGGTGCTTGGGCTGCGCCGGGTCGGTACGGGCGATGAGGATGGCCCAGCGGGCGTTGTGCGCGTTGGACGTCCACACCTTCTGCCCGTTGACCACCCAGTCGTCGCCCTCCCTGACCGCGCGTGTGCCGAGCGCCGCGAGGTCGGATCCGGCGCCGGGCTCCGAGAACAGCTGGCACCACACCTCCTCGCCCAGCCACAGCGGCCTGAGCCAGCGCCGCCTCTGCTCCTCGGTGCCGTACGCGAGGATCGTGGGCGCGGCCATGCCGAGGCCGATGCCGATGCGCCGCGGGTCGTTGTCGGGCGCGCCCGCCGCCTCCAACTCGGCTTCCACGACGGCCTGTTGGGCGCGCGGCAGGCCGAGGCCGCCGAGCCCTTCGGGGAAGTGCACCCAGGCGAGCCCGGCGTCGAAGCGCGCTTCGAGGAAGGCCTCGCGCGGGGTGGAAGCGATCGGGTGCGCGGCAAGCAACTCCCGTACACGATCGCGCAGTTGAGCCTCACTGATCGTCATGGATCAGGCTCCTTCCGGGACGATCGCCACGCGGCCGGTGGTGACGCCGTCGGCGACGCGCTGCACGGCGGCGGCGCCGTCCTTCAGGGCGACCCGTTCGCTGATCAGCGGCTTGATGGCGCCCTTCGCGGCGAGTTCGGTGAGCGTGTCGTGGCAGCGGCGGACCGCCTCGGGGTCCTTGGTGTTGTAGAGGCCCCAGTGCAGGCCGACGACCGAGTAGTTCTTCACCAGGGCGTGGTTGAGCGCGGGCGTCGGAATGGCCCCGCTCGCGAAGCCGACGACGAGGATGCGGCCCTCGAAGGCCACGCACTTCGTGGACTTGGCGTACGCGTCGCCGCCCACCGGGTCGTAGACGACATCCGCGCCCCGGCCGCCCGTGGCCTCCTTGACGGCGGAGATGAGATCGTCGCTGCGCCGGTCGATGACGACGTCGCAGCCCAACTCCTCGGCCACGCACGCCTTTTCGGGGCCGCCGACGACTCCGATGACCTTGGCGCCCGCGGCCTTGCCGAGCTGTACGGCGGCCGAGCCGACCCCGCCGGCGGCGGCGTGCACGAGCAGCGTCTCGCCGGGCTGCAGGGCGGCCCGCCGGTGCAGCCCGAACCAGCCGGTCTGGTAGCCGATGTGCAGCGCGGCGGCCTCGGCGTCGTCGAGCGCGTCGGGCGCGGGCAGCACGGCGGCCGCGTCGGCGACCGCGTACTCGGCGAAGCCGCCGTACGGCAGGGCCGGGTTGGCGAGGACGCGGCGGCCGTCCTCGGTCTCGCCGCAGATCTCCACGCCGGGCGTGAACGGCAGCGGCGGCCGGACCTGGTACTGGCCGCGGCAGAGCAGCGCGTCCGGGAAGTTGATGTTGGCGGCCCGCACCTTGAGCAGCACCTGCCCCTCGGCGGGCGTGGGCGCATCCGTCTCTTCCAGGCGCATCACCTCGCCGGGCTCGCCGTTCTCGTGCACTCGCCATGCCTGCATGCGGGGCCTCCACGGAGGGTCGTGAACCAAGCTCTCTCGCCGAGCTCATCGCATACTAAGCGGTCGCTTGCCCCCCTGGGAACCCATATCGAACCGCTTCTTCGGCTACTTCTGCAGCTACTTCTTCAGCTACTTCTTCGCGGACGGCTTGGCCCGTACGTGCATCCGCTCGCCCTGCGGGCCGAAGAGGCTCAGGAACTCCACGCCGCCGCCGTCCGCCGGGCCGAACCAGTGCGGCAGCCGGCAGTCGAACTCGGCGGCCTCGCCGGTGCCGAGCACCACGTCGTGGTCGGCGAGCAGCAGCCGCAGCTTGCCGGAGAGGACGTACAGCCACTCGTACCCCTCGTGGGTGCGCTGTTCCGGCACCTCGGTGAGCTGGGGGATCACCACCTTGTACGCCTGGAGGCCGCCGGGCTGGCGGGTCAGCGGCACCATCGTGCGGCCGTTGCGGACGATCGGCTTGGCCCGCACACGCGGGTCGCCGACCGGCGGGGCGCCGACCAGTTCGTCGAGCGGGACCTGGTGGGCGCGGGCGATCGGCAGGAGGAGTTCGAGGCTGGGCTTGCGGTGGCCGGACTCCAGGCGCGACAGGGTGCTGACGGAGATCCCCGTGACCTCGGAGAGCCCCGCGAGGGTGGCGCCGCGGTCCTTGCGAATCCGGCGGAGCCTGGGCCCGACCTCGGCGAGGACGTCCTCGGTGCCTTCGGGGGCGGGCTCGTGGGCGTGGGCGTGGGCGTGCGGGTCGTGCTGCCGTGTCCGGGTCATGCGGGCCATTGCATTTTCAGCAAGCCATGTTGTCAAGACAGCCGCTCGTGAGGGGGGCAGTCCATGTCGGCTCCGACGTGCCATCGATCACGCCGCCCCCCTCATACCCGCCGTTCCTGACAGTGCGCCAGGTCAACGGTCGGGGGCTCAACGGCTGAAGACCTCGAACCCGACCGCGGGCCGCCCGCCGAACCGGTCGGCGACCATCGAGGTGCCCATGTCGAGGATCGAGCGCGCGTAGCCCTCCGGGTCCTCGTCCGTCAACGCCTCGATGTACGCGCGGTGTTCGAGCAGCGAGCGCACCCCGCGCTCGTAGCCGGGGCCTGCGTCCTGGGCGTGCGTCGGGGTGTCCGAACCGGCGATCGCGACCCAGCGCACCCCGTTCCACGGCTCCAGGCCCTGCTCGGTCAGCTCGGGGAAGATCCAGCGGTTGCCCGCGTCGCCCACCGCGTCGAGCGCGGCGCGGCCGACGGCGACGTGGTCGGGCGTGTTCCAGAACGCCCCGCCGGCCCAGGTCTCGCGGTGGTTCAGGGTGATGACGAGTTCGGGGCGGTGGCGGCGTACGGCGGCGGCGATGTCGCGGCGCAGGGCCGTGCCGTACTCGACAACGCCGTCCCGGTGGTCGAGAAACTCCACGTTCGCCACGCCCACGACGGCGGCGCCGGCGCGCTGCTCGCGCTCGCGGAGCGCGGCGCACTCGGTGGGGGCGACGCTGTCGATTCCGGCCTCGCCTCGGGTGGCGAGGAGGTACGTGACGTCCCTGCCGCCGTCCGTCCAGTGCGCGACCGCGGCCGCGCAGCCGTACTCCAGGTCGTCCGGGTGGGCGACGACGGCGAGGGCGCGCTGCCAGTCTTCGGGCATGGGCTTCAACTGATCGGTCATGGGGGAAGGTTATGCGGGCGCGCGGGTCTTGTGCGGCGCTTGTCCGGGGCTTGTGCGGGTCGGCTCGGGCGGCCGCGGGGCGGCAGCTCGCCGCAGATCCGTTCGTTGCGCGGTAGGCAGTCGTCCGGGGCGCGGTCACCTGTCCACTGCAGCGTGGGGGCGGGGCGCGTCCTGGTGGCCCGTGCGGGTCACCCTGGGGCCGGGGGTCACTCCCGGGGCAGGGTCCGGTCCACCGCGAACGGCGGCGTGCTCGTGCCCGCGATCCGGTACCGGTCCCACGGGTCGGGATCCGTGAGTTCGCCCCGCGCCTCGCCCTGCGGGGTGCGGAGGACGGCCTCCGCCCGCTTCCCGCCGAGCCGCGCGACCAGCTCCACGTCGGCGGCGATCCGCCCGTACCAGTGGTACCGGCCGTCGATGGGCTGGAAATGTCCGCGCAGGGTGACCTCTACGGGGTGCTCCTCGCCGTCGAGGACGAGAGTGGCGGCTCCGGCGTAACCGTCGTCGGTGGGCTGTGCCATGTCGGTGCTCCTCCTGCGCTGTGCGGGTCGATGTGTACGCCG
The DNA here is from genome assembly GCF_029968095.1 of Streptomyces solicavernae. Lineage (GTDB taxonomy): Bacteria > Actinomycetota > Actinomycetes > Streptomycetales > Streptomycetaceae > Streptomyces > Streptomyces solicavernae. The sequence goes on along the minus strand of NZ_JASCIR010000013.1, from coordinate 24,191 downwards.
TGCCGGGCGAGGTGGCCGTCGATGGCCGCCCAGGCGACGGGGGTGAGGAAGTCGACGATCTCGGCGCGGGTCAGGGACGGGGTCCGCAGCCACCACTCGGCGGTGTGGTGGACCAGGCCGACGACGGCGTGGGCGAGCGGTGCGGAGTCGCGGGCGTCCAGGCCGAGGGCGGGCAGCCGCTCGTCGAGGATCCGGCCGAGCGCGGCGGCGGCGAGCTCCTTCCCGGCGCGCACGGCGGAGCCCTCCGCAAGCGGGCCCTCGGGGATGGTGCGGTTCACCAGGCGGTAGAGGTTGGGGTGTTGGCCGAGTACGGAGAAGAACGCGTCGAGCGCGGCGCGCACTTGGGCGACCGGGGCGAGCGAGACGTCGAGGGCGGGCATCAGGCGCTCGACGAACAGCGTGGTGGCGCGTGCGTGCAGGGCTTCGAGCAGGTCGGTCTTGCCGCTGAACTGCCGGTACAGGACGGGTTTGCTGACGCCGGCCTCGGCCGCGACCTGGTCGACCCGCAGCCGGGGGCCGTGCCGGTCGAGGGCGCGCAGGGCGGCGTCGACGAACTCCTCGCGGCGCGCGGCCCGGTGGGACCGCCACCGTTCGCTGCGTCCGTCGGCCGACCGTCCTGGTTCCCCACCCTTGACTGCCACCCGGCACACGCTACATGCTACCCGGGGTAACCGTTACCTCTAAGTAACAGTTTCTCGGCACTGCGAGGAGTGAGCCGCACATGGCCCGTGCACTGCCCCGTAACACGTCAACCGCCAAGCAGCGCCCGGCCGTTCCGGACCGGGAGAAGACCGCCGCACGGCTGCTCGCCTCGTCGGCGAAGAAGTTCTACGACCCCTCGGTCGACATCGACTGGGACGCACCGCTCTCGGACGACAAGCAGTACCTGCTGCCGCACCGCGTCTCCCTCTACGGCACCCCGCTGTGGCAGCGGATGAGCGAGGAGCAGCGGCGCGAGCTCGGCAGGCACGAGATGGCCACGATCGCCAGTGTCGGCCTGTGGTTTGAGATCCTGCTGATGCAGATGCTGCTGAAGGTGGCGTACGACGGCGACCCGACGCGGCGGCACACGCAGTACGCGCTGACCGAGGTCGCCGAGGAGTGCCGGCACGTCACGATGTTCGCGCGGCTCGTGGAGCGCATCGACTGCCCGGCGTACGGCCCGCCGGAGTATCTGCGCCGGCTCGCCAAGGTCCTGCCGACGATCGCGTACGGCCCGGCGATGTACGGCTCGATCCTGGTCGCCGAGGAGGTCCTGGACAAGTTGCAGCGGGAGATGGCGGGCGACGACTCCGTACAGCCGCTGATGCGGATGGTCAACCGCATCCACGTCATGGAGGAGGCCCGGCACGTCACGTTCGCGCGTGAGGAAGTCCTGCGCGGCGTACCGGAGTTGGGCCGGGCCGAGCTGCGCTACCAGCAGTTCATGATCGCCCTGGTGTCGTTCTTCATCTCCCGCAGCCTGATCCACCCCAAGGCGTACGCGGCGGTCGGCCTCGACCCCAGGACGGCCTGGCGCACCGCGCACGCCAACCCGCACTACCGCCGGACGCTGCGGTACGGCGGCGAGCGCATCATGCCGTTCCTTGCGGACGCGGGCCTGGTCGGCGGCCCGGGGATGCGGCTGTGGCGGAAGGCCCATCTGCTGCCGTGAGGCGGGCGGCCGCGGGCGCGCCCCGGCCCCCTCAGCGGTCGGTCGCCCTCAGCGGTCGGTCGCAGTCAGCGGTCGGTCGCCGTCAGGTACGCGATCACCATGTCGGAGAGCATCGTGCGGTAGTGGTCCCGGCTGTCGGGCGCCGTCAGGTCGCGGCCGAACAGGGCGTGGAACGTGTGCCGGTTGGCGACCCGGAAGAAGCAGAACGAGCTGATCATCGCGTGCAGGTCGACGGCGTCCACGTCCGCCGTGAACGCGCCCTGCGCGCGGCCCTCGTCGAGGATGCGCGAAATCACCTCGATCGCGGGCGAGTTGAGGGCGCCGAGGCTCGGGGCGGCGGCGATGTGCTCAGCCTCGTGGATGTTCTCGATGGAGACGAGGCGGATGAAGTCGGGGTGCGCCTCGTGGTGGTCGAAGGTCAGCTCGGCCAGCCTGCGGATCGCGGGGACCGGCTCCAGGCCCTCGACGTCCAGCTGCTGCTCCTGCCTGCGGATGCCCGCGTACGCCCGTTCCAGGACGGCCGTGAACAGCTGCTCCTTGCTGCCGAAGTAGTAGTAGATCATCCGCTTGGTGGTCTTGATGCGGGCGGCGATCTCGTCGACCCGGGCGCCGGTGAAGCCGAGCCGCGCGAACTCCTCCGTGGCCACGTCGAGGATCTCCGCCTGTGTGCGCGCCTTGTCGCGCGTGCGCCTGCCGTTGCCGGACGCGGGGTCCTGCGACGGTGCGGTCGGCGGGGGTACGGCGGCCATGCGGCTCCTCGCTACGGGCGGTCCGGGCCGGTCAGTGTATCTCCGGGGCCCGGACCGCCCGTCGCGGTCTCACGGGCGGTGCTGATGGGCGTACTGGGCGGCGAGCCTGATGCCCGCGTTCAGCGCGCCGTAGCCCTGGTGGCCGCCGGTGCGCTGGACCAGCTCGAAGAAGACGCGGCCTACGGTCGCGGTGTAGCAGTGCAGGAACTCGCCGTGCTCGTCGCGGTCGTACAGGACGCCCGACTCCCGCAGCGCGTCCAGGAGGCGGGGGTCGAGGTCGTGGCGGGCGGCCAGGTCGTCGTAGTAGTTGGCGGGGATGGGCAGGAGGGCGGCGCCGCGGGCGCGGGCCTCGCGGGCGGCGGCGATCACGTCGTCCGTGGCGAGCGCGATGTGCTGCAGCATCTGGCCGTCGGCGCCCGGGCCCGGCGCCACGTTCAGGGCCAGCCGCACCCCGCCGCCGGGTGCTGCGACGGCCCTGCTGCGGAACAGGCCGTACGGGTCGGCCAGGTCGAGGCTCTCGTGCACGGTGAGGCCGAGCACGCCCCGGTGGAACAGCACCGCCTCGTCGAACTGGTGCCAGGGCTGGGTGAGGGCGACGTGGTCGATGCGCTCGACGTGCCCCGCCTGGTGCCGGGTGGCCGGGGCGGGCTCGAAGTCGCCGGTCCAGCTGGGGTGGTCGGGCCGGCCGGTGCGGCAGAAGAACAGCTCGGTGCCGTCGGGTGCGGCGACCGCGTCGAGGGGCGCGTCGACGGGGGCGCGGCGGCGCGGTACGACGGGCGCGAGCAGGGCCTCGGCGCGGTGTGCGGCCTGCGCCGGGTCGGGGGTCTCCAGGCCGACGGCGGCCAGGGCGGGCCCGTAACGCCGGGACCCGGCACCGGAGTTGAGCAGAATCCGCGCCGCCCCCTGCTCCCACAGCTCGACCGGTTTGGAGGTGTGCCGGCCGGTGCGGGCGAAGCCGAGCGCGTCGAGGACGGCGCGTACGGGTTCGGTGTCGGGCGTGGCCAGTTCGGCGAAGGCGAAACCGGTGGGCAGGGACGGGGCGGGCGGCTCGGAAAGCCCGGCGGACTCCTCCAGGACGAGCAGGGAGCGCAGCGCGTCGACGGCGGTCCGGGCGGCGTCGGCCTGCCGGAACACGTCGTTGAACACTTCGAGGGAGAGCGGCCCGTCGTAGCCCGTCCGGGCCGCGGCCTGCACGACGGAGGCGACGTCGAGGCCGCCCTGGCCGGGGAAGCAGCGGTGGTGGCGGCTCCACTGCAGGACGTCCATGGCCATCTTCGGGGCGTCCGCGAGCTGCAGGAAGAAGATCTTCTCGCCGGGGATGGCGGCGATGCCGGAGACCTCGCTGCCGCGCGACAGGATGTGGAAGGAGTCCAGGCAGGTGCCGAGCGCCGGGTGGCCGGCCTGCTCGACGATGCGCCAGGCGTGGTCGTACGTGTCGACGTGCCGCCCCCAGGCCAGGGCCTCGTACGCGATCCGGATGCCGTGCTCCTGGGCGCGGCCGGCGAGGCGGTGCAGCTGTTCGGCGGCGAGGGCGTCGTCGTCCAGGGCGCGCGGGTCGACGCTGGAGCAGACGAGCAGCAGGTCGGCGCCGAGCCGCCGCATCACGTCGAACTTCCGCTCCGCGCGCCGCAGATTGCGTACGAAGACGTCCTCGGGCACGGCCTCGACGTCGCGCATCGGCTGGTAGAGGTCGATGGCGAGGCCGAGGTCGGCGCAGCGGGCGCGGATCTCCTCGGGACTGAGGACCGTGCCCAGCAGGTCGTTCTCGAAGATCTCGACGCCGTCGAAACCGGCCGCGGCGATGGCGGTGAGCTTCTCGGAGAGCGGACCGCTGAGGGAGACGGTGGCGATGGACTTGCGGGCGCCGAGCCGCGCGGCGGAGGGCTGCGGGTCAGCCATGGCGGCCGCCCAGGGAGGCCGGGGCGGCGAGTTCCGCGAAGTCCGCGAGCATCGCGTCGCTGTGCGGTTCGAGGCCGGTGAACAGGCGGAAGGCGTCGGCGGCCTGGAAGACGGCCATGCCGCCGCCGTCGAGGGTACGGCAGCCCAACTCGGCTGCGGTGTCGAGGAGTTGGGTGCGCAGTGGCCGGTAGACGACCTCGGCGACCCAGAGTCGGGGGTGGAGCAGTCCGGCGGGGAGCGGGAGTCCGGGGTGGGCGGCCATGCCGGTGGGGGTGGCGTGCACGAGGCCGTCGGCGGTGCTGACGTCGGCGGGCCGGCCGGTGTCCGCGCGGCCCGCGCCGAAGCGGGCGGTGAGCGCGTCGGCCAGGGCGGCGGCGCGCGCGGGGTCGGTGTCGCAGACGGTGAGCCGGTCGACGCCGAGGGTGAGCAGGGCGTGCGCGACGGCGGCGCCGGCTCCGCCCGCGCCGAGCTGGACGACGTGACCGGTGGGCACGTCGGGCAGTCCGCGCGCGAAGGCCTTGGCGAAGCCGGTGACGTCGGTGTTGTGCCCGACGGCGCGCCCGTCGCGCAGGACGACGGTGTTGACGGCGCCCAACTCGGCTGCTTCCGGGGCGAGTTCGTCGAGGTGCTCGATGACGAGCTGCTTGCAGGGGTGGGTGATGTTCAGCCCGTCGAAGCCGAGGAGGCGGGCGGCCCGCAGCAGCTCGCCCACCTCCTCGGGCGGGGTGCCGAGCACGTCGAGGTCGAGCGTGCGGTACAGCAGCGGGACGCCGTGCCGGACCGCCTCGCGTTCGTGCAGGGCGGGACTGAGCGAGGGCCCGATACCGGAGCCGATCAGGCCGGTGAGGTACGAGGAGGAGGGCACGGGGTGCCTTTCTGCTGGTGTGACTTCCGGTGGGGTGACTTCCGGGGGTGACTTCCGGCGGGTGACTTCCGGCGGAGGGGACGAAGGAGCCGCGCTCAGACCGCAGCCGACTGCTTCGCGGCCCCCGGCCGCCCCGCCGCCTCCTCCGGCCGCAGCCCGAGTTCAGCCGTCGGCACCTTGTGCGTCTCCCGGCCGGTGGCCACCGCGACGGCACAGATCACGCACACGACCGCGGAGAACACCGCAACCCCCATCCAGTTGGCCCCGTCGCCCCCGGCGATCCGCTCCGCGATGGTCACCGCGAACCCGGCGACGGCAAAGCCGATCTGCGTGCCGACGGCCATGCCCGAGAGCCGGACGCTCGCCGGGAACATCTCGCCGTAGAAGGAGGGCCAGATGCCGTTGGCCGCGCTGTAGACGACACCGAAGAAGAGCACGCCGACGGCGAAGACCAGCGGGTAGCTGCCGAGGGAGATCGCCCACAGGTAGACGAAGATCAGCACGGCGCAGCCGAGCGCGCCGAAGAGGAAGACCGGCTTGCGGCCGATCCGGTCGGAGAGCTTGGCCCAGAGCGGGATGGCGAGCAGCGCGACGGCGTTGGCGCAGCCGTTGACCCAGAGCATGCCGGTCTTGTCGAGTCCGACGGCGTCGCTGGTGGCGTACGCGAGGGCCCAGACGGAGAAGATCGTGCTGACCGTGGCGATCAGGGCCGCGCAGATCACGCGCAGGACGCTCGCCCAGTGGTTCACGAGCAGCTCGGCGAGCGGCATCTTCGCGACGGCCGCGTGGGCGCTGGCCTCCTGGAACACCGGCGTCTCGTCCAGGGTGCGGCGGATGACGTACCCGATGACGGCGACGACCGCGCTCAGCAGGAACGGGATGCGCCAGCCCCAGGTGTACAGCTGCTCGTCGGGCAGCGCGGCGACCGGGATGAAGGCGAGGGTGGCGAGGATCTGGCCGGCCTGGGTGCCGTTGAGCGTGAAGCTGGTGTAGTAGCCGCGGCGGTGTTCCGGGGCGTGTTCCAGGGTCATGGCGTTGGCGCTGGCCTGCTCGCCGGCCGCGGAGAGGCCCTGCAGGACGCGCATCAGGACGAGCAGCACGGGGGCGACCGTCCCGGCCTGGGCGTACGTGGGCAGGCAGCCGATCAGGAACGTGGACAGGCCCATCAGGACGAGCGTCCAGACCATGATCGTACGGCGGCCGACACGGTCGCCGATGTGGCCGAGGACGAGGGCGCCGACGGGGCGGGCGGCGTAGGCGACGCCGAAGGTCGCGAGCGAGATCAGGGTGGCGGTGGCCGGGTCGTCCGGGTTGAAGAAGACCTTCGGGAAGACCAGGGCGGCGGCGCTGCCGTAGATAAAAAAGTCGTAGTACTCAAGGGCGCTGCCGATCCAGGCGGCGAAGGCGGCCTTGCGGGGTTTGCCCGTGGGCGGGGCGGGCGGCACCTGGGCGGCTTCCGGGTGGGACACGGGGGCTCCTCGGGGGGAGAGGCAGGGAACGGGGGCGGCGGCTCGCAAAGTCGCGGCGCCCGGGGAGTCTGCGGGAAGGCGGGTGCTGTCTGAAGTGTGCGACGACACCGTGAACACCTGCAGTTAACGCACTAGATAGTTAATTAACTTGGCTGTGATGCTGCCCGGACCTCCGGTTGGTGTCAAGGGGTCCGGGGAGACTCCGTGGAGGCTCCCCGGGAATCCGTCCGCACCGGAGGACCGGGCTCGGCTCAGCGGGTCTCCGGGCCGTCCTCCGCGAGGACGCGCTGGGCGACGGCGAGCGCGGCGTTGGCGGCGGGCACACCCACGTACACGCCGCTCTGCAGCAGTACGGCGCCGATCTCCTCGGGGCTGAGCCCGTTGCGTACGGCGGCGCGTACGTGCAGGGCCAGCTCGTCGAGGTGGTTGTGGGCGACGAGGGCGGTGAGCGTGACGAGGCTGCGGTCGCGGCGGCTGAGGGTGGGGTCGGTCCAGATCTCGCCCCAGGCGTAGCGGGCGATGAAGTCCTGGAAGCCCGCGGTGAGCCGGGTGGTGCGTTCCTGGGCGCGGTCGACGTGCGCGTCGCCGAGCACTGCGCGGCGCACGGTCATGCCCCGGCCGGGTCCGGGGGCCCCGAGGTGGTCACGCAGGGCGGCGAGGACGGCGTCGGGTTGTTCGGCGGGGGCGAGGTGTGAGGTGTGCGCGAGCTCGGTGAGCCGGGCGCCGGGCACGGCGTCGGCGATCTCGCGCGCGTGCGCGGGGGGCGTGGCGGGGTCCTCGCGCCCGGCGACGACCAGCGTGGGCGCGGTGACGGAGGGCAGGTCGGGGCGCAGGTCGCAGGCGGCGAGCGCGTCGCAGCAGGCGGCGTACGCCTGCGGGTCGGTGTGCCGCAGATCGTCGACGAGCGTGTGCCCGAGCCGCCCGTCCTCCCCGTCCAGGAACCCGGGCGTGAACCACCGCCCCGGCGCCCCTTCGACGACGGCGCTCATCCCCGACTCCCTTACCCGGGAGGCCCGTTCACGCCACGGCTCGGGCCGCCCGAAGTGCGCGGAGGAGCAGACGACGGCGAGCCGGTCGACCCGCTCGGGGTGGTGCGCGGCCAGCCAGAGGCCGACGGCTCCGCCGAGTGAGACGCCCGCGTAGTGGAAGCGGTCGAGGCCGAGGCGGTCGGCCAGGTCGAGGACGAGGGCCCCGAGTCCGGCGACGGTGGCACCGGGACCGATGAGGTCGACGGGCGACTGGCCGTGCCCCGGCAGGTCCCACCGGACGGTACGGAACGCCGAGCTCAGCTCGGGCGCGACGGCGTCCCACAGGGCCGTGGACGTGCCGAGGGAGGGGCCGAGGAGGAGCGCGGGGGCGGTCGGGGGGCCGGCGGAGTGGTGGTGCAGCGTGTCGTTCATGGCTGGCTCATTCGGTGCAGGGTCATTCGGTGCGGGCTCATTCGGTGGTGGCTCATTCGGGGCAGGGTCATTCGGTGCGGGCTCATTCAGTGGTGGCTCATTCGGGGCAGGGTCATTCGGTGCGGGCTCATTCAGTGGTGGCTCATTCGGGGCAGGGTCATTCGGTGCGGGCTCATTTGTTGCAGGCTCGCTCGTTGCTGACGCGGAGGCTCAGCGCCGGGTGAGGGCGCGGTCGGTGAGCGCCGCCGCGGCGCCGGTGTAGTGGGTGGGGTCGGTCAGGTCGGCCAGGTCGAGGGCGGCCACAGCCTCCTCGTCGAGCCCTTCGGCGTACAGCAGATCGGCCCAACTGAACTGCGCTGCAAGGCCGTTGGCCGACGCCTTGGTCAGGAGCCGCTTGGCCCGGGTCCGGCCCAGCGGCCCGGAGAGGGCTGCGGCCAGGCGTTCGGTCACGATTCTGCCGCCCGTGAGGTCCAGGTGGGCCCGCATCCGGCCGGGGAACACCCGAAGCCCGGCGGCGAGTTCCGCGGCGTCACGCGCGGCTCCGCCCACCGTACGCAGCAGCTCCCGCAGCGTCTCCCACTCGGCGTGCCAGGCCCCGGCGGGCCGCTCGTCCTCCGCCGCCACGCTGCCGTACAACGTGGCCGCGAGGGCCGGGGCGCGGCGGGCCGCGGCGGCGATCAGCGTGGACCGGACCGGGTTGGCCTTGTGCGGCATGGCCGACGAGCCTCCCCCGCCACCCTCGGCGAGCTCGCCGATCTCGGTACGGGAGAGGACGAGCACATCGGCGGCCACCTTGCCGAGCGCACCCGCCGCGAACGCGAGCGCACCGGCCAGGTCGGCGACCGGGGTGCGCAGGGTATGCCAGGGCAACTGCGGGTCGGCCAGGCCGAGTTGACGTGCGTACGCGGAGGGGAGCCGCAGGTCGGGCTCCTCCCCCGGCCCGGCGAAGGCCCCGAACGCGGCCAACGTTCCCGCCGCACCGCCGAGTTGGGCGGGCAGGCTCGCGCGCACGGCGGCGAGGCGGTCCCGGGCGTCGAGGATCAGGGCACGCCAGCCCGCCGCCTTCAGACCGAAGGTCGTGGGCACGGCGTGCTGGGTGAGCGTGCGGCCCGGCATCGGGGTGGCGCGGTGGGTGGCGGCTAGACGGCCCAACCCCTGTGCTGTGCTGTCGAGTTCGGGCACGAGCAGGTCAAGGACGCGGGACGCGACCAGCATCGCCGCCGAGTCCAGGATGTCCTGGCTGGTCGCCCCCCGGTGCACGTACTCCTTCGCATCCTCCGGCACGGCGGCCGTCAGGTCCGCGACCAGCGGGATCACCGGGTTGCCGCCCGCTCGGGCCCGCACCGCGAGGTCGCGGACGTCGAACCGCTCGGCCCGCGCGGCATCGGCGACGGCGTCCGCCGCCCGCTGCGGGGCCAGGCCGAGCTCGGCCTGCGCGCGCGTGAGGGCCGCCTCCGCGTCCAGCATGGCCTGCAGGAACTCCCGGTCCCCGGTGGCGAGTTCGGCGGGCGCGGCGACCCGCCCGGGTGCGAGCAACCCGACGTCGTACGCGGCGGCCCAGGTGTTCTCGTACGTCACGAGAACTCCAGGAACACCGTCTCGTCCGGCCCCTGGAGGCGCAGGTCGAAGCGGTGCGTGGCGTGGGGTCCGGGGGTGGCGATGAGGGTGGTGCGGCGCTCCGGCGGCAGGGCGGCGAGCAGCGGGTCGGCCGCGGCGGACGCCGGGTCCCCGTTCGGCACGTACACGCGCGTGAACAGGTGGTGAGTGAGGCCGCGGGCGAAGACGCAGACGCTCAGGTGCGGGGCGTGGCCGCCGCGGGCGCCGGGGCGCAGGGTGCGGATCGCCCAGTGGCCGTCGGCGTCGGTGGCGACGCGCACGAAGCCGGTGAAGTCCACGCCGTTACGGCCGAGGAAGCCGCCGGTGACCGGGTCACGCCGCAACGATCCGCCCTGTTGCGGGAGTTGACCCTCCGCGTCCGGGCCCCAGAACTCCAGGAGCGCGTCCGGCACAGGGGCGCCCGCGCCGTCCAGGACCCGGCCGTGCACGGTGATCGTGTCGGGGTGGGCGTGCGGGGCTGCGTCGGGGCCGCCGGGGAAGGGCAGGGCGTAGCCGTAGAACGGGCCGATGGTGTGCGACGGGGTGGGCGGGGTGGGCGGGGTCTGGGGGCTCATGTCAGCGTCCCTCCTCGATCCAGGTGGCGGCGGGGCCGTCGAGCACGATGTCCCAGCGGTAGCCGAGGGACCACTCGGGCCTGGACAGATCGTGGTCGTAGGCGGCGACGAGGCGGGCGCGGGCGGCCTCGTCGGTGACGGACTGCAGGATCGGGTCGTACGCGAAGAGCGGGTCGCCCGGGAAGTACATCTGGGTGACGAGGCGCTGTGTGAAGGCCGTGCCGAACAGCGAGAAGTGGATGTGCGCGGGCCGCCAGGCATTGGCGTGGTTGCGCCACGGGTAGGCGCCGGGCTTGACGGTGGTGAAGCTGTACGAGCCGTCGTCGCCGGTCAACACCCGCCCCACGCCGGTGAAGTTGGGGTCGAGGGGTGCGGGGTGCTGGTCGCGCTGGTGGGCGTAGCGGCCGGAGGCGTTGGCCTGCCAGAGCTCGATCAGCTGGCCGCGCACGGGCCGCCCGTCCCGGTCGAGGAGCCGGCCGCTGACGGTGATGCGCTCGCCGAGCGGCTCGCCCTGGTGTTGGCGGGTGAGGTCGCTGTCGAGTTCGGTGACGTCGGTCCGGCCGAAGGCGGGCGAGGAGAGTTCCACGGCCTCCGGGTCGAGCCGGGTGTCGATGGCGACGGGCGGCTGCGTGGGGTGGCGCAGGATGCTGGAGCGGTAGGGGGCGTAGTCGCGCGGCGGGTGGTGGCGGGGCTCGGCGCCCCCGGCGAGGTCCTTCTCGTACGCCTGGCGCTCGCGCGCGATCTGCCGGTCGATGTCGGCCTGCGTCAACTCCCGTTGTACGGGAGCCTGTTCGGGCAGCGGAGCGGCGGGGCTCCGGGTGGTCTCGGGTGGGGTCTCGGGTGTGACCTCGGGCATGGACCTCAACTCCTAGCGTTCGCGTACGAGGGCGAGGCCCCGGCGCGCGCCCGGGGGCCGGCTCCGCCTCATCATTTAATCAGTGCACTGACTATCTCCGTATGAGTCGGAAGCGTGGCATCATGTGTGACCGCAGTCAAGACCCTCAGTACAAGGAGCATTTCCGGTACGAGGAGTTACGAGAAGTTACGAGGAGTCCCGACGGAAGGACGCACGTGCCCGCGCTCGACCTCAGCACCCACCCCGGGCATCTGGCCCGCCGACTGCAGCAGGCGCACACGCTGCTGTGGCACACGGTCGTCTCGGAGGACGTCACCTCGCCGCAGTTCGCGGTGCTCAACGCGCTGGTCGGCGAGGGCGGCATGGACCAGCGCTCGGTGGGCGAGCGGGTGGGGCTCGACCGCTCCACGGTCGCCGAGGTGATCCGCCGCCTGGCCGACCGGGGCCTGCTCGACAAGGTCCGCGACCCGAAGGACGGCCGCCGGTCGGTCCTGCACACCACGGACGAGGGCCGCCGGGTCCACCGCCGCCTCGCACCCCGCACGGCCCGCATGAACCAGATCTTCCTGGGCCCGCTGGACGCCGGGGAGCAGGCGACGTTCCTGGAACTGCTGCGCCGGGTCGCGGACGCGGTGGAGGGGCTGCGGGGCGGGGAGCGGGGTTAGTGATGCGGTTGCAGTATTAGGGCCTGCCCGGCGGATCTTCGCGGAACAGGCCCAGGGTGCGCCTCCCCGAGGAGGGCGGTTCTTACGGGCCGGGTTCCGCACCGTCGCCCCGGGCAGCGCCTGAGACCCGGGCAGCGCCTGAGACCCGGGCAGCGCCCGATCGCCCTCCGGGCTCAGTCACTCCGGCTGCGTGGCGATCTGGATCAAGTTCCCGCACGTGTCGTCGAAGACGGCCGTCGTGACCGGGCCCATCTCCACCGGCTCCTGGGTGAAGTGGACGCCGAGGGCCGTCAGGCGGTCGTACTCCGCCCGTACGTCGGCGACGGCGAACTGGGCGATCGGGATGCCGTCCGCGACCAGCGCGTCGCGGTAGGGCTTCACGGCCGGGTGGCCCGCCGGCTCCAGGAGGAGTTCCGTACCGCCCGGCTCCTCGGGCGAGACGACGGTCAGCCAGCGGTCCTGCGCGCCGACCGGGACATCGTGCTTCTTCACGAAGCCCAGGGTCTCGGTGTAGAAGCGCTCGGCCTTCGCCTGGTCGTCGACGAAGACGCTGGTCAGGTGGATCTTCATGGGGTGCTCTCCTCCGGTCGGGAAGGGTCGGGCACGGGCCAGCGGTCGGTGATCTGCCGCAGCGGGGCCGTGTTCAGATCGTGGTACTTGTAGCGGCCCTCCCGCCTGGTCTCGACGAGCCCCGCGGACTCAAGCACGGCGAGGTGCTGGGAGACCGCCTGGCGCGAGAGGCCGAGCCGGTGCTTCATGCTCAGGCGCCCGCAGATCTCGAACAGTGTCTGCCCTGAGCGGTCCGCGAGCTCGTCGAGGATCGTGCGGCGGGTGGGGTCGGCCAAGGCTTTGAAGAGTTCTTCGGCCATGCCCCCACCATAGGCAAGTGACGACTTGCCTATCAAGCCCGGCCGGCCCCACGGGCACCCCGTACGCATCACAGCACGGCGATGCCCAACGGCCGCTCCCCCGCCGTCAGCCGGGACGTCCTGCCGCTCTCCACGTCGACGATCGTGAGGCCGTGCCAGTACCCGGCGCGCGTGAAGCCGCCGCTGACGTAGGCCGTGCGGCCGTCCGGGGAGACGGCGACGTCCTCGTGCGGCCCGGCCAGCGGGATCACCCGCTCCTTGCCGTCCTTCGTGCGGATCGTGAGGGACGGGTCCTCGTCGGACGAGCCGATGGGGCCGGTGCCGACGACGAACAGGGTGCCGTCCTCGGTGATCGTGGCGCCGTGCTGATGCGTGTTCGCGGTCATCCGCTCGACGCGGGACGCGCCGGTGCGCGGGTCGACCACGACGAGCCGCTCCCCCTCGAACGGGAAAAGGAGCTTCCCGTCGGCGGGCCGTACGACCGCGTAGTGCGGCTTCAGCCAGGAGCCGAGGCCGCCCTCGGTGCCGTACGGGGCGACCTCGATGCGGCGCGGCTCGCCTTCGCCGTCGGCGGGCACCACGGTCACGTCGAAGGAGTCGTGGTTCGTGGCGTACACCTCGCGGCCGTCCCGGGAGACGTCCACGTCGAAGGGGCGGCGGCCCACCGGAGCGGTGTCGGTCACCTTGCGGCTGCGGGTGTCGATCGTCTCCAACACCCCGTTGCCACCGGGGACGTTGACACCCACGTACACGTGCTCCCCGTCCGGCGCGAGCGCGATACCCATGCCGCCGCCGCGGTACTCCCCCGTCGCCGGAGGCCCGGACTCCGTCTCGTACGGGACGACTGCCTGCCGCTCGCGGGTGCGGGTGTCGACGACGGCGACACCCTCGGCGGTCGCCACCCACGCCCGGCCGTCCTCGCCGACGACAAGCCCGTACGGCGCGGTGCCCACCTCGACCGAGTCGACCGGGCCCTTCTTCGGGTCCACGAACGTCACGGTGTCGGAGCCGAAGTCGGCGACGAGGAGGGTGCCTTCGGGGGTGCGGCCCGCGGGCTCGGCGCCGGGGGCGGCCTTCGCGGGCTCGTCGCCCTCGCCCGGCCCCGCGGCCTGCGGGGTGCTGCACCCGGCGAGCAGCGCGACGGCCGCGGCCGCTACGACGAGGCCGGTACGGCGGACGCGGCGGGCGGGGGCCGTGGGGCTGGTTCGGCTGGTACGGCTGGTACGGCTGGTACGGCTGGTACGGCTGGTACGCGTACGGCTCGTCGGACCGCTCGTCGGACCGCTCGTCGGACCGCTCGTCGGACCGCTCGTGGGACGGCTCGTCGGACGGCTCATCGGGACGGCCCTCAGCAGACCCGCGATCCGGTCGAAGCCGCGTCGCTCGGCGTGTTCCAGGGCGGTGACGCCGTCGCCGTCCGGGAGCCCGGGCGTGGCGCCCGCCGTGATCAGCAGCTCCACGATCTCCTCGTGGTCCCGGCCCCCGTCGCCGAGGATCACGGCCTCCAACAGGGCGGTCCAGCCGAGGTGGTTGACGTGGTCGACGTCGATGTCGGTCTCGCGGAGGAGGGCCCGTACGTACTCGACGTGGCCGCGTTCGGCGGCGGGGATCAGCGCGATGCCGCCGAAGCGGTTGCGCAGGGTCAGGTCGGCACCGGCCGGGAGCAGCAACCGCATCATGGCGACACTGCCGGTGACTCCGGTGACCAGCCACGGGCTGTCGTCGCGGGCGTCCTGCGCGTTCGGGTCGGCACCGGCGGCGAGCAGCGCGCGGGCCGCCTCGACGTGGTCGGCGCTCGCGGCGAGCAGCAGGGCGGTGCGGCCCTGGGCGTCGCGGGCCTCCACGTGGGCGCCGGCGGCGAGGGCGGCCCGTACGCCTTCGGGGTCGCCCTGGGTGGCGGCGCGCAGCAGGGCGCCGTCCTGCTCGGTCGTTCTGGTCACTGTCGTCCACGCTCCTCGGTCCTGTCTGCCCTCCCATCCTGCGGGCGCGCGGGCCGCGGAGCCGTCGCCGTACCGGCTGAGGGAAGCGGGCACAACGGGGGACGGGCGGGTCGTCCGATCGGTGGATGCGAGGGGTGCGGGACTGTGCCTGTGCGCTGACAGAGAGGCACGTAATCAGGGGCATGGTGTCGTACGGAATGAGCCACGCGTCCGCGTCCCGTTCGGTGCGGGTACGGCCAATTCCCGCCACACGCATCCCATTTGATCGCGGAATTCCTGCGGCCTGCCGTTACGATCACCGCATGCCCACCGCCTCCCGGAGTTCCGCGCCGCCACAGGCCCGCCCGCAAAGGGCGGGCCTGTGGCGGGTTCTCTGGCTGGCCGCCGTGCTGCTCGGAGTGCTCTACACGCACGGCGCGAGCGGCGAGATCGTCGCCGAGCACGTCTCTCCCCTGACCACCGGAGCCGTTGCCTCCGCGCCGCCCCTCGACGGCGTCCCGGCCGCGCAGGCAGTCGAGCGGGTGAAGCCGCCGGGCCACCACGGCGGGGGCTCGGCGGAGCACGCCGCCCAGGACTGCGCCTCGGGCCAGCCGCAGGAGGCGGCCGCGCCGGCCCCGCCCGCCCTGTCGCCGCTGGACCGCACGCCCCACCACCTGGGCCCGCTGCACGCCGCCGTGAACTCCCTTTCCGCGCACGCCGATCCGCCGACCGCCGGACGAGATCCGGCCGCGCTGCGCATGTAGGCCGAAGGCCGAACCTTTTCGAACGTGCACGTGGTCCGTACGGATCGCGCCGCATTCCGTACTCGCGCCATCCGGCCGAGTTTCCGCGCGCCTTTTCGCCGCACCGCCCTGCGCCGATTCCACGCGCGTCTCTCTTCTCGTTCGACTCGTTCATCTCGTTCATCTCGTTCATCTCGTTCATCTCGTTCATCTCGTTCATCTCGTTCGTCGGCATTCACGGAGAACCCGTACGGAGATCCCGTAAGCGATCCCGCACAGAGATCCGCACGGAGATCCCGCACGCAAATCCCGTACGTAAATCCCTCGCGGAATGCCGACCGGCTCAGTGAAAGAGCAGCCTTGAACATTCCACTCACAACCACGCACCCTCCCCTCGGCCGCACCGGCCAGGGACTCGCCGCGCTCGTCGGCCACACTCCCGTCCTGCGGATCGCCGAACCGCTGGCCCCGCCGGGGCGCGGTTTCTGGGCGAAGCTGGAGGGGTTCAACCCGGGCGGCATGAAGGACCGGCCCGCCCTGCACATGGTCGAACGGGCCCGCGCCCGCGGCGAGTTGGCGCCCGGCGCCCGGATCGTCGAGTCCACCAGCGGCACCCTCGGCCTGGGCCTCGCGCTCGCGGCGCGGGCGTACGGGCATCCGCTGACCCTCGTCACCGACCCGGGCCTCGAACCGTCCATGACCCGGCTGCTCGGCGCGTACGGCGCCCGGATCGACGTCGTGCCCGAGCCGGACCCCGTCGGCGGCTGGCAGCAGGCGCGGCGCGACCGGGTGGCCCGGCTGCTGCGCGAGGAGCCCGGCGCGTGGTGCCCCGACCAGTACAACAACCCCGACAACACCGCCGCGTACACCCCGCTGGCGCTCGAACTCGCCGCGCAGCTCGGGCAGGTGGACGTGCTGGTGTGCAGCGTCGGCACCGGCGGGCACTCGGCGGGGATCGCCCGGGTGCTGCGCGCGCTGCACCCCGGGATCGAGGTGGTCGGCGTGGACACGGTCGGCTCGACGATCTTCGGGCAACCGGCCAGGCCCCGCCTGATGCGCGGCCTGGGGTCGAGCATCCACCCGCGGAATGTGGCGTACGGGCAGTTCACCGAGGTGCATTGGGTGGCGCCCGCCGAGGCCGTGTGGACCTGTCGGCGGCTCGCCGCGTCGCACTGTGCGACGGGCGGCTGGAGCGTCGGCGCCGTCGCGCTCGTCGCGGGCTGGCTCGCCGCCCACCGGCCCCCGGACACGCGGATCGCCGCGGTCTTCCCGGACGGCCCGCAGCGCTACCTCGGCACGGTGTACGACGACGCGTACTGCGCCAGGAACGGCCTCCTCGACGCTCCGCCGGGCGCCGAGCCGGATGTGCTCGGCCGGCCCGACGAGAAGGAGGTCACCCGGTGGACGCGGTGCACGACCGTCGTCGACCCCCGCACCGACACTACGGGCGGCACAGGCGGCACAGGCGGCACCGACGGCACGGGTGGCACGGCTGGCACGAACGGCTTCGCAGGGGGCGTGCGGTGAAGGGGACGCTCGCGCAGGTGCGCTCGCACGACCGCGCCGTACAACTCCTGATGGTCAATCAGTTCACCATCAACCTCGGCTTCTACATGCTGATGCCGTACCTCGCCGCGCATCTCTCCGGCACGCTCGGCCTCGCCGGGTGGGTCGTCGGGCTCGTGCTCGGCGTGCGGAACTTCAGCCAGCAGGGCATGTTCCTGGTCGGCGGGACGCTCGCGGACCGGATCGGCTACAAGCCGCTGATCGTCGCGGGCTGCGCCCTGCGCACCCTCGGCTTCGCGACGCTCGCCCTGGTCGACTCGCTGCCCGCGCTGCTCGCCGCGTCGGCGGCGACCGGGCTGGCCGGGGCGCTGTTCAACCCGGCTGTGCGGGCGTATCTGGCGGCGGGCGCCGGGGAGCGCAGGGTGGAGGCGTTCGCGCTGTTCAACGTCTTCTACCAGGCGGGCATCCTGCTCGGCCCGCTGGTCGGCATGGTGCTCACGGGGGTGGACTTCCGGGTGACGTGCCTGGTGTCGGCGGGGATCTTCGCGGTGCTCAGCGTGGTGCAGATCCGCGCGCTGCCGGCCCGCCGCGGGGCCACGAAAACGGGCGACGGGAGCACGGAGGGCGTGCTCGCGCAGTGGCGCTCGATCCTGGCCAACCGGCCGTTCCTGCTGTTCTCGGCGGCGATGACCGGCTCGTACGTGCTGTCGTTCCAGGTGTATCTGGCGCTGCCGCTGGAGGTGCGACGGCTCGGCGGGGACGGGGGTGCCGGGACGGCCGCGGTGGCGCTGCTGTTCGCGGTGTCCGGTCTGAGCACGGTCCTCGGGCAGACCCGGGTGACCGCCTGGTGCAAGGCCCGCATGGCGCCGGGGCGGGCGCTCACGTGCGGGCTCGCGGTGCTGGGGTGCGCGTTCCTGCCGCTGCTCGCCGCGTCGGCGCTTCCCGTGCCGGACCGGGGGGCGGGGCTGTGGCTGCTCGCGGCCGGGCCGCCCGCGCTCGCCGCGCTGCTGCTCGCGCTCGGCACGATGATCGCGTACCCCTTCGAGATGGACACCCTCGTGCGGCTCTCCGGCGACCGGCTCGTCGCCACGCACTACGGCCTCTACAACACCGTCTGCGGCATCGGCATCACCCTCGGCAACCTGCTCACCGGCGCCGCCCTCGACGCGGCGCGGGCCGCGGGCCTTGCGGCGCTGCCGTGGTGCGCGCTGCTCGCCGTCGGCCTGGGCTGTGCGGCCGCGGTGTACGGCCTGCACCGCTCGGGACGGCTCGCGGAGCGGGCGCCGCAGGCGGTGGCGGCGGTCTGAGCTCCCCTGCTACGGGCGGCCTGAGCTCCGCTGCTACGGGCGGCCGGTGTCCGTCGGCCAGAGCGCCGCGGACACCGGCGCGGGGGCCGCGCCGCGGGCGGATGGTTCACTTGTCGGCCCTGACGCGGCCTCTCACCTGCGCTTCCCCGCCCGCCCCCGGCCCGGGAATATCCCCGCCACCTGCTACGCTCAAGGTGTTAGTTGAATCGTAAACTAATACGGAGGTGGCTCCCATGCAGTTCGGGATCTTCACTGTCGGCGACGTCACGCAGGACCCGACCACGGGCCGCACGCCGACCGAGCGCGAGCGGATCAAGGCCATGGTCGCCATCGCGCGGAAGGCCGAGGAGGTCGGCCTCGACGTCTTCGCGACCGGCGAGCACCACAACCCGCCGTTCGTGCCGTCGTCCCCGACCACGATGCTGGGGTACGTCGCGGCGCAGACCGAGAAGCTGATCCTCTCCACCTCCACCACCCTCATCACCACCAACGACCCGGTGAAGATCGCGGAGGACTTCGCGATGCTCCAGCACCTCGCCGACGGACGCGTGGACGTGATGACGGGACGCGGCAACACCGGCCCCGTCTACCCCTGGTTCGGCAAGGACATCCGGCAGGGCATCCCGCTCGCCATCGAGAACTACGCACTCCTGCGCCGTCTGTGGCGCGAGGAGACGGTGAACTGGGAGGGCAAGTTCCGCACGCCGCTGCAGGGCTTCACGTCCACGCCGCGCCCCCTCGACGACGTACCGCCGTTCGTCTGGCACGGCTCCATCCGCTCGCCGGAGATCGCGGAGCAGGCCGCGTACTACGGGGACGGGTTCTTCCACAACAACATCTTCTGGCCGGCCGACCACACCAAGAAGATGATCGAGCTCTACCGCACGCGGTACGCGCACCACGGCCACGGCACCCCCGAGCAGGCGATCGTCGGCCTCGGCGGCCAGGTGTTCATGCGGCACAACTCCCAGGACGCGGTACGGGAGTTCCGCCCGTACTTCGACAACGCGCCGGTGTACGGGCACGGGCCGAGCCTGGAGGACTTCACCCGGCAGACGCCGCTGACCGTGGGCTCCCCGCAGCAGGTGATCGAACGGACCCTGTCCTTCCGGGAGTACGCGGGCGACTACCAGCGCCAGCTGTTCCTGATGGACCACGCGGGCCTGCCGCTGAAGACCGTCCTGGAGCAGCTCGACCTGCTCGGCGAGGAGGTCGTGCCGGTGCTGCGCGAGGAGTTCGCCAAGCTGCGGCCGGCGGGGGTGCCGGACGCGCCGACGCACGCCTCGCTGCTCGCCGCCAAGGAAGTCGCAAAGGACGTCGCAAAGGACGTCACAGAAGAAGGAGTGACCGTCGCATGAAGCTGACCGTCGTATCGGCCGGGCTGAGCGTCCCGTCGTCGACCCGGCTGCTCGCGGACCGGCTGACGGCTGCCGTGCAGGCACAGGCGCAGGGTCCCGTGGACGTGCGCGTCGTCGAGGTGCGGGAGCTCGCTGTGGAGATCGCGCAGAACTTCACCAGCGGCTTCCCGGGCCGCGCCCTGTCCGAGGCCCTGGACGCGGTGGCGTCGGCTGACGGCCTGATCGTGGTCACGCCGGTGTTCTCCGCCTCGTACAGCGGACTGTTCAAGTCGTTCTTCGACCTGCTCGACAAGGACGCGCTCGGCGGCAAGCCGGTGCTGCTCGCCGCGACCGGGGGCAGTGCCCGGCACTCGCTCGTCCTGGAGCACGCGCTGCGCCCGCTCTTCGCGTATCTGCGGGCCCTGACCGTGCCGACCGCGGTGTACGCCGCCTCCGAGGACTGGGGCGCGGCCGGTCTCGACGGCCGGATCGAGCGGGCGGCGGGCGAGCTGGCCGGCCTGATGACGGGCGCCGCCCTGCACCACGCGCCGCGCGCGGGCGGCACACCGGGCGACGACTTCACCGTCGTGCCGTTCGAGGAGCAACTCGCCGCGCTTCAGGCGGAGTAGCGGACAGTCACAACGCACAGGAAGGGATGTGCCATGACCGACAGGTTCGACAGCGTGCGCCCCGACGGCCGGGCGACCGAGGACCGCTGGGCCGGCGCGCTGCACCTCTTCGACGACGGGCCCGAGGGCGCCGTCGCCCGCGAGGAGTCCCCGGTCGAGCGCTGGGAGCGCGCCGGGCTGCTGTTCGGCGAGAAGCGGTACGGGGCCGCCGCGCGGCTGCTCGCCGAGGTCGTCGAGGAGTTCCCGGAGCACACCGCCGCCCGGATGCTGCTGGCCCGCGCGTACTACCACTCGGCCCAACTCGGCCGCGCGGAGGCCGAGTTGCGTGAGCTGGTCGAGCGGGACCCGGTGGACGCGTACGCCCATCTGCTGCTCGGCCGCACCCTGGAGCGGCAGAGCCGGAAGGAGGAGGCGGCGCCGTGGCTGCGGATGGCGCGGGCGTTCTCGGCGGCGGAGGACGACTAGGAGGCGTCTCCCCGAGCGGGAGGGCGCTCCAGCGATTTCTACAAGCGTGTCGAACAGCACTTCCGCAAGCCTTGCCCGGCGGGGCCTCCACGCGCGTAGGGTGCCGGATGACACCGCTTCGCACTGGAGGCCCCGTGGGTACGAGGTTGACGAGGCTTCGTACGCAGCGTGCGGGGCGTACGGGGTATGCAGGGCGTGCAGGGCGCACGGCGCGTACTGGGCGTGCTGGGCGTGCTGGGCGTGCTGGGCGTGCGAGATGAGCGGGCTGCGTGAGCGGCTGCACCGGCGCTTCTGGCCCGCGCACGCCCCCGCCTGCGGGACGGTGCACTTCCGGCTCGCCCTGACCGACGGCGCCCCGGCCGGGCCGCGCGTGCTCACGTTCCTCGACGCGGACGAACGGACCGTGGGGCAGCTCGACCACCAGACGTGCGCGGCCTGTGCCGCCGTGTTCGTCGCCAACATCGCCGTCGCCACGCACTGGCAGGGCCGCGGCGTCGGCCGCGAGGCGCTCACCTTGGTCGCCGACCGGGCGCCCGGCTACCGCTGGTCCACGTCACGGCAGTCCGCCGAGGGCCGTGGCTTCTTCGCCGCGCTGGCCGAGGAAACGGGCATCGAGTTCGTCGAACGCGGCAGCCGCTGCCCGCACATGACGGGCGCCGCGCCCCCGCACTGAGGCGCCGTTCAGCTGCGCGTTTGCCGCCGTGGACATCGAAGCGCACAGTGGGAGCCGTCGGGCCGTACGCGCACGGTCCGTGCCGGTTCGGCCGGCGCCCGAGGGGTACTCGGCGCAGCGGACACCTTCCGTCACCGGCCCCCGTGACCACGTACGACCAGGAGGGCCGAGATGCCTGCCGGATCGAGCGCGAAACGCGAGCGACAGTACGAGCACGTCAAGGAAGGCGCCAAGGAGCGCGGAGTCTCAAAGCAGCGGGCCGAGGAGATCGCCGCCCGGACGGTGAACAAGGAACGTGCCCGCGCGGGCGAGTCCCGTACCGCGAGCCGGACCTCGACGAAGGACCCCAAGTCCGCCCCGGAGCGCGGCGGGCAGCGCTCGCACTCCGGAGCGCAGGGACCCACCAAGGACCAGCTGTACGCGGAGGCCCAGAAGAAGAACATCGAGGGCCGCTCCACCATGAACAAGCAGGAACTCCGCCGCGCGCTGGGGCGCTGACCCCCGCGATACGCGCGGCGCGGCCGCGAGCGAGGCGGCCGCGAGCAAGACGGCCGCGAGCAAGGCAGCCGCGAGCAAGGCAAGGGAGCCGGAAGCACGATGGGAAACCAGATGGACGTCGTCCGGGCGAAGCTCGCCCGGATCATGGCGGCGAAGAAGCAGACCGACGGCGTCGCCCTCCACCGGGAGGAGCTCAAGGAGGAGGGGCGCCGGGAGTCGGAGGCCGCGCGCCGGGCCGAGGAGGCGGCGAAGGCCGCGAAGGCCGCCCGCCGGGAGGCCAGGCGCCACTGACCCGACCCCGACCGCAGGCGGCCGACCGCCGGAACGTGAAGGGAGCGCACCATGCCCGACGACCGGGAGCCCGCGCAGACCTCGACCCGCAAGCCCGACGCCGTACCCCACGACCCGCAGGACCAGCAGGCGAGCCCCGACGACACCGGGAGCGAGGACCACTGGGACGTCCCGACACCGGGCACCGGACCGGACGAGGGCGGTTCCGAGACGGCGCAAGGCGATGTGCCGGAGACCGACGAGGCGGGCACCGGCCGCAGAGGCGAACAGCAGAACCGCCCCTCGACCCAGCCGGAACCTCAGGAACCGTCCGGCTGACCGGAGCGCCGTGCCCTGCCCCCCCCCGCGTGCCGCAGCCACCGCAGATAGCACTCGGCGTACGTCACCCCGCCGGTGTCGTGGTGGGTCACCGGCCGGACGTCGGCAGCCGCCCGGCCCGGTGCCTCACCCCCCTGCTGCCGGAGCCGCCGCAGCCGCAGCCGCAGCCCGGAGTGTCCCGGCCGCCACCTCCAGACCCTCAAGGCGGCCCAGCTCCGCGTCCTCGTGCTCGATGTTCACGGCCATGTCCGGGTCGACCCTCGCGAGCGCGGCCAGGAAGTCGCGCCAGTACGACGTGTCGTGGCCGCGGCCGACCGCCACGAAGTCCCAACTCGACTCCGTGGGCCAGTCGTTGAGGGTCCAGGGGCCGCCCAGGGAGAGGGGGCTCCGCGTGACCCGGGTGAAGCGGTCGTCGAGCACGCCGTCGACGCGGCAGCGCGGGTTGAGCCGGGTGTCCTTGGCCGCCGCGTGGAACACCAGCGGGCCCAGGTCCTCGACGGCCGCCACCGGGTCGATGCCCTGCCAGAACAGGTGGCTCGGGTCGAGTTCCGCGCCGATGTGGCGGGCCTCGGTGCGCTCGACCAGGCGCCTGAGCGTGGCCGGGTTGAAGACCAGGTTGTGCGGGTGCATCTCGATGCACACCCCGACTCCGTGCCGGGCCGCCAGCTGCTCGACGTCCCGCCAGAACGGCACCGCCACCCGGTCCCACTGGTACTCCAGGGAGTCCAGGTACGCGCTGTGCCACGGGTTGACGTTCCAGGCCGGCACCCGTCCCCCGGGTTCCGCGGCGGGCAGTCCGGACATCGTGACCACGCGCCGTACGCCGAGCAGACCCGCCACCTCGATCGCGCGCCGCAGATCCGCCGCGTGCCGTGGCCCGGCCTCGGGGTGCGGGTCAAGCGGGTTGCCGTTGACGTTGAGCCCGGTCAGCTCGACGCCGGCCGCCGCGAAGGGCTCCAGGTACGCCTCGGGTCGACGGCCGGGTTGTTCTCCTCGCAGAAGTCGTCCGGGTGCGCCTCCAGGTTGAGGGCGATGCCCTCACGCTCGTAGCTCATGGACCACCTGGCCGAGCTCGGGCACCGCCGGATCGTGCACATCGACGGCGGCCGCGAACCGGGTTCCGCCGAGCGCCGCCGCGCGTACCGCGCCTCGATGCGCCGCCTGGGTCTGCAGGAGGAGTCCCGGGTGGTGCCCGGCCAGCACAGCGAAGCGGCCGGTGTCCGGGCGGGCCGCCTGCTCATCGCCGAGCGCGAGCGGGGCACACCGCTGCCGACCGCCGTGTTCGCCTCCAACGACCGGTGCGCGATGGGCCTGTTGATGGCGTTCGCGCGCGGCGGGGTGGACGTGCCGCGCGAGGTCTCGGTGGTCGGGTACGACGACAGCCATCTCTCGCACCTGATGCCGGTCGCCCTCACGACGGTCCGCCAGGACGCCGGGCTCGTGGCCGGGCAGGCGGTCCGCTTCGCGGTGGAGCGCCTTGAGGACCAGTCGCTCGACCCGAGGGAGGCCGTGATCGAACCGAAGCTGGTCGTACGGGACACGAGCGGGGCGCCGCCGATGGAATGAGCCGGGGCAGCTCCTGGAGTCGGTCGACCCGCTCGGCGACCTGGGTGTGCTGGGGGCGCAGGGCGTCGAGGACGTCCGCGGCTGGTCCCCATGGTCGCCCTCGTCGCCGGGGGCGCCCGTGCCGCTGTACGTCGCGGGTGTTCCAGGGCGTGTCCCGGGGCCCGTCGGGCGGATGGGGGCGTCCTGGAACGCCCAGCGGGGCAGATGAGCCGACGTGCAGGGGACGTGACGAACGCGGGCCTGCCGTAGATGCCGTGGTACGGCTCCGGGGGCACCGCGTCCGGGGCGGAGGGGGTGGGGGGGGGGGGGGGGGCGGGTCCCGAACGCGTAGTGGTCGCTCGT